>JANNBJ010000036.1:0-2742 GCA_031385325.1 Gammaproteobacteria bacterium | reverse complement strand
CTCACCTGGTTCGCCAATCTTCCCGCGTGTCGCGTCGGGATGGAAGCTGGTTCCGGTGCCCACTATTGGGAGAGGGAGCTTGGGAAGCTCGGCCACCAGCCTTGTATCATGAATCCGAAGCTGGTCGCGCCGTATCGCCATCAAGGGCGGGCTGGGAAGAACGATGCCAACGATGCCGAGGCCATCTGCGAAGCCATGGGCCGTCCGAGGATGCGGTACGTCCCCATCAAGGACGATGCGCAACAGGCCATCCTGGTGATTCATAGGGTCCGCAAGGGCGTGGTCGGCGAACAGAACCGGATCGCCAATCGGTTGCGCGGACTGCTCGCCGAGTTCGGTGTGGTCATCAATGCTGGGCTCGACAGCCTCAAGCGAGACTGGAAGACGGTGCATCAAGACAAGGCCGATGTCGTACCCGCCATGGCGTGGATTGAACTCGATGCGCTGTACGCACGGCTTGAAGCGTTGCACATCGAGATCCTGGCCTATGACCGGAAGATCAGGGCACATGTTCGCCAGGATCCGCGGGCACGCCGTATCGCCACACTCAACGGCATCGGCCCAATCACTGCCAGTGCGATCGTCGCGACCGTCGGCAATGCGCGTGACTTCAAGAATGGTCGCCAGTTTGCAGCGTGGCTGGGCCTCACACCGCGTCAGTTTTCCACGGGTGGGAAAACCGTCCTTGGCAAGATCACCAAACGCGGAGATATTTATCTTCGCACCCTGCTGATCCATGGTGCCCGCTCGGAGTTGATGCATGTGCATGAGCGCGCTGATGCGAAGAGCGTATGGGCTTTGAAGCTGCGCGAAGAGAAATCATGGAACAAGGCCGCCGTGGCACTCGCCAACAAGCATGCCCGGATCGTCTGGGCGATGTTGGCGAGAGAAACGAAGCCAGAAGAGCCTGTGCCAGATCATGAAGAGGCCACCGACGTAGTTGATATCAGCGACTACGTTGAGGAGGCGGTTGCCTGATCATAGTTCCTACCTGAATTGCCAAACGTTGATGAAAACGATTTGAATCGTTCACGCCGCGTACCCGGTGACTGCTTGAGTCTTCGAGACTGTCTAACGTATGGGGTCGGCGTGTGCGTCTGTCATCAGGGCTCGGCGATAGAACCCCACTCAAGAAGCCGAATAGTGAGCTGCAATTCAATCGTCTATCACGAAGCATTCAGGTCATCGAATCGGAGAGAAGGAATGTAATTCAAAAACGGGTTGACTAAGGGGAAGGTCCACGTCGGCAGTCAGCGGACCGACGGATGGGCGCAGCTTTTGCCTCCGGCAAAAGGTGTGAACACCTAGCGGGTCCGATGCACTGCATTGTTGGGTGCAAGGCTAGGACGCTGGTTTGACTGATTGCGCTGTAAGGCGAACGCCTAGTGCTCGAGCGACACGGACTACGGTATCGAATCGCGGCTTAGCTCCGGGAGCTAGCGCCTTGTATAGGCTCTCTCGCCCTAATCCTGTTTCTTTAGCGACAAGCGACATACCCCGTGCACGGGCTACATCTCCCAACGCGAGCAGCAGGAGATCCATATCGTCTTCTTCGAGTACTGCACTCATATACTCAGCAATAGCGTCTTCATCCGTGAGGTATTTTGCCGCATCAAATGGAACTAGCTTCACCTTCGACTTACTTTTCGCCATGCTCTGCCTCCAATTGAAGAAGAATACTTCGTGCTCGCGCGATATCGCGTGTTTGGCTCGACTTCGGACCACCAGCCAATACGATGATTAGAACGCTTCCTTTTCTGGTGAAATACAGCCGGTAACCGAGCCCGGAGTGCATGCGCAACTCAGATATCCGGTCTCCCACCGCCTTCCAATCTCCTAGATTCCCACTTTCAATTTGACGCAATCGAGCAGCGATTCGAACCTGAGACTTCTTGTCCTTAAGTCCGTCGAGCCAAGATTCAAATTCGGAAGTGAGCTGCAACGAGCACATCGTTGCAGTGTATCTATATAGATACGCGCGTCAAGCGTGGTTCAGCACTCAACTTGGTGCCGGATGCAACTCTACAGCCGTGCCTTGCAGCGTAACCAGGTAAAGTCCGCCAGCAGACAGCTCCGAAGGCTTTGCCCGATCAATCACTTGTGCTGCCCTCCATCGAATCTGATGCAGCGTATCCTCGCAGGCTAAATCGAGCGAGGCAACGCACCTACCTCGTCACGATCCTTGCGCGTTGATACGACGGCATTCCTCGGGTTGCATGCGAGGCACGGCTTCAAACGTCCAAAACGGACGCTCAGGCAGATCGAACCCAAGCCGCTCCAATGCTCCGCACCTGTCATCCCATATCAATCGCTGTGACGGTCCACATCCAGATCAACTAACAGCGTGCCGACGCAACCAGCGCCACGAACCCAGGTATCTACTTTGAACTGCTGATGGATACCGTCGATTTCTCTTTGTGAGTCACTGCCGGTCTGCACGGCTTCACTGATGTTCCTGGAGCGCATGTACAGCAACAGGTAATCAACGGCTAATCAACGTCCTGAAGTTGCATGAGGTGATATGACTCAATGGTCACACCGTCCTGTTTCAATGACTCGAGTGCTTCGCTGCGTCGAGACGTAATTTCTTTGGCCCACTCTTCTAGCCCGCACTATTCATGAATGATCTACTGCGGACGCCGATAGCAGCGAAAACACTGGGCGTGCTCCCTCCGCGTGCTCGACGTGCTGTCAAGCACGCCTGCGCGCACGCAGGTCCGCGCCACCCAGCGTTTTCACTAC
>JANNBJ010000035.1:0-6057 GCA_031385325.1 Gammaproteobacteria bacterium | reverse complement strand
CATCACCGTCATGTCCTGCAAATGACAGTGACCGCCCTCCTCGCACACCGGACAGTCGTGCGGGTGATTTGTCATCAGCAGAGCAATGATGCCTTCGCGAAAATCTTTCGTTTCATGGTCGGCGATCGAAAGATAAGAGTTTTCACCAACCGGTGTCATGCACGCCATGACAATCCGGCCAACCTTGTCATCGGCGTCCCGGTAGAGTTTCACGGCACATTGACGGCAAGCACCGACGCTGCCTAACGCGGGATGCCAGCAGAAATACGGCAAATCCAGCCCGAGACTCAGACAAGCCTGCAACAGGTTGGCTGTGGGATCGACCTCGAACTGTTCACCATCGATGTGAAGTGTTGCCATCGTTTGCCTCGGGCCGCCCGGTGGCCGGTCCAATAATTCCTCAGGCCCCGCTGGCCATGGTTGTTAGATTTTCCAATCTTGCTGTACTCGAAGTCCTTGCGACTCCGGCTTCGAACTCCCCGCGAAAAAACTTCAGCGCTGACTGCAAGGGTTCCATGGCGCCAGGCGCATGCAGACAGAACGTCTTGCCCGGGCCAAGCCAACCGGTGAGTTTGACCAGCACGTCGATATCCTCGGCGCGGCCATTACCGGCTTCCAGTGCACGCAGAATCTTCACACTCCACGGCAGGCCATCTCGACAAGGTGTGCACCAGCCGCAGGATTCGCGCGCAAAGAACTCCTCCAGATTGCGGACCGCCGACACCATGCTCTGGTCATCCGCAACGACCATGATCAGTCCGGTACCCATCCGCGAACCGGCCTTGCCAATCGTGTCGTAATCCATGGCCAGATCCAGGTGGGTCGGCAGCAGGAAATCAGTGGACGCGCCACCGGGCAACCATGCCTTCAGCGCACGTCCGTGCTTCATTCCTCCGGCATGCACCTCAAGCAGTTCACGAGCAGTAGTGCCGATTGGCAACTCCCAGCAGCCGGGGGTGTTCACACGACCGGAACAGCCGTACATCTTGGTCCCCGAGTCGGCACTCTTGCCCTGTGACAAGCCTTTGAACCAGTCTGCACCGTTGCCAAGGATATGTACGACACTGGAGAGTGTCTCGACGTTGTTGACGATCGTCGGACGGCCCCACAACCCGGCAATCTGCGGAAATGGCGGCTTGGCACGCGGCGTTGCACGACGCCCCTCCAGGGAATTGATCAGCGCCGTTTCTTCGCCACAAATATACCGGCCCGCGCCGGTGTGGACATGCAGTTCGAAGTTCCACGGACTACCGAGAATGTGACTGCCAAGATATCCCGCTGCACGCGCCGCGCTGACTGCATCGTTCAGCCGCTGCGCCGCCGTCACATACTCACCACGCAGGAAAATGTAACCTACCGTGGCCTGGATCGCGTACGCCGCAATCAGCATGGCTTCAACGAGTTGATGTGGTACCTGCTCCATCAACAGCCGATCCTTGAAGGTGCCTGGCTCCATTTCGTCGGCGTTGCATACGAGATACTTCTCACCCGCATCAGCACCCATTGGCACCAGGCCCCATTTCAAGCCGGTCGGAAAACCGGCACCACCGCGGCCACGCAGATTGGCCGCCTTGACAACCGCCTGCACGTCTGCGGGCGCTAATTCCTTGATGACACGGCGAAACACGGCGTAGCCGTTCTCGGCTTCGTAGCCGGCAAAATCGAGTGGCCCGGCGACGCGATCAATCAGGCGGGTCAGCGGGCGCTGATAATGTGGATCGGTGGCGCTGCGCAGGCTCATGTGTACTGCTCCAGCAGCGTCGTGACCTGATTGGGTTCGAGTGGACCATGCAGATCGTCGTCGATCATCAGACAGGCGCCACGATCGCAGGCGCCCAGGCAGCAGATCGAGAGCAGCGTGAATCGCCCGTCACGGGTGGTCTCGCCCAGGCGTACACCCAGTGACGCAATCAACGCATCGCGCAGTTCATCGTAGCCGGTGAGGTGGCACGCAATGCTGTCGCAGACCTTGATCACGTGGCGTCCAACCGGATGGCGAAAAATCAGGTTGTAGAAGGTCGCAACGCCTTCGAGTTCTGCGGCCGGCATACCCAGTTCTGCTGATATCACCGGAATCGCGTCATCGGATACCCAGCCACGGTGTTTTTGCACAATCTTGAGCGACTCGATACTGGCGGCTCGTGCTTCGGGGTAGTGACCGATCTCATGCCGGATTTCGTCCCGCTCGGCGTCCGTCAACTGGAACGGCGTCCGTGCATCCAGATCGATCACGTTGAGCAGTCTGTTACTCATCGATCAACATCCGACATGACAAAGTCGATCGACGCGATGTAGGCGATGAGGTCCGGTACCATCTGGCCGCGGATGACACTGGGAATCTGTTGCAGGTGCGCAAAGCTCGGCGTGCGGATGCGGGTTCGATAGCTCATCGTGCTGCCATCGCTGGTCAGCGAGTAGCCATTGATGCCTTTGGTCGCTTCGACCATCTGCGACGTTTCTCCAATCGGCATCACCGGACCCCAGGACACATCCAGAAAGTGTGTGATCAGCGTTTCGATATCCTTGAGCGTTCGCTCCTTGGGCGGTGGACAGGTCAGCGGGTGATCTGCCTTGTAGGGACCTGCCGGCATATTGTTCAGACACTGTTCGATGATGCGCAGTGACTGGCGGATTTCCTGTTCACGCACCAGCGTTCGATCGTACACGTCACCTCGATCCCCGGTCGGCACTTCAAAATCGAAGTTGTCGTATCCGGAGTACGGCCGTGCCTTGCGAAGATCGAAGTTGCAACCGGTAGCGCGCAGGCCAGCTCCCGTGATCCCCCACTCAAGTGCCTCGTCTGTCGAATAGGCGGCAACACCGCGCGAACGGGCCACCAGAATCGAGTTGGTGAGAATCGACTTGCGATAATCGTCCAGTCGTTTCGGCATCCAGTCCAGAAATTCACGCACCTTCTTTTCCCAGCCGATCGGCAGATCGTGGGCCAGACCACCAATGCGAAACCACGCTGGATGCATACGAAAGCCGGTGATCGCTTCGATGACGTCATAACCCTTCTGCCGATCAACGAACATGATGAACACCGGTGTCATCGCACCCACATCCTGACAAAACGTTCCGTAGTACAGCAGGTGCGACAGCACCCGAAAGAACTCGCACAACATGACGCGGATGGTCTTGACGCGGTCCGGGACTTCAATCCCCGCCAGTTTTTCCAGTGCCAGCACGTACGGCAGGTTGTTCATCACACCACCGAGATAGTCCACCCGGTCGGTATACGGAATGTAGCTGTGCCACGACTGACGCTCTCCCATCTTCTCGGCGCCACGATGGTGATAGCCGATGTCCGGCACACAGTCGACGATCTCTTCGCCATCAAGCTGCAACACAATCCGGAAGGCACCGTGTGCAGACGGATGATTCGGGCCGAGGTTCAGGAACATGAACTCGTGGTCGTCGGTTCCCCGCTTCATGCCCCAGTCCTCTGGCTGGAATCGCAATGCTTCCTGCTGCTGGTCCTGTCGCAATGCATCAAGTTGATAGGGATCGAATTCGGTGGCACGCGCCGGATATTCCTTGCGCAGCGGATGGCCCTGCCAGGTTGGTGGCAGCAGTATTCTGCGCAAACCCGGATGGCCGTCGAACGTGATGCCAAACAGATCCCATACCTCACGCTCGTACCAGTTGGCATTCGCAAACAGTTCAACGACGGTCGGGATGGATGGAAAGTCACCTTGCAGTGCGACCTTGATTCGCACGTCCTCATTTCGCTGTAACGACAGCAACTGATACACCACGGTGAAGTCGGCTGCCGGCAGGCCACGTCGATGCTTGCGTGACCGCTCATCGACCGCAGACAGATCGAACAGCATGCGATACGGCCGGGAGATCTCGTTTTTCAGATATCGCAACACATCACGCAGGCGCGACGCGGGTGCCCAGACAGTGGGCATCGCGTCAACCGTAGATTGAATGACGAAGTCAACATCAGCAAAGCGTGCCGACAGATCACCGATGACACTGTCTTCGGTTCTGCCGAGCACCGCGCTTGCGAGTCCGCTCACAGAGAATCCGGACTGCGTAACGTGGTTTGTGACTGACGGGCGATGAGGCGAACATCCCGTTGCGCCGGCATGTTTGGTTTGTAGATGCCTTGATCCCCCACCATCCACGACAGTGGTCGCTGCTCGTGGCCGATCGATTCCTGCAACAACATGAGCCCCTGCAGAAAGGCTTCCGGTCGTGGTGGACAGCCGGGTATATACAGATCGACCGGCAGGAATTTGTCCACTCCCTGCACCACCGAATAGATGTCATACATGCCGCCCGAATTGGCACAGGCACCCATGGAGATCACCCATTTTGGTTCGAGCAGTTGTTCGTAGAGTCGCTGCACCACCGGCGCCATCTTGATGAAGCAGGTACCGGCGATGACCATCAGATCCGCCTGGCGCGGCGAGGCACGAATGATCTCCGAACCAAAACGTGCGATATCGTGCACCGACGTAAACGCGGTTGCCATTTCGACGTAACAACACGACAGCCCGAAATTGAACGGGTAAACCGAGTTCTTTCGTCCCCAGTTCACAAGGTCCGAAAGCTTTGCAGTGAAGACGTTGCGCCGAACCTCGTCTTCCGTGAATTGTTCGACCGGCTCTGCTTGCGTGTAATCCTGTGTCAGCGGTGAAACCCCGGTGGGGCGATTCGAATCGATTCGGGTAAACGTATATTTCATGGGTTTGATCGGGTGAAATCAGATGCAGTGAGTTGAGCTTCTTGTTTGTGCAGCGCACTGCCCAGGCGCAATCGCGCTTTCGGCGCCCAATCGAGCGCACCGATTCGAGCGAGATAAATCAGACTGACCAGGAGAATGCCGATAAAGACTACGGCCTCGGCGAAGCCTGCCCAACCGGACTCACGTACGGAGATGGCCCACGAGTAGAGGAACAACGCTTCGACATCAAAAATAACGAAGAACACAGCGACGAGATAAAACTTCGCGGACAGTCGAAGTCGCTCAGGCGATGCTGAAACGACCCCGGATTCAAATGGCTCTCCACGTGCACGCGAATAACCCTTGCCACCCAGCATGGCTGAGACGCCGAGCATGATTGCGCACAGCACGAGTATCCCGATGACAAACACCACGATCGACCAGAATGCCGGTGACGACATCATGTACGTCCTTTCCCCCTTCCTCGTACAACAGAGCCTTCGACTGAGTCTGTAGGTGTCGACGCAACCGTCGGCCACACCTTGTCGAAGGTCATTGTACTAGCCCGCATCCACTAGTGGGACAGGAAATTTCATTCCCTCTTCATTGGCGCAACGATGACATCCCCGAATCTGGTTTCAACATCGCGAACAGGGTTGGGACAAATGCATGCGTGCGGGAGTTCCGGCAGTAGCTTGAGCCCATCGACGTACAGTGCCAGACTCCGTCCAGATCCTGCTGGAGGCGGCTATGCAAACGACGGTAAGCGACATCCTGCGACACAAGGGCGACACCATCATCAGCGTTCGCCCCGACCAGAGCATCTTCGAACTGGTACAGATCTATATCCAGCACAATATCGGCGCGGTTCTGGTGATGCTCGATGCGAAGCTCGTGGGCATCGTTTCGGAGCGGGACGTTGCACGCAACGTCGTCCTGCAAGGCAAGGACGAACACACCACTCGGGTCAGCGAGATCATGTCCGGGGATGTGATCACAGTCGGCCCCGACATGACCATCGAAGCCTGCATGGGGCTGATGACAAACAAACGGGTGCGGCACTTGCCCGTTCTGGAGGCAACTCAGCTGATTGGCGTTGTGTCGATCGGCGATCTCGTCAACTCGTTGATTTCACAGAAACAGTTTGTCATCGAACAACTGGAAAGCTACATCACCGGACGCATCTGAAGCGGCCTGGGCAATGACCGCACACCGCCTGGATGTGCCACCGGAACGCAGCCACCCTCGTCTGGCGAATCCCTGAAGCCGAGCTAGGCTTTCCCTGCGGAGCAGGTTCTGGAAAGCGGAGCAGGTTCTGGAAAGTACAGCAGGTTCAGGAAGGTCACGGCGGCATGAACACAATCGTTGGTCTGATCATGGTG
>JANNBJ010000207.1:0-21368 GCA_031385325.1 Gammaproteobacteria bacterium | reverse complement strand
CCCCACCAGATCCTCATCACTGAATTCGCTGACGGCATCACTTGCATCACCGAGCGAATCGGTTTGGACATCGATACTGTTGTCGGTCGCAATCGACCGCTCGCTCTGGTCGCCACTGCGTATCGCAGCGCCGCTGCCAAGCTCGTCCATCACCTGGTCATGGGAACGACTGACCAGACTGGTGCCACGCAGGGCATCCTCGATCTCTTTCTTCAGTACCAGAATGACGATGCGCCGGTTCGAGGCATCTTCAGGCTTTTCCGGCAGGCGAGGCACCGAGTCGCTCATTCCCTGCACGGTGAGGATCTTGGTATCGGGATACTTGCCCTCAAGCAAGGCACGCCGTGCACTGTTGGCCCGATCCGCCGAGAGTTCCCAGTTGGTATAGCTGGCGCCCCGGGAATACGGCACCGCGTCGGTATGACCGTTCACGCTCAGTTTGTTCGGCACCGCGTTCAGACGCGGGGCGAGGGCGTTCAGTACCTGCGCCGCATAACCCTGCAGGCTCGGTGAGCCAATGGCGAACATGGGCCGGTTTTTCTTGTCGACGATCTGGATGCGCAGGCCCAGCGCGGTCTGGTCGATCAGGATCTGATCGCGCAGCTGGATGAACACGGAGTTGTCCTTCTTCAGTTCGGCTTCGAGTTCGCCTTGTAACCCGTCGAGACTCTTCTGTTCCCGCTGCGCAGCTTCCTTCGCCACCGCATCATCACTGGCCTTTTCGAGGGCCTGCTGGGTGGGCGGTTGTTCTTCAGTGGGCTCCGGCTGGGAGAGCACGTTGTTCCAGTCAATCAGTCCGGCGTTGGCACCACCCGGCCCGGTCTGGCCCTGACCCTGCTGGTCCATGCCACCGCCTTCACCCACCAGCGTCGCCGCCGGATCCTTGAAGTACGCCTGGATGACTTGTTTCTGTTCCTTGGTGGTACTGCCCAGCAGCCACATCAGCAGGAAGAACGCCATCATGGCGGTCACGAAGTCGGCGTAGGCCACTTTCCATGCGCCGCCGTGGGCGGCATGACCGCCCGCCTTCTTCTTCTTGATGATGATGATCGACTGTTCGGCGCCCGCGCCCGCTTTGGCCATCGTTTAGGCCGCCCTATTCATGAATGACCTACTGCGGACGCCGAGAGCAGCGAAAACACCGGGCGTGCTCCCTCCGCGTGCTCGACGTGCTGTCAAGCACGCCTGCGCGCACTCCGGTCCGCGCCACCCAGCGTTTTCACTACTCTCGACGCCCTCGCTACGATCTTTCATGAATAGTGCGGCCTACGCCGTCTTCTGCTTGCAACGCTCCTCGACCTCGATCCAGGACGGACGCACTTCGTGATAGAGGATCTTGCGGCCGAACTCGACGGCGAGCTGGGGTGGTGCACCTTTGAAGCTCGCCATGATGGCGACCTTGATGCACTCGTAGAACTTCGATTCTTCGCGTGCCTTGTGTTCCAGGTAGTTTCCCATGGGGCCGAAGATCCCATAGGACATGAGAATGCCGAGGAAGGTACCAACCAGTGCGGCGCCAACGTGATGGCCGAGCACGGCCGGGTCACCGCCGACATGGCTCATGGTGATCACCACGCCCATCACCGCGGCGACGATCCCGAAGCCGGGCAGACCTTCGGCGAGCTTGCCGATGGCACCGGGCACCAGGTGTGACTCGGCGTGATGGGTTTCAAGTTCATTGTCGAAGAGGGCTTCCAGGTCATAAGTGGTGACCCCCCCGAGGATGATCACGCGCAGGTAGTCGATGATGAAGTCCATCGAGCCGTGGATTTTTTCGATCTCTTCGTATTTCTTGAAGATCGGGCTCTCGGCGGGTGCGTCGATGTCCTTTTCGATACCGAGCGCCCCTTCACGCCGGATCTTGGCGAAGATGTCGAACAGGAGCGCGAGCAGTTCGAGGTAGAGCGTCTTCTTGAAAGGTGAGGCCTTGAAGATGGAGCCGAAGCCCTTGAGGACACCGATCGAGAGGGCGAGGGGGTTGGACATCACCAGTGCACCGATGGCCGCGCCACCAATGATCAGCAGTTCAAACGGCTGCCACAGGGCCAAAAGGTTACCGCCAGCCAGCACAAAGCCGGACGCGCACGCGCCCAGCACCATGATCAGACCAACGATTGTGTTCATGCCGCCGTGACCTTCCTGAACCTGCTGTACTTTCCAGAACCTGCTCCGCAGGGAAAGACTAGCTCGGCTTCAGGGATTCGCCAGAAGTGGGCTGTTGTGGTCGTACCGAGGATGAGATCCCGATCAGACCGATGTTTTACCGAGTCTGGAGGTCTGCTGCATGATGTAGTCGGTCCAGGCGATACCGATCGCCGAGAGGATGAAGATACTGTGGATGATGGTCTGCCACATCACGCCCTCGGCAGTGAACTTTGAGTCCGGGGTGCCGATTGAGCCGGCCTCGATAAAAGTCTTCAGCAGGTGTATCGACGAGATGCCGATGATCGCCATGGCGAGTTTGACCTTCAGTACCGACGCATTCACATGGCTCAGCCATTCTGGCTGATCCGGGTGCCCGTGCAGGTTCAGCCGCGAGACAAACGTCTCGTAGCCGCCGACGATAACCATGACCAACAGGTTGGAAATCATCACCACATCGATTAGCCCGAGAACGATCAGCATGATCTCCTGTTCGGTCATGGGCACGGTACGTACTGGGCCTTCCCCGATGCCGAGCACGCCCGAAATCAGGTGCCACAGCTCCCGCACAAACAGCACCACGTACATGCCCTGCGCAACGATCAAACCGAGATACAGCGGTAGCTGTAGCCAGCGCGAACTGAAAATCAGGGTTGCCAGTGGTCCTCTGTCCTGATTGGAGAGCTGAACTGGGGGTTGTGACATGGGTGCTTCGGTCTGATTGAGGAAAGATCAGAAGATATAGAGCTGACCTTCATGACTCAAGGGTGTTGGTCCCGCGCTGGTCGAGCATCCCGATTCAGATTTGTACTTGGCGTGGCTGCCATCATCTGTGGCTTGCGCTTCGCAGGTGATGGCAGACTGCTCACTCCAGAATTACTCGAATATCGCAGATGATTTTCTTTGACAGAATGGTTGAGTGCTTATGCGAATAGCTATTTACGGCGTTGGCGGTGTTGGCGGTTACTACGGTGGGCGCCTCGCCGAGGCCGGGCACGATGTGGTTTTTATTGCGCGGGGCGAACATCTGGCCGCGATGCAACGCGATGGTTTGCGGGTGTTCAGCCCGGCGGGTGACTTTGTCATCAAGCCGGTGAATGCCATCAGCAACCCCGGTGATGTCGGGGTTGTCGATGTCGTGGTTGTTGCGGTGAAAGCCTGGCACCTGCAGGCTGCTGCTGAAGCCATGCGGCCGATGATTGGCAGCGACACCCTCGTGCTGCCCCTGCAGAACGGCGTGGATGCAACGACGGTGCTGGCCAGCGTGCTTGGCGATGATCATGTGCTGGGTGGTGCCTGCGGAATTTCTGCCCGCATCGAGGCGCCGGGTTGTATCCGTCATGTGGCGGTTGCGCCCTACATTCAGTTCGGCCTGGTTGGTCCCACGTCGCGCAACAACATGCGTGAAAAGATTGAGGCTCTGCGCGCAGCGTTTGCACAGGCCAAGGGTGTCACCGCAGAAATTCCGCAGGACATGCTCGCCGCGCTGTGGCAGAAGTTTCTCGGTGTTGCGCCTACTGGCGCGGTTGGCGCAATCACCAGAGCGCCGATGGGTGTCACGCGAGCAGATCCCGGCACCAGGCAATTGGTCGAATCGGCGAAGCGGGAAATCTGGTTTGTGGGTCGGGCACTCGGCGTGAAGTGGGCGCCCGATGCCATCAGCCGTGTCACCGCCGTGCATGAGGCGGTCCCCTTTGGGACAACTGCATCGATGCAGCGCGACATCATGGAGGGGCGGCCCTCTGAACTGGATGCCCAGATTGGTGTCATCGTGCGGTTGGGAGAATCGCTTGGCGTACCGACACCCGTGAATAAATTCATCCTCGATTGCCTCATGCCGCAAGAGCGGCGTGCCCGAGGAGAAATATCGTTCTGAAACCTGGATGATCCGACCATCGTTAGTGGATCACTCAGCCCATGAAATCCAGCCAAAATAGTTGGTCACAAGGATCAGCACCCCGAAAGCAATCCGGTACCAGGCGAATGGCCTGAAGTCGTGTGTCGAAACGTAGTTGATCAACCAGCGCACACAGATCCAGGCCGAGATGAATGACAGCAGTAGACCGACACCAAACAGGGGAACGTCGGTGGCGGACAGCAACTCACGTTCCTTGTACAAGCTGTAAACACCAGCGCCCATCAATGTCGGAATACCCAGGAAAAAACTGAACTCGGTTGCGGCCTTTCGCGACAAACCCATGACCATGCCGCCGATGATGCTGGCGCCTGATCGACTGGTGCCAGGCACCAGGGCCAGGCACTGCAGCAGTCCAACCTTGAGGGCATCCATGGGGCTCATGTCATCAACCTCAACCACCCGCGCCGCCGCGGCGGTCAGTTGCCACCGTTCGACCCAGAGGATGATGAAGCCACCGATGATGAATGTTGAGGCGACTACGGTGGGGGTGAACAGATGAGCTTTGATGGCGGCGCCAAACGCCATGCCGAGGATTACGGCTGGTGCAAAGCCGATGGTGACGTTGAGGGCAAACCGTTGGGCGCGCGGTTCACTGCCAAGACCGACCAGGGTGCTCAACAAACGTTGCCAGTAGATCAGTACGATGGCAAAGATGGCGCCGGTCTGAATGGCGATGTCGAATACTTTTGCCTTGTCCTCGCCGACGGATTCATTGAACTCGAGGAGCCACCCGGCGAGGATCAGATGCCCTGTGCTCGAGATAGGCAGGAACTCGGTCAGTCCCTCAACCACGCCCATCAGGGCGGCCTTCAGAAGTAACAGGATGTCCATTCCAGGTACGTCGATCGTGATTTGAGACCACGCATCTTAAACAATTGGTCGACACCGTACTGTGCGGTGGTAACGAGTCAGTTCTTCCCAAGTACAACCCTGACAACCTCAGCCAACGGGCCGACTGCCGGTTCTCTCACGATCGACTGGTCTCCCTCATGCTCTCCATCGATGATCTGGATGGATAGATTGCGCGCCAACGACTTCCATAGTTCGGCGTGTTTGTGGCGAGGTCCGCGCGAGGCCAGTAAAAACGTTGTGGAAAACTCGGCGGGGCGACTTTCGATGTCACGGAAAAAACCCGCCTGGACCAGCAGGTTGTACCGACCGAGCGCCGAAGCTTCCATGATCTGACCGCTTCGGACTGCGGCGTTGAGCTGCTCCGCAAGTGCCCGGTGCTCGTCGTTACCGGGCTTGAGGAATCTCTCGCGCACGCGCGCAACAAGCCCTCGTCCTGGCTTCTTGAACAATGCTCGTGCGGATTTCGTTGCGATGTGGCTGTCAATAAGGAATATCTCGCCAATGTCGATGCCACGTGAGAGCAGTTGTTGCGCGACTTCCCAGGCAAAGATACCGCCGAGGGAATAACCCATCAAATGCACGGGTCTTCGTTCGTTGTGGTGCGCTCGGTAGTCCATGATCTGCCGAACATGTTCTTCGAGCAGATCATGTGCGCTCGCCGGTGGATGCGCATGGCCATCTGTTCCGGATGAACGCAAGACGATGACCGGCTGGTCATCGTGCAATCGGCGCGACAGTGGGTAGAACTCCACACCGATCCCGCCTGCACCCGGAATACAGAAGAGCGGTGCCAACGTACCGCGTTTCATCTCGACCACGAGTGATGCAGGCGCGGAACGGTCACTTTCGAGGAAGCGTGCGAGGCCGCCAATCGTTGGATGCTGGATGACTTGTGTGGCTTCGAGCGTCTTGCCAAAGCGTCGCTCGATGGTGGCCAGCAGCTCGACCAACATCAGTGAATCGCCGCCGAGAGCAAAGAAGTCATCGTCAATGCCGACCCGTGGCAGGTGGAGGACCTCCTCGAAGGTCAGTCGCAGATCCCACAGTGTGAGTGTTGGCAGCCGGTCAGTGACGTTCTGGACCTGTGCGAAGTCGACATCAGGCAAACGGGATGGATCGATCTTCCCATTCGGACTGCGTGGAAAGTCATCGAGAGTGAGCAGCCACTTTGGCACTTTGTACTCGGGCAAACTGCGCAACAGGTCAGCGCGCAAACGGACCGGATCCAGCGTCGTGTTGCTCACCAATGGTATGAGCCAGGCGCAGAGTGTCGTGGTGGTGTTCAAACTGACGGGGACCACCAAAGCATCCTTGACGCCGTCGAGTTTACGTAGCGCAATCTCGATCTCGGCAGGTTCGATACGGTGACCACGGATCTGCACCTGACGGTCGATGCGACCCAGAAAGTCCAGATCGCCATCTTTGCGCCAACGGACCAGGTCTCCCGTTTTGTACCAGCGTGTGCCTGAGTCCTTGTTACCTTCGATGGACAGTTCAACAAATCGTTCCTGCGTGAGTTCGGGCTGGTTGAAATAGCCATTCGCCACCTGTGGACCGCCGATCCACAGTTCGCCCGGTACACCGAACGGCGTGTAATTTCCCCACGCATCACAGATCCTGAAGCTGCAGGTCGGGAGTGGTCGACCGAGCGGGACGCGTTCGGCGTGGTCAGTCGTCACGTCGAGGATGCTGGCCCAGATGGTGGTTTCGGTCGGCCCGTAGGCGTTGATGAGCCGGGTGGTGTGTGGGATGTCTTGTTGTCGCAGGAATCGCATGGCCTTGTCGGCAGCCAGCGCTTCACCGCCAACGATCCAGCGCTTCACGTGTGGTGGCAGGCGCAGGTCACAGAGCGCATGAAAGTAGGCAGTCGGTGTACACAGTGTGGAAACCCGATGCTGTTCCAGTTGCTTGAGCAATTCAGGACCGAAGACAGGTTGGCCCTGATCGCTGATGACACAAGAGCCATCGAGCCAGAGTGCCGGAATGAGTCCGGTGAGCCAGGGATCAAAGGTAATGGCGTAGAAGTGAAGGATGACCTCACCGGTTTGCATCTCGTTGGCCTCGACCCAGCTCTGGATCGACGCGGCCAGCGCACGATGTGATACGGCGATCGGCTTGGCACTGCCGGTGGAGCCGGAAGTGTGGAAGATATGGGCGATGGCATCAGGGTCAGGTTCATGCAAATCCATCGGCTCGACAAATTGCAGCGAGTTCGCTGCCAGCGCAATGATGGTGGATTCTGAACCTGCGAGTTCTGAGGTGCGCTGTGGTGATGCCAGTATCAGCGAGCTGCCAAGTTCCGACGCGAGTGTCATCACCTGCGCTGCCGGCGTATCAGCGTGAACCGGAACGTACACGGCGCCGATGGACATCATGGCAATCCACGCCGCAGCAAGTTCATTGCAGGACCGGGTCCAGGCCAGCACTCGGTCGCCATGCCTGACGCCAGCGGATGCCAACAAGCCAGCCCACCTGCGCGCCTGAAGGTGCAGCTGCGTGTGTGTCAATGCCGCATCGCCGTGGCAGATGGCTACCGTTGAAAGGTCGTCGCTTGCGCGTGACGACCAGGGGATGAGCCAGCTGTTGGCGATATCGCGCGGTTTTATCGGGTGCGATGCGGCGCCAATTTTTGCTTGTTGATCGAAAAACTCCGTTGAAACCGGGTCGACGAACGATATCGAGCGCAAAACCTGATGTGGATTTTCTACAAGACTTCCTAGTGCGTCGGTGTAGCCGGAGCCAACACGCTCCCGTTCGGTCAACTCGAGGATCCGGGGATGCAATCCGAGGATGAAGCGCATCACGCCTGGTTCATCAGTACTGTTCAGTTGCAATGCGGAGACGAATTCCGGAGCTGATGATTGACGTTGGATCTCGAGCCGTTTGAGCGCTTGTTGGGGGTTTGAGTATTTCGTTCTCTGAAACGAGAAGTTCTCAGACACCTGGTAGTGTGGCGCATGAATCGGGTTCGCGATTGACGTTCCCCGACGATCCAGGCTCTCTTTGGCGCGCAGATGAACCTGCTGCACGAGCTCCGCAAAGGTCATCTCCGGATCGAGATCGAGACGGACCGGCAGGATTTCGGATTTGAACCCGATGAGACGGTCTTCGTTGGCTGCTCGACCGTGGAATGGCAGGCCAACCACTTGTTCGGGCTGGCCACCATGACACCAGGTCCATGTGGCAATTAAAGGCGGTGAGGAAATTGGCGACGGTGACGTCTACGGAACGATTCATCAGCGCCGGGGACGCACACTGTTCGAACAGTCGATCAACCACCGATTTGGGAATGGCCTGGGGCACTCTAAAGCGAACAGTGGAAGGCTGATCGCGGGTAACACCGAATACCGTAAAGGGGGTTTGTCTCTCTTCGGTCCAGGCTTTCCAGTGGTCGGCGTCCGCAACGATGCGTTTTGCGCCTTCGTGTTCGCGTTCGGCTGCCATGTTCGCTTCGAACGAGGGAAACTCGAGCGCGGGAAGGGCCTCGCCGCGAGCCAAACGTCTCAGTGTTGATGCGATCGTGGCAAAGAGGATTTCGTTGGATCGGCCGTCACACGCCAGATGACTGGCGGTGAGCGCCCAGATATGGCGGCCATCATGTGTAGTCAGTAGTGCCTGCCGATACAGCAGATCGCCGGAGTGGAAGGTCGGCCAGTCCGGGAATGCCCAGTCGCTGATCGCATCACCGTCGGTTGCGGCAGGGGCGAGGGTGGCTCGGTGCAACGGCTGAAACTCTGTGCCAAAAACCAGTCGGGGGACGCCATCGGTTTCAACCAGCCTGGCGCGAGCCGAATCAGCGGCACGGGCAAAGTAGCTCCAGGCTGCGTCAAGGTGGGGGACCAGTTCGGGTGGTAATTCGACGGCGCGAAAAACCAGTTGAACCGCCAACGTCGGATTAACGGACTGTTCCAGCCAGTAGCGGAACTGACGGGCGGTCAGATTTGATGCTTCGAATTTTTGCTGCAGGGACAGTTCGTCCCGCCCAATCGACGATCGAGTACTGAGTGAACCTTCCATGCGAGCTTAGGCCTTGTAACTGCTGACCACACACCTGTGTTGAGACACCCTTACAAATCCATGAAGGGCGGCTCGCAGTATTTTACAAAGTTACTTTGTTGACAATCCAGTGCGGCGGAAACGCTATCGGTGTTTTATGGGAACCAGGATCCATTATTCGCCTGATCGGTAGCCACGATGGACGGATCGGAGGCGTCAAAACGGAGTGCGTGACCAGGGTCGTTCAGAACCGGGAAAATCGCCAGCTCACCATTCTGCCTTCTCGATACGGCATCACCCCATGGAATGGCTTGGGATCTGCATCGAACACCAGAGGCAGGAAGTGTCGGTCGCCTTCCCACATGGGAAGCAACATGAGTTCGTCTCTCGGTATCCACTCGAGGTCGCCTTCGACGTTCCGGTCCGGTGGTGTTCCCGTAAAGGCGGTGATCAGGAAAATGAAACCTAACCAGTCCTCGCCGTTCTTGCCAAAACCCGGCCAGCTCACGGTACCTCGCAGTTCCATACCAGTAACCACGATGCCGGCTTCCTCCTGAATTTCCCGGACCATTCCAGCGGCGACGTCTTCGTCGGCTTCCAGTTTGCCGCCAAGCCCGTTGTACTTGCCCAGATGCTCATCTTCGATGCGTGCGTTTCGATGCACCATCAGCACGCTTGATGAGTCTGGCGACAGCACATAGCCGAGCGTGCCGGTAATCGGGGTGTAGGGCATAAGCTCTCCTCAAACAAGCGGCCTTCAGACGAAGCATGAGGTAACGTCCGGAGTGTGGACCCCTGCACATGGCGAGATGCATCCATTGAATTGGTGCTTCGATCTGCCGGGCCTCAGACTGATGACCTTGCACACGTTCTGCGAGAAACACAATCGAACCACGGAACTGACGATGTCCGCTTGCACGCCAGTGAGTTGCCGCCGCATGCGCTCAAGGACTTCCCCGTTTGTTCTCGGGGTTGTTTTTGCCCTGAACTCCCACGCTGCATCGGGTGAGGAGCCGACACGGGATGCCCAGATGCAACCCGCGCAGCCGATCGAAGAAATCGTCGTCTTTGGCCGCAGCCTCGAACTCATTGGCGCAGCGCAGGCTGCCAGCGAAGGCACCATCGGCGGGGCCGACCTGCTGGTGCGGCCCATGCTGCGGGTGGCCGAATTGCTTGAAGCGGTGCCCGGCATGGTGGCGGTTCAGCATTCGGGGAGCGGCAAGGCCAATCAGTATTTTCTGCGCGGCTTCAACCTTGACCACGGAACGGACTTCACGACGTATGTCGATGGCATGCCGTGGAACCTGCGCTCCCATGGCCATGGTCAGGGATATCTCGACGTCAATGGTCTGATGCCTGAAATCGTTGAGCGCATCGACTATCGAAAAGGTCCTTATCGAGCCGACGTTGGGGATTTTGCCATGGCGGGATCATCGTTCATCAGCACCATCGAGAAGTTCGATGCACCGTTTGCAGCGCTGGAAGGTGGCGAGAATGGATGGTTGCGCCTGGCAGGCGGTGGCACAACGATGCTCGGCAACGAAGCCCTGCTAACGGGCATGATAGAGCGCAAGTCCTACGACGGCCCTTGGGAACTTGAAGAAGGTCTTGCCCACAATGCACTGTGGGCCAAGTACCATCGACGCACGGAATTTGGACTGTTCGCTGTCACCGTTTCCGGGTACGACGGCGATTGGCATCCCAGCGAGCAGATTCCCGAGCGTGCCATTGGTACCGCAGTGTGTGAGGACGAATTCTGCACGCTGGATTCGACCGCTGATGGGAACACGTCACGGTGGATCGTCACCCTGCGTGCGGAAGGTAGCGCCTGGAGCGCCTCGGCGTATGCCCAGTTCTATGATTGGTCGATGCAGTCGAATCCAACCTATGACTTCCAGATCAACCAGTTCGATCGGCGCTGGACGACTGGCGGAAGATACGAGCTGACCGCGTTCAACACAGACAAGGTCACGATCACCCTGGGCGGCGAGTTTCGCTACGACGACATCGGCGACGTTGGCCTGGACGAGTTTGCTGTGGGGGAATTGTCAGTCGCAATGCCATTCAGGAAACTTCGCTCGGGGTGTTCACGGAGGCAAGCATCCGTGTGACGAATCGGCTCCGTGTTCTGACCGGTGCGCGTGCGGACATCTACGATTTTGACGCCAGCGCCCGATCGCCAGGCAGTTTCGCCGGACAAGAAACGGATACTCGGGTGTCGCCGAAAGTCGGATTCGCTTACGAGCTGAATGACAGGGTTGAGGTCTACGGAAACTGGGGACGCGGCTTTCATTCCAATGATGCCCGCGGCGTCGTGAATCCGGTTGATCCCATTGGTGGGCTTGCGCCCGGGACTGGCTACGAAACCGGCGCCCGATTCGAATTTGGAACCCTCAAGCTCACGGGAAACTACTGGTGGCTGAATCTCGACAGCGAGCTCATCTTCGTTGGCGACTCCAACTCCGTGGAGCCCCGTGGTGGCTCACGACGCGAAGGATACGAGGTGACGATGTTCTGGCGCCCCATCGATTGGCTGGGTATTGACGCCGTATACACGGGCAGTCGTGCACGCTATGTCGATAACCCGGATGGTTCTCATGTAGAAGGCTCCCTTGAACATGCCGGGCAGCTCGGGTTGTCGGCCGTCAAGGATCGATGGGAGGCGAGCCTGCGTGTGCGTTATCTGGGTGAGTACGCGTTGACCCCTGACAATGAACATCGCGCTGGATCGCAAATATCGGTTGGTGTTCGAGGTGCGTACACCCTGGGCAAGGCGACGCTCTATGCCGAGCTCACGAACCTGCTGGACGAGGACAGCAAAGACATCGTGTATTGGTATGAAGCGTATGTGCCCGGGCTCGATCCACCAGGGCTCACGTCGGCCGATATCGATTGTGAGCGAGTCAATTGCCGAATGAGTCGAGCGGAAGAACCACGTACATTGCGAGTTGGGGTCAAGCTCGAATTCTGAACCCCACTAATTGCCCGTGTACTGCGGCGCTACCTCAGTCCGGTATGTCCTGCGCGCCAGAGCTGCGTCGTCGGTCGCCGCCGTCAGCAGATTCTGATCGAAATCCATGTGCATCACGGCCTCGTCAAACGCGCCACTCAAGGCGTTGACGCTGCGTTTTATCATCTGTGCGGCGACCAGTGCCATCGAACGGCCGCTTCGATGGCGCGGGCCTGCCCTTTCGAAGCAACAGACGATTTTCATAAGGCGAGCGCGTTTTGTGCCAACTCGCCGAATGAGTTGGGCTGTATAACCGAGGCACGGACAGAGCGGGAAGCCAGGCTGGAAGAATGCGCAGAAGTCCGGACTGCGCGACCGGAGGTCTGCGCCGGCCTTGGGCAGGAAGCCTATCAACCTCGCTTCGGCCCTGAATTTGCAGCGAATTTCGTAAATCCCCGTGACATCGGCAAGACCGTTGCACCCAATCCGTACTGGCCACTGGTGGAAGGCGCGAAGTGGGTCTATCGCAAGCCCGTGGTCGACGAAGAAGGCGACGCTGAATTCGAGATCGTGACCGTCACTGTGACGAACAAGACCAAACGCATCGATGGCATCCAGTGTCGTGTCGTGCGGGACGTCGTGATGGTTGACGACGAGCTGGTTGAAGATAGCGATGACTGGCTTGCACAGGATGCGTGGGGCAATGTCTGGTACTGCGGTGAAGAGGTCAAGGACTACGAGTACACAGAGGGTGATCGCCCAGCCGCGCCAGAACTGGTTAGTCGGGACGGCTCGTTCAAGTCCGGTCGTAACGGGGCCAAGGCCGGCATTCTCATGTTCGCAGCGCCACAAGTCGGCGTGACTTACCGCGAGGAAGCGGACTGGGGAAACGCGGAAGATCTGTCGGAAGTCATTGCGACCGATGCAACGGAACGAGTGCCAGGAGCCCGCTGCAACCGGACATGCGTGAAACTGCGGGCATTTTCACCGCGCGAACCAGGCGTGAACGAATTCAAGTTTTATGCGCCTGGCATCGGCAAGATCGTCGACATGAAAGAGACCACCGGTGCCCGCTCGGAGCTGATCAAGTACTTCATTCCTCGTTAGCAGACCGCAACCTGTCAAGGAAGCGCTGAGTAAGCAGCGCTTCCCGAGCCCGCTCGTTGAACCCAACTGTGCGACACGAACGACCTGGATTGGTTGGCAATCGACCGGTGGTTGTGTCGGCACATTCTGCAACCGGTCGGTGCTTCGGCAACTCCTGGCACGTACGAGGCCATCAGGACCGGATAACCCAGGTTTGATAAGGTGCCGTTCGGGAACCATCTGGTTGCCGATCGAGTCAGCATCCGATCTTTGCAAGCAGCTGTGGGGACAACGAAGTGAAAGAGCGTTTTGATGATCTGTTTTCCGTGCGTGGCAAGGTCGCCCTTGTTACCGGCGGCTCGCGTGGCATTGGCGAGATGATCGCCGCGGGATTTCTGGCCAGCGGTGCGAAGGTCTACATCTCGTCGCGCAAGGCGGCGGTGTGCGATGCCACGGCCAGTCGGCTGGCCGAGACCTATGGCGGTGAGTGCATCTCGCTGCCGGCCGACTTGTCGAACCTGGCTGGCGTCGAGAGTCTGGCGAAGCGTCTTTCCTCGCTTGAGCCGAAGCTCGATATTCTGGTGAACAACGCAGGTGTCGCCTGGGGTGCACCGCTGGATAGTTTTCCGGAAGTGGGCTGGGACAAAGTGATGGATACCAACGTCAAGGGAGTGTTTTTTCTGACGCAGAAGTTGTTGCCTTTGCTGCGCGCCGCAGCGGGTGGTGTTTCGCCGGCACGCGTCGTCAATATCGGCTCGGTGGATGGTCTGAAGACGGCCGTGTTCGATAACTTTTCCTATGGCGCATCCAAGGCTGCCGTACATCACCTCACCCGTTTCATGGCGGCACATCTGACCAAGGAACGCATTCTTTTCAACGCGATTGCGCCCGGTCCGTTTCCAACCTGGATGCTCAGTACGGGGGTCGGCTTTGCGGGTGAAACCGAAAACGTGGATTGGGAGCGGGTTGGACGAGGTAATCCCAGCGGTCGTGTCGGCACTGCGCAGGACATTGCCGGGCTTACCATCTTCCTGTGCTCTCGCGCTGGGGAGTACGTGATCGGTCAGACCATCGCCTGCGATGGCGGTGAGGTTGCGAGTTCCTGACCAGCGTGTTCCGCACCTGGGTACGCCGCGCCTCGGCTGATCCCTTTCCATGAGTAGCAGGAATGCCAATTCCAGAAATCAGCATTTGACAGCGTCGTCGACTGTCACGAACTATTGCGGCCAGCATGGGGTGTTCGAGGCAGATCACTCGGGCAGATCAAATCAGACCATGAGTTGATTCCAGATTTCGGGAACAAGCGTCTTCTCTGGAGGCGTCCAAAACAATCAAGGGGAAATCGTGAAGAAGAACATCGCACTGGCGAAGTGGCGTGCCGGAGAGCAGACCGTTGGTGGCTGGTTGTCACTGGCCAACACCCATAGCGCGGAAGTCATGGCCAATGCCGGCTTTGATTGGCTGTGTGTCGATCTGCAGCATGGCTTGATTGATTACACCGATCTTCGAAACATGTTGCCAGCGATCTCGACCACTGACGTCACGCCGCTGGTGCGAGTGGCTGGCAATGATCCGACTGCCATCATGAAATGCCTCGATGCTGGCGCCATGGGTATCATTGTCCCCATGGTGAACAACCGGGCTGAAGCGGAGAGAGCCATTTCGGCCTGTCGTTATCCACCACAGGGCATGCGCTCGTTTGGGCCGATTCGTGCTGCCATGGTCGGCGGGCGTGGTTATGCGGTTGAAGCCAACGACGAAATTGCGTGTATCGCGATGATCGAGACCAAGGAGGGTCTGGAGAATCTGGAGTCCATCGTCACCACGCCTGGATTGGGTGGCATCTACATTGGTCCTGCCGATCTTGCGCTGGCGATTGATCTGCCGGCTCGTGGAGATACGGATGACCCGAAACACATGGCAACCGTTGATCGCATTCTCCAATGCTGCAAAAAGCATAAGGTCCCGGTTGGGATCCATACCAATGGTATTGACTACACGCAGCGTCGATTGGCTGCAGGCTTCAACTTCGTGACCCTGAACTCCGACGCCGGCTTTATGGCGACCGCGCTTTATGCAGAGTTGGCGGCAGCGCGTGGCGCGTTGAAAAAGGAACGTGAGAACACCGGTTACTGACGGACTGATTGCACGACAAATCCAGAGGGAGATCGATTTGAGCAGGAAAAAGGTTGGCGTTCAGCTACCAAAACAAGCCCAGAACCAGACGCTAGAACAGCGTTATGGCCTTGAACTGGAAGCGCTGTCGAAGGTGGCAGACATCGTCGAGATTCGAGCGGATACACCAGCCGAGTTTGCTGCCGGTGTGCAGGACGTAGATGCGATCGTCACCTCCTGGGGCCTGCGTATCGACAAACAGGTGATCAGCAGCATGAAAAAATGCGTGGTCATTGGTGTTGGCAGTGTCGGTGTGGACATGGTCGACATCGAGGCTGCAACTGCTGCAGGCATCGTTGTCACCAACGTACCCGACGTCTTCATCGAAGAGGTTGCGGACTACGCGATGATGCTGCTGCTGAACGTCTCTCGCCTCACACCCATGATGGCGCGCATGGCAAAAAGCGGCGACTGGTACCAGGCCCGGCCGATGCTCAGTCGTGTCCCCCGAGTGATGGGGCAAACCCTTGGTCTGTTTGCCTTTGGCAACGTTGCCCGTTGTACGGCACGGCGTGCCAAGGCGTTTGGCATGCATATCATTGCGTTCGATCCCTACGTCAGCGAGCTGGAGATGAGTGCACTGGGTGTTGAACCGGTCAGCTTTGCAGAGTTGTTGGCGCGCAGCGACTACCTGTCCGTGCATGCACCACACAACGACGAGACGGAACATGCGATCAACGCGACCGCGTTTGCGCAGATGAAAAATACGGCCATTGTGATCAACACGGCGCGCGGACCGATCATCGATGAGAAAGCGCTGATCGAGGCCCTGCGCAGTGGCGCCATTGCCGGTGCTGGTCTTGATGTGCTCGAGCAGGAGCCACCAGCACTGGACAATCCACTGCTCAGCATGGAAAACGTGTTGGTGACTCCCCATGTGGCATCCGCCAGTACGCGCATGCGTCCCGAGACTCGTCGTCGCGCGGCGCGCGAAGTCGCGCTGGTGCTGCGTGGTCGTTGGCCCATGAGCTGTGTCAATCCAACTGTTTTGCCTAGGGTGGCCCTCGAGCGTTGGCAACCGTATCCGATGAGCCGTGGTCCAAACCGGTAGGAGGCAGTTGATGATTGAACTCGGCGTCATACTGATGACGGAACAATTTCGGTCAGCGGAACTCGTGGACGTCGTGAATTACCTGGAATCGCAGCGGTACACCAGTGTCTGGCTGCCAGAACTGTTTGGTCGCGAACCCATTGCGACTGCCGGATACCTGCTTGGGCGGACCCGGAACATAACCATCGCAACCGGCATCGCCAATGTCTATGTGCGCGACGCCCATGCAAGCGCACAGGCAAGACACACCCTGGCGGAGTTGTCGGACGGGCGATTCATGCTTGGCCTCGGGGTGTCTAACGTTGGTCTGAACAAGGCACGTGGCCATGACTGGCAAACGCCGCTCGGCAAGATGACCGCCTATCTCGATGCCATGACCCGCGTGACAGTCGAAGCGCCAGCGCCGGCAGGTCCGGCGCCTTTGTACATCGCGGCGCATGGGCCTCAGTTGCAGAAACTCGGCGCCGAGCGCACGGATGGCATCATCACGTACCTGATGCCACCAATGCACACGCAGGTATCGCGTGCCAGGATCGGTGCAAACCCCACGCTCAGTGCCGTGGCGGCCTTCATTGCTGAATCCGATCCCGATATTGCGCGCACAAAAGCGAGAGCTGCACTGCGCGTGTACATGCAACTGGACTACTACCATCGCGAATGGCGCAAGTTGGGTTTTACCGATCTCGATTTTGTCGACGGCGGCAGCGATGCCTTGATCGATGCGCTGGTGGCGTGGGGGGACGCAGCCGCACTCAAGCGTCGAGTCACGGAGTATCAAACAGCCGGTGCAAACCGCGTGATTGTCATGCCGCTCGCGATCAAGACCAAAGCGGGTGTTGACTTCACGGTGCTTGAACAGCTTTCGGACAAAGCCTAGTCGTCATGCCAGCACCGTGTCGGTCGGGCTGTCCCGATGGTCTCGGTGGTTTCCGAATGCTTATGCGTGTGGCGATACGTTTCAGCGTGATCGGACTTTTGCTTACGTCCTGTCTGGTCGCCAGCGACGACACGCTGGTTCTGAAGCCTGCAAAAACCACTTCGTTGCCTGCTGGTGTCACGGACGATCCTCTCCTCAACTCACGATTTCTGTTTTTCGGCACGCAGTCCCTGCGCCGCAAGACACTTCGCTGGGTGCAGAAGCACAAGCGGACCGATATGGCTACGGCGCTCATCCATGCCATGCGATTCCACGAACCCGACGAACGCGATGCCATTGCGTCGGTGCTGCGTGTGCTGACCGGTGAACATCACCGTGGCGACTGGTTCAAGTGGATGTTGTGGATTGAGGCGCATCCGGAGGTGGAGTCGTTCGCCGGATTTGATGTCTTTTTGTCGAGTGTTTTTGGCAACCTCGATCCGGTATTCAAGCAGTTTGTTTTTCCCGGCATGCCGCATCGCATCCGGATCGAGGAGATTGTCTGGGGCGGGGTGGGCAAGGACGGAATTCCTGCGCTCACCAATCCAGATCTCATACCGGCGGCAGAAGCGGATCGTCTGGTGGCTGATGAACTGGTGTTTGGCATCGTGATCAACGGTGATGTGCGCGCATATCCTCTGCGTTACATGGACTGGCACGAGATGCTGAATGACGTTATCGGTGGTGTACCCGTGTCGCTGGCGTATTGCACGTTGTGTGGGTCCGGCATCCTGTTCGATACACGGCGTCCTGGTGATTCTCCTTTTGTGTTTGGCTCTTCCGGGCTGTTGTATCGTTCCAACAAGCTGATGTTCGACCAGCAGACCCACTCCCTGTGGAATCAATTCACTGGCGAACCTGTCACTGGCTCGTTGACAGACTCCGGGCTTAAGCTGCCGGTGTTACCGGTGACGATCTCCTCCTGGGGCGAGTGGCGTCGTCTGCATCCTGGCACACAGGTACTCGCTGACAAGACCGGATTTGAACGTGACTATCGACCAGGTGCGCCTTATGCCCGCTACTTCGCCAGTGATGCGCTCATGTTTCCGGCGCAGGTGCGCGACAACGCGCGGGCTCCAAAGGCCTACGTCTTCGTGTTGCGACTCACGGGTGCTGAACGCGCGTGGCCGCTCGAACTGTTTGAAAAAGAAGCGGTAATCAACGACCAGGTTGGTGTCATCAATCTCGTGCTGGTGGGTCATGCGCAGTCGAGAACGGTTCGAGCGTATCGGCGAGGCAATGAGCGCTTTTCAAGCGGTTCACAACCGGATGTGCTGATCGATGACGCTGGCGCGCAGTGGACCATCACCGAGGATGCCCTGACAGCGGCGGACGGCCGAACACTGGCGCGCCTGCCGGGCCATGTAGCCTATTCTTTTGCGTTCGACAGCTACTTCCCGAGGGGTGGTTGAGCGCGCCACTCTGGCGCATGATCAGTTGCTACTGAACCTGTTCGGGACAAATCCATGGCAGCTCTGCTGAGTGACAGTCAGGTTGTAGACCGCGTGCTTGCGCACATCGACAACAAGACCACGGATATGGGTCACGAAACGTGGCGAGAGCCGGTTGAAAACTATCGATCAGAGCTGCGCTTTGTGGCAGAACTGGACATGCTTCGACGATTGCCCATTCCGTATTGTCCTTCGGTTGCGCTGCCCGATGTCGGATCCTTTGTTGCGCGTAACGTGGCAGGCACACCGATTGTGGTGATCCGTGGCGATGATGGCGAGGTACGGGCTTTTCGCAACGCCTGCCGCCATCGTGGTATGCGGCTGGTAGAAGGCAATGGTTGTGCACGCGCGCTGACGTGTGGTTACCACGGCTGGAGCTACCGGCTGGATGGCCGGCTGCAGCACATACCCCATGGACAGGGATTTCCCGACGTCGACAAATCGATGCACGGACTTGTGCCGGTAGGCGTCGTCGAACGAAGTGGCCTGATTTACGTGAATCAGTCAGCGCAGTCGACAGAGTTCGACGCAGCGCTTGCTGGAATGCCCGATCTGATTGCCTCGGACCAGAAAATATTTGGCACCAATGAGAGTGTGGCCGACGTCAACTGGAAGCTGTTCATGGAGGCGAACCTCGAGGGTTACCACATCAAGCCCACGCACACAGAATCCTTTTATCCCTATGGCTTCGACAATCTCACGCTGGTCGAGACCTTCGGTCGCAACAGTCGGGTCACGTTTCCGTTTCGGCGCATCGAGAAGTTGCGTGCGCTGCCAGCGGACCAGCGCAACATCGCTGGCATGGTGACCTACGTGTATCACCTGTTTCCGAACGTGGTGATCGCTGTGCTGTCGAATCACACCACCGTGTCAGTACTCGAACCACTGTCAACGTCGCAAACGCGATTTCATACATGGAGACTGACCAACAGAGGCGAAACGACACCGGCCGATGGTGCGGCGCGAGCCACCCGCGACGCCGCGTTTGTCGGTGATACCGGCGGCAAGGAAGATGCAGCCGTGATTCGTGCCATTCAGAATGGCCTGACGAGCGGCGCCAACGAACACTTCACGTATGGTCTGTTTGAAACCGCTATCGTGCACTTTCACCAGACACTGCAGGGAGAGTTGGGTGATGCCGGTAACAACCGGTAGCCGTCTCGACCGCCTGGGCGATCTGCAGAAGTTCCAGGTCACCGTGTGGCTTGCCGACGATCTGCACACCAATCGGTAGTCCCTCTTCGGTAAAACCCGCAGGCACCGAGATGGCTGGCAACCCGGTTACCGATACCACACAACACACTCGCATCCAGTCCAGATACGTGGGCATGGGAACACCATCGACCTCGTGAACCCAGTCGAGTGTGGCATCAAAGGGTGGTACCTGAGCGGCTGGCAGCAACAAGGCATCGTACGTTTCGAAAAATTTCGCGATGCGTCGGTACAACCGGGTGCGCTCCACTTCACTGGCGATGATGGCTTCAGCGGTCAGCGCCAGCCCCTGTTCGATGTTCCAGATCACTGTGTCCTTGGCATGCTCACGCCAGTCGGGCAGTGCGCGTTCAAACGCACGCCCTGTGACTGACAGCAGAGCGGCGCGCTGGACGTTGAACACTTCCATGGCACCGCTGAAATCCGGTGCCGTCAGATCCACATGGCAGCCCAGCGAGGTCATCAGGTCCGGCACCTTGGACAGCACTTTGCGCACGGCCGGATCTACCGGCAGCCCCAGATCAGGTGAAAATGCGACGCGCATGCCGCTGAGATCTTTTGTCAGAGGATGGGCGTAGGCATGGGCCGGTCCGGTCAGCGCCAGAGGATCTCCGCTGATTGGCCCCGCTTGAACAGACAATAACAACGCCGCGTCCGCAACGGTGCGTCCCATCGGACCTTTGGTCGCGATACGTCCGAACCAGCCGAGCGGATTGACGTCGTCCGGCACACGGCCGATTGAAGGCCGCAGGCCAACGACATTGCAGAATGAAGCCGGGTTACGCAGTGAGCCACCCATGTCACTGCCATCGGCGATAGGCAGCATGCCGGCCGCCAGTGCCACAGCGGCGCCACCGCTTGAACCACCCGGTGTGCGCGATAGATCCCATGGGTTGAAGGTGTGCCCGAAAACCCGGTTGAAGGTGTGTGAACCCAGGCCGAATTCAGGCATGTTGCTCTTGCCGATCATCAGCGCGCCAGCTGCCTTCAGTCGCGTCACCATCAGGCCGTCGTGTTTCGCAACACGATCCTTGAACGGAACAAAGCCCATCGTGGTCGGGAACCCCTGCACGTCCTCGGCATCCTTTGGTGCCATGGGCAGGCCGAGCAGCGCACCGGTTTCACCGCGCGCTATTTTTGCGTCTGCCGTATCGGCAAGCAGGAGAGCCTGATCTCGTGGTAACAGATTCACCAACGCATTCAAACTCGGGTTGTGTGCCTCGATACGATCATACGTTGCGTTCATCAATTCTCGAGCGCTGAGGTCTCGACGTTGCAGACGGGCGCGCAGTTCAATCGCGGACTGGAAGTGTATGGGTTGATCCAATTCAGGCTCCTGTCGTGGCTTAGAGGGTGGCTTAGAGGGTGGCTTGGAAAGTGGCGCGTGCAACGATGGCGATTCTGCCCTTGTCGCGGCCGGCGGTAGGTGGATCGATCACCTCCATCAGTTCGATGTGGAAACCGGTTTCCTGCAAGACGGATTGCAGTTTGTCTGGTGGCAGCGAGTCATAGAAAAACCGGTGGTCGAACATGGTATCGGTGAAGGCGGCGTCTGCAGAGCCAACTGACGTAAGCATGAGTCTGCCACCAGGCAGCAGATTCTGGTGGATGCGGACCAA
>JANNBJ010000198.1:0-7210 GCA_031385325.1 Gammaproteobacteria bacterium | reverse complement strand
CCCTTGCCCCAGATCGTTCGAATGAACTGAGGACTGGTCGGCTCCGTTTCGATCTTGCTGCGCAAGCGAGTCACTCGCACGTCGATGGATCGGTCAAACGGCAGTCGCTCTGCACCGGTGAGCAGATCAAGGATCCGATCTCGATCCAGCAGTCGATTGGGATGACGTACGAAAACGGCGAGCAGGTCAAATTCGCCAGTAGTCAGTGGCACTTCCTCGTTACCTCGACTCAGCCGGTGAGTCATCATGTCGAGCACGTATGCGCCAAAACGAAATCGGTGCGGGGTTGCCGCGGTTGACGTCACCGGGGTCCCAGCCGACGCGGCGCGCCGCAGGACGGCGCGAATTCGGGCCAGCAATTCACGTGGATTGAAGGGCTTTGCCAGATAGTCGTCGGCACCTACTTCCAGGCCAACTATGCGATCCACGTCCTCGCCCTGGGCCGAGACGATGATGATCGGCGTATTCATTTCCCGTTTCACTCGCCCCGCCAGCGTCAGCCCATGCTCACCGGGCAGCATGAGGTCCAGAACGATCAAATCGTATTCGCCCTGTTCCAGCAGTTCGAACATTTGTTTGCCAGACTCGGCGCAGCTGACTTCGAATCCTTGCTGAACGAGGTAAGCCTCGATGAGTTCGCGTATCTCCGGATCGTCGTCAACGATCAGCAGTCGGGCAACATCAACATCCATGGGGTGATCCAAGGGTCAGCGATTGGAACCAGTTGCAGGGGCATCACCGGACACAGGTGGGGTTGACACGGGAACCTGTTGATCGGGACCGGCGCGAACCCGCATCGCTGGTGTATCGGTGGCGTGCTGGCCTTCAGGCACAAAACCACCCTTCGGTCCCGGCTCAATCGTGCCAGGTTCGCTACCGACACGTTGTTCGAAGCCGGTTCCATACCCTCTATCGTCATCAACCGGGAACATGCGAATGATTCGTCTCTCAACTCGAATGGTTGTGCCATCGGGCTGTCGCACCACCCCAAACTGTCGTGTCGCCTGGATCCGGACACGCGTCGACCCATTGTGATTCTTCGCCCACCGCATCCGAACCTCTGCAAGCAGCGCTCGACGCTCAGGCGCAGACAGCATTGCCCACTGCTCACCCAGCGACTTCAATTCGAGATCCGTCGCGTCGGCATACGATATCTGGCTAGAAGGCGGAAGTCGGGCACTCGTCCCGGGGTACTGCGGTTGGCTTTCCTTGACTGCTAACGCTTCAACCGCAAACAGGCACAGAGAGAAGGCAACAATGTACCTTCCCCTGCATGCGAGCGAGCGAAGCAAGCGGTATGGCTCAATCATGGAGAACGACTTCGTTTATCCTGCGAAGCGATATCCACCTACAATGCCAGACCGCTGTTTCCAGCAAATTTCGACGTCGTATCATTCTGTTACGCCGCCTCGGTTGGTCAAGGTTCAGACTGCTTCGAACAGACCGGCCGCTCCTTGACCTCCACCGATACACATCGTCACCACGCCATAACGCTTGTTGCGCCGACGAAGTTCACGCAGTACTGCACCTGTGCAGCGCGATCCCGTCATGCCGAAGGGGTGACCAATGGCGATACTGCCACCGTTGACGTTGTACTTGGCCGGATCGATACCAAGCTTGTCGCGGCTGTAAACACACTGAGACGCGAACGCTTCGTTCAGTTCCCACAGGTCGATGTCATTGAGTTTCAAGCCGGCGTTCTCAAGCAATCGTGGAATCGCGAACACAGGTCCGATCCCCATCTCATCCGGTTCACATCCGGCAACCGTGAATCCGCGGAAGATTCCCATCGGCTTCAGACCAAGCTTCGCGGCACGCTCAGCGGACATCAACAGGGTCATGGACGCACCATCTGACAATTGCGACGCGTTGCCCGCAGTCACGCTGCCATCTTCTTCAAAGGCTGGCGGCAGTTTTGCCAAACCGGCAAGAGTGGTATCTGCGCGATTGCACTCGTCCTTGTCAACAGTAACGCTGACACGCGACTCTGCACCGGTCTCCTTGTCGACCTTCAACATGGTGGCCGTCATCGGCACGATTTCTTCACCAATCCAGCCATTTTTCTGGGCATTCGCGTAACGACGCTGACTTTCCAGGGCATAAATGTCCTGCATTTCACGCGTGACCTGATAACGGCGTGCCACAACTTCCGCAGTGTTACCCATGGCCATGAAGATGGCCGGCTTTTCCTCAACCAGGCGCTTGTTCAATTCAGCTTTGCCTGCAGTCTGGCGGGTGCGCATGGAAATGGAATCAACACCACCAGCCATGGCCACTTCGGTTTGACCCGAAGCGATTTGATTTGCAGCCATCGCGATCGACTGCAGTCCGGAAGAACAGAAACGATTGATGGTGACACCGGCAGTGGTGATGGGCAGACGGGAAAGCACCACTGCCAGACGGGCCAGGTTGCCATCCTGCTCACCCGAGTGACTGGCCGCGCCAACCACGACGTCCTCGACTTCGTCAGCAGATAGCTGAGGATTTCGATCCAGCAACGCGTCGATGCAATGCGCGAGCATGTCATCCGAACGGGTCAGATTGAATGAGCCTCGAAAGGACTTGGCCAGGCCAGTTCGAATGTTGTCGACGATAACTACATCGCGCATAGTTCCCCCTGATAGAGTTCTTTTGATTTAGCGCTCGCCAGCGCGAGCAGCCGGCATGGTAACCCCAGCCCTCTGGGGACGCCAACCTGATGACAGCACCTGACCACAAAAGACCAACAAAGGGCTCACAACCGACCCGGTTTCGCCCTGCTCAACTGGAGAATATTTATGTCCTTCTTCCATGAACTGATCATGAACGATATCCACGGTAATCCAGTGGAATTCGCTCGATATCGCGGTCAAACCTGTCTGATCGTCAACGTTGCCAGTCGCTGAGGACTGACACCTCAGTACGCCGGGTTGCGTACTATGCAAACGACTCTGGGAAGCGTTGCTGGAAATGGCGGCTTCACGGTTCTGGCCTTCCCGTGCAATCAGTTCGGTGGACAGGAGCCGGGTTCGGAAGCTGAAATTCTGGAGTTCGCGACGTCCCGCTATCAGGTCAACTTTCCAATGTTCGCCAAGGTCGAGGTCAACGGCGCAGAGGCCTGCGACCTGTACACCTGGTTGAAGCGGGAGCGGCCAGACGATGCTGGCAAGCAGGACATTCCGTGGAATTTCACAAAATTCCTCGTCGACGGGGATGGATCGGTAGTCGCACGCTATGCGCCGACCACTACACCGGAAACTATCGAACAGGAACTTTCAGTCAGGCTCAACAAGAGCTGACACCAAGTACGATCTGAGAAGTCACCAACTTGAACAAGGCACGGGAATTACCGACATTGATCGGTAATTCCCTGAGCTCTTGTTCGACCTTGATCCGGCTTGAACCGGCAGGTCGAGACCAACCAACCTTAGTTGGTGGCGGCGTCCACAGCCTCTGCAGCAGAATCAACTGCACCAGCAGCGGCATCAACTGCACCGGTTGCGCTATCTACAGCAGCATCGGCAGCGCCAACAGCGGCGTCACCTGCAGCGGCAGCAGCATCACCTGCAGCAGCAGCGGCATCGCCAGCTGCGTCAGCAGCTTCACCAGCGGCATCAGCAGCTTCTCCAGCAGCCGCAGCTGCGTCATCAGCTGCATCGGTTGCAGCGTCAACAGTTGAGTCGGCGGCTTCGTCCACGGCTTCAGCTGCACTGGAAGCAGCATCCGACGCGGCAGCGGCAGCATCCTGAGCAGAATCAGCTGCGTCCTGGGCAGCGTCAGCTGCTTTATCCTGTGAGCACGCACCAACCAGCAGCGCGAACACACCAATCGACAGAACTTTGAGCATCGTGTTGAGTGTTGTCATGAACACCTCCTTTTTTGGAGGCGCAAGAATAGCTGAAAAGTTTTGCTTGAACAGCGGGGCCGTGGCCTTCTTTGTCAAATCCGCCCTAATAATTGCCCATTAACTCATTCGAACAGCGTGCAGAGACCGCCACAGACGCTTGACAAGCCGCAGCTGATGTCAAGCATGCTACTGTCTTGCCCAATTCCGTTTGCACTCAAATCGATTCTGGGGTTCAGGAGAAAACGATGACGACTCAGTTGTCCGCGGAGCTGTTTGCTGACGGCTTCTGTTTTGGTGAAGGTCCGCGCTGGCGGGCTGGCCACCTGTGGCTATCGGACATGCACGACCACAAAGTGATCAAACTGGATGACGCAGGTGTCGCCCAGACCATCGTTGAGGTGCCCAATCGTCCGTCCGGACTCGGATGGCTGCCAGGAGGCGACCTGCTGGTGGTTTCGATGACGGACAAACGCGTCCTGCGCTTCGACGGACACAGTTTGACCATACACGCAGACCTGAGTGCACTGGCCAGCGGCCACTGTAACGACATGGTCGTCGACGCGGCTGGCCAGGCCTATGTCGGTAATTTTGGCTTCGATCTGCACCAGGGCGCTGCACAACGAGTAGCCGAACTGATCGCCATCAAACCCGACGGCGCAGCTCGCATCGTCGCGAACGACCTGGTTTTCCCGAATGGGACTGTTATCACTCCAGACGGGCACACCCTGATCGTGGGAGAGACTTTTGCTGGCCGATTGACCGCTTTTGATATCGACGAACATGGCGACCTGCACAATCGGCGAATCTGGGCTCACACCCCAACCAAAGCCGTTCCCGATGGCATCTGCCTGGACGCCCTGGGCGGAATCTGGGTAGCTTCCCCGACCACCAACGAATGTATCCGGCTGATCGAAGGTGGCGCCATCACACATCGCGTGGCTACCGACCGCGGTGCCTACGCCTGCATGCTTGGTGGACAACGTCTGTTCATTCTTACCTGCAAATCTTCCCGACCCGCTGATTGCAAGGCTGAGCGCAGTGGCCAGGTTGTAGTTGCCGATGCCCCTGCGCCCGGCGCAGGCTGGCCGTGAGGTCACGCTGGCTAGTCTTGGCTACCCAATACGCGGGACTTACTGTTTAATCCCGCGCCGTCGAAACATGCCGGATCAATGATGCTGTTCGAGAACTATCAATCGCCGTGGATGAATGACGAGCTGCGTATCCTGCGCGAATCGGCCCGTCGATTTTTTCAGAACGAGTTCAAACCCAGAAACGATAGCTGGATAGAAGCCGGTATCGTTGATCGCGACGCTTGGCTGCAGGCAGGTGAGGCCGGTCTCCTGTGCGCGGAGATGCCGACCGAGTACGGTGGAGGTGGCGGCGACTACCGCCATGAAACCGTGATCATGGAAGAGATGCTGTATGCAGGTCTCGGTGGTTTTGGCAACCAGGTGCATAGCGCCATCGTTGCACCGTACATTTTCAAGTATGGCAACGAAGAGCAGCGTCAGCGCTGGCTGCCGAAAATGGCCAGCGGTGAATTGGTTGGTGCCATTGCAATGACAGAACCAGACACCGGCTCCGATCTGCAGGCGGTACGGACCACTGCGATCAAAGATGGCGATAGCTACGTCGTCAACGGCGCCAAGACCTACATCAGCAATGGCCAGCACTGCGGACTTGTCATCGTCGTTGCGAAGACTGACCCAAACCTCGGCGGGCGCGGCATTTCCCTGGTTGTGGTCGAGACGGACAACCCTGGCTTCAAACGTGGACGCAATCTGAAGAAGATGGGCCAGCACGCCGCCGACACGTCAGAAATGTTCTTCGATGATTGTCGCGTGCCGCTGACCAATCGCCTGGGCCCAGAGGAAGGCAAGGGCTTCGTACAATTAATGCAGCAACTGCCACAAGAACGATTCAATATTGCGCAGGCCGCCGTCTGTGGCATAGAGCGAGCGCTCGAAGTCACCCTCGAGTTCGTCAAGCAGCGCAAGGCCTTTGGTCAACGCGTCATCGATTTCCAGAACAGCAAGTTCAAGCTCGCCGAATGCAAGACTGAAGCACTGGTGGCTCGTACGTTCGTTGATCAGTTGTTGCTGCAGCATGTGGACGGCAGGCTCGATGCCGCCACGGCTTCAATGGCCAAGTACTGGTGTACTCAGAAACAGAATGAAATCGTCGACGAATGCCTGCAATTGCACGGCGGCGCGGGTTACATGGATGAATACGAAATCTCCCGCATGTATGCCGATGCGCGCGTGCAGAAAATCTACGGCGGCACCAACGAGATCATGAAGGAGCTGATTGCCAGAACGTTGTAGGCATCGGCCCGGGGTTTGGCCTTGACCGCGATCTCCTGATCGCTACGAAAGCGGCCAGGGATCCCGAGTCATCGCTACCGCAAAGATGTACCCCACGCTCAACAGTGCCCCAATGACACCAAGTAGTCGGAGCGGCACGCTGGATGCGCGCAGTGTGACGACGCCAAAACCAATATAGGCGAGCAGCCCAACAAACTTCATGACCAGCCAGCTGCTGGTCAAGGAGTGTCCAAGGCCAAAGACCAATATCAGGCCACACACCAGCAACAGGGTGTCGACGACATGAGGCAGGATTCGCGCCGGCCTGGACTTGAGACGTGAGGATCCCATGAACGCCCAGCTGACTCGCAGCACAAAACCCGCGACCGTGACATAAGCGAGGATGACATGCAGGTTGTGGACGAAGGGCATGTTGGCAGGCCCAGGGAAACGGGACGCCAATAGTGCCACAAGACGTACAACCCGCTAAGGTACGTCGATGCCAACACAGCCCGTCTCTCTCGACACGCTCATCAACGATGCCGTTCAACCCATCACCGATGCCGTCAGCAGCTTCGTCTTCTATGCGATCTCCATCAACGGGACGCCAATTCCTCTGATCGTCTTGTGGTTGATCGCTGGCGGGATCTTCTTCACGCTCTACTTGCGCTTCATCAACATCCGCGGTTTTTTGCACGCCTGTCGCATCATCTCGGGTCGATATGCAAAGGCTGGCGATCCGGGTGAAATATCCCAGTTCCAGGCGCTGACCACCGCAGTCAGCGGCACAGTCGGCATTGGCAATATTGCCGGCGTCGCCGTAGCGATATCCATGGGCGGCCCAGGCGCCACGCTATGGCTCATCATCGCCGGATTCCTCGGCATGGGCACAAAAATGGCCGAGTGCACTCTAGGAGTCTGCGCGGCAGAAGCTCGACAGGCTGCGGCGGCGCCACTTCGGCCCGCTTTTCCGTTCGTTTTCGTTGCGTAGCACCCACTACGCGTCTCAAACGAACGAAAAATCGGACTCGAATTGACACTCGCCTCGCACCGCCGCCTTCTGCCGCGCAGGCTCCTAGCC
>JANNBJ010000149.1:0-11916 GCA_031385325.1 Gammaproteobacteria bacterium | reverse complement strand
AGACTCGATATCGTGGACTGGATCGAGGGGTTCTATAATCGGCAGCGATTGCACTCGTCGATCGGATATCAGACGCCGGTCAATGCAGAATGCAGCCTTGTGGCTGCGTAGTGTGGTGTACGTGGAAGCGAGGCAGGGTCAAAGTCCGGCAGCAGCTCCCATAGCTGCACCCACACGCGCAAACGGAGGCCTCCCCGCACTCCCGCCTGCACCGTGCACTTCGTCAGCACTTGTGTCGAAGCCAGCACTGAGCCCGCGCCCGGCTCCAATGCCCACTTCTCCGTGAAAATATTCAGTGGAGTTGCGGCCATACCCGACGAACCACCCGAACACACATCGGGGTTCACGTGCGCTGCATAGCAAGCACGCGCGACAATCGTAGGGAGACCTTGAGATAACCCCGTGCGCAATTTGACCTCCATTCTATTGAGTTGCCCCTGAATCGAAGTACTTCCCGAGGTGTGTCCCCGTAGATTTTCGTAGACTGAAGCCGATCTGCCAGTGCTTAAACTCCCTGCCCCATCCGGAGAACGAACAAACATGCCCGCCCCCAAAATAGCCATCAACGGCTTCGGTCGAATCGGTCGCACCGTCACTCGCATCGCCAAGCTGCGCAAGCACTTCGATGTCGTGGCTATCAACGACCTGGCGCCACCTGATGCGCTGGCCTATGCCTTCAAATTCGATAGCGTGCATGGCATCTACCCCGGCGAGGTCTCCCTCAATGGCGATGTACTGACGATCGATGGGGATCCGTTTCGCGTACTGAGCGAAAAAGACCCGAACAAACTACCGTGGCGAGAGCTGGGGGTCGACTACGTCATCGAAAGCACGGGCAAGTTCCGTAGCGTCACCGAACTCGAAGCTCATCTCAAACAAGGTGCTCGACGGGTACTGATCACGGTGCCTACCAAAGATGATCTCGACAGCACCGTGGTCCTGGGCGTGAACGATCATGTCGTCACCCCGGCTTCAACCATCATCAGCAATGCCAGTTGTACGACCAACTGTGCCGCGCCTATGGCCATGGTTCTGAACGATGCGTTTGGCATCCGGCGTGGGCTGATGAACACCATTCACGCCTATACCTCCGACCAGAATCTGGTGGACTCACCCCATAAGGATTTCCGACGATCCCGCCATGCGGCGCTCAACATCATTCCCACCAGCACCGGTGCGGCCTCCGCCATCGGCCGGGTGATTCCTGCGCTGGCGGGCAAGCTTGATGGTCTGGCCATGCGGGTACCCGTTCCGGACGGCAGCGTGGTTGATCTGACGCTGGAATTGCAGAGGACCGTCACCGTCGATCAGATCAACGCGGCATTCCGTGCGGCCGCCAACGGCCCACTGAAGGGGATTCTGCAGTATTGCACCGACGCGGTGGTTTCCAGCGACATCGTCGGCAACAGCCACAGTTGTGTCTTCGACGCTGAACTGACGCAAGTGATCGGCGGGGAGTTCGTCAAGGTCATCGGCTGGTACGACAACGAATGGGGATACTCCTGTCGAGTTGAAGACTTGATTCAGAAGATCGGGCGCATGGACGGGCTGGAACCCGAGTTCGTTGCCTGATGGACATCGACGGTGCGCGGCCTGCGCTTACTAGTGAACTCACCGCCACAGAGTTCCTCCGTTGGTACTGGCTCAAGGTCGAGCTCTGTACCTTTGCGCGAGTTCTCGGACTGTCTGCAACGGGTTCAAAGCAGGATGTCACCGCACGAATCACGGCCTGCCTGCAAGGCAAGACGCCCCCCAGCCCTTCTACTCGCCCGCGCAAGACTGGTAAGCGACTCGAAGCCCCGCTGACGCGGCAGACCCTGATCCCACCGGGCCAACGGGCCAGTCAGGTCTTGCGCGAGTTCTTTGAACGGGAGACAGGCACCGGGTTTCGCTTTACCGGACCGATCCGCGCATTCCTCACAGAAAGCCAGGGCGATCGGACGCTCGGCGACGCGATAGCGCTAATCCAATCGGGTAGACAACAGAAAACGGTCGTCATCGGCGCGCAATTCGAGCTGAACCGCTTCACCCGGGCGTTCCATGAACAACATCCGGGCGCTACCGTCAAAGAGGTGCGCGCTGCATGGATTCGTTATCGATCACTGCCCGTGGATCAGCGCGGGCGTGCATGACTCCTGGAGCCTGCAGGATCTCTCCCGAAAGATCTCCGAGACACTCTGCTGTGATCAATAGCGCGCGATGATCTCCCGTGAAAAGTCACGGAACACCGCACGCGCCTGATCAAAGGTCGGCAGCAAAACAAGCTCCTGCAACCCCGCGGCTTCATGCATCCGAATGTGCGCAATAATTTCGTCGGGTTCAGCAACGAGCGCACCGGCAGCTTCGATCATGGCCGGAGTGACGAGCTTGCGTTCTTCTGGAACGAGGAACGTCGCGTGACCAAGATGTAGTCGCTGATGAACTCTCTCCGGAGGCATGTTCCACCCCGAGACGATCCGCAGATACTGGGTCCACTCATCACGACACAGGTCCGGAACCATGTTGTCATTGCCGTAAGCGCGATACATCTCGTACCACCAGTGCAGCACGCCAACGACGGTTGCACCAACCTGACCGACGACACGCTCCGAGTCCCTGCGCTCGCCGGGTTGCAGCACACAGGCCGATACCATCGCGATGGGCGAAAACTGTTCAGGAAAAACACGTCCGACGGCGCTGGCACCCTCGCGTGCCATCGCCACACTGGACACCATTCGATCCGGGGTCGGGTCCATGGCCGAGATGCGCCCATCGCCATAAGCGCCCGCCGCCTTCAGCGCAATCGGACCGTCGGCACCCACATAGATCGGCACCGGATGCGTCGTATTGATGTAACCCTGATCCGGATGCAGGAAGTGGATCGGCCGGGTCTCGCCATCCAGGGTGTAGTCCACTTCTTCGCCGTGCAACAGCGCTCGAACGACGCGTAAATACTCGCGAAACGCCGGCCCCTTCATCGTCTCGAAACCCATCGCGCGCATGGCAGTGTGACCACTGCCGATACCGAGAAAGGTGCGCCCGGGTGCCAGCTGATTGATGGAGCCAATGGCATGTGCCGTGACCGGCGCCAGACGTGTTGGCGCAATCGCAACGCCGGTCCCGACTCGAAGGCGGGTGGTGTGAGCGGCTACCAGCGAAAGCACTGCAAACGTGTCGGACCAGATCATCTGCGAATCTGGCACCCAGGCACTGTCAAAACCCAGCGCTTCGAGTTCGACAAAGATCTTCCAATCAGAAATGTTGGGTGCAGCGGCAGCAGCAAAACGCATGGTGAGTTCCTTGTCAGAGTGTGGATGGCGAGCGGTAGACGCCGGCTTCAGTCGTCAACATCAGGAGCGCTCACCAGTTCATTACTGCACAAGGGTCGGCGCTGCCTGACCAAAAAGGTAGTCTAGTGGTAACGTTCAGCATCGTTCCACCTTGATCCTGGCGAGGCACGTGAATGAACCACTGGCTGATGAAAACCGAACCTGGCACGTTCGGCATCGATGATCTGCAGAAAAGACCGAAAAAAACCGAACCCTGGTACGGCGTGCGCAACTATCAGGCCAGGAACATGATGCGGGATGAGATGAAAGTTGGTGACGCCGTATTCATCTATCACTCGAGCTGTGCCGAAGTGGGCATTGCCGGGATTGCCCGGGTGGTCAGGGAGGCTTATCCCGACAGCTCCGCGTTTGATGCAAAAAGCCCGTATTTTGACCCGAAAAGCGATCCCGCCGAGCCACGGTGGATGATGGTGGACGTAAAGTTCGAACGCCGGTTCAAACGCGTGATCCTGTTGCAGGAGTTGAAGGATGATGCAGCCGCTCTCGGCGATTTCGCCTTGATACGCCGGGGTAATCGACTGTCGATCCTGCCGGTGACTGCCGAGCAGTGGACTCATATTCTCTCAATGGAGTGAATACCATCGGCTGGTCTATGGGTTCAGGTACTTTGGTCCTATCTTCGAATTACGGATAACTCAGGGAGCATTGGCGATGATCGAAGGCGGCTGTTTCTGCAAGCGAATTCGTTACTCAGTCGACGCAGGCTCCTACCTCTGCGCCAACTGCCACTGCACAATGTGTCGTCGAGTGCACGCCGCGCCTTACGTGACCTGGCTCGTCGTGCCGGTAGAACGATTCAGATATACCGGCGAGTTGCCGGTCGAGTTCGCATCGTCAAACAACGGCACACGTTATTTCTGTGCCACCTGTGGCACGCAGGTGGCGTGTGTGAACACCGGCCATCCGGAAGTGATTGACGTCACCGTCGGCAGTCTCGACATACCTGCGGCATTCGCCCCCACCCTCGATGTGTACTCCGATACACGATTGGCCTGGGTGCCACTTCTCGAACGTCACGGCAAATAGGGAATCCGCGGCGGACCGAGCTGGGACTGCAGGATGCGCTGCGCATCGCCAACAAATTCACAGAGGAGAGCGCGCGTGTCGCGCGGGTCAATGATGTCCTGACCGGTGGCTTCCGCTGTACGAAACGGTGACGCTACAGCCCGCAGACGCGCTTCGATTGTTTGTCGCATCTGCTCCGGATCAGCGGCACTTTCGATTTCCCGACGATACGCAGCGCTCGCCCCGCCCGCGATATGCATCGAACCCCAGTTGGCCGACGGCCACGCGTAGCGGCGAAACATCCCGCTCGGCCGGTGGTGGCACTGACCGGCAACGCCATAAAGGCGTCCAACCACCACGGTCAGCCAAGGCATCCAGCTCTGGGTCGTCATGGCCACCAGGCGCGCACCGGCACGTTCAATGCCGATCTTTTCGGATTCGAGACCCACCATGAAACCAGGCTCATCGGCGAATGAGATCAGCGGCAGATGAAACGTGTTGCACAACTGGATCAGTCGCATCACCTTGTTGCCAGCCGCCACGTCGGTGGCACCGCCGTGATGCTTCGGATTGTTCGCCATGATGCCGACGGGGTAACCATTCAGGCGTGCAAGACCGGTTACTCTTGAACGGCCATACAAAGGGGCGATCTCGAAAAAAGAATCCTGGTCGACGATCAAATTGAGCATCAGCTTGGGGTCGTAGATCTGTCGCGGATTGCGTGGAATCAGCGACAGCAGTTTTTCTTCACGACGATTTGGATCTTCGCTGGATTCACCACGAGGTGGCATCTCCCAGACGTTGCTGGGCAGATAGGACAGAAACTGACGGATCAGCTCAAACGCGTGTCCTTCATCACTGGCGAGATTCTCCACACTGCCACTGAGCTTCACGTGAATGTGATCACCACCCAGCTCCTCCTTGGTGATGTCGTACCCCAGCGCCGCTTTCACTACGGGTGGGCCACCGGGAAAGAGCTGGCTCTTGTCCTTCACCATCAGATTGAAATGGGCAAGACACGCATTGATCGCCGGTAGTCCGGCAACAGAACCCATCACCGCTGAGACCACCGGCACCTGACTCAGCAGTTCGACATCGATAGCCGTCCACACATTGCCATCGGGCAGATACGTCCGACCGAGCTCCTCAAACGAGCGAACACTGCCACCAGCGGCATCGAGCAGGCGAACGTAGGGAATGCGCCACTCGCGTGCGCGAACATTGGCGGCGAGCTCCTGGCCGAGCCCACCACGGCTGCCCGCCGAGCCCCCGCGAACAGTGAAGTCTCCGGCCGTGACGATCAACTTGCGGCCATCGACGAGGCAGGTGCCCTCGACGGAAGGCTTGGGTGTGAACCCGGTGAGCTGCGTGCCTTCGTAGTGCGCGTCACCGGTCAGACCCATGAATTCCCGGAAGCTCCCGGGATCGGCGAGTGCGTCGATGCGCTCCCGTACCGTGAGCTTGCCGCGGGCACGCTGCCGGGCGACTCCCTCCGGACCACCCATCTGTTGCGCAAAACCTTGCCGCCGCGCCAGTTCGTCTACTTCGTCCTTCCAGCTCACGCGCCCTTCCCCGCCGTTGGCTTGTCCGGATGTTAGCAGCCTCGGCCGCTCGCAAGGACACACACCGGGACTCCCACGAGGACACACCCCGGGTTTTGTGCGAGGAAGCTCGCATATAGGACACGCGCACTTGACAGTTTGCTACGCACAACGTACTAATACGTTACACGTAGTAAATGTTCACGAGAACGGACCAGCACCATGGCCAACGAAGTTGAACTCGACATCGCCGATTTCGGTCGCTTCTCTGAACCCGCCGTGCTCATTCTGATCAGCCTTGCGGACAGCCCGAAACACGGCTACGCGATGACCCAGGACATTGCCAGAACCTTCGATGCACAGCTGGGGCCGGGAACCCTGTACGGCGCCATTGCGCGACTGGAAGCACGCGGCCTCATCAGTGCCATCGACAGCCCTGATCGACGCAACCCCTATGCCATCTCTGACCTGGGCAAACAGGCACTTCGTTTGCGACTGGCTGCGCTTGAGGCCGTTGCTCGCGTCGGCCAAGGGCGATTGGCCAGCGCATGAGTCTCTTCATCCGGCTCTACCCGGCAAACTGGCGACGACGTTACGGCGCAGAGCTCGCGGAGCTGATCGACGCGCAGCCCCTCACACCGCAACTGGCGGTCGATCTGATTGCAGGCGCGCTTGATGCGCACCTGCACCCTGAACTCCTCAACACAGCAGGGCTGGCAGATGCCGCTGCAACCCCTTGCCTGGTAACCCCAATCACAAATGGAGCAAGCACAATGTTGGCAAAAGCACTCAATCTGCGCTGCGGCGAATATCGCGAGCTGGTGAGCCCCGACGACCGTCGCCTGAGCACACAAGTGAACCTTTACGGAAGCTTGTTTCTGGCTGGGGTCTGGCTGATCGCATTGAAGCTGTTTCCCCATAACGCGTATGTACTCGCCCTCGGAACAATGGCGTACGTTGGACCATTCACTCTTTCCACCATGTTCACGTCACTGAAAACACGATCACCGGAGACCAGGGCAATTCTCATCGGCAGTACGTTGGCAGCCACCACGGGGATCTGTGTGCTGGCGGGATACATCTCCGAGCTCTGAGGATGCCCATTCAAATCAGATTCTTCCCGCTGCTCCTCGATTGAAATTGTGACCGGGAGTGAACGTACGCCGCCCACCTCGGTTTACCATGCTGGACGGGAACTCTGTCCGCTACACAGGGCAGAGCAGTCGCAGAGCAACACACTTTCGGGAGAGCAACATGGCAGACGCACAATCGCTAACGGACTCCATCAATGCAGGCGACATCGGAAGCGTTACATCGGCACTGAAAGCTTCTCCTGAGCTTGCCCGCGCCAGGAACGCCGAGGGCGTATCGATGATCTGTCTGTCCATGTACATGGGGCAACGTGAGATTGCTGATCAACTGGCGCAGAGCCGCGCTGACCTGGATATCTTCGAAGCCAGCACACTGGGTGACACGCAGCGGGCGACCGCTCTTGTCAGTGCCCAGGCTGATCTGAAGGATGCTTTTTCTCCGGACGGCTATCACCCGCTGGGTTATGCCTGCTTCTTCGGCCATCGTGCGCTGTTTGACTTCCTGATGAATGTCGGCGCGGACGTGAATGCACCGTCCAGGAACGCGATGAAAGTCTGTCCGATACACAGCGCCGCCGCGACCAATGATCCGGAAATTGCGCTCTACATGGCTCAGGCACTGATCAACAAGGGTGCGGACGTGAACGCGTTACAACAAGGCAACAATACACCACTGCAGGAGGCAGGCCAGCGTGGACACGCGGAGCTGATCGATGCATTGCTCGCCGCCGGTGCGGACAAGAGCCTGCGCAATGACGAGGGAAACAATGCGGTCGGTCTCGCCTGCATGGCCGGCTATCATCATCTCGCATTCAAACTGGCACCAGGACCGGCCTGGTAGACGCCACCGCTGCATTGTTCAACCTGCGTCCTGATTAACCAGGACGCCGCCAAACGTGAGACACACCGGACAACATGAACCCGATCGACTTTATTCTGAACATCAACGAACACCTTGCCTTGATGGTGCAAACCTACGGGCCGTGGATCTATGCAATCCTGTTCCTCATCGTGTTTGCCGAAACAGGATTGGTGGTCACTCCGTTCCTGCCAGGCGATTCGTTGCTGTTTGCAGTTGGTGCGATTGCGGCCTCAACCGGCGCCATCGATCCCTGGCTGTGTGGTGGCATCATCATGCTGGCGGCGTTCTGCGGCGACAACGTCAACTATTGGGTGGGACGAACGATTGGCCCCAAGGTCTTCAAGTACGAAGACTCCTTTTTCTTTCGCCGATCACATCTGGAAAAAACGGAACAGTTCTACAACCGTTACGGCTCCCGCACCGTCATCATCGCGCGCTTCGTACCCATCGTTCGCTCCTTTGCGCCCTTTGTGGCCGGTGTTGGCAAGATGCCGTACCCGCGCTACATCCTGTACAGTTCAATCGGTTCGGCGTTATGGGTGCCAACTTGTCTCGGTGCGGGCCTGATCTTCGGTGAAATGGAAGTGGTGAAGAAGAACTTCGAACTGGTCATCCTGGGCGTGATTGCCGTATCGCTGTTGCCGATCGTCATCGAAGTTGTGAAGAGCAAACTCGGCAATCGCCGGAGTTAGAGCATTCGGTGCACGGCGCTGAGGCGCAGCGTTACCCGTGCACCTGCACGCGACCGTCCGGAGCAGGCATGACACGGCGATACAGGCGAATCCCTCGTGTAATCAGCACACTGGCAATGATGAGCAACATGGCCACCTTAACGAACTTGTCGCTGACTGCCGCAATAAACACCGGGCCATCCAGAACAGTCCATAACATGACAACACATACCATAACCTCAAGCGCCAGTTCGAAACGTCGCAGACTGGCTGACCAGCGACCGCTCGCCACCACGCCAACCATGAGCGGAATGTTGAGCAGCAGTACGACGAACAAGATCGGACCCTGCAGCTGACGAAACGACCCCGTGTACGTCAGTGCATCGTAAGCCACCGGTGCCAGTTGGGTGCCAAAGAACAGTTCCAGCGCTCCTCGTGGGTCAATGAGCACAAGCAGACCGAGAGTAATACCGACCATTGCCAACACCATCGACGTGCGACCACCAGTGACCTGATAACGGGAGCGTGGTTTCCACTCACCGGTCGACGGCCAGCGTCGACGAACCCAGGCAGCAATTGCGAAATAGGAGACCAGTACGCCGGGCCACCACAACGACGAAATCACCGTGCCAAGCCACCAACGAGCAAGCGCCATAATCAGGTCGGAGCCCGACTCCACTGGTTGCAGAACTTCTTTCAACAGACCGGCGCCCCAGATGATCGCCAGTCCAACGACGGTTGCCCGCACAAAAGTGTAACCATCAACCGGATCAATGATGGTCAGTACCGGACGATATCGCGCCGCAACGACATCTGGATGACCAAAATCGCGCAGCAGATCGGTTGTCATCGCCGCGTCGACTACGCGACCGGATGCTTGGGCCTTCGCCTGCAACTCTTCTCCGAGCAGCGCGCGCAGTTCAAACGCCACATCATTACGTTGGCGGCGCGGCAATTGCACCGCAACATCGGTCACGTAAGCCTCGATCAGGTCGTTCACGTTCATTGTCAGTCCTCCTTCAATAACCGACCCATGGCATCGTTCATGCCCTGCCAGGACTCGGTGAGTTTCTTGAGCAGCTTCCGGCCATCGCCATTAAGCGAGTAATACCGGCGCGGTGGTCCGTCTTCGATCTTCCACTCGCTTTTCAGCACACCCTGCGTTTCCAGGCGGCGCAACAACGGGTACAGCGTACCTTCTTCGATCGGCATGCCCCGGTCGGCCAGCACCTGCCGAAGTTCATAACCATAACGAGGCATACGAAGCTGCGAGAGTGTGGCCAGCACCACCACGCCGCGCCGCAGTTCGAGTTCAAGTTTGTTGAAAGCGTCTGTATCACCCATGCGTTGCACAGTACTGTGTGTTACACAGTACGTCAACCCAACAGATTCAACGTTGGTCGTTTTTGTTCATCAAGCACAACGAATGCGGGAAGCCGCGGCTCCCAATAACAACCGTGCGTACAACCGGTGAAAACCTAGCAATGCGTGGAAAATCAGGCCCAATCCGTGCTTTTTCGATCCAGATCGTTGTCTAGCCACAACGGCAGAGCCAAAGTAGAGATCGGTGTCGCCGTTATTCGCCGACACCATCAGCCATGATCGAGTTTTCCCCATGAAATCACGGAGTAACAGTTGTTCACTGCTCTGTGTCTCAACAGTCCACGCCGAGAAATCACTCACAGTGCCTGCGGCCAATGCCGCTGCATCTGTATCGGTAGCGGGACGCCGGGCGAGGAACGCGAGCAACGCCCGTTCAATCTTGAACAGCGCCGATGTATAGAACGCTTCGACAAACATCGCTTGTGAAACGGTCCCGGATACTCGGGTGACATAACAGTCCGCATAACCTCCATCGCGTCGATACCCAAACAGCGGAGAATTCGCAGGCAACTCGACCGGGCGTACTGAAGACATTCCAGATACCTTATTCGGCGCAATCCCGCACGCTACTGGGGAAGTCGCATAACCGCCAGCGCTGCCTTCGCCGCGAGTTTGTGTCTGGCTTGCCAAGGTGGTCCGATCGCACGACCGATTGCCTGCAGGAAAACGTCGACGTCCTGGTCATCGAGGGCTAGCGCTGCATCCTGAGATACACGCTCCCGGTCATACCAATGAACAGACCAACCCCGCGTTACCGCTGCAGTGGCCAGCGCTTCGCGGTACATCACGGAATCGGCAACCGTCGCCGCGCGCGTGTCGCGAATCCGCGCTTCGGTTGTTGCAGGAAGTTTTGGGCACACGCGAATGCTCAATCGGGCGATCGGAACGGACAAGGATGCAGCCAGTTCAGCAAGCGCCTCACGCGCTCCGATTGCCGCAGCTTCACGAACTCGTTCGACCAACGTTATCGCATCGGGTAGTGAAATCTCGCGCGACCATGCGCTATCCCGATATCGGCCTATGGCCCACGACCCTTCGTGGTGATAGGGATGCGTCGGTAGATCGTGCGTGAGGTCAATGGTTCTGCGATCAACAAACTTCCCTTCGCGGGTAAGCGTTACCAGGACCGCAGAATTGCCGTGTTCCGCAACTCCCACAACAGCAGCTTTCCGTGTTGGCACCTATTCGACCACCTTGTTGCTGAAGACCTGCATCGGCCCTTGTGGCTCTGACTCGGACCATTCCTCCGAGACTCGTCCTTCCGAGTACCTTTCGATCACTCGACGCCAGAACGTTTGCGCTGGAAGGTTGTTTGCCAATTCAGCAACTTGCCAATTTCCTCGAAACTGATCAAAAAGCTGAGTTGCAGCAATCGCGCCCAAACCTGCCCGACGGCGTCCACGCCGGATAAAAAACTCCGTCAGAGAATACGTCTCGGCATCCATCTCACGAACCAAAGCAAACCCCGCGAGTTCTCCGTCTACCCATATCAGGAACGGATGGCGTTCTGGTTCGGTCCAGTACAATTCAAAATACGCTCCCAGATCGAACTGACCTTTCTCGTCGAGAGGCCCATCTTCGAATTCGCACAGGTCATACAAGTAGAGCTGCATGAGGCTTGCGATAGCCCCTTTCGCTGACAGTTCACACCTCTCGATTCTCACTACGCCCGTCATCTGATTCAGCCAATCCGCCTGGTGTTGGTTACCCCTGTTCCATCACGACCCGCCACCCGCGCGCATGAACAACCAGGCGCTTGTTGCGGCGACCGCAAAACAGGGAACCAGGAACAGGACATGTCCGAATTCTATTTTAGACGACGACAACAGGATGATGATGCTCGAACTGGCAGCGGCCAACAGAAAGAGACAGAGCGCCGTAAATCGTTGGAACTGGCCGAAAAATCCCATCACCACAAGAGCCAACCAGAGCAGCGCAAAGCCATAGATTCCCCACCGAACGATCCAGCTAAAGTGGTGAAACACGATGTCGAAAATCGCCGCAAGGCCTCTTGCTCTGGCAACCTCACCAATC
>JANNBJ010000077.1:0-26358 GCA_031385325.1 Gammaproteobacteria bacterium | reverse complement strand
TGGGGTGGTTTTGTCTTCATCAATCCGGACCAGAACTGCGCGCCGTTTGATGACTTCATCGCTGATCTGGCCCGGCAGTTCGAGCGCTGGGATCTATCAAAGCAGTACAAGATGGCGCATGTCGCGAGAGTGATGCCTTGTAACTGGAAGATCGCGCAGGAAGCGTTCTGCGAGGCTTACCACGTGAGTGCCACGCATCCGCAAATGCTGGAAGCGCTGGGCGATATCAACAGCCAGGTTGACGTGTGGGAGAACTGCGCACGCGTCATCACGCCGTCTCTGACACCGAGCCCGTTACTCGGTGACAACATCCCGACCGAAACTGTGGTCCGGTCCATGCTTGACCTGCGCGAGGGTGATCCAACGCCTGACCTGCAGGGCAAGATGCCTCGCGCCTGGAGCGCAGCGGCCAGCCGGGAAATGCTGCGTCCGGTTATGGGTGATCTCGTTGATACGTACTGCGATGCTGAGATGGTCGACAACCTCGACTACACACTCTTCCCGAATTTCCATCCGTGGGGTGCGTTCAACCGCATCGTCTATCGTTTCCGCCCGAACGGTAACGATCATCGAACCAGCATCATGGAGTGCATCATGATGGCGCCGTTCCAGGGTGAACGTCCGCCGGCTGCAAAAGTTCACTGGCTCGAGCCGGACCAGCCCTGGTCCGCAGCCTACGGATTCCTCGGTCGTGTGTTCGATCAGGACGTGTTCAACATGCCAAAAGTGCAGGCCGGGCTTGAGACGACCTACATGAAGACGATCTACCTGTCGCGGTACAACGAAGCCAAGGTTCGTTGGCTGCACTACAAGCTGGGCGAGTGGGTCGAGGGTAACAAGTAGATGAACACTGGCATGAGACACGCCTTTACCAAGGCACTCTACGAGATTGACGCGCAGGGCAACGTCACCGTTACCGATGGCAACCTGTGTGGTGTTTTCGATGGTGCAGGTCGCTGGATTTCCGGTGAACTTCGTCAGGCGGACCCGCAGCTGTGTGTCTGGATCAGCAACATCCCGGCGGCGCAGATGAACGCGCGCAAATCACATCCACTGGAGTGAGCGTCTTGGGCGATTACTTGGGCGATTACGCCTGGCCGGGTATCGTCAGTAGTCTGGCTCTGCTGGTGTACTACTTCACCCTGTTCAAAGCTGGCATGGCGCGTGGCCGTTTTAAAGTACCTGCGCCTTCACACGATGGCCCGGAAGAATACCTGCGACATGTTCGGGCTCATCAGAACACGCTTGAGCATCTGGCACTGTTCCTGCCCGGCATCTGGCTTTTTTCGTTTGCGGTCAGCCCGCTCTGGGCCGCGGGCATCGGCATGTTATGGCCAATCGGCCGGTTGGGTTATGCGCTGGGCTACTACAAGTCAGCTGAGGCTCGCAGCATGGGTCTGCTGGTGAGCATGCCACCCATCTACATCTTTGTGCTGGGCTCACTCATCGGCTTTGGCATGCAGGCGCTGCACACTATCTGACCAACGTCTCCAGTGGCTGGCCTGGCTGGAATTCCGGGAACAGGCGCAAGTACCGCCAATCCCGTCGCTTGAACACCAGCGGCCAGCGGAGTAGCGTCCTGCGTACCAGGGACTTGAGGGGATATCCGGGTGACTGAGGTTCGTACTGCAATTTGCCGGTTCTGCCATGCCTTTTGCGGCGTCAAGGTCACCATTGAAGATGGTCGGCCGATCAAGGTGATCGGTGACATCGACAACCCCATGTATCACGGCTACACCTGCATCAAGGGGCGTCAATTGCCCGAGCAGCATGCCCACCCCGAGCGTCTGCTCCGCCCACAAAAACGAGTTGGATCCAGCCACGTAACGACGACGTCAGCGTCGGCGCTCGACGAGATCGCGTCCAAGCTTGGTCAATTGCTTGGAGATCACGGTCCGCGTTCGATTGCCCTTTACACCGGCACCTATGCCTTCCCTTATCCAGCCGGATCAGCGATGGCGGCAGCATTCATGCAAGCCATTGGCTCGCCGATGCACTTCACATCGGGATCCATCGATCAGCCCGGAAAGCCCATGGCCATCGCCTATCACGGTCGTTGGCATGCCGGTCCGCAACCCTTTGCCGAATCCGATACCTGGATGCTGGTTGGCGCCAATCCGGTGCTGTCGAAGTGGGGCGGCATCCCTCAATACAATCCGGGCAAACGGCTGCACGATGCACTCACGCGCGGGATGAAGATGATCGTGATTGATCCGCGGCTGACCGAAAGCGCTCGAAATGCCGCGGTGCACCTGCAATGCAAACCCGGGGAAGATCCGACTGTTCTGGCTGGAATCATCCATCTGATCCTGCGTGAAGGTCTTCATGATGCGGCGTTCATCAGTGCGGAGACTTCCGGCTTTGAAGCTCTCAAGGCTGCGGTTGCAAGATATACACCCGAGTACGTCGCAGCCCGTGCTGAAGTTCCAGTGGACCTGCTTGTTGAAGCCACACGAATATTCGCGGGCGGTCGGCGAGGCATGGTGACTGCAGGTACCGGACCCAACATGGCGCCACGCGGCACGTTGACCGAGTACCTGGTGCTGGTCATCAACTCCCTGTGCGGTCGGTGGTTAAGAGCCGGCGAGGCCATGCCCAATCCGTTTGTGCTATTGCCGGAACGCCGCGGGCGAGCCCAGGCCGAGCCCAAACCTCGTGCCTTCGGTTACGGTACTCGACTGCGTGTGCGCGACCTTGGTGAAAATGCTGCCGGTCTGTCCGCTGCTGCACTGGCGGATGAAATCCTTCTCGAAGGAGAAGGCCAGGTCAAAGCCCTGTTCAGTGTGGGCGGCAATCCTCTCGTTGCATGGCCGGACCAGCTGAAAACCTGGGCTGCGATGAAGGCTCTGGAACTCAATGTCTGTCTCGACATCAAATTGTCTGCGACAGCGCGGATGAGTCACTACGTACTGCCGCCGAAACTTGGTCTTGAAGCACCGGCGATCAGCATGCCCAACGAAGGCATCTGGTTCTATGGCGCGTCGACCGGTTATCCCGAGCCCTATGCCATGTATCAGCCGGCGTTGGTTCTACCTCCCAACGATTCGGATCTGCTGGAAGAGTGGCAGGTCTTCTTCGGACTCGCGCAGAGGTTGGGACTGCCACTGGTGTTCGCCGGACAAAAGCTCGATATGACAAGGTCATACACGACAGATGAGCTGTTCGAGATCATGACCACAGGGTCGCGAATCCCGCTGTCTGAAGTTAAGCGGTACCCACATGGACATATTTTTGCGGACAGCTCGATCACGGTTTTGCCCAGGCAGGACGACTGCGGGGAGATGCTCGATATCGGCAATCCGGACATGCTGGCGGAGTTGGCTGAAGTACGGGCGGAACCACTGACCGGACACGGCGGTTATGCGGGCCAGGGCACATTTACGCATCGTCTGGTCAGCCGCCGACTGAACGACGTGTACAACTCTTCCGGGCGTGACATTCCCAGGCTGATGAAAAATGGTCGTTACAACCCGGCCTACATGCATCCCGATGATGTGGCGTCGATGGGTCTGCACGCAGGCGATGTGGTGGAGATCATGTCGGCCCATGCGAAGATCCTGGGAGTGATCGAAGAGGCGGACGATGTTCGGCCTGGGGTGGTGTCCATGGCACATGCCTTCGGTGATGCCCCAACAGAGGATCACCGACTGTTCAGCATTGGCTCCAATACCGGTCGGCTGACCTCCGTGGAGCAGGACTATGATGTTCGTACCGGCATGCCGGTGATGAGCGCCATTCCGGTCAATGTCCGGCGAGGGGACCAGAGTCTGGCGTCGCGGTAGTCCGCGCGCCGGACCAACGGGGGAGGAAGCGATATGCCACTCATACCACCACAGAAACTGTTCCTGAACTCCTTCAGTGAACTTGGTGAAGTGCCACACACGAAAGATCGCGGCCCTGCTTGATCGCGCTGTCGCTGCCGTACTTACTCGGTATCCGCGTTTCACACTCGATGTGGTTTGTGATTCCTGGATTGCTGGTAGGGGGTTATCTGTTTCGCAGAACCTATTGGCGGTTGTTAAGATCGGCGCTTGCACAGGTTCTTGCCGAGCGCGTTTGATCCAGGGAGCGAGTTGTTCAAGGGCTCCTTAGAAACGTCGCTTCAACCATTCCAGCAGAAAAGCATTCACTTCCTGTGGATATTCCTGTTGCAGCCAGTGTCCGCTCTCCGGAACTTCCCTGATCTCGATATTGTCCAGATGGCCGACCATCAGGGATTCGATGTCGGGTATGGCAGCCGTCGCCAGATCGTTCCCAGCCTTGATGAACAAGGCTGGGACACTGATGTGTTGGCGCACATCCGCGGTAGTTGACCAGTTACGGCTCCAGTTTCGATACCAGTTGATGGCCCCGGTAAAACCCGAGCGGCGGAAAGTCTCAGCGTAGACCTGCAAATCCTCAATGGAGCCGATCAGTTCACCTTGGCCTGGGCCGCTCTGGATTCGTTTGACGAGATCAGCCACTTTGGCTTCGTGTGGCAGCTTGTTGAAATCGGCCAGTGAAAGCGGGTTCTTGCGCATCAGCACATCGAATACCCGTAGTGGGTCCGAGCTGAATACCGCATCGGCTTCAAGGGATTGCTGGAAGTCGACGATGTACATGCGTTCTCCCCACATGCGCCTGAAGGTGACGATCGGGTCTTCAGCGGCGCGAGGCAGGAACGGTACGCCTACTCCGATAACACCCGCGACCCGCGTTGGATGCAGCAGCGGCATCTGCCACACCACCAGACCACCCCAGTCGTGTCCGCAGAACACCGCTTTTTCGAAACCAAAGTGATCAAGCAGACCTGTCAGATCGGCTGTGAGGTGATGGATATCGTAGGCCAGCACGTCGGCGGGTTTGTCACTGCCCGCATAACCCCGCTGATTCGGGACGATGACGTGAAATCCGGCTTGGGCGAGAGCTTCGATCTGATATCGCCATGAGTAGGCGAGTTCCGGAAAGCCGTGACAGAGCACTACTGGAACGCCGGACTTCGGACCGGCTTCGTATACTTCGAGTGTGACGCCATTGGTTCGAATGCGCTGGATTTCGGGCAATGCTCCAGTCATCAACTGACTTCCAGATGATTGCGGCCGGTCTGAGTCAGCATCCCGTGCACCCGCGACTCCTTGTCACTGCGCTCTGTGATGGTTTCTACCGCCCACCATTGCGCGTTGGCGCGCTCCGCATTCAGGTCAAGCGTGAAGTAGCCACGATGCCGGAAGTTGGTCCAGTGCAGATGCGGGTGGTTCTTGATCGTTCGCTGCTCGGCGGCGATGGCGTCATCGCCTGAACCGAATGGTCCCGGAGAAGTGACCGAAGTGCCGACCAGTTCGACGGCCAGGGAGCCTTTGCCGGAACCTGGGTCATAACCGCTGAATGGATCCGGTGTGATATCCATGGCCCAGGCCGAGTGGATGTCGCCGGTAACAACGACGGTGTTGTTGATCCCTTCAGCCTTGAGTTGCTCGAGCAGCGCAGTACGCGAGTGTGGATAACCATCCCACTGATCGGTATTGAGCACCTGGCGCTCGGCGTCCAGCAGTTGCCCGAGCATGCACTGCTGCCCGAGCACGCGCCACTGAGTCGACGCGGCCTTCGATCCGCGTAGCTCCTCCGCCAACCATGCATGTTGATCCGCACCCAACAGCGTGCGGCCTTCCGCATCCACTAGTGTCCGATTCTTCCGCTGCTCAGCAACAACCTGCTGGCTACGTCCATGCAGTCGGGTGTCGAGCATGATGAGATCGCAGAGATTGCCGAAGCGAAAACTCCGGTAAGTGAACGAACCGCGCGCACCCAGCGTTTCACGAATAGGCATCCACTCGAAGTAGGCCCGCTCACCCGCTTGTCGACGATCGCCCCAGCTGCCTTCGCCCTTGTCTGGATTGTGGTTGTCGGCGCCATCGCGCCAGCTGTTGTTAGCGGTTTCGTGGTCATCCCAGATGGTGATCCACGGATGCTTTGCGTGTGCTGCCTGCAAGTCCTGGTCAGACTTGTATTGCGCATGTCGACCGCGGTAGTCATCCAGCGTCACGATTTCCTTGGCGGGCAGAGGCGCACGATTGAATTCGCTGCCATCGCCATAACCACCAGGGCCGTACTCGTAGATGTAGTCCCCCAGATGCAACACCGCATCGAGATCTTCGCGCGCGGCAATCCGACCGTAGGCGTTGAAAAAACCGAAGGGAAAGTTCGAGCAGGAAACGACGGCAAACTTGAGGCTGGACACGGTTGCCGCTGGGAGTGTGCGAGTGCGGCCAACGATACTGCGCTGTCCGCCGGATTCGAACTGATAGAAATATCGGCGCGCGGGTTCAAGACCGAGCGCATCGATTTTTACGCAGTGATCACGCCAGGGCAGAGCGGTGACCTCACCGCCATTGACGACCTTCTGCATCGCCTCGTCTCTGGCGATCCACCAACGCACGGGTACCAGCGCGTCTTTCGATGCCTCGACCCGAGTCCACAGGATGACGCGATCACCGAGCGGATCGCCACTGGCGATACCGTGTGCAAAAACAGGGGCGGACCCTGATCCGGTTCGACCACTGGTGACAGCGCATCCCGAAGCGGTGGCGGCCAGAGCGATGGTGGAGTTTGAAAGCAGGCGACGGCGGCTGATCATGATCTTGCTCCCTGGGCTGGAGATCTACCTTAGCCAGCAGGAATGCCTTTGGCGAGGGCAGCGAATCCTCAAAGCGTCTTAAAGTGTCAACTAGATTCACTTGAATGCGTCAATTTCTGTGATATCCATCGCAATCAAGCGTGCACTTGGGTTTGCCTCGACTTACAACTTCCCTATACTCCGGCTCGACCGCTGCTGTCCTGACGTGCCAGGAGTGGTCCGAAGACAACAAAATGATTTCGGGGGATGCCCGCACGTGAAAACGAATTTACTGTCTGCGCTCGGTGTACTGGTGGCACTCACTGGATTCGCCGGCACTGCGCATGCAGCCACCGGACACGCGTTACCCCACAACAACACTGCCACTTATTACGCCGACAAGTTTGAAGGCAGGCGTACCGCAAACAACGAGCGCTTCGAGCAGGACGGCCTGACGGCTGCTCACAAGACCCTCCCTTTTGGCACACGCGTCAAGGTGACCAGCCTGGACACCGATCGCAGTGTCATCGTGAAAATCAACGATCGGATTCCGAAGCACAGTAATACGTCGATCGATCTCACCAAGCGCGCAGCGAAGGAGCTTGGTTTCTTTCTTGAGGGACGTGCAGACGTCAAGCTCAAGATTCTCGAATAAACCCTGCGACCGTTGTTCTACACGCCGATTTGAGTTTGCTGCCCGACTGAGTAAAAGTCTGTCCTCAGATTTTTCCGGCGGATCGCAAGTATGACCACGCTTCAGAACAAGACAGCATTCATCACCGGTGGCGCGAGTGGCATTGGTCTGGCGATTGCCCGCGCACTGCTTGATGTCGGCGCTCATGTGGCTCTGGCAGATATTGAGGCCCCCGCACTCGAGCGCGCCAGGAAATCGCTTACCGGGTTGGGTGGTCGAGTGTCAGTCCACGTGCTTGACGTGACTGATCGTGTGGCCTTTGCCGCGGCGAGGGATGCAGCGATCAGCGCACATGGTGCAGTACATCTGGTTTTCAACAACGCGGGTGTGAATGCAGCGGGACCGATTGATACCCGTAGCTATCGTGATTGGGACTGGGTCCTCGGCGTCAATCTCGGTGGAGTCATCAACGGGGTGCAGACGTTTCTGCCTGAATTGATGCGGCACGGCAGTGAAGCGCATCTGATCAATACCGCGTCCGTTGGCGGGCTTGTTGGCATGCGCAATCTCGCCATTTATAACGCCAGCAAGTTTGCAGTCGTCGGCCTGACTGAAGCGATTCGAGCCGACATGAAAGCCAACGGCATGGGTGTGTCGGTACTGTGCCCTGGAGTGATTGCAACCGCGCTCACCACATCCGAGCGTAATCGCCCGGAACCTCTGCGCAATGCCGATGCCGAGCCGGATCTGCCAGCTGCGGGTTCGGGTAATCCTGATGGCGCGATGTCACCGGATGACTTTGCAGCTTTTACACTGGCGGCGATTCGGGAAAATCGATTCTGGGTGGTGAGTCATCCGGAATTCCGGGTATTGGTCGATCAGCGCAATCAAGCGGTGATCAGCGGTTATCGTGGTGAAGCAGAGCCGGCCAGGATCGAGGCGATGAAGGCCCTGGTTGAACCGTTTTCTTAGGGTTGCTCCGACAAGACACTGCCCCCCACCGATAGCCGCGCCTACAAACGACGATACAGCGGGTGTTTGCTCTCGGTGATGCTCAGCACATGCAACGGAAAATCGGCGCCTGCGGTATCGGCCATGGCGTCAGGAAACTGATGACTCCAGTCGAGCACGTACAGCCGTTTGGAGATGCGCCAGGAGCCAAAACGCTTCTGCAGTTCGTCGAGATAGCGGCCACCATACATGTTTGACTGCATCTTGCCGTCGACCTGCCGGCCGCCTACAGCGATCCCATAACACTCGGCCTTGGCGGAGTTGCCGTTCACCTGCACCATCACACTGGTACACAAGTGCCAGCGTCTGGGCACTTCCCGTTCGTGCGCCATCACAGTCTTGACGAACTCGGCGCCAGTGCCTTTGAAAAAACCATAGTCGACATCGGCATCCGGCCAGAAGCAGCTGTCCTGGCCAGCATCATCGAGCCAGTCCTGGGTTCGCCCGTAGCGGAGGATGACTTCTTCACAGGCTTGTTTGTCGAGTAATTCCTGCAGTTTGGGTTCCATAAAATTTCTCCGGTGATGTAGATTTGTTGGCGCGACTGAATCGTTGCGTCAGTGTGGCATGCGCAGAATGGGTTTGATGACGTCCCCACTGCCGGCGGAGTCCGCGACCGCCTGATTGATGTCAGCCAGATCGTAGTAGCGCACGAATCGATCGAAAGGCAGGCGGCCGTCGCGATACAGGGCGGCGAGATAAGGGACGAAGGTCTGTGTGTTGGCATCCCCCATCACGACTCCGCGAATGCCTCGACCGAAGCCAATGTGATCCATGTCGATGGGCAGTTGAGTGCCACCTGGAGGCGCTCCAACCTGGGCACACCAACCCGGCCGCCCCAGGCAGGCAATGGCCTGGGTAATCGCCGTTGGCACACCGGAACACTCAACCGAAAAATCAGCGCCGCCGCCGGTCGCATGGAGAATGCGATCAACGACGTCCTCGGTGCGAGGGTCAACGGCGATGGTCGCGCCAACTTCGAGCGCCATCTGGCGTCTTGAGGCTATTGGATCGATGACGATGATGGTGCGGGCACCAACGAGTCGAGCACCCATCACGGCGGCCAGACCAACCGTACCGGCACCGAACACCGCGATCGAGCTGCCAGGCGGTGGTTTCAACGCGTTGATGACAGTTCCCACACCGGTGGTCAGTCCACAGCCCAGGGGGCCGAGTAACTCCAGCGGCAGATCTGTCGGCACCTTGATTGCGGCGCGGGCTGGCACGACGGTGTGGGTGGCGAAAGACGACTGGCCAACAAATCGGCCTCGTATCGGTGCATGGTGATGATGCATCGGCGATGAGCCATCGATACGCCAACCCGTGAGATTTCTTGTTACGAATTCGTCGCAGTAGGACGGTAGGGCGGACTGGCATTTATTGCAGTGTCCGCACGAATCGCCTGCCAGGACGACGTGATCACCCACCTTGAAATTCGTAGCGCTGCTGCCGACGGCTTCAACGATGCCCGCGCCCTCGTGACCAAGCACCATTGGCAAGGGCAGCAATACGGATTGGGTCTTGACCGCGACATCGGTGTGGCAAATGCCCGTGGCTACTAGCCTTACCAGGAGTTCATCCGATCGAGGCGACTCGAGCTCCATGGTCTCCAGCGTGAATGGCGCATCTTTGGTCGTCGCGAGCGCTGCCTGAATAGTCTTCATCAATGTGCTCCTCAAGCTTTGCCTTGTTGCTGCCGGTACGCTTCTATGTTTTTCATGGTCTCGCGCGCGGACTCGTGGATACCCGCGACGGACCTGCGACGGCGCAAAGTTTTGTCTGCAACTTCGGGCGCAACATAACCGTCGTCGTCCCGACTGACCGTGACACCGGGAGGGACAATCGCATCAATGCTGTCGAGGACGTCGTCCGCAAGGACGATGTCAGCGGCTTCCAGCAACCCGTCCAGATGCGCCATCGTTCGTGGGCCAATGATGGCCGAGGTTACGGCAGGATGTGCGACGGTAAAAGCCAATGCCATCTGCATGAGCGTAATACCTGCACCTCGCGCCACCGCGTCCAGTTTTTCGATGAGATCCAGCTTGTGCTGGTTGTCGGCCCGCGACATGTCATACAGGTGCGGTTGCAGCTTCTGGCGGTTGGTGTCGTTGGGCACCTGTCCCCTGCGCCATTTGCCGGTCAGCCATCCTTGTGACAAGGGGCTCCACACCACCACGCCCATCCCGTAACGCTGGCAGGTTGGCAGTACGTCGGCTTCGATCCGGCGCGCAAAGATGGAGTAGGGTGGCTGTTCGGCGCGCAGCCGTTCCCGATTGCGACTTTGTGCAATCCACTGGGCCTCGACGATCTGCTCGGCGGGGAAGGTCGACGAACCCAGCATGCGGACCTTGCCGGAACGCACCAGGTCGGTCAGTGCGCTCAACGTATCGTCGAAGTCGGTGGACGCATCCGGTCGATGAATCTGGTACAGATCGATGTAGTCCGTGCCCAGACGGCGCAGGCTTTGTTCCACCTCGTGCATGATCCAGCGGCGCGAGTTGCCTCGATGATTGGGGTTGGCATCCATCGGCAGGCTGAACTTGGTTGCCAGGATCACGTCATCCCGTTTGCCCCGCAGCGCTTTACCGAGAATCGATTCGGATTCGCCGTGCGAGTACACGTCAGACGTGTCGAAGTAGTTGATACCGGCGTCGATGGCGCGATGAACCATCTGCGTGCATTGCGTTTCATCGGCGTTCCCGAAATACCCGAACATGCCGGCGCCAAAGCAGAATTTGCTCACTGATACGCCGGTGCGACCCAAAACCCTTGTTTCCATGGTGTCTCCTTCTGGCTGGCAGTGGTTCTATCATGAGCAGGACATGGCCGCCAATGGGCTGAGAACTGCGAACCCGAGGCATCCTTTCCGTTGAGGCATGTCCGTTGAAGCATCGACCTTCCCGACCAGCCCCGGTAACATGCCGCGCCCATCGCATCACAGTTCCGGCATACCATCATGGCGACCGTAGGTTTTGTTTCACTCGGATGTCCAAAGGCGCTCGTCGACTCCGAAGCCATACTGACGGGGCTCGCACGGGCGGGTATCGAGACCGTTGAAGACGCTGCCGATGTCACGGTCGTCAACACGTGTGGTTTCATCGACGCGGCCCGACACGAATCGTTTCAGACGATCGAAGACCTGCTGGCCGCAGGTAGCCAGGTGCTGGTCACCGGCTGCCTCGGCAAGGAAGTCGAGCTGATTCGGGCCAGGTTTCCGCAAATTCAACATATCAGCGGACCGGCGCAAGCCGCTCTGGTGGTTGAAGCGGTTACCAGGCTCGCACCGGGTGATCCCGATGTCGAATACCTGATGGGTCCGGCTGGCATCAAACTGACACCGCCACACTATGCCTATCTGAAGATCGCTGAGGGCTGCAACCACACCTGTTCGTTCTGCATCATTCCGGATCTGCGTGGCAAGCTGCGCTCACGCGCCATCGATGATGTGCTGCGCGAAGCCGATAATCTGGTCGCCCAGGGCGTGAAAGAAATTCTGGTGATTGCGCAGGACACCTCTGCCTATGGGCTTGACCTCAAATTTACCGAGCGGGAAGTAGGCGGCAAACGATTGCGATCTGATATTCAGACCCTCGCCGCGGAGCTCGGACGTCGGTTTCCATGGGTGCGCCTGCACTATGTGTACCCCTATCCACATGTTGATCAGTTGCTGCCACTGATGAACGAGGGCCTGGTGCTGCCCTATCTCGACATGCCATTGCAACATGCATCCACACGCATATTGAAGGCGATGCGCAGACCGGCAGCGGTTGAAAAAGTGCTGCAGCGGCTGACAAAGTGGCGCGAACGGGTGCCGGATCTGACCATACGCTCTACCTTTATCGTCGGCTTCCCCGGCGAGACTGACAGCGATTTTGAACAGCTGCTCGACTTTCTCGCTGATGCCGAACTGGATCGAGTCGGGTGCTTTACTTATTCGGCGGTTGAAGGCGCAGCAGCCAATGCGTTGCCTAACCACATTCCCGAGCGTGACAAGCTGGATCGCCAGGAAGCCCTGCTCGAATTGCAGGCCCAGATCAGCGCCGCCAAGCTTGAAAACATGGTCGGCCGGCAATTACAGGTGCTGGTCGATGAAGTGGACGAAGAGGAGGGCATCACGGTTGCCCGCTCGTTCCGGGATGCGCCAGACGTGGACGGTATTGTCACCATCGATGGCACCGAAGGGCTTGCTCCCGGGGACTTCGTCTGGGTCGAAATAGAAGCTGCGACAGATCACGATCTCTACTCGCGACAGGTAGGTCGCCCGCTCAATTTCAATTAAACTCCGATTTCAATAACACTCCATCGCAGGAACGATTCCATGTGGTACATCCTTGAAGACTTCTTTGATCAAAGCCTGGTCATGATGGCCATCATCGGCTGGGGTTGGCTGTCGGTTGCCATCATGGTGGCCAGTCTGGTCAGCAAGTGGGTACCCGTGTTGATCGATAAACTGTAGCCTCGGGCTTATCTCCCGGTTTCTCCCTATTGCAAGGAGCGTTGGATCGTGTGGTTGGGTCAGCTATCAGAACAGCAGCGTCTGGCCTTGTTGGATCTGGCGCACAACGTCGTGGTTTCCGATGGACTGCTGGCGCACGGTGAGGAGGGCATGCTCGCGGAGTTCAAGGTCGAGATGGGCTTGTCACCCTCTCACGAAACCGGTTACCTGCCTCTCGATGGGCTGGAGAGCATTTTTCCAGATCGAAAAAGCCGGGTGATTGCACTGATCAACCTGCTTCGTATCAGTTATGCCGACGGCGCTTTCGAAGTTGAAGAAGAATGCCTGCTGAAAGAAGTGTCCCGGCTGTTTGTCTTCAGTGAAGAAGAGTTCCTGCTCTTCGACAACTGGGTGCGTCGATTGCGTGCTCTGCACGCTGAAGCGCTCGCCCAGATGCTCTGAGCAATTCAGTCCGAAGCAAAGCTGGCTTCCAGCATCGCCAGAGTTTCTCGCACCGTATCCTGGTCAAACTGCATGCTGGAATCGGTGCGAAATTGAATGCCGCATCGATACCCTTCTGAAAACGCAGTGCAGTTGTGAACAACGCCAACAATCTCTTCGATGTGTCGGTTCGCCGCTGCCATCTGCAGGGTCATGAAAACCAGCGCATGTTTTGGCAGAGGTTGATCCAGAAAAACCGCAAGACCATGCTGATTGAAGTTGAGCACCATGCCACGTAGCCGGGCAATGCGCCCTTTGGCCCGGACCAGAATGCCGAGGCCGGCTGCATCATAACGAGGCTTGGTTCTTCGCTCGGCGTATTCAGGATTGGACATCAGACGACGTTACAGCTGTCGAACCCAGAGTTTAATACTGGGCAGCATGGGGAAATGTGACGGGTTTGGCGGGAAAAAAGCAGGTGTTTGTAGAACTCGTCGCCGGGGTCCTGACTCTCCCCGGGGATCATTTTTTTTTGGGGTGGTGCTCCAGCAGTACTTTTTTCGCTTCGTTCAATTGACGGGCAAGGTAAGTGGAGCCGCCAAGATCAGGGTGTACTTTCTGCATCAGGCGTCGATGGGCTTCGATGATGTCTTCCCGAGAAGGCGCAAGTCCGAGCCCCAGTACTTCGCGTGCGTCCCGCTCGGTGAGCGTTGGGGAAATGGATGAAGATGGCGGCGGTGGGGCAGTTGGACGAAACCGGCGCGACGCCCACCAGAAAATGATGCCGCTGAGAATCAGAAAGAGAACAAGCTTCGACATGGGTTGGCGATGTCTTCCCGCAAGAAGCAGCAGTTAGAATGGATCAATGATGCCAGCAAATGACTGAAATAAGCGCACAACACCATGGATGAAGCGGAAACCAGAAGCTGGCTTGAGGAAATGCGCGTGGAGCATCGGGATCTGGACGAGGTCATTCGACATCTCATCGATACCCGACACGCTGATTCGATGCAGCTCCAGCGGCTCAAGAAACGCAAGTTAAGGCTCAAGGACATGATCGGCAAACTGGAAAGTCAGCTGATCCCGGACCTCGACGCATGAGCCCTTCGCACCTCACCGTCGGGATTTCCTCGCGAGCCCTGTTTGATCTTCGTGAGAGCAATCAGGTGTACGAGGAACAGGGGCTGGAAGCCTATCGCAAGTATCAGATCGCCCATGAAGACCAGCCCCTGGCCCCGGGCGAAGGGTTTCCGTTGGTCGAAAAGCTGCTTCGAATCAATACCTTGTTGGGCGTATCTCGGGTCGACGTGATTCTCCTGTCACGTAACTCTGCGGATACCGGACTACGCATTTTCAATTCCATTCAGGCACATGGGCTGGGTATCAGTCGTGCGGCATTCTGCGGTGGTGATCGCCCGTATCGGTACGTGCGGGCTTTCAACTGCGATCTGTTTCTCTCGACTCATGCAGAAGATGTTCAGCATGCGCTGGAACATGGCATTGCCGCGGCAACCCTGCTTGGGCAGGCAGCCCGCCCAGGCGGCGACAGTGATGCGACCCTGCGCCTGGCGTTTGACGGCGATTCGGTGCTTTTTTCCGATGAAGCAGAGCGCGTCTTTCAGGAGGCAGGTCTTGATGCGTTCAGCGCCAGAGAACAGGCGTTGGCGGCGCAGGCATTGGAAGGCGGTCCGTTTCGAGCGTTTCTGGCGGCTCTGCATAAACTGCAAAAGGAATTTTCCCCGGACGACTGTCCGATTCGCACGGCGCTGGTGACGGCTCGCAGTGCGCCGGCCCACGAGCGGGTTATCCGCACCCTGCGTGCCTGGGATGTTCGTCTGGACGAATCCCTGTTTTTGGGCGGAATGGAAAAGACGGAATTCCTGCGGGCATTTGGCGCCGACATCTTTTTCGATGACCAGCCCGGTCATGTGGCCAAGGCCAGTGATGCCGTCGCCGCCGGGCATGTGCCACATGGAGTGGTCAACGACCGGAAGTGAAGGGTTATAATTCCAGTCGGTTCTTATAACTGGACTTCACGACATGAAGCTTCAACAGCTCAGGTACATCTGGGAAGTCGCCCATCACGATCTGAATGTCTCGGCGACTGCACAGAGCCTGTTTACTTCTCAACCCGGCATCAGCAAGCAGATCCGTCTGCTGGAAGATGAACTGGGCGTCGAGATTTTCGCCCGCAGTGGCAAACACCTGACCCATGTGACGCCGGTTGGCGAGGAAATCATCCGTATGGCAGGCGATGTACTGCGACGGGTGAGCGATGTCAAAAAACTGGCCCAGGAATATTCAAACGAAAAGCAGGGCAGCCTCCGAATCGCCACCACGCATACCCAGGCACGATACGCGCTGCCTCCGGTCATCAAAGGGTTTCGAGCCGAGTATCCCGACGTTTCGCTACACATGAATCAAGGTACCCCGGCGCAAATTGCCGAGCTGGCGGCGACCGGGGTGGTGGATTTTGCGATCGCGACGGAAGGCATGGATCTGTTTCAGGACCTGGTGATGATGCCGTGTTATTCATGGAATCGAAGCGTGGTCGTGCCGATCGGACATCCTCTGGCCGATCGAAAAACTCTGGAACTCAAGGATGTCGCAGAGTTTCCGATCGTCACCTATGTCTTTGGATTCACCGGAAGATCCAAACTCGATGATGCGTTCATGGGCGAGGGCCTGACCCCGAACGTCGTTTTCACGGCAACCGATACCGACGTGATCAAGACCTATGTGCGACTGGGGCTAGGTGTCGGCATCATCGCTACCATGGCGATTGATCCCACCCAGGACAAAGATCTGGTGGCGCTACCGGCCGGTCATTTGTTTGCCAGCAGCACAACCCACATCGGTTTCAGGAAAGGCACGTTTCTGCGTCGCTTCATGTACGACTTCATTCGGCGATTTGCACCTCACCTGACCAAGGACAAGGTTGATGCCGCGGTTGCGGCACAGACTCGCGCCGAGCGCAGCCGCTTGTTTGAGGGCCTGGAACTGCCGGTCAGGTAGAGCGTTTCGGCCTATTCCGTGAACCGAAACGACTCGATCTCGCAGACATCGACACCTTCCTGAACTGCGGTGTCGCCATCCTCAAAAACAGCGAGCAGGTCGTACTTGCAATAACCGGTGCCGTCGTCGATATCGATCACCACTGCGCCGCCAGGCAGCAACGTGTGCTTGCCGAGGATATCCTCTTGCCAATCGCCTGCGCCGACGTTGGATGCATGGAACTCGACGATGGTGTAATCGGTTTCATTGATGATATTCACCCGCCGGTCTTCGGCGACTGCAGTAGTCGCGGCGACCAGCAATACCAAGCTTGCTATCCGCTTGTTCAGATCGGTCATGACGGGTCTCCAGGGTCTATTCTATGGTGATGAACGCAAAGAGTAATCTGTGTCCAGTGTCCTGTCATGTGAGGACTTTGTTATTGGGTATGGCATGAATACCGGATTCCCGCACTGTATCTGCCCGGTGTGTGCTGAGCTGGCCAGGGAAAGCAGCTTCATGCTGGATCATGGAGTATTGCGATGTCCTTCGGGACATACCTTCGATGTAGCCCGGGAAGGTTACGTTAACCTTTTGCCCGCCAGTGGCCGGAGGGATGCCGTGCACGGCGATACCAAAGCCATGCTTCGATCCAGGAGAGACTTTCTGGATCGTGGACACTATCGGTTTCTGGCCGATGCACTGATTCATGCGTGTGTGGGTGTGTTGTCCGGTTCACCGACACACTCAAATGAGTATGCTCTGCTGGATGTTGGCTGTGGCGAAGGTTACTACCTGGATCAGTTGATTCGACAGCGACCGGAACGGTTCGATAGTTCAAGCGAGAAAGGCTCGGGGCAGTCACGCCTTCACTTGTACGGGATGGACCTTGCCCGCGATGCCGCCCGATTGGCTGCGAAGCGCGATCCACAACTGCGTATTACTGTTGGCAACACGATGGTCCGGCTGCCCTTTGCCACTGGATCCATGTCCATCATGCTGAATCTGTTTGCACCCCGAAATCCGCCGGAGTTTTCCCGCGTTCTGAAACCAGACGGGATGCTGATAGTCGTCATTCCGGCACCTGAACATCTTCAGGAAATTCGTCAGCTGGTTCCACTGTTGCCTATCGAGGCTGACAAGCAGGCGCAAGTTGTCGATCAGTTGCGTGGGTTTTTCGAGTTGACCGATCATCAGCCGGTGAACGCAGTACTGCAATTTCAGCCAGCAGATGTTCGCTTGTTGATCGCCATGACCCCCAATGCCTGGTTTGTTCAGGACGGCAGCTTGTCGTCGATCGATGACGTCGATGTGCTGCCGACGCAGGCAAGATTTATCCTCCTGCAATTCCGCCAGGTACTGCGATAGGTAAAGCGATGACCATCCTCAATTTCGGTTCCATCTGCATCGATCATGTCTATCGGGTGCCGCACTTCGTGCGACCGGGTGAGTCACTCGCCGCGCTCAACTACGAGAGATTTGCCGGTGGGAAGGGCCTCAATCAATCACTGGCGATTGCACGGGCAGGTGGGAAGGTCAGCCATGCGGGAAGCGTTGGAGAAGATGGAAGATGGCTGATCGAGAAGTTGCAACGTGAAGATGTGGATGTAGCAGGCATTGTTTTCTCATCCACGTCTACCGGGCATGCCCGAATCCAGGTTGATTCATCGGGTGAGAATGCCATTGTGTTAGTTGCCGGTGCCAACCGGACCATACGTGCTGAACATGTTGACGAGGTGATGCTGTGCTTCGGTCCCGGGGATTTGCTGTTACTACAGAATGAAGTCAACCATCTCGAGTATCTCCAGCGGTGCGGCAAAACACGTGGCATGCGCATCGTTTTCAATCCGGCGCCAATGGATGATCTCGCTAAAGCCTTGCCCCTTGAACTGGTCGATCTGCTCATCGTCAACGAGCTGGAGGCGGCCGGTCTGACCGGAGTGGATGATGTTGAATCCATGCTCAGCGCCATGCGCAAGCGTCTGCCGAACACCACAGTCGTCCTGACGCTTGGCAGTCAGGGCGCATACTGGCAAAGCGTCGACAAACAGTTCCACACCAAAGCGCTGTCAGTACAGGCGGTGGATACAACCGGAGCTGGCGACACGTTTATCGGCTACCTGGTGGCCAGTCTGGAGCAGGGGAACTTACCGGAGCAGGCGATGCAACGTGCTGCAAAAGCGGCGGCGCTTTGTGTTACTCGGCCTGGAGCGGCGGACTCCATTCCAGACCGAAGTGAAGTCGATCCGACGGGCTGACTGAAGTCAAGACGCAAAAAGGCTTTGCGGCAGATAGCTCTCGTTATGCCTGAACGTTGACCGCAAGAATGGACTTGTTACTCTCCGATGGCTTGTACGCCGCCGCTCGATCGTCGACATAGGTAGGTGCGAGTTCGCTTGCGGGTTCGCCGGAAATTCTGCTGCCGCGCAGATGCCGTGGCTGGTTCGGATCATAGGGACGGGCACGATGCATCATGCAGCGATTGTCCCAGACCACCAGATCGCCCACGGTCCACGTGTGTTTGTAAATACGTGGAGGCTGACACGCCCAGACCATCAGATCGTCGAGGAATCGTTCCGACGCTTCCGGTGTCATACCTTCGAGGTTGTAGGCATGACGACCGGTGTAAATGGATTTGCGGCCGGTTTCCGGATGCACCTTGACCGTCGGTCGGCGTGGTGCTCCCTTGTCATGAAACGCATACATATGATCGGTCTTGTGCGTATAGCCGATTCTCGATTGGGAATAGTAGTTGGAATGAAATGCCGTCAACCCCTCCAGCTTCTGTTGGGTGGCAGGATCCAGTGCATCCCAGGCCGCACGCATGTCAGCAAACTCGGTTTCTCCACCCTCTGCCGGAATCACGATCGCCGACAACATGGCCGCCTTGGAAGCGAGTGGCATGTACGTGCTGTCGGTATGCCAGCCTTCATTGCCTTTGAGAATGCGGTACTGTTCATCGGTTTCCTGGGCGAGTGTTCCATCCGACTTGATATTGGCGATGGGAAACGTTGGTGTCTCTCCCTTCGGCGACATCTGTTCGACGTGACCCAAACGGTGCGCGAAGCGGCCCTGTGCTTCGGTATCGAGGTGCTGTCCTGGAAAAATCAGGACACCAAATTTGAGAAATGCCGCGTGGATGGCTGACCAGGTGTTGTCTTCCAGGGTGGCCAGATTGACATCGGTGATGATGGCGCCGCAGGTGGCATCAACCGGTTTGATCGTGATGGTCATGATGTGATCTCTCCCCAGGGTTTTGGACCACAGCGCGGAAACAACGCGCTTCAGGTGCAAGACTGCTCCGGAAGGTGCGCTGGATCAACCCTCAAGCCCCCTCAAGCACTCTCTAGCACTCTCTAGCACTTCCAGGCAAAGCCTGTGACACCCATTCCGCTGCGATCCGGGCTAGAATCCTCAGGCTCCACGCCAACTCGACAGGCCCATGAATCAGACATATCGAAAGCCGCTGGCCGGCACCAATCTTGACTACTTCGACACACGCGCGGCGATCGATGCCATCGCGCCGGGTGCTTATGACCGGCTCCCCTACGTGTCACGAGTGCACGCAGAAAATCTCGTCCGCAGGTGTGAGCCAGCGCGACTGACCGCATGCCTCACCCAGATCATCGAGGGCCGACAGGATCTCGACTTCCCCTGGTTTCCAGCCCGCGTGGTGTGCCATGACATTCTCGGCCAGACCGCACTGGTGGATCTGGCTGGGCTGCGTGATGCCATCGCCGACATGGGTGGCGATCCGGCGCTGGTCAACCCGGTGGTGCCGGTGCAATTGATCGTCGATCACTCGCTGGCGGTAGAACACGCCGGATTCGAGCCAGATGCTTTCGAGAAAAATCGCGCCATCGAGGATCGTCGCAACGAAGACCGTTTCCACTTCATCAACTGGTGCAAGACGGCGTTCGAAAACGTCGAAGTGATCCCGCCAGGCAACGGCATCATGCATCAGATCAATCTGGAGAAAATGTCGCCGGTGATTTACGTGCGCGATGGCGTCGCGTTCCCGGACACGCTGGTCGGTACCGACAGTCACACGCCGCATGTCGATGCATTGGGGGTGATCGCCATCGGTGTTGGTGGACTGGAGGCGGAAAACGTCATGCTGGGGCGCGCGTCCTATATGCGACTGCCCGACATCATCGGCGTTGAACTGACCGGCAAGCCGCAGCCTGGCATCACTGCGACTGATATCGTGCTGGCGCTGACGGAATTCCTGCGTGGCCAACGAGTGGTTTCTGCCTACCTTGAGTTCTTTGGTGAAGGCGCGGCTGCGTTGACACTGGGCGATCGGGCAACGATTTCCAACATGACACCGGAATTTGGCGCCACCGCGGCCATGTTCTATATCGATCAGAAAACCATCGAGTATCTGCGGCTCACCGGTCGTGAAGAAACGCAGGTGAAGCTGGTGGAAACCTATGCAAAGACAGCTGGCCTGTGGGCCGATAGTTTGAGAACGGCAGTGTATCCGCGTTCTATCAAGTTTGATCTGTCATCGGTAGTGCGCAACATGGCGGGTCCGTCCAACCCGCATGCTCGGGTTGCGACAACTGATCTTGCAAACAAAGGCATTGCCGCTCCCTGGACCAAGGAAGATGGGCTGATGCCCGATGGTGCGGTAATCATCGCGGCCATCACCAGCTGCACCAATACCAGCAATCCACGAAACGTCATCGCCGCTGGTCTGCTTGCCCGCAATGCCAATGCACGAGGGTTGACACGCAAACCCTGGGTCAAATCCTCGCTTGCCCCGGGTTCGAAAGTTGTTCAGCTCTATCTCGAAGAAGCCCAACTGCTTGGCGAACTTGAGAAGCTCGGATTTGGAATCGTTGCCTTTGCCTGCACCACCTGCAACGGTATGAGTGGTGCACTCGATCCAAAAATCCAGAAAGAAGTCATCGACCGTGATCTGTACGCCACGGCAGTGCTGTCCGGCAACCGCAACTTCGACGGGCGCATTCATCCCTATGCCAAACAGGCTTTTCTGGCATCGCCACCATTGGTGATCGCCTACGCCATCGCAGGCACGGTCCGTGTCGACATAGAGCGCGACCCGCTTGGCACCGACCAGAACGGCAAGCCTGTGATGCTCAAGGACATCTGGCCGACCGACGAAGAAATCGACGCGGTGGTGGCGCGCAGTGTCAAGCCATCCCAGTTTCATCAGGTGTACAACCCGATGTTCATCAACGTGAAGGACACGACGCTGATCACGGCGCCGCTGTATGACTGGCGCACGCGGAGCACCTACATCCGTCGACCGCCTTATTGGGAAGGTGCACTGGCTGGTGAACGAACGCTCAAGGGTATGCGACCACTTGCAGTGTTGGGTGACAACATCACGACAGACCACCTGTCACCGTCAAACGCGATCATGCTCGACAGCGCTGCCGGTGCGTACCTTGCGAAGATGGGGCTGCCGGAAGAAGACTTCAATTCCTACGCCACCCATCGTGGTGATCACCTCACCGCGCAGCGCGCGACGTTTGCGAACCCCACCTTGCAGAACGAAATGGTGGTGGAAAACGGCAAGGTCAAAAAAGGTTCACTGGCGCGAATTGAACCGGAAGGCAAAGTGTCTCGCATGTGGGAAGCCATCGAAATCTACATGCAGCGTCATCAGCCACTCATCATCATTGCGGGTGCTGACTACGGTCAGGGATCTTCGCGAGACTGGGCTGCCAAGGGAGTACGCCTGGCAGGAGTTGAAGTGATTGTTGCCGAAGGATTTGAGCGCATTCATCGCACCAATCTCATTGGCATGGGTGTGCTGCCGCTGGAATTCAAACAGGGCGACACACGCAAGACCTATGGCATTGACGGCACGGAAACCTTTGACGTTGTTGGCGAGCGCAAGCCGCGCACAACCTTGACCGTCGTCATGCACCGCAAAAACGGTGAGCGGGTGGAAATCCCGGTGACCTGCCGACTCGACACTGCGGAAGAAGTTTCAATCTATGCAGCGGGCGGAGTACTGCAGCGATTTGCGCAGGATTTTCTCGAGTCTTCGGCGGTAGCAGGGTAGGGCACAGACCATGGCACATGTTCCGCAAATCCGTGTACCGGCCACTTATATGCGAGGTGGCACCAGCAAAGGTGTGTTCTTCAAGGTCAGCGATCTGCCGGTATCCGCGCAGATTCCCGGCGAAGCCCGTGACAAGTTTCTCTTGCGAGTAATCGGCAGCCCCGATCCCTATGCCAAACAGACTGACGGGATGGGGGGCGCAACATCGAGTACCAGCAAAACCGTCCTGCTGTCGAAGAGTTCCAGTCCCGATCATGATGTTGACTACCTCTTTGGCCAGGTCTCCATCGATCAGGCGTTTGTCGACTGGAGTGGCAATTGTGGCAATCTGTCGGCGGCAGTGGGTCCGTTTGCGATCGCCAACGGCCTGATCGAAAAAGGCCGTGTGCCTGATAACGGTATCGCAGTGGTGCGCATCTGGCAGGCGAATATCAGCAAGACCATCGTTGCGCACGTGCCTGTAACCCACGGACAACCACAGGAGACGGGTGACTTCGAACTGGATGGTGTGACGTTCCCGGCCGCGGAAGTCGCGCTCGATTTTGAAGATCCTGCGGATGATGCTGGTGGTTCCATGTTCCCAACCGGCAATCTCGTCGACGATCTAGTCGTGCCCGGTGTTGGTACATTGAAAGCAACCATGATCAATGCCGGTATCCCCACCATCTTCGTGAATGCGGAGGCCATTGGTTACACCGGTACAGAGTTGCAGGGTGATATCAACAACGATGACAAGGCATTGGCCATGTTCGAAACCATTCGGGCGCATGGCGCGATACGGATGGGGTTGATCAAGACGGTCGAGGAAGCCGCTGCGCGGCAGCACACACCGAAAGTAGCCATCGTCGCCAAACCGTTGAGTTACGCGGCGTCCAGTGGCAAACAGGTCAACGCAGGGGATGTCGACTTGCTCGTACGAGCACTCTCCATGGGTAAACTCCATCATGCAATGATGGGCACGGCTGCAGTTGCAATCGGCACTGCGGCGGCCGTTACCGGGACACTCGTCAATCTTGCCGCTGGTGGTGGCGAGCGAACCGCCGTGCGCTTTGGGCATCCGTCGGGGACGCTGCGTGTCGGCGCGAAGGCACAACTCGTCAACGGCGAATGGACTGTGACTCGTGCAACGATGAGTCGCAGCGCCCGTGTATTGATGGAAGGCTGGGTACGTATCCCCGGTGACTGCTTCTAACCAGGATCGTGCAGCCGCGTTAGCCAGACGCGGCCTGTTCGTCATCGAATCAGATTGAGTACCCTTCCTCGCTGAGCGGCATCTTGCGTACCCGCTGCCCGGTTGCTGCAAAAATAGCGTTACCAACGGCTGGTGCCAGTGGTGGCAGGGCAGGTTCACCCAGCCCGGTCGGACGATAGTCACTCTGGATGAAATGCACATCGACAATGGGCGCCGACGGCAGTCGCAGTACCGGGTAGTCGTGGAAGTTCGACTGTTGAATGCGTCCGCCTTCCATCGTGACCTTCTGGGTCATCATGGTTGACAGGCCATCGATCACTGCGCCCTGCACCTGAGAGACGGCGCCACTGAAGTTGATGATGGGGCCCACATCAACTGCGACCGTGACGCGATTCACCTTGATCCGCTTGTTGGCGTCCACCTCAACTTCGGCGACTTCGGCAATGTGCCCGGCGTGACTGAAAAAGAACGCCAGGCCAAGGCCCGTACCAGCCGGCATCTTGCGTCCCCAACCGGCCTTTTCAGCGGCAAGCTTGATCACACCTGCGGCTCGGCCGGTGTGCATTGCCCGGATGTTGCCATCCTCCAGCCAGCGTGATTCGCCGAGGATTTCCAGCAGGAAGTCCTGATAGTCACGGCCAGCCTTGTGCGCCATTTCATCCAGAAAACTTTGCACGACAAAGGCGTTGGTGTTTGATCGTGGTGCACGCCAAGGGCCACAGGGTGTCTTGATCTCGAACATCGTGTTGGAGACATACCCGTGGTCGATGTTTTCCAGTGGGAATTCATTGGCAGTAAATCCGGTGCCAATAACTGGTTGACCGTTTGTTTGCATGCCGATGTGGTGATTTTCAAAGGCGACCAGTTTGCCTGCCTTGTTGACCGCAGCCTTGACCGACTGGAAGCCACCAACACGATAGAAGTCGTGGCGTATGTCGTCTTCACGTGTCCACGTCAGCTTGACGGGCTTGCCAACACGTCTGGAAATTTCGGTCACTTCGCAGATGTACTCACTGAAGATGCGTCGCCCGAAACTGCCGCCCAGACGCATCTGATGAATAGTGACCTGATCCTGCTCAAGCACGAACATGGTCTTCATGGGCACATAAGCCCGCCCAGGTCCTTGTGTTGGAATCCAGAGTTCAACGGTATCTTTGGCTCCGGCGGCCCCTTTTTTATAGTGCGCTGTGCAGTTCATCGGCTCCATGCACAGGTGTGCAACGAATGGGTATTCATAAAAAGCTTCGTGGGTGGTGTGGTCCTGGTCGTTGAACTGAGCGTCGACATCACCTTTTTTCACGAGTGGATCGCCACCGCGCTTGCCCTGCAAAGCCGCTGCGTCTGTCGCCATCCTGGCCCAGCTATCCTTCGATGCCTTGGCCTCGTCCCACTGGACGTTGAGTTTTAGTTTGGCGCTGAACACGGCATGGGTGTTGGTGCCGACCAGTGCGACACCATCGAGGAGTTCCATGACGTTATCGTTGCCCTTGACGATAAAGGCATCGACGATACCAGGCAGCCGCTTGATCTCGTCGAGATTGGCGCTTACCACCTTGCCACCGATCGCGGGGCACTTCTGGTAGGCGGCATACAACATTTCGGGAACACGGGTGTCGATGCCAAACAAGGCGCCACCCGTGACGATCACGCTGTTATCCACACCGGAGATCGCCTTGCCGATGATGGTGTAGTCTGCACGCTCCTTGAATTCGAGCGTGGCGACATCGGGTACTGGTTGTTTGGCTGCCAGTGAAGCCAGTTGTGCAAAGGTGCGGAAATTACCTGAGTCGTGGGTCACCCGACTATTGGCCGCTGTCAGTTCTTCACGAGGTACTTCCATTACGATAGCGCCAGCGCCAATCAGCATCTCGCGAGCCGATGCGCCCATCTGTCGCATCTGGTCCCAGGTGCGCGGCACGGTGGTTGAGCCACCCGCACCCTGTTGACCGAACAACAGTTCGTTGACCGGAGACTGCAGGACCTCGACGTCGCTCCAGCTTGCGCCCATCTCCTCGGCGATCACCATGGGCAGCGTAGTCTTGATACCCTGGCCCATTTCCGCGTTCGCCGAGTAGATGACGATCTTGCCCTCGGGAGTGACACGAACAAATGCGTTGAGCTCGGCGTTGGCGATGAGCGGCGCGGTGTTGGCATCAGCACCAAACAGAGAAGGGGTTACAGATGCGAGGACAAAGCCCCCACCGAGCAGGCCGGTCAACTTCAGAAAACCACGCCGATCAATGCTGGTTGCGGTAGCTCGCCGAATTGAATCTACAAGGTTGTTGTTGTCGTTGTTCATGCGGGTTGCTCCTGCGCGCGGGTCGCATCGTAGAACAGTGCACTCGCTGGATTCGCCGCCTTGTGTATGGCCGAACGAATTCTCAGGTACGTCCCACACCGACAGTAGTTGCCTGCCATGGCTGCATCGATATCCGCATCGCTCGGATCTGGCTTGGTCGCAAGCAGCGCGGCCGCGGACATGATCTGACCTGCCTGGCAGTAACCACACTGGGCCACATCCAGTTCTATCCAGGCCTGCTGCAACGGATGCAATTGATCGCCCTTGGCAAGCCCTTCGATCGTCGTCACTTTTTGTCCCGCGATCGACGAGACAGTGGTTACACACGATCGCATCGCCGTACCGTTCACGTGCACCGTGCACACGCCACATTGGGCAATGCCACAGCCAAATTTCGTACCAATGAGACCGAGCGTGTCACGCAGCGCCCATAACAGCGGCATATCGGGTTCGACGTCGAGCGTCTGGTCGGCACCATTGATCTTGAGTGTGTATTTGGGCATGGCGGGAGTCCTTTGCGAAGCAAATAAATTGAGGGGCGCAGAAGAGGAAGAATAACCGGAGGACCGAATACGAACATAGCCCGGACTATTCATGAACATTCTGCTGCGGCTGTCGATATACGCGAAAACACAGGGCGTGCTCCTTCCAGGTGCTCGACGTACTGTAAAGTACGCCTGCGCGCCTTACAGTCCGCGCCACCCTGTCTTTTCGCGCATC
>JANNBJ010000037.1:0-11771 GCA_031385325.1 Gammaproteobacteria bacterium | reverse complement strand
AATTCTTGTCATTTTTTTGTTTTGTTTGCGGCGTTTGATTTAAGCGCTCCCCAACTAAAACCACCTTAAGTTCGGACCGAGGGGCCCCCGCCCCCCCCCGTCTATCTTCTGCCCCCCAGACTCCCAGCCCCGCTCTCCTCGTGTGCGTGTCGTCCTACGACGTTTTAAGAGTGCGACCTGCTGCGACCGCAGATGGCCATGACTACGATGTGGACCAAGCTGTTACCTGCATAGCGCGAGCAGTCACAGGAGGTCACGCTACATGTACCGTTACGCACTGACCCTGATGCCGATGTCCATTGTTGCGGCACTGATCGGATTGAGCGGCATCGGTGGTAGCGCCGCCGACGTTGCGATAATCCTGTCGGTGCTTCTCATTGACATGGCCTTCGCCACATTGCTGGCTAAATCATTGCTGGCTAAATCGTCGCTGGCAAAAACATTGCTGGCCGAACCACACGCAACGGGAGCAAGACATGACGACAAGGAAAACATCCGCGACCGACACAACCAACAGCGAAAAGCTTACGAACAACTCGCCCAACGACAGCGATGACAGTGGTCAACTGGCGAAATTCCTCGATGACGTCGAAGAACTCACCCGACTGGTTGCTCATGTTGAAGAGGAAGACGTCGCGAGGGTCAGGCAGAGGATCGAAGACTCGCTGGATTCCATGAAAAAGGATGTGGGCAAGCGGTTGGATCGTGCAGTCAGTTCGAGCGCGGCTGCCGCCAGGGCAGCAGACGAGTATGTGCACGTTCATCCCTGGAATGCCGTAGGGGTGACCGCGCTGCCTTGCTTGGCTCTTGGTGCCGTGCTGCGTGCTCGCTGATGCGATCCATCGTGTTGGTTGGCGGACTGTGGGGTATGGCGTGGTGGTTGGGCAACTACCTGAATGCCAGGTTGACCGCAGCCGCCTGGTGTCTGCTTCCAAAGGCACAATCCGCGTGCATCGCCACTGAGTCGTCAACAGGTCAACCCACGCAACACCATCTGACAGGAATCACAGCCTGTAAGACCAGTCCTACGCCTATACCGTTGGATCATACCTTCCCAAAGATCGATCCCAGCCTGATAATCCGCGCATCATGATCCAGTCCAAACACAGTGTCCTGATCGCCGATGATCACGCAGTCGTGAGAGCCGGTTTGTGCCAGTTTCTCGGCGCCAGCGATCGAATAGGCGAAATTGATCAGGCCTCGACTGGGCAACAGGTCATGGATCTATTGCGTTCAAAGCGATACGACCTGCTGATTCTCGATATCAATATGCCTGATCGCGGTGGACTGGACATCCTGAAGTTTGTCCGGTCCAGCTTTCCCGATACCCGTGTGCTGATTTGCAGTGGCTTCCCTGAACGGCAATATGCGGTCAACGTGCTCAAAGCCGGTGCAAGCGGATATCTCTCGAAAGAGAGCGCGTCAGAGGAACTCCTGAAGGCCGTGCACCTGGTGTTGTCGGGTCGACGCTACATCAGTCCCACACTTGCTGAGCAACTGGTCTCGGATCTCGATCTGGACTCGGAGCAACCCATGCATGCTCAATTGTCAGCACGCGAATTCCAGATCCTCTGCAAACTGTCAGCGGGTATGACCTCTACAGCAATCGCACGGGAACTGAATCTGAGCGTCAAGACCATCAGTACGTATCGGGCGCGGATACTCGAGAAGATGCATTTCAGCTCCAACGCCGACCTGACGACTTACGCATTGAAAAACGGCCTGATCCAATGACTGGCGACGCGTGTACAACACCGCTTCGAGTAGTGCTCGTGGAGGACTCACCACGAATCGCGGCGCTGCTTCGAGAAATTCTTGAGACCGACGCGCTGGCGGAAGTCGTCTCCATCGCGGAGGACGAACAAGGGGCAATCGACGCCACCAGGAAACACATTCCTGACGTTTTGATTCTTGATCTTCAATTACGCATCGGGACCGGTTTTGACGTTCTACGCGCTCTGGGTGAGACACGGCCGATAGTGATCATCATGACCAACTACGCACTGCCGCAATATCGGGCGCGAGCGAGTTCGTTTGCAGTGGAATACTTCCTCGACAAGTCACTGGAGTTTGACCAGCTACCCGGCATAATCACCGAAATAAGCAGGCGGATTCACGGCTGCGCCAATTCTGCAGGCAGGTAAACGGAAACCCGTGTGCCCTGAGGGTCCATCCTCCCGATCGTCACTGAGCCGCGCACCGCCTGCATCCGGAAGGACATCTGCTTCAAACCATGCGAACCGACCTTTTGCATGGCACCCGTCGGCAACCCCACACCATTGTCCTCGATATCAACGCTCAAACCACACTGGTCGCAGCGAATCGTGATTTTCACGCGGGTTGCACGCGAATGCTTCAACACGTTGGAAAACGCTTCCTGCACGGTTCTGAACACGGCGATCGAAGCATCGGCTGGCATCGCCACTTCTTCTTCCGGCGATTCAGTGTCGAGTTGAATTCGCCCCAGCTCGCAGCTTTGCTCCGCTTGCCAACGAATTGCAGCAACCAGCCCCAGGTTGTCGAGCAGAGTAGGCCTCAGCTCTTCGATGACGCGGCGTTTGAGCTGGATGCCGTCCTTGATCGAGGTCTGTACGCGTGACCAGAGCGCTTCTGTGTCCGCACCCGGTCGCTGAATCTGGCGGCGCAACTGCGCCAGGTCCATCTGCATCGCTACCAGAATGCCCCCAAGCTCATCGTGCAGTTCACGCGCAAGAGCAGATTTTTCCCGTTCACTGATTCGAACCATGTGATGCGATAGTTCGCGCAGATTCCCGGTGCGGTCCTCAACGAGGCGTTGGAGCTCATTGTTCGCGAAGTCGCGCCGCCTGATTTCACGCGTCACGAGAAAGCCGAGTGCGATCATCAACAAGATCGTGAAACTCGTGCTTATCCTGTTCACCAGCTTGGTTCGATCGATGTAGTCGTTCCACCCCTGAAGACCTTCATAGGTTCGGTTGCGTTCGCGGCCTTGCAGGGCATCAAGCTTGTCGCGTATTTCGCCTGCCATTCTCAGGCCGTTGTCGGTATTCACCACCGCCAGTGCTGCGCGGACCTTGTTTTCCCGCATCTGGTCCAGCGTTTTATCCATTTCAGCAAACCGCTGCTGGATCAACGTCTGCACGGTGGTGAGTTCCTGTACTTCCTGGGCGTCCCGTGCTGAATAACGGAGCTTCAAATGGGCCACCAGATCCATCGTCGACAAGCTGGCCTTCTGGTACGGCTCTAGATACTGCGGATCGCCGGTCAGGAGGAATCCACGCTGGGCGCTCTCTGCGTCCATGGTGGTCCGGTTGAGTTCCGCGACTTCACGCATCAACTCTTGACGATCACGAATGACTTCATTGAGTGCACGCATCTGGGTCCGTCGTGCTTCGGCGAAAAAGTATGCGCTGATGACCAGTACAACGGCTGAGACCAACGGCAGCAGTACGTACCGCCGGTCAATGCCTTCCCGAATAATTTGGCGCATGGATCAGATCCTCCTGGCTTCAGCACTCGCCCGGACTATTTATGGAATATCGTTGCGAGGGTGACGGGATGTACAAAAAGAAGATGCACAAAAAGACACTCACTACGAACCAGAGTGCGGACTGTAAGGCACGCAGTCAAACTTCCCGGTACGTCGAGCACCTGGAAGGCGCACGCCCTGTGTTTTTGCGTATATCGGCAGCCGCAGCAGAATGTTCATGAAAAATCCGGGCCAGACTATCATGCCCTCCGTCACCCGAGTTCCGCTGGAAAAACCTGGCACACGCGTCAGATCAGGGGACGAGCGCGTAACGGCAATCCGTGGTAGTCGGCGATCCGGCTCATCGAGTCGAGACGTTTCAACCGTAAGTATCCGCCGGATATCTCGCACACGTTTCCTCTGAAAAGTCGCCGGAGCGTCTTGTTGGTATGGACCAGCGACAAGCCAAGCGCATCGGCCATATGCTGTTGCGTGATCGGCAGCGGTACCGTGTCTTCCGCTGTCTTGAGGCCCACTGACTCCGCACGCTTGAAAAGATGAACGAGCAGCATCGCAACCCGCTGCAATGCAGTTCGTTGCCCGACCGAAACAAGGTTTTCGTCGACAATGAGTTCCTCGTGCGCCGCGATCCACGTGATGTCGTAACCAAGAGAGGGGTGTTCCCGATACAACGACATGAGATTCTCCATCGGAAAGCGACAGAACCTTGCAGGCGTCAGCATTTCCAAGCCATGCGGTGACAGTGAGCCAAGTTTCTCCTGGAGTCCGATGAAATCGCCCGGAAGCAAGAAATTCAGGATCTGCCGATTGCCGTTTCGCAAGGTCCGGTAACGAAAGGCCCAGCCTTCGAGCAGCGTGTAGAACTCGCCGTTCTGCCCGCCCTCCTCACGAAGTCTGGCTCGAGCGGGCAACCGGATTTCGCCCTGCTTGAAACGCTGGATGAACTCGATTTCGGAGTCACTGTTGACGGCAAAAGTAGCCCGCTTCCGAAGCGGGCAATGTCGGCACGCATGTTCCTCTTCATCCATCGCTGCATCCTTAAGTGGTGGTGTCTTTTGACGTAGGAGGCCGAACAAGTCGTCACTAGAATCTCACGCTTCACATCAATACCGGCATTCTGCAATGATCCTTGAGCTCATATATACCAGCATGATTGGCGCCGATGCGAGCCCGTCTTGTATCGGAGACGTCTTGCGCACCGCCACGAGTTTCAATCGTGCAAACGACATCACGGGTTTGTTGTTGTTCGATGGCGAGCGGTTCTGCCAGCTGATCGAGGGCGAGACTGACGGGGTAGTTGCATTGACCAACAGGATCGAACGCGATCCGCGTCACCACGATTTCCGGATCGTGCAACAAGTGCAACGGGAAGGCGGCCGTCGTTTCCCGAACTGGAACTTCGCCTGGGTCACGAAAATTGCCGGCGAACTCCCCGAACTTCTTGCACAACTTGAAAGACCAGACCGTGTGGCTTCTCCCGACAGTGTCGCGGCTGCGGGAATACGTTAGCACCCATGGGCGCGTCGTCTACCGAAGACGCGAAGATGTTGGGGTGACCTCGCCCGGCCATGGATGGCCGGGCCGCAAGGGTATCGGCGTAGCCGATTCCCGCAGCGTGAGGGAGCGAAGCGACCGGTAGCGCCGTAAGGGCAGGATGCCCGTAGGCAAGAAAACAAAAGTCTCAGGCCGGCGCGAGCTCTGGATAATCCGCCGACCACCGCTCCCCTTCGATACTGGCGATTGCCTCGTTGAGGCTGCGAGCTGCGACTCCGTCGGTGTGCGCCTGACGGGCAACCGCACGGGCAACAACCTGACTCACGGCGCGCAGGCGCGAAACTTCCGGGAACAGCGATCCGGTGGCGAGCTCCACATCGGTCACTGTGTTTGCCAGTGCTTCTGCGGCGACGGCGACCATGGCATCGGTGATCTGATGGCATGCACAAGCCAGCGCACCAAGACCAAGACCTGGAAAGATAAAGACGTTGTTGCCCTGACCGACGACGATTTTCCTGCCGTTGAATTCAACCGGAGCAAACGGACTGCCGGTTGCAACCAGTGCCTGACCGTTGGTCCAGGTGATGATCTCCTGCGGTGTGGCTTCGGCACGATCCGTTGGATTCGAAAAAGGCATGATGACGGGTCGCGCCGTGTGTCGGGCCATGGCGCGAATGGCGCTTTCGGAAAATGATCGTGGCTGGCCTGACGCGCCGATCAACACGGTCGGTCGATACTGCTCGATGACATCTACCAGTTGACGTGCCGCCTCACCGATCAAACCTTCCGCCTCGGCCAACGCGACGGGCCAGGCCAGTTCCTTTTTGTACGCGTCATCAAATCGAGGGCCTTCAACCAGCAGTCCGCGACTGTCCATCACCGCGAGATGGCGTTTGCTGGCGATTTCATCGACGCCTTGCAACAGGAGTCCCGCCTTGATCTGGCGCGCGATGCCAAGCCCGGCTGCACCAGCACCAAAAATGAGAATTCGCTGGTCGGTCAGTGATTGCCCGAGGATGCGCATCGCCGAATTGATACCCGCAAGCGCAACCGCGCCGGTGCCCTGGATATCATCATTGAACGAGAGAATGTGATCCCGATGGCGAACGAGCAGCGTCTGTGCGTTGTCCTTGCGAAAATCCTCCCACTGCAAAAGCGCGCCGGGAAATTCGCTTTTCACCGCTTCAACAAACTCATCGACAAGTTCATCGTAAGCCGCACCTCGCAGACGAGGCTGGCGCCAGCCGATGTACATCGGGTCATCCAGCAGCGATTGATTGTCGGTGCCCACATCCAGACTGACTGGCAACGTCGTGGCAGGATCGATTCCAGCGCCTACGACATACAGCGCGAGTTTGCCGATGGAGATGGCCATGCCTCCGGCGCCCTGATCGCCAATCCCGAGAATTGATTCATTGTCGGTGGCGACCAGCAGCTGGATGTTGCGTCCAACGGTTGCGTTGGCAAGCACCTCGCTGACCCGGCCACGACAATCGGGCGTTATCCACACGCCTCGACCACGCTGGAAGACGTGACTGAAGTTCTGCGTCGCAAGGCCCACCGTCGGGGTGTACACAATCGGCATCAACGCGGCCAGATGCTCATTGAGCAGACGATAGAACAGGTATTCATTGCGATCCTGCAACGCTGACAATGCAACGTAACGTGCCAACGGGTCGCTATGACGTTCGATACCGGCATACGCCCGCTTGGCCTGCTGGTCCATGGTATTCACTTCGGAGGGCAGCAGCCCGCTCAACCCCAGGGTCCTGCGCTCGTCCATGGTGAAGGCTGTCCCCTTGTTCAGCAGGGGATCGCGAATCACATCGTAACCGCGCTTGCGCACGTGAACTGTCTTGCCGGTCATCAGGTTTTCCTCCGAAGGCCTGCATCATAACGAGAATCGCGCCGAGTTGACCTCTCCCAAAACAATGCGCCGGGCTGTATCCCGAGTCTTCGCAATTCCGCGAAAAACCCGTACCCTGCATTGATGCTTACCGAACAACGTTATTCGACCCGTTACCTGTGGTACGTGGTCTTCGTCCTGACCGTGGCGTCGACCCTGTCATTCATTGATCGACAGATCCTCAATGTCATGATCGGGCCGGTGAAACGCGACCTCGGCGGAATCAGCGACACCCAGGTTTCACTCATCATGGGCCTGGCATTTGCCCTCTTCTACAATGTCCTGTCCGTTCCCATGGGCCGACTGGCGGATCAGGCCGATCGGCGCAAGCTCATGATTTTCGGGGTCGCCGGCTGGAGTGTGATGACCAGCCTGTGTGGCACCGCCGGCCAGTACTGGCAATTATTTCTGGCACGAATGGGAGTCGGGGTTGGTGAAGCCACGCTCGGGCCCGCCGCCAATTCGACCCTGGCCGATCTGTTTACCCGAGATCGATTGCCGCTCGCTATCGGCTTTGTCTCTGCCTCGCCATTTATTGGCCAGGGATTGGCCAATATCCTCGGTGGACCACTCATCGACTACCTGGAAGCAACACCCAACGTCCACGTGCCGATACTCGGCGAGGTTTTTTCCTGGCAGATGGTGTTCCTCGTGGTGGGGTTACCGGGATTGCTGGTCGCCCTGCTGGTGATGACAACGAGGGAGCCAGCACGACAAGGCCGAGTGCGTGCGAGCAGCGATGCCGTGCCGTTCAGCGAGGTGTGGGCATTCATCAAGTCCAGAGGATCCCTGTTCTTTCTGATGTTCACGGCTTACCTGTGTCTATCCACCCAGGGTTATTCGCTGTTCTCCTGGCTGGTTGAATACTACGTCCGCAATCATGGCTGGACGCGCACGCAGATCGGCCTGACCTACGGCTCTATCGCGTTGGTGGTAGGCATCTCCGGCAGCGTCCTCGCCGGTTATTGGGCTGGTCAGTGGATCGCCAGGGGACGAACCGATGCCACACTGCGAATCGTGATGTGGGCTTCACTCGCTCTGCTGCCCATGGCCACCGCGTTCACCCTGATGCCGGATGCCAAACTCGCCATCGCCCTGCTGATACCGGTCACGTTTCTCATGGCCATGCCCTCGGGGCTCATGATGACCACGCTGCAGGCCATCTCACCGAATGAATTGCGCGGACAGATGGTGGCGTTTTATCTGGTCGCGGTGAGCTTTCTCTCGTACACCTTTGCCCCTTCACTGCCGGCGATGATCAGCGACTACGTGTTCGGCAGCGAACTGGCACTTGGCAAGGCTATCTCGGCGCTGGCCGTGGTGAATTACACCATCGCCTTTGTGTGTCTGGCAGCTTGTCTGCCTGCTTATCGACGCGCGATGGCGGAAGCAGAAACCTGGTATAGGACTAAACCGTCATGACATTGAAGAAAACGTCAGTCTTTGCTCTTCTATTCCTGATCACTGCGTGTGGCCAGGAGTCGCAACAAGCCGCCGCACCCGAAATCCCGGCGCCAACCAGCGAGATTGCAACCGCCACCGCCACCGACAAAGAGGAACCGAAGGTGAGCGGCAGCATGCAGGCCATCAACGATTCGCTACGGGCGCGAGATGCAATGCCTGGCAAGATCGTTTACGACAAGACCTGTGCAACCTGCCACAACGGCGCGGTGAAGAAGGCACCTCATCGCGACATGATCGGCTTGATGACACCGGAAGCCATCCTCTCGGTTCTGGAAAAAGGTGTCATGCAGGCCAACGCGGCAACGCTCACACCCGACGAGCGCAAGCAGGTTTCGGAATTTCTGGGCGGCGCATTACTGGGAACGACCGCAACAGTTCCTCTGCCGGCATGTACGCCTGGCTCGGGCCTCGACCTGAACAAACCGCCGAAACTGCGTGGCAACGGAATGGGTGAGCGAAACACGCGGCGAGTCAGCACGGCCGACTCGGGCATCGACGCGACCAACGTCGGCTCCCTCAAGCCATTGTGGTCACTGAAGTTCCCCAGCGCCAATCGCGCCCGTTCACAGCCGACACTGGCCGGTGGTGTCCTCTTCGTGGGGAGCCACAACGGCAAGGTCTACGCGCTGGATCAACGAACCGGTTGCCAGCATTGGGCTTATGAGGCCAACGGCGAAATACGTACGGGCATCGCTATCGATACCTGGGAAGCTGGTGACACCTCAGCAAAACCAAGAATCTATTTCGGTGACGTACTCGGTTACGCCTACGCGGTTGACGCATCCGACGGCACACTACAGTGGCGCAAGCGCACCGATGAACACCCCAACGCAACCATCACCGGAACCCCCGCCATCTACAATGGCAAGCTGTTTGTGCCGGTATCGTCTCTGGAAGTCAGTCAGGCAGCCGACCCAGCCTACGAATGCTGCACTGCCAGTGGTTCAGTCGCGGCCTATGACATCTCGGACGGCAAACTTCTGTGGCAGACATTTACCATTCCAACCCCAGCCGTCGTGCAAAGCCAGAGCCGGGCAGGCACCAACATGATGGGGCCTTCTGGCGCGACCGTCTGGAATGCACCCACCATAGACGTCAAACGCAACCAGCTCTATATCGGCACCGGCGAGAATATGAGTTCCCCGGCAACGCTCACCAGTGACGCCATTTTTGCCATCGACATGGACACCGGCAAGGTGAACTGGACCTTCCAGGCCACTGCGAACGATGTCTGGAACACAGCCTGCGATACCGTGAACGATCAAAGCTGTCCACCTGAAGGAGGACCTGACTTCGACTTTGGTGCCGGGACCATGCTTACCACTGCAGCCGACGGCCGCGAACTCGTCATCGGTGGACAGAAGTCAGGCGAAGTACACGCGCTGGATCCGGCTACCGGCAAGGTGGTCTGGCAGAAGAAAGTTGGCAGAGGTGGCATTCAGGGCGGCGTCCATTTTGGCATGGCGGCCGATGACAAGACGCTCTACGTGCCTATCACCGACATGCCTGATGGTCGTGAATATACGGAGAGTGCAAAACCCGGACTGCATGCGATTGACCTCGCAACCGGCGAAGAAGCCTGGGTTGCTGCTGCGCCTGACAACGTCTGCGGTGATCGGCCGTTCTGTCACCCCGGGATTTCGCAGGCCGTAACCGTGGTTGGCGACGTCGTCTTCGCTGGGGGCATGGATGGTGTCATGCGAATGCACAACATCAAGGACGGCAAGGAACTGCTGAGTGTGGATACCACCAAGGAATTCACCTCGATAACCGGCGAGAGCGCACGGGGTGGATCCCTCGGCGGCGCTGCAGCAGCAACGGTTCAGGACGGACTGGTTGTCATCAGCTCCGGCTACGGTATCTACAACCACATGCCAGGCAATCTGCTCCTGGTGATGGGTCTGCCCGAAGCACCTAAGTAGCAGAACCAACATTCGATGTGCCAGAGCCAGGCTCCGGCACATCACGCGTTCAGCCCTGCTCCCCCGATTCAGCCTTCGATGCCGCATGCTTGGTGATGAACTCAGTCATCTCACGCGGTGTGAACAACGGCACCGAGCACACCTTGTTGGTACAGACGAAGGCGGCCGGTTTTGGCAGATTCGGGTAGGTCACGTCCGGATTGGGTAACGGACCTTCGGCCTCGTCCCACCACTCGATGCGCTTGTAAAAACCCGGCACCTGCTGGGCGGTGACAAACAACGCCTGCGCGCCGGCCGATCGTTTACCAGCGCGCACGGTCAGATGCAGTGGATCATTGGCCAGTTCGTGATCGGCGAGCAGGATGCCCACTTCGGTAGGCGCGGCGAGCGCGACCTGCTCGGTCGCCACAAAGCGCATCGCATGTTCTGCGGCCCCTTGAAAGACGGGATCACCGGAATAGTGGAACAGCAGGTTGTTGAAGCGCGCATAACTGATGTTGTCTTCGACATCCGGTACCGGGCTGAGCGGACCGGACGCGCCGCTCACCGGCAGCACGCCCGCTCCCGATTGCCGGAATCGGCTGTTCATGTATTTTGCCGTGTGCACTGCGGCCTGCAGAAATCGACGATCGGCGGTCACTCGATAGAATTGAAGCAGCGCGCGCGCCATGGCCAGATTGTCAGCGAGATAACGTGCATCTGAATCCTCGTCATCGTGGCGAAAACCACCGTCCGAATTCAACCGATTGCGTGCGACCCAGGTAGCGGCCTGGTTGGCACGATCAAGCAACGTGCGATCCCCGGTGAATTCGAAGAGAACCAACAGCGCCTCGATCATCACGCCGTTCTCACGCGAGTAGAGATTGCCATCAACTCTGGGAATGCCTTCCGCTCGCCGCCCCGCATCATCACGCAGAAAATATTCGGCTGCATGTTCACCGGGCCTCAGATCAGCATCCTGGCTGACCCTGAATGCGCCTTCCGGGCTGGTCAGAAAATCATCGACATAGGCGATGATCGACATCGCTGTCGCCAGATCCGAGGGATCACGCCACAGACCGTACGCCAGTGCGTAACTGCGCAGGTACGCCGCCTGAATGCGCATCAACTTTTCGAAATGAGGTTTTTGCCATCCACCACCTGTGGAGTACTGATAAAAGCCGCCCCATACCGGATCAAGAATGCCGCGAGCCGCATCGAGCGTGGTTCGTGCATAACGCGCGGCATCGGCATCTCCTTGCCCTGCCTGACGCAGAGCGAATTCCAGTGCATCCCGGTCAATTCGCTTCTGCGCCGTGCGCAGCCCACCGAGTTCCGGATCAATGGACTGCTCATGACGTTGTAGCAAACTTTCGCGAAGCGTTGGCGATAGCGTTGCACTGACTGCAAAGCTCGTTATGGGAGGCCGTGCAGACGCAGGTTCCGGTGTCGGGTCGGCAACGATGGCCTGCAACAGGCGGGCGAACGGAACCGGGCCAATGAAGCCTGCCCGCTTCACCACATCAACACCGTCACC
>JANNBJ010000187.1:0-2653 GCA_031385325.1 Gammaproteobacteria bacterium | reverse complement strand
GGTGATTGGTGATCGACGTGGTTATCAGGTCACCACCACCATCAATCAGGTGACGACCGAGAGCATTGAGTTTCTGGAATCAGGAGTCATCCTGCGTGTGAATGTGCAGATCGATGAAGATGAGCGCATTCTCATGAGTGTCCATCCGGAGGTCAGTACCGGTACCGTGGACGCCAATGGCATTCCTTCCCAGACCACGACGGAAGTCACCACAAACCTGTTGATTCCTTCCGGTGAGACCGTGTTCATCGGCGGCTTGATCAAGAAGAGCGAAGTGGACCGGCGGCAAAGTGTGCCGGGAATGAACCGTATCCCGGTAGTGCGACGCCTGTTTACGGGTACGGAAAATACCCAGATCACGACGGAAACCGTCGTGCTGATTACACCTGTGCTCGCAGACGATACCCGGCAATCGTGGAACCAGGGTGAGATCAAGCGCGTAGACAACTCGCCCATTCCAAGTCCCGACTACAAAGTGTGGCATCCACTGACCGGGCGCGACGACAAACCATTGGACACAGACGAGGCGGAGCGGGCGGTGGTGGTTGATGTAGCGACGGTCGCGGAGCCGGTTGAAGCTTCGCCTGCGCCAGAAGTGGTGGTTGCTGAAACGGTCTCACTTGCTTCTGTCGCTTCGGCTCCGGTCGCCCCCGAACTGGAAACCGCCCCAGAAGCCACGGAAGCAGTGGTTGAAGCCGATGTCGAAACAGTGGTGAAAAGAGACGCGGAAGAACTACCCGAAAAAATTGTCCAGGAAGTTGAAAAGGACAAGCCCGCAGCCATCGAGGTGAAGCCCGAACTCAAGTCGGAGACCACCTCCGTTACCACGCCAGAATCCAGGCCGGCTCAGTCAGTTGAGCGACCTGTGGAAGTCGCCAGTGTTACAAACGGTGTTCGCTGGCTGAATTGATCGCTCGTGGTCAGCGACAACCCAAGTCGTCGCTGGTCATAATGCAACCGCATTCCGATTGAGCTGTCATGACTGATATCGAGCAGGGAAGCCTGGATCCGGCGGTAGCCCTTGAGCGCAGCGAGAAGTGGATCATCCGCAATGGCATTGGTATCCAGATCATGGAGACCATGGCGGTTGGTGCATTCCTGACTGCACTCGCAGTTCATCTGGGCGCGTCCAACCTCACCATCGGCGCACTGGCGGCGATTCCCCACCTGTCCCAGCTGGCACAAATCCCTGCGGTTTATGCGGTGGATCGTCTGGCCGATCGTAAACGTGTTTATCAGTGGAGTGGCTGGGTCGCCCGGCCCATGTTCCTGGTCATTGCCTTTGCAGCCTGGTGGCTCACCAGTGAAGCGGCACTCGCCGTCATCCTGGTCGCGTTTGCGATCCGCTACATCGCCGGGGCTTTCCTGCAGTGCTCCTGGAGTTCGTGGATGCGGGACCTGGTACCTAACTCGGAGATGGGTCGACTGTTTGGCAAGCGCCAGCAGCGAATGCTCGGGATCGGCATCGTCCTGAGTCTGGTGGCCGCCGCGTTTGTTGACTTGTGGCGAATCTACGTCCCGGAGCCTGTGACGATCGCCTACGGAATTGTCTACACCCTGGCGTTTTTTGGCGGTGCGTACGCGGTGATCTGTGCCCGGCACATTCATGAGCCGAAGATGCAGCCAGTAGGTCATGAAGGTTTGTACACCCGTCTGCGTGAGCCATTCACTCACGACAACTATCGTCGGCTGATCCGCTTTCTCGCCAGCTGGAATTTTGCCGTCAACCTGGCCGCTCCATTCTTCACCGTGCATATGCTCAAACAGCTGCAGATGGATCTGTTCTGGGTGATCGGGCTAGCCACCTTGAGCCAGATTGCCGCGTATCTGACGGTTGCCAGCTGGGGCCAGATCGCCGATCGGTTCAGTAACAAGGCGGTGTTGCGAGTGTGCGGAACCGCGTTTGTGATTGCCATTTTTGCATGGACTTTTACGACGTTTCCGGATGTGCACGCAGGTACCGTGCCGCTGCTGATCGTGATCCACATTGTCGCGGGTGTCTCTACTTCAGGGGTCAACCTGGCGGCCGGCAACATTGCGCTCAAACTGGCGCCGACCGGGAATGCCACGGCTTATCTGGCGTCCAGCTCCATGGTGAATGCCATGGCGGGTGGCGTGGCGGCGCTGTGTGGTGGCGCGTTTGCTGATCTGTTTGCCACCTGGGAGTTGTCGCTGACCCTTAACTGGCATGACACTAATAGTAGCCTTGCCGTCGAAGCCCTGTCGTTCTCGCACTGGGACTTCTTCTTTTTTCTCGCCACGGTCATCGGGCTGTACGCAATGCACCGGCTGAGCCTGGTCAATGAAGAGGGTGATGTGAAGAACAGCGTCGTGCTGGGCATGCTGATGCGATCGGCGCGGCAGAGCCTGCGTAACCTGAGCTCGATCGCGGGTCTGCGCGCCGCATCCAGTTTCGATCTGGATGACTTGAACGACGAGTCAGAGCGGCAACCCAAAAGCTGAGTGGAATGAGTCGTCAGTCGTTGCGGCCGGGAATTCGTGCGGCGGCGTCTTTCCCGGCCAGCCAGCCAAAAGTCAGTGCGGGTCCAAGCGTGCCACCCGCGCCGCCATAAACCATACCGGTACTGCCCGCCATGACATTACCGACTGCGTAAAGCCCTGGAATAGTCTGTCCACGTACATCCAGTACCCG
>JANNBJ010000126.1:0-2542 GCA_031385325.1 Gammaproteobacteria bacterium | reverse complement strand
GGCACGGCCGCGCAACTGGTTGTCAATGCGACGGGATTCATGACGCTCCGAGCCGAGTATATGCAGACCGCCTGCCGCCAGCACCTGGTTATGGCGCTCCCGCCAGGTGTCGCGCACACGTTGTTTAGCTGCGTCATCCACAGCCCCCAGCGCATGCAGCTCCGCTTCCAGATTGCCGCCCAACACGATGTCGGTACCACGCCCCGCCATGTTGGTGGCGATGGTAACCACACCCGGACGACCGGCCTGGGCAATAATCTCCGCTTCCTGCTCGTGATACTTCGCGTTAAGTACCTTGTGCTCTATTTTTGCCTTGCGAAAACGCTCGGACATGGCTTCAGAGGTTTCCACCGAAGCGGTACCCACCAATACTGGCGCGCCCTTGGCCATACACTCTTTGACATCGGCCAGGATCGCGTCGAACTTTTCGTCCACACTAAGGTAAACCAGATCATTCAGGTCGTCGCGCTGTTGCGCCACATTGGTAGGAATGACCAGCACTTCCAGGCCGTAGATCTGGCGAAACTCAAATGCCTCGGTGTCGGCCGTGCCCGTCATGCCGGCGAGCTTGTCATACAGGCGGAAATAATTCTGGAAGGTGGTAGACGCCAGCGTCTGGCTTTCGCTCTGGATTGACACACCTTCCTTGGCCTCGATGGCCTGGTGCAGTCCTTCAGAAAGACGCCTTCCTGCCATGGTGCGACCGGTGTGCTCGTCGATCAGTACCACCTGCGCGTTCTGCACGATGTACTCCACATCACGATGGTACAGGGCGTGAGCGCGCATACCGGAATAGACGTGGTGCAACAAATTGAGATTGGTGGCACCGTAGAGATTATCTCCTTCCGAGAGCAAACCCTCGCTTATCATCAGTTCCTCGATAAACTCGTGCCCGGACTCCGTGAGTTCCACCTGGCGCTGTTTCTCGTCGATGGTGTAATGCCCGGGCTCGCCTTCACTGTCCAGCCGCAGGGACGGTATCATTCGGTTGATCCGCCGATAGAGTTCGGAGCTGTCTTCAGTCGCACCGGAAATAATCAGCGGCGTGCGCGCTTCGTCGATCAAAATCGAGTCCACTTCATCGACAATCGCAAAGCTGAGGCCGCGTTGCATACGCTCTTCCAGAGAAAAAGCCATGTTGTCCCGCAGGTAGTCAAAACCGAACTCATTGTTGGTACCGTAGACGACATCTGCCCGGTAGGCGGAAATTTTTTCTTGGGTTGTTTGGCCCGAATGTATTACCCCGAATGACACGCCGAGGAAGTTGTACAAGGGTCCCATCCAGTGGGCGTCGCGATTAGCCAGGTAATCATTCACCGTAATCAGGTTTACGCTGTTGCCGGTGAGTGCGTTGAGATAAGCCGGCAGGGTCGCTACCAGGGTCTTGCCTTCGCCAGTACGCATTTCGGCAATTTTGCCCTCGTGCAAGGCCATGCCGCCAATAAGTTGCACGTCGAAATGTCGCAAGCCCAGTACCCTGTCGCCCACCTCGCGCACCACCGCAAAGGCCTCGGGAAGAATCGCGTCCAGACTGTCTCCCTTCGCCAGACGCCCCTTGAACTCAACGGTTTTGGCCGCCAGTTGCGCATCGTCCAGCGCCCTTATGTGATCCGCCAGGGCATTGATTTGTTTGACCACTTTACCCATGCGCTTAAGCTCACGACTATTGCGTGTGCCGAAAACGTTTTTAAGAGTTTTGCTTATCATTGCGTTTCTTCATATTCAAAATAGAGAAGCCCGTCCGGAACAGACCGGAGGGGAGCGGAGAGCGAAAACAGGTGTGACTCAGGGCTGGGTGCGGGCCACGTAGCTTGAAGGGTCAACCGAGCGACCATTTTTGTACACTTCGTAATGCACATGGGAACCCGTGGAGCGACCACTGGAGCCCATCAGCGCGATGGTATCGCCCTTGCGTACGACGTCACCGGGATTGACAAGATTTTGCTTGTTGTGCGCATAACGGGTAACGAGGTTGTCAGCGTGAGAAACCTCTACGACGTTGCCGTAGCCTGCGTCTCTACCAGTCCAAGTGACCACGCCGGAAGCCGCTGCAACCACATCAGAGCCCGCACTTCCGGCAAAATCCAGGCCGTTATGCATGGATGATTTGCCGTTGATGGGGTCCTTACGCCACCCGTAGTGGGATGACATATAACCTTTCTTGATCGGAAAACCCGACAACGAGCCCTCCTCGTCCAGCTTGCGGTTGGTCAGCAATGACTCCAGCAGCTCCAACTGCTGTTCGCGGTCGTCGAGATGTGCTTCGAAGCGATCCAGTTCTCCGTCCAGGCTCTTGGTGGTGAAACCAGCATTGGATTCGCTAATCATGGGGCCACCCAAGGCGGGCGGCTGGCTAAAATCGAACTCTCCCTCGTCCAGATTGGCCACCGTTGTGAGATGCTGTCCCAGCGCGTCCAGCCTGGTCATTCTGGCTTCCAGTTCTGCCAGGTTAATCGTCATGGCCTGCACCTGGCTCTCGGCCAATCCTTCCGGATCTCTCGCTTCCGCGGACTGCTGCGCCTCATCCTGCAGCGCATCGAGG
>JANNBJ010000151.1:0-3503 GCA_031385325.1 Gammaproteobacteria bacterium | reverse complement strand
ACCAACTGCGGGGTATGCACTGGAGTTGAGATCAGCCTCGACCGCAACCGGTGATGAAATCACGGTGGTCGTGGCCTTGCGTGTACCGGCGGCCGATACAGTCGTCGCTCAGGTAATCACCCATCCATGCCTGGTCCTTGGTCTGCCTGACGCAGCAACCGGTCCGGTGTCAGTCACGCTGGAGGACGGCTCGCTCCTCGGTTCTTTGCCCGCAATCGAGTAGCTCAAGCTCCAGTTTTCACCTACCCTCCCAACAACTGCAACGCAGCAATGGCACGATTGCGGTTGCTGGCTTTATACACCTCCAGATCCATGCCTCGGTTCTCTCCCATCGCACCCACCAGGTAACGCTTGTAGACACCCTGGCCAATCGCGGCCAGACGCCAGTGCGAAAACGCCCGGTAGTAGTTGATCCCGGACAGGTCGCGTCCGGTTGCTGCGGTATATCGTTCACAAAGCATCTCACGTGACACGAAACCACCCGCAGTGGTTGGCCCCAGCTCCTCGGTGCCATCTTCGGGTAAGGTCCATGAGTTCATCAGATAGCCAACATCGGCCAGGGGATCACCCAACGTGCAAAGCTCCCAATCGAGGACGGCCAGAATCCGGCCTTCGTGAACCAGCATGTTGCCGAGCCGATAATCGCCGTGCACGATCGCCGAGCCAATCTGCTCAGGCATTCTCTCGGCCAGCAAGGCACCAACCTGCTCCATCTCGGGAATTTCGTGCGTCTTGGAAGCGATCCATTGTTTGGTCCAGCGATTGATCTGGCGTGCGAGGTAGGATTCTTTGCGTCCGAGATCCCCCAGACCGACATCGTCAGGGTTCAGCTTGTGCAACCTTGCCAGTACATCGATGACGTCCAGTCCCAGCGCGGCTCGAGCCGGCAGACTCAGTTTTTCCGCCACGGTTCGATCATTGAGGACAAGTCCATCGACATAGGCCATCAGGTAGAACGGCGCTTCGTTCACTGATTTGTCTGTACACAGTCCGAGTGCAGGCGCGACCGGCACACCACTGTTGGCCAATGCCGAGATGATCTTGTGCTCACGGCCCATATCATGCGCACTTTCCAGCACGTGACCGAGCGGCGGACGGCGCAGTACCAGCGAACGCCCTTTTGCATCATCGGCACGAAAAGTCAGGTTGGAGTGGCCCCCGGCGATCAGCGTAAACTGGAACGGCGGCGTCAGCCCTGCAACATTTGAAACGAGCCATTCGGTGACCTTGCCCGAGTTGATCCCCTCAATCACGATCTCTCCACTTGGTTTGCTGTGGCAGAGCTTATCACCGTTGATTTACCAACCGCACGCCACGCGGATTCTCAAGGAGATATCACGATGACGGAAAGATCCTGGCCGTTTCTGGCCGGCAGGAACATCGAAATCGTCCGCGCCGACGGCATCTGGCTGCACACGGCGACTGGTCAGCGCATCATGGACGCGGCAGGCGGAGCCATCGTCGCCAACATCGGTCACGGTCGAAAGCGTGTTGCTGATGCGGTGTATCGCGCCACCCTCGATTACACCTATGTGGTGCCGCCATGGCTGACCCCTTCACGGCAAGCCCTGGTCAGCGCACTGGATGGATGGTTACCACCTGAGCTGACCCGCATCCACATCACCTCCGGTGGTTCCGAGGCCAACGAAGCGGCCTTGAAGATGGCCGTCCAGTATCAGGCCGCCGTTGGACAACACGCGCGAACACAGGTGATCGCACGCAATCTTTCGTATCACGGGACAACACTCGCAACGACATCCGCCAGTGGGCACCCCGGCCGTCGGCGCGGCCTCGAAGGCGCACTCACGGCCTACCCGACATCACCAACCCCCTATCCCTTAAGGTGCCCGTTGGGCAGGAACCATCCTGATGCGGGCCAGTACTATGTCGACGCACTGCGGGAGTGCATTCTCCAGGCAGGGCCAGAAACGGTGGCTGCACTCCTCGCCGAACCCATTACCGGCTCCTCCGGCGGTGCCATCGTTCCTCCCGAGGATTACTGGCCGGGTGTACGCAGACTCTGCGATGAATTTGGCATCCTGCTCATCCTTGACGAGGTAATGACCGGTTTCGGTCGCACCGGGCTCGACTTCGCCTATCAGCATTGGCAACACCTCGCTGTGCTGCCAGATATCCTCGTCAGCGGCAAAGGTCTCGCGGGTGGTTATGCCCCATTGGGGGGTGTTTTTGCGACCGAGCGAATCGGTCAGGCGCTGCAGGATGCCGGCTTTTCCGTCATGTTCAACACGTTTGGTGCTCATCCGGCAGCTTGTGCGGCTGGCGCTGAAGTACTGACCATTCTTCGCGAAGAAAACCTCGTCGCTCGGGCGGCAACACTCGGGCTCGAACTTTCAGCACTACTCAGCAGCGCATTTGGCGATCATCCGCACGTTGCGGAGTGGCGCGGACGAGGTTTGTTACAGGCCATCGAAATCGTTCGCGACCGGGCAACGCTGGAACCATTTCCGGTCGACGCAAACATCACCAACCGAGTCATTGCCAAGGCGTTGACCAAAGGCCTGTTTTTTTACGGTGGCGGCACTGGCGAGATCCGCGACATTGTCTGCATGGGCCCGCCGTACATTACCAGCAGCAGTGAGCTGGCAAGCATGGTCGAAGTGCTGCGCGAAGCCGTGGACGAGATTGTCAAATGACCGCAGGGGATGGTCTCGCCGCCTTTGCCGACGGCATTCGTCTGTTGCGACGCAGTCACGTCGGCCTCTATGTGTGGCCACCGGCAGTGCTGAGTCTGGTGGTCATCAGTCTGGGTCTGTGGCTGGGCATGTCGTGGGTGGATCGACTGGGCATCTGGGCCAGGGATCTGTTGCCTGACTGGCTCGATTTTCTGTCGTCGGTACTGGTGCCGTTGCTGTACCTGATTCTCGGATTGATTGGCACCTGGCTCTTCGGTTTTCTTGCAGTGGTTCTCTCGAGTCCACTGCACGGCAATCTCGCCGCTGCCCTGGAGGCAGAATTCGCCGGGCATTCTCCTGTCGTTGAACAGAACACCTGGGGGCTGATGCTGCACGCGATTCGCCGAGAGGGACAGAAACTGCGTTATCAGTTACCGCGTCTGCTTGGTGTCGGGCTGTTGTCGTTTGTACCCGTGGTCAACCTGGTCGCCGCGCCGATCGGATTTCTCCTCGCCGCCTGGTTGCTGGCAGCCCAGTTCGTCGATCTCTCGGCCGAAAATCGGGGTCTGCCATTCGCCACAACACTTGAGAAACTGCGTTCACATCGGCTCGCGACGCTGACCTTTGGCGCGTGTGTTGTTCTGTTGCTCGCCGTGCCACTGGTGAACTTCCTGACGGTGCCAGTGGCCGTCGCAGGCGGGGTCGTATTCTGGAGCCGCATCAAGTAACGCTTGGGTCCCTGGATTGGGCTATCGAGATCTGGAACTTCCAGACCTCCTTATCCCTGCGGTGATCAGGCCGTCGGGCTATCGAACATCGCTTTCACCTGCTCATCATCAGCCTTCAGCAGGCGTTCGACCCAACCGTGAA
>JANNBJ010000144.1:0-17301 GCA_031385325.1 Gammaproteobacteria bacterium | reverse complement strand
CGACCACGCCGTCCGCGGGAGTGTTGCGGCGCAGGGTTTCCATGTCGAACCTGCGATGCTGTCGCGCCACGATCAACGGCCAGTATTCCTTGAAGGTGCCATCGTCCATCAACTGTCCGATGCTCTCACGAATCATGCGATAGCCCAGTCCATGTCGTTTGAGCACCGCTTCTGGACGATTTACATCCAGAGTGAACGCGTGGCGATCGATGTTTTCCTGCAGGTCGGGGCGGATGTAGTCCGGGTCGACAGCGGTCACCTGAGCAATGGCGTCACCAATGACTTCGGCAGCTTCGATGAAGATGATCGGATAGTTTTCGCGTACCACATCACCCACCGTCATGGTAACGGCGCGAACGATGCCGTCACGATCGGCGATGATGATGTGCTCCATCTTCATGGCTTCGACGACTGCAACCTGCTGACCCCGTCGAACGGTGTCATCAACCTTCACATCGATGGCAATGATGGTGCCCTGAATGGGCGCACCCACACCGGTTGAGCCCACTGGACCGAGGCCTTCGATGCCTTCATCCGCCAGTGCTTCCTGGTCTGCTGTTGTTCGTTCCGCCTTGATGCGAGCATCATGATCGAACAGGGCGAGTGGATCACGGGTATTGACTCGTGCACCGGCAAACCCGGAAGCAGCTTCACCGCGTGTATTGCCTTTGGGTTGGATGGCAGGGAGGAAGCGCGAACGAGTGGTGTCGTCAGGCATGGTCAGTGTCTTGATGTGCTCCTCAACCCAGCGGGTATGCACCTTGCCTGCGACGAAATCCGGATGGGAGAGTATCTGGCGCAGGAAAGGGATGTTGGTCGTCACGCCCTCCAGTCGGAACTCGGAGAGCGCACGCAACGAACGCGCCACAGCGGCAGCAGGATCCTTGCCGGAGGCGAAGCAGATCACCTTGGCCAACAACGAGTCGAAGGCGCTGCTGGTGCGATACCCGGTATAACCGAAACCGTCGGTACGAACACCGGGTCCACTCGGTGCTTCGTAGGCGGTCAATGTACCTCCGTTGGGACGAACCGATCCGTCGGCTTCGATGGTCTCCATGTTGACCCTGGCCTGAATGGCAAAACCGCGTGGGCGAGCAGCTGCCGGATCGCCGAGACCGAGCTGATGAAGGGTGAGGCCCTCGGCAAGCCGGATCTGGGTTTGCACCAGGTCCACACCGGTGACCGCTTCGGTGACGGTGTGTTCAACCTGTAGCCGGGCATTGGCTTCGATGAAAACAAACCGCTGCTTCGCGTTGGTGTCTACCAGGAACTCAAAGGTTCCGAGATTCGTGTATCCCGTTGCCTTGGCGAACTGAACGGCTGTTTCGATGATGCGTTTGCGCAGAGTGTTGTCGAGGCCCGGTGCCGGTGCGATCTCCACGACCTTTTGAAACCGACGCTGGACGCTGCACTCGCGCTCGCCCAGGTGTGCGATGCCACCTTGCAGGTCGCCAAGGATCTGCACTTCGATGTGGCGGGCACGACCGATGAACTCCTCGACAAACACCTCGGCGACGCCAAAGGCGGCCAGTGCTTCCGAACGACAGCGCTCGTAGGCGCCTTCCACCTCTTCGCGTTGCTGAACGATTCTCGTGCCACGTCCGCCGCCACCGGCGATCGCCTTGATGATCATGGCGTAGCCTTGGCCCAACGAGTCAAAGAAGGCGAAACACTCCTGTAACGTGACGCTGTGGTCCAAACCTTTCAGGACGGGCACACCAGCCTTGATCGCCGCAGTACGTGCCTGTGTCTTGTCGCCAAAAAGTCTGAGCAGTTCCGCACTGGGACCAATGAAGGTGATGTCGGCCGCCAGGCAGCGGGACGCCAGTTCGGTGCGTTCAGAAAGAAACCCGTAACCCGGATGGATGGCGTCACACTCATTGGTCTGCGCAGCGTTGATGATAGCGTCGATGTCGAGGTACGCGCGGGCACCTTTGCCCGGCAAGCCATGGGCCGCATCGGCGATTTTTGTGTGCAGACTGGTTGCGTCGTCCTCCGAATAAACGGCGACCGTCCGAATGCCGAGGTCGGCGGCGGCGCGCGCGATGCGGATGGCAATTTCGCCGCGATTGGCGATCAGTATCGACTCGATGCTCAAGGCTTCTCCCGATGTTCGCAGGTCGCGACAAGACGAAGCCGGGGAGAGTACAGGCTGTAAGGGTGTGAGTGAACCGCAGTGGCAGGTGTCCGGCGTCGTCGGTCGACCGACATTCGAACCGCGAATGTCGCTGTTCGGCAATAACATGGAAATGGGACAAGTCTGGAGGGACTGCACATAGCCAGGACTGCTCACACTTGCGATACTTCAGAGCACAAGGCGACGTGTTATGTTTGAGACGCGACCTTTATCCTATCAACATCCAGTCCATCCGCAGCCTGCTCATCGACAGTGGTTGTGGTCGAATCCAACAGGGGAGACAAATCGTGGCTCATGAACTGATCATTTCTGGCGGCACTGTCATTGATGGCAGCGGCTCGGCAGGCACGCGCACTGACCTTGCGGTGGACGCAGGCCGAATCACACGTGTAGGCGACCTGACCGGTGTCAGTGCAGCCCGGACCATTGACGCAACCGGCAAGCTGGTCACTCCGGGCTTTGTGGATCTGCACACCCACATGGACGCTCAGATCGGCTGGGATCCGCAGATGCGCTCCAGTTCCTATCACGGCGTCACGACCGCGTTGATCGGCAATTGCGGCGTCACCTTCGCGCCCGTTGCCGTTCACAACCGTGAGAATCTGGCCAAGTTGATGGAAGCGGTGGAAGACATTGCTGCCGACGCCATCATGGATGGACTGCCGTGGAACTGGACCAGTTATGGCGGTTACCTCGATGCACTGCAGTCGCTGCGTCCTGCCCTCAATGTGGTGGGCCTGGTGGGTCACTCCTCGATTCGTTATGAAGCCATGGGCGAGAGATCCATGGATGAAGATGCGCAGGCCACGCCGGAAGAGCTTGAGAAGATTGTACGGCTGGTGCGTGAATCTGTTGCAGAAGGCGCGGTCGGTTTCTCCACCTCGCGGTTTCTCGGTCACAAGGTACCGGACGGTCGGCTGACCCCCGGGACATTTGCCGATCTCAACGAGACGCTGGCCATTCAGCGTGCCGTTGTGCAGGGCGGTGGTGCCGGTGGCCTGTTCCAGGCTGCGCCGGACTTCTCCAAGCGATTTGATACCGAACTGCGCATGTTTGAACAAGGCGCAGAAGCCGGTTGTCAGGTGATCTTCTCGGCCGGTGCTGGCAACAGCAAGGACGGCGGGGTCAACAACATGCAGGCGTTCCTCGACCGCAACAATGCGGCTGGTCGGCGCATTACGAGCATCTGTCACACAAGGCCCAGTGGAGCGTTGTTCGGGCTCGCCAAGGCCTCCCCGTTCAACACTCCCTCATGGAAAGCACTGATGCGACTGCCGACGATTGCCGATCGTGTGGCGGAACTGCGCGATCCAGCAAAGCGTGCGATCCTGATTTCAGAAGGCAAGGAGTCGGGCATCAAGGTGCCACCCGCCATGTTGCATCCGCTCGGAGACGGTGCTCTGCCGGACTACGATCTCGATGGCAAGAAGAGCCTGGCGCAGCTGGCCGAAGAATCTGGCCGCGATGTGGTCGATATTTACGTGGAACGCCTGCTCGAATCCGAAGGCCGGCAACTGTTCAACCTCTGGGCCTTTGGCGGCAATCTGGAAAACCAGTGGCGGTTCATGAACATGGATCACTGCATCCCCATGCTGGCCGATACCGGCGCGCATGTGGGCATTCTGATCGATGCGGATTCGCCAACGTTCCTGCTCAGCGATCTCACCCGCAAGCGTGGTGTCTATACGCTGCCGGAAGCCGTGCATCGCATCACTGGCAAGTCAGCAAAGGTGCTTGGACTCAAGCAGCGTGGCGAGATCAAGGTGGGCTGGCATGCCGATCTGAACGTTATCGACTACGACAACCTGGAAACCATGCAGCCTGAGTTTGTGCATGACTTCCCGCACAACGGTGGCCGTTTCATCGTCAAGAGCCGTGGTTATGCGGCGACGATCGTCGGTGGTCGTGTGGTGGTGGAAAATGGCTACCACACCGGTCAGCGTCCTGGCCAGGTCATTCGCGAGTTCCAGCGCGGCTGATTGACCGGCCTCTGACAAGGCAGGTCACCGGGCTGGCCGGGTGTCCTGTGGTCTCATCTCTTTCCTGCGGGCGATCCCGAATCGTCGAGGCACGTTGATATGAACTTCACGATCCCGCGCAAAGTCGGAAAGAGCAGTCTGGAAGTGACACCGCTTGGGTTTGGGGGAGGGCCGTTGGGTATCCCGCAGGTTGCCTTGGATGACTGCGTCGAGACGGTTCGGGCGGCATGGGATGGCGGGGTGCGGTTTTATGACACGGCGCCGTATTACGGTATCGGACGCTCCGAGCGCCGAATCGGTGTTGCGCTGGCCGAGTGTGGACCCTCTGACTCCTTTCGGATCAACACCAAGGTAGGGCGCACGCTTGAACCGGAACCCTTCCGCAACGACAGCCTGAAGACGTTTTCACCCGGTGGTGGGGTACGCACGCCGCGCGACCGCTTGAGCGGTCACCGTGTGCACTTCGACTATCGACACGATGCCATCCTGCACCAGCATCGTGATTCGTTGCAGCGGCTCGGCCTTCCGGCAGTAGATAGTCTTGCCATTCACGATATCGACTACGGCCATCAGTGGCCCGCGGAAATCGACCATGCGCTGAGTCAGTTGTCTGGCAAGGACGGCAGAGGCGCGGTGGCACTGGAGGAGCTTCGTGCGTCCGGACACATCAAAGCCATCGGTGCCGGCTGCAATCGCGAGATGCGCAACTACGACAGCTGGGAAGGTGGGCTGCAGGAAGACCTGATCGAAAAAATTGCTGATACCGTCGATCTGGATTTCATCATCCTCGCCGGTCCGTACACGTTGCTCGACTCCCTGGCCCTGCGTCGAGTGTTGCCGATGTGCCGTGCACGCAATATCGGCGCGATCATTGCCTCCCCTTATGCCGGTGGTTGGCTGGTTGCGCCGGACACGGTCAGCTACATGTATGGCGAAACACCAGAACACGTTCGTCTCAAGACCACGCGGTTACAAGCGGCGTGCAAGGCACATGGTGTTGAGCTTGCGGCAGCAGCGATCCAGTTTCCCCTCGCACACCCGTCGGTTGCAGCGGTTATCCCCGGTGCAAAAACCCCATGGGAAGCTGCCGAGGCGCAGCGATTGCTGGGTATCCGCATTCCGTCTGCGCTCTGGGCGGATCTGAAAAATCAGGGACTCCTTGATGAGGACGCGCCAACACCTGGTTGAAATCCAGTCGTTCACCAGATATGAGAGATAACTACGCAAGCTGAAATCGTCGCTTGCTCACGCAACTACCAAGGCCACTGCTACCGACGGGAGAAGAACACATGCCCAACCTATTTGGAGCGCTTTCCACCACCGACGACGTCCTTGCCGGGTTCAACCTGCGGGGCAAGCGCATCCTGGTCACTGGCGCTTCCGCTGGGCTCGGTGTCGAAACCTGCCGTGCCCTCGTAGCACGTGGTGCTGCCGTAATCGGTGCGGCGCGTGATCTTGACAAGGCACGCAACGCAACGGCGATTGTTGATGCGGCCGCCAAGGCCAACGGGGGCTCATTCGAGCTGGTGCAACTCGATCTGGCATCGCTCCGCAGCGTCCGCGCCGCGTCGGCGTCGCTGGTTGCGGCAGGTCAACCACTCGACGTCATCATTGCCAATGCAGGTGTCATGGCGTGTCCGAAGGGTCAAACTGCTGATGGGTTTGAAACACAGTTCGGTACCAACCACCTCGGTCACTTTGTTTTCATCAATGGCGTGGTTCCGCTGCTGAGGCGGGGCGGCCGGATCGTCTGTGTGTCATCTGCGGGACATCGTTTTGCGGATGTTGATCTGGAAGACCCTGGCTTCGAATCGACGGCCTATCACCCGTTTGTCGCCTACGGTCGATCCAAGACGGCGAACATCCTCTTTGCCGTTGGCCTGGATCGTCGACTCGCGTCAAAAGGTATCCGCGCCTGTGCATTGCACCCTGGCGTGATCCAGACGGAACTCGGGCGGCATCTCACGCCAGAGTTGATGGCCCAGATCCTGCCTGCAGGAACCGATGCGCCGGCCATGGTGTTCAAGACCATTCCACAGGGTGCTGCGACATCCGTGTGGAGCGCGGTAGTTGCAAGCTCGGAAGACGTTGGCGGGCGTTACTGCGAGGATTGTCATGTCGCCGCGATTACCCATGATGCAGCCGCTCGTGAGGGTGTGCGAGCGTACGCGCTGGACCCTGCGCGCGCCGATGCGCTGTGGGCCAAAAGCGAAACAATGGTTGGTGAACGATTTCCGCTGAATTGATCCGTTGGACGAGTCGGCGTGGGCCGGCTCGTCACTTTCGCCTTAGGAAACTCTGATTAATTCGATCCTGCGAATTAATCATGTCCAAGCACTTCGCTGCAGCGAAGTGCGGAGGTCGGAGCCAAAACGGCTCCACGCCCTATTTTTTGACAAAAAGCCCTGCGTTTCACGCATGAAAAATGGTGGTGCATCCCTGTACCACACGGGAAGGTCTGATAAATCAGACCTTCCCTTTCTCGATGAAATCATCCCCATGATGCTCAAGTGAACGCAAGCGCGCACGCGCGACCTGCAGTTCATCCATCAGTTCCAGCGCCAATGCAGCGCCCGCGAGATTGAGTTCGAGATCGTGCAGCAGGCGTAGCGCACGCATCGAACGGTTGGCAGCCAGTGAGGTGAACATCCACTGGGCGGGGGAGTCACCAGAACTCGGTTCGACGATACCAAATGCCACCATTTCGGTCAGCACGCTCACCGTCAGTCCCGGCACACTGCACAACTCCTGCACGGTAATCTGGGAGCCGGACGATCTGATAAAGGTGCGCAGATCGAGGAATCTGTCACCGAAGTCCTGTTCGCTCACGTTTGTGACTCCCATGCCTGACGAGGTGAAACCTGCGACCTTTCGGCCAGCTTTTCGTAAAGCTTTCGCTCCTCATCATCACTCGGCGGCATCATCACCAGCTTGAACTGCAGGTACTGATCGCCCGGTTCGGTTGCATCGGGCATGCCACGTCCTTTTAACCGAAGCCGTCCTGCCTCGCCCTTGAGTGGTGGAACGCTGACGTCGACGCTGCCACCCAGTGTTGGCACCCGCATCCTGGTGCCCAGGGCCGCTTCCCAGGGTGCAATCGGAACGGTCAACACGATGTTCTTGCCTTCCAGTGTAAACAGCGGATGCGGCGCGATGTCGATGGCGATGTAGAGGTCGCCGGGTTCCTGGGTGCCTGATCCCTGACCCTTGAGGCGGATCTCCTGGCCGTTGATCACTCCAGCAGGGACTTTCACTCGCAATGTCTTGGTTCGAATCGCCAGACGCCCATCGGGTGCAGCTTCACGCACACGCAATTCGATGGTCTGTGTGGTACCGCTGAAGGCTTCTTCCAGAGTCAATGCGAGGCGATAGTGCAGATCCTGCCGATCACTCGCCGTGTTGCGAAAACCCTGACGGAAGCCTTCAGGTTCGGCAGCGCCGTCCTCATTGAAGACAAAGTGGAAGAAGTCGCTGAACGCTCGCGGATCACCACCGGCAAAGCCCTCGTCATCGCTGCCACGAGGCCCGGTGTGGAACTGCCAGCCGCGCGGTTGTCCGGAAGCTGCGCCGCCAAAGTCGCCGCCCATGGACCCGCCATGTCGACGCAGGTCATCGTAGGTCGCCCGTTTTTCGGAATCCTGGAGTACCTCATAGGCTTCACCAACTTCCTTGAAGTGTTCGGTGGCGTCAGCCTCCTTGGACACGTCCGGGTGATATTTTCGGGCAAGCTTCCGATACGCCTTCTTGATGTCTTCGGGCGTCGCGGTCTCGGCCACCCCGAGAATCTTGTAGTAGTCCTTGAAATCCATGATGTGCCTGTAGCGGGCGGATACCCACTAGATGGAGTCGATCTTTGCTGATCTCAAGGGAGCCTGCGCCCGGAAGTTCACAGCTCAGACTGCAGGGACAGTCCTTCTTTGACAGCCACCCGCTCAATTGCATCTTCGATCAACGAGCGGGCCTCGGCTGCGGTTCGCTGGAGGTCTCGATGAAGTTCTTCGTCGTCGGGGCCGCGGCTCAAGCACTCGGCGCTGTATCGTTCGAACGTACTCAGGCTGATGACAAGTTCGACCAGGTGACGTGGACATTCGCAGTACACCGAGCTTGATGCTTCCGCAAAGGCAGTCAGTGTCCTCTCATCGAATCTGGGCGGGAGCACTTTTTTCGAGGCGCTAGTCTTCGGCCGACTCTGCATCGTGGATTGTGGCCACTGCAACAAAGTCCTGCACAGCGTGGCCAGTTCAGTGGTGTCTGAGAGTGCGTGAGCCACACTGTGGCCTGCCTGTCGAAGACTGCGAATCACGCTACTGGAAGAATAGCGATACAGAACAATGGCTTTTGTTGCGCCATACAGACCGGTAAGCCTGTTGATCGTGATCAATGATCCTTCATTCAGGGTTGGCATTTCCATGATGACCATGTCAGCGGTGGCGTTGTTCAGTGCAGACGTCAGCCCCTCTGCAGTCATCGACTGACCGATGATCTCCAGCGCGACCCCTGCGCCATTCCGAAGCAGAGACTCTCGATATCGACTGGAACTCACGGTTGGTCCGACCAGCACCACCCGCAACATCGGCGATAGCGACTGTCCGGAGACGTTATCGTTGGCGCGACCGATGTCCAGAGCCGAGAACATTCTTGTCAGATCCTCGGTTTGTAACGTTGCTACTGCGCCAATCGGGTGTCCGAGATCGAGCAACTGCTTGATGAGTGTCAGCCGCCGCACGTCGTCCGCTGAATAGAGCCGTTGGCCGCTCGAACTCTTGCGCGGACGAATGACGCTATAACGTCGTTCCCACACCCGCAGGGTCTCAACAGGTACGCCAGCCAGCCGCGCTGCAACTCCGCTGCGATAGGTCGCGCCCGTCGAGAGGAGTGAAGTGTCGATTTGATTCATTTTGTTTGTTCCAAGGGTTTTCTTCTTGCAGTATATCCAGAGTGAACCGTTATTGAACCGTTAATGTGCTGGTTTTCCCAGATATATTCTGGACAGATACAGGACATCACTATATTTTTGCGAGCCTTAAGTGGTTCAAATACAGTTCAACAGTTGATTCAACGCAAGCTCAACATGAGCGGAGGGAAAATGACATCTCGTCGACAGTTCGTTCTGAAAACGATTCCGGCATCGGTGGTCCTGATCGCCTCAACCCGAATCTCGGCAGCTGAAGCCGGTCGTCTGGATGAAGCGGATCCCATCGCAGTCGCACTTGGTTATCGGCATACCGCCGCGCAAGTCGATGTGAAAAAGTTCCCTGCCTATGTAGCAGGACACGATTGTGCTGGTTGCCAACTCTTTCAGGCGACAGCGGGAAAGGAATGGGGTGCATGTGCCATCGTCGCGGGCAAGCAGGTGAACGCGGCTGGTTGGTGTGCAGCCTGGGTAAAAAAGGACTGAGGGGCGCACATCGATGTTCAATTCATTCCCGGCGGGTGATCTGGCTGTTGTGATCGGTTCCTCTGGAGGTATCGGCGGGGCGCTCGTCCGTTCACTTGGCAACAGCAACTGTTTTGCCGAGACGATCGGGATCTCTCGCGCGACGACTCCACCGATCGACCTGATGGATGAACCGAGCATCGTCGCGAGTGCCCGTTGGCTGGAACGTCAGGGCAAGCCGCGGCTCATCGTGGTCGCCAGCGGACTTCTGCACCGTGCCGGCATGGATCCGGAAAAGAGCCTGAGACAGCTTGATCCTGCGGCGATGGCGGAATCATATGCCGTGAATGCTATTGGCCCTGCACTGGTGATGAAGCATTTTTTGCCACTTCTTCCCCGTGAAGGCAAGGCCGTAGTGGCAGTACTGTCAGCGCGGGTGGGCAGTATCGAAGACAACCACCTCGGTGGCTGGTTCAGCTACAGGGCATCCAAAGCCGCGTTGAACCAGTTGGTTCATACCGCGGCGATCGAACTCCGGCGTCGACACCGACAGGCTCTGTGCGTCGCTCTGCATCCCGGCACTGTGGACACCGGTTTATCTGCGCCATTTGCCAAGACAGGGTTGGAGGTCCAGCCGCCTGGGCTCGCAGCCGAGCGTATTCTCGGTGTTATCGATCGTCTTGGAGTCGAAGACTCTGGTGGCTTTTTTGACCATCACGGAAAGCGGGTGCCCTGGTGAAAATCGTCATGGATGCCCTGAGAAAGTGCTGGCCACCCTCTAGAAAACTGGCCGCTCGATCTGCGTTCCTGGTGGGCGTGGTCTCCTTGATCTGGCTCGCAGCTGGAGCGCTCGAATTAGTCCCCCTGGTACTTTCGTTACCCGGCGAAAGCGCCGTGCGCGTGCACGCTGTGGTAACAGTCGGATGCCTGCTGGTCGCGGCATGGGGGTACTGGAACGAATAGCTGAAACTCTTGAATGCAACTGAAGAATGGGTGGCCTGTGTCCACCAACTGGTGAAATCAAGCCAGGCAATACTGGTCTACCGAGGGAGTTAGACATGATCAAAATGTCGGATGTATGTATCTTGATGGCCGTGATGGTCGCCTTTGCGATCTCCGGGTTTCTCTGGTTCAACGGTCAGAAGGAAGAGGGTCTGTTCACCGCTGTCTGGGTGCCATCGATTCTCTGTTTTGGCATCTACTTCAAGGTGCTGACTATCCTGGGAGGTCGGAAATGACGGATGACCTGATTTTCTACGTCGGCATGTTCTGCTTTGCAATGACCGTTCTCGGAGTCTTCCTGACTGCTAACGAGTTCAGAAAAATGTAACGCGTGGCACGAAGACTTGTTGCAGGAAAACGTGGTGAGCCGGACCTGATTTTGGTGTTTTTCCGGTTCGCCCGCTCGGTATGGCATGCGATTTCGATCTCGGCAGGCAGCGGTATGGGTGCAGTCGTGCCAGAAGCATTAGTATGGTGAAACCTGAACTGAATGAAGGGTAATGATGCCGGCCGCCGATCTGCTCTCAAGTCTTCAGCCTCTGCGAATATCTGTGCAGGGTCTTCATGGTCCATTGATCGTTCCGCTGTGGTTTGTCTGGCAGGTTGATCGCATCTGGTGTGCGAGCCAGCAAAGTTCGATGGTCGTCCGTGCTCTCCAGGCTGATCCTCGATGCGCGTTCGACTTGTCCACCAACGACATGCCCTACCGCGGGATAAGAGGCCGTGGCCATGCCAGATGCCTGCCGGAGTCAGGTGCCCGCGTGTTGGAGCAGTTGATAGACCGCTATCAGGTGAATCGGGACAGCCGACTTGCACGATGGCTGTTGTCACGGTGCGATACCGAAGTGGCAATTGAAATCACTCCCGTCTGGCAATCAGATTGGGACTATTCCGAAAGGATGGCCTCGCAAGAATGAACAATGGAAGTCGCGCAGGCTGCTATGGGTTTGCCCCGACTTGTTTTGTTCCGATCGCTTCGCTGCGCCGTCGCAGGTATTCCTCATAGCTGATTCGTGTCTGCGCCACGCAATCAGCCTGTTGTGATGGCGGTCTTTGCAGACACTGCGTGCGTTGATTTTCTGCCATCGCGTCGTAGGCTTGTCGGGCGCTGCACGCGCACAGGAAGAGCAAGGTCAAGGCGAGTACGACCTGAGACATCGTCTTTGTGCGCCGGTGTGTTGATGGGCAACGGTAGTGTTGGTCGTGATGCATCTGGTGTGGCTCAATGAAATGGGCGGACGGTGTCTCGGCTTCGCTGGGTGTTCCAACCAGGGAACCCCAAGCTACGCACATTTTCCACAACAGGCGAGTGCCTGCCGTTAATGGTGAGAGCGGTTTTCGAGCACCTGCACCTGATTTGTGCCGATCGACTCCGTGCCGCGTCTGGCTGTTTTTCCGCTCTCTCGCTCACGGAAGATCTGCAACTGGTTGTTGAATGCGGTGGCGATGGCCTGCATCTGTTCGACACCGTTGTTGTACAACACCGTCGTCCGCGCGCGAACGACTAGAGAGTTGGTTTTTGTATCGAGACAATCGAGGGATTTCTGCATCGCGTCGACAAAGCTGCGAACGTCCGTTGCTGCGCGATCCATGGCGTCTAAGTCCGCAGAGGAACCCGTCGGGAGAACGGGTGGCTCGGGGAAGCGACAGTCCAGTATGTCCTCCATCTCGGCGCGGACAGAACCAATGGCCAGTACGGCACAGAGTGCAGCACAGAACAGCGTGGCAGCGCGGATGCGCTGGACTCGCTGCCGCGGAGCCAACTGGGTTTCGGAGCGTTCTGCATTCAAGGAAACCGCGTACCGCCTCATCAACTACTCTCCCGACGATGATTGATCGGTGCACTTGGGACCTTCAGGCAATCAGTTGCCCATCGATTTCCAGGATGGTAACGGGGTGGGGCTCCCGTTTTTAAGTGTTTGGTGCCGCAATTTTTGTATACATCCCGAAAACGGCTATCCACGCGATGTCGATGGGTTGACCTATGTAACGCCGCGACACCATCTTTTCGGGGCAAACCTATGCCACCCTGTTCAGTCAGTCGAGAGATGGTTCTTCGTGTTGATTGCTGCGTCCATGCTTTGTACTGCCGCGGCTGGATCATGCTGTCCTGCGCAGACAACGACGTTAAGATCTCGAATGTTGGATACTCCGTTATTGGAAGTGAGGTTGACCCTATGCCTGATCTGCGCACTTTCCGGATGCAGACGCGTAACTGGCTGGAAGCCAATTGTCCACAATCGATGCGTACCCGCATGGTTGCTGGGGAGGATGTGAATGGTGGCCTGAAGCGACGCAGTACGAACCCCGACGCGTGGGTGTGGCTGTCGCGGATGGCGGAGAAGGGATGGACGGTTCCGACCTGGCCCGAGGAGTATGGCGGCGCCGGTCTCGGCAAGGATGAATTTGTTGTTCTGATTGAAGAACTGCAACGTCTGAATGCGCGACCGCCGCTCGGTGGCATGGGTGTTTCCATGATCGGGCCGACGTTGCTCGAGTATGGTAACGACGAACAGAAGCGTCGCCATCTTCCAGCTATCGCGCGTGGCGAGCTTGCCTGGTGTCAGGGTTACAGCGAACCCGGCGCCGGATCGGACCTCGCGAGCTTGCAGACATTTGCGCGGGACTGCGGTGATCACTTCATCGTCAATGGATCGAAGATCTGGACCTCCGGCGCAAGTCATGCCGACTGGATGTTCTGCCTGGTGCGTACCAACCGGGAGGTACCCAAGCATCAAGGCATCAGCTTCCTGCTGTTTTCGATGGATAGTCCCGGTGTATCGACACGACCGATCGAGCTGATCGACGGACATGCACCGTTTTGCCAGACGTTTTTCGATGCTGTCCGGGTTCCGAAGGCGGATCTGGTACACAAGCTCAACGAGGGCTGGACGGTTGGCAAGAGGCTCCTGCAGCACGAACGATCAGGGCTCGCTGCTCTGACGAGCGCAGACCGGGCTGGTCCCATGGATCGCATCAAGCCGTCGGTTCCGCTACATCAACTGCTGGTCCGTTACACACCTCCCGGCGCCTCGGTTGATCCGGCGTTGCGTCTTGAGCTGATTGCGGTCGAGCAGTTGAGGCGGGCATTCCTGCTCACGCAGCAACATATGGTGGAAGCGTCGGCCAGCGGCACACCTGGCGCTGCGACGTCGATCTTCAAGTATGTCGAAGCCAACTACGTGAAGGCACAACTGGAGCTGCAGTTGCGCACACGAGGCATGCAAGGCCTGGGCTGGGAAGGTGACGGCTTTGATGCGGAAGAAATTGCCATGGGTCGCCTGTGGCTGGAAGCAAAGTCGATTTCCATCGCCGGTGGTTCGAACGAAGTACAGCTGAATATCATCGCCAAGCGCGTGCTGGGCTTGCCGGACTGACGCTCGGCGAAACAAGAATCAGGAGGATGACATGACAGAGCTGAAAGAGCGTAACGATATCGTCAGTGGACCGCTGTGGGCGGCCAGGAACTGGTCCATGGATGCCGGTGAAGGGAGCATTCATGATGACGCGACCGCTGCCAGACTCGGCTTTCGCGGTGGCACGGTGGCGGGAGACGTGCACATGAACCAATTCCCGCCGGTACTCCTCAAGGTGTTCGGTAACGACTGGTTCGAGCGCGGGAATCTCTCGCTGAATTTCAGGAACGCGACTGTCGATCTGGAAAAGGTGCAGGTATTCGCAGAAACCCGCAAGGCGGGAAGCGACTCGGTTCGTGTCTGGATGGAGCGGGAGGATGGCCTGCTGGTAGCCAATGGGACCGCAGCGGTTGGTGATCACACGCGGTCAGAACTCAGGCAGAAAGACTATCGACCCTGTGATCCTGACGAACTGCGCATCCTGAACCGGCTGCATCCGGGTCTGTCACTGGGCACCTACGCAGTGCATACCGCCACTGACAAGCAGTTCCACCGGTTTGATACTGGTGTGATCAGTGATCCACTGGACTGGTACCGGCACGCGTCGCCCTGGGGTGAGCCAGTGGCTGCGCCGTGCACGGTGCTTGAATTTCTGTGGGCTTATCCGATGGAAGGCATGCGGCCCTACATCGGTGAAGCCGTCGGCCTGTTCGGGGCCATCGAAGTCGGCTTCCAGCATGGACCTTTGTTGATGAACACGGACTACCGGCTAACGAGCAGTGTCGTCTGTGTCGGCCAGAGCCCGCAAACCGAGTATGTGTGGTACGAGACCCACGCGTTCAATGATCGGGACCAGCGGGTGGCGACACTGCTCATGCAGTCCCGGGTCATGAAGGCTTCGTCAACTGCGTACGCGAACCAGGCCTGAGTCACCTCTCACTGGAGTCGCCGAAGGCGGCCAATCGTCGGCCTCTTGGTGCGGGGAACTTGTGCGATTCGGGCAGTTGGCAGATCCGGTCCATGCGAGTGGTGGATCCGTCTGCGTACTCCCAGATCAGCTGGTTCCCATCCAGATAGCGTCGCACGACCACCGGCCCCCAGCCCAGAGCATGGAAATCCAGTATCCCGTCGTTCCATAACATGCTGGCCGACGTCCTGGGGCAATACTCCTGCCCACCGATCGTGAAGAGCACGCCGCCCTCAGTGTCGTTGGTGTTCTCCCCGAGGGTGCTGTTGGGACCATAGTCGTGAATGATTCCGGAGCTGGTGACCACTGTTCGGCGCCCGCACTGTTCGACACGTTCGACGTGACCTGTGTGTCCACCTTCGACACCGATCCAAAGCCCCCGGATATCGGCCGCCCCATCCACCAGCGGTTCGGTACATGCAGCCAGTATCGGCAGTGGAAAGTGTTCGTAGTTGCACCCAGGTGTGTTGCCTTTTGGAATGTCAGCGGCCTGCTTGCCACTTCCGTCGAGGGGCGGAAGCTCACAGTAGTTGATGACACTGCCATCGCCTGCAAGGGTCGCGGGACCCGTGGTCAGCGGCGGGCGGGCTGACAGATAGAGCATCCAGAACACGGCGACGAACAGGATCGACAGCCCGGTGAAAGAACGAAAAAGCAGCTTTTTCACTACGGATTCCGGTTACGGTCGGTAGAAGGGCTTGTCCCCGCACACAGTCACCCGGCGCAGCAGACGCCGGTGCGGGTAGTAGTCGCTGGCGGCATAGTGCTGTACGGCGCGATTGTCCCAGAACGCGATGGAACCCGGAGACCAGTGGAAGCGGCAGGTGTACTCGGGGCGTGCATGCTGCTGCAGGAGCACCCGCACAATCTCCCGGGACTCCTCCCGGTCCAGAGGTTTGCCGTCGCGTACATCGTGCAGCGAGTCGTGGCGCAGGAAGCCGCCGTGGATATACAGCGACGTCTTGCCGGTTTCCGGATGGGTGCGCAGCAGTGGATGGCTGACGCCAAAGGGAATCCTGGACTTGATCTGCGAGACCAGGGCATCAGGCAGCGCTGCCGTGCCGCTGCCGCCCAGGAAAAACCGGTAGTCGTTGATGCCTTCGATGTGTTGCAGACGATTCTGCAAGGGGGAGGGCAATCCCAAATATGCTGCGGTGCTGTCGGAAAACAGGGTGTCGCCGCCATAGGGAGGCACGTCGATGCACTGGGCGATGGAACCCAGCGATGGCCTCTCCATCCAGGTTACGTCGGTGTGCCAGCCATTTTCTGTTCCGGGCCGAGCCTCGTCGTGGATGATCTCCAGGATGTACGGATTCTCCCCGGGGTTGCCGAAGGGAAAGGCGTCCAGCTCGCCGAACCCTCGGCCGAAGGCCACCTGCTGGTCCTGCGACAGATGCTGGTTGCGGAAGAACACCACCTTGCGCTCGAGGAGTGTGGCGCGAATGAACGCGATCAGGTCCGGGCTCTGTTCACGTTGCAGGTCCACATTGTGGATGACCGTGCCGAGGGTGGTACCCAGGTGCTCGAACCGGACCCCCAATGAGTCGGCACGGGTTTGCAAGGAGGCAGAAACAGCGCGGTTGCCCATGGCTTCGTATTCGAGGGCCACACCCAGTCCGACCCGGTTGGAATCGGGGAACAGCGCCTCCCGGTCGCGACTTCGATGCGCGGGTTGCCGTTGTTGGCGGACATCATGCAGTTGCTTCGCGATATCGATGGCGATGTCGTTGTAGCGCGCCTGATCACTGCGGACCGTTGCTTCTGCCATGACACTTCCTCCTGTACCTGTTGTTCTTGACCCGTCGATGGCGATGGTGTGCGCAGGCTGTGAATTGGGCAAGTGGCTGGGCAAGTGGCTGGGCAAGTGGCCAGGCTCGGTCGGTGCAGGGACTGGTTCGTGCGCTATCCTTGACCGCGCCGCTTTCCGCCGCCTTCGGAGACCCGAACATGGCCTATGTAGAAAACATGACTGTCCACGACGCCGGTTCCCACGTCATGGAGTTTCCCGACACGATCGGTGAGTTTGTGTCGGCGAAGTTCCGCGACGAATTCAGGCCCTACATGCGCTCTCGCGAGGGGGCGTGGATCGCGCAGATGAAGGCACTCCACGATGATCCGGACTACCTAGGAGCCTGTCGGACTTGAGACCGATCTACTGCGCCGGTGGGAAGAGTGGTCCATTTTTCCCCGATTTCTCGTTGCCCCCGAGTTTCCTTTGGAAAGGCCCACTATGCGCCTCGAAATCGCGAAAAACTGTCCTCGCTCTCCGACTCGCCTCGCACCGCCGCCTTCTGCCGCGCAGGCTCCTAGCCCGAATTATTCATGAATGACCTGCTGCGGACGCCGATAGCAGCGAAAACACTCGGCGTGCTCCCTCCGCGTGCTCGACGTGCTGTCAAGCACGCCTGTGCGCGCTCCGGTCCGCGCCACCCAGTCTTTTCGTTACTCTCGACGCCCTCGCGACGTTCCTTCATGAATAATGC
>JANNBJ010000130.1:0-3067 GCA_031385325.1 Gammaproteobacteria bacterium | reverse complement strand
GCGCCGCGATGAACTCACGCCAGATGACAGTAGACCAGTCGACCGACGCTCAGAACTTTGCTGAACCCGGGAGTGTGAAGCTGTTCCTGGCACGGGAAGAGGTGGTCATCGCGCCTTGATTTTTCACCGGTTGAGGGCTCGACCTGAGGCCGGCCCTCACCAGGAAATCAGATGAGGATATCCGGGTTAACTCTTTGATATCTCAAGCGCCAGTGAAATTCGCGTCCCGCTTTTCAAGGAATGCCGAGACCCCTTCAGCGAAGTCCGTGGAGGCACCGGCGATGTCCTGCATCTGAGCCTCCAGTTCGAGCTGCTGCTCGTAGCTGTTGTTCCAGGTTGCCCAGTACAGGCGACGGATCAAGGCGATCGATCGAGGGCCATTGGCGAGGCGGGTTGCCAGTTCCATGGCGCCATTCATCAGTTCAGCTGGATCCTCGAAGAGTCGGTTGACCAGACCCCACTCCACGGCTTTTTCAGCGGACAACCGTTCCGCCAGCATCGACAGTTCCATGGCCCGACCCCAGCCGGCGAGACGTGGCAGCAGGAAGGTTGAACCACCATCCGGAACCAGGCCGATCCGGGCGAATGCCTGCAGGAAAAAAGCGTTCTTCGAAGCGCAGACAATATCGCCCATCAGCGCAAAGCTCATCCCGACCCCCGCGGCGGCACCATTCACGGCGGTCACCATGGGCATGGGCAATTCGCGCAGACTGATGAGCAGTGGGTTGTAGGTCATACGCAGGCCGGAACCAGCCGCTGCGCGCTTGCCGTCGGCGGGCGCATCGTCCTGCAGGTTTGCCCCCGCGCAGAAGCTTCGGCCTTCACCGGTCAGGAGCAGCGCGCGTGCCTTGCTGCGTTTGATCTCTCCCACGCAGTCCGCCAGATCGCCCAGCATCTGGCGGCCGACGGCGTTCATCACCTCGGGATGGTTGAACTTGAGTACTGCGACATTGCCTTCGAAGGCGAGGGTCATGCGGGCCATTGAGTTGTCCTCGTGGGTTTTTTCGTAGCTGTTTACGGTTATGATTCTGCCCGATCAGATTCAACGCATCCACGACAGCCGTAGATGCGGACAGGACCAGAACAGTACTAGAACAGGAGAAGGTGCCATGGCCGAAGCCGTTGATTACAAAGTAGTGGGTTCCCGACCAGTGCGACCGGATGGCGCCGACAAGGTCACCGGGCGCGCCCAGTATGGTGCCGATATCAACCTGCCGAACATGATCTTCGGTCGTGTCCTGCGCAGCACGGTTGCCCATGCACGTATCAAGTCCATCGACACATCGGCTGCGCTGGCGATAGATGGCGTTTACGCAGTGATCACTGGCGCCGATTTCCCACAGTCTGAAAGTGGTGAGATCGGTGGCGAAGGCGGCGGTGATGTCGCCGACGTTGCTCAGAACGTGATGGCACGGGACAAGGTCTTTTATCACGGCCATGCGGTGGCTGCGGTGGCCGCCAAATCCCAGAGTATTGCTGAGGCTGCACTGGCTGCGATCAAGGTTGAATACGAAAAGCTCCCCGTCGTGCTCGATATTCTTGAAGCCATGAAAGAAGACGCGACGCTGCTCAACCCGAACAACTTCACCAAGGGGCTACCGGAAAAAGCAACCAAACCCAGCAACATCGCCTCGGTGATGACTCTGGCACGTGGCAATCTCGATGAAGGTTTTGCTGCTGCAGACATCATTCACGAAAGTGAGCATCGCCTGCCAATGGCGCACCAGGGTTACATCGAACCTCACGCCTGCACCGCGACCATCAACGAGACTGGTCAGGCGACCGTGTGGCTCGCCACTCAGGGGCACTTCGATACCCGCGCCCAGGCAGCGAAAATTCTTGGCCGTTCGATATCGGATCTACGATTTATTGCAACCGAAATCGGTGGTGGTTTTGGTGGCAAGACGGTGGTTTACCTCGAACCACTGGCCATTCTGCTGGCAGAAAAATCCGGTCGTCCCGTGAAGATGGTGATGACCCGCGAAGAAGTTTTCCGTGCCACCGGACCGACCTCCGGCTCCATTGCGCGAATCAAGGTTGGCGCGAAAAAAGACGGCACGATTGTCGCGGCAAAAGCGTGGATCGCAATGGAAGCGGGTGCCTTTGCAGGTGCTCCGGTCGGCCCCGCAGCGATGGCCATTTTCGCGCCGTACACGATTCCGAACTTCAAGGTTGAAGTGTTTGACGTGCTCAACAACAAGCCGAAAGTGGCTGCATACCGCGCGCCGGGTGCGCCGCAGTCCATGCACTGCATGGAAGTGGCGCTGAACGAAATTGCCATCAAGCTCGGCATGGACCCGATCGATCTGCGTATGAAGAACGCGGTGGAAGAAGGCGCGCAGGCGTCCTACGGTCCAAAATTCCCGGTCATTGGATTCAAGGAGTGTCTGCAGGCTGCCAAGGTACATCCGAACTGGACCAAGCCAGTACCGGCCGGTGCCGGACGCGGTTTTGCCGTGGGCTTCTGGTTCAACGTCGGTATGCAATCGAGCGCCGAAGTGCACATCAACGACGATGGCACTGTGCGGGTAGTCGAAGGCAGCCCCGACATTGGTGGTTCACGTGCGTCCATGTGCATCATGGCCGCGGAAACGCTGGGCGTGCCCTATGAGCGTGTACGCGCGCTTGTTGGTGATACGGAGAGCACTGGATTCTGCAATGTCACAGGCGGTTCACGGACCACCTTTGCGACGGGTATGGCCGTTATTCGTGCCTGTGAAGATGTGATTGCACAGTGCAAAAACCGGGTTGCGGCAACCTGGGGCGTTGATGCAGAGCAGGTGGAGTGGAAGGACGGCAAGGTGATTCCTCGTCCTGGTGTGAATGCCGAACTCAAACCACTGTCGCTGGCGGAAATCGCTGCCAAGTCTGCACGAACGGGCGGCCCGATCTCCGGCCGCGCTTCACTCAACGCGCAGGGCGCAGGTGCCAGTTTTGCCTGCAATATCGTTGATCTGGCATTCGACCGCGAAACCGGCAAGGTTGATGTGTTGTCATTTACCGCCATTCAGGATGCGGGCAAGGCGATTCACCCGGCCTACGTCGAAGGTCAGTATCAGGGTGGCGC
>JANNBJ010000124.1:0-8779 GCA_031385325.1 Gammaproteobacteria bacterium | reverse complement strand
GGCTACGCCCTCCGCAGTTTCCGCAACGCCAATCAATAGCGGACAGTTTATGTGCTACAAAAGCGGACAAATCTATTTGTTGCCAACATCCGGGTGTGAGCCGGAGCCACCGATTGTGAGAGTCGGGGTCTCTCATCATGGGATTGCGGTGTGTTCGTGATCCCGCCTCCACTCATCCCGGTTCATTCAGACTCCTAGTGAACGATTTTTCGATCACCCGTTCCCGTCCCGGCCGGCTCCGGTACAACGGCTCTGGCCCGCTCGGTCAGACCCGGCGGAGGTGGAATCGGTGTCAGTTCATCTTCCTGCCAGAAGTTGTCGAACTCATCGTCATCCGGATCATCCCAAAACACCATCAGACCGGGAGGCAGGTCACGATTATGTGCCAGCGCTTCTGCAGCGTCCCGGAGGTCATTCAACAAGTACTGCACGTAAGGCTCGTCTGCGGCCCCTCTCCAGGTCATCTCGGCAAACTCTTCCAGTTGCATCACGCAGAACCAGAACGCGTTTTCGCCGGGCAGCATGTCACGGCGCGGCGGCATCACATCGATCCGTTGTTCGTCCGCCTTGATTCGTTCGACCAAGGGCAGGATCCTGGGATTGCCAGGAAGTGTGCGGGACGCCTTGCGCGCCAGGGCAAGAACATCGTCGCGATAACGATTGAGAAACAACGCTGCCAGCATGATCTGCTCCAAGGGGGTGGTTTTGGTGAATCCTCCTCGGAGTACGCGGCCAATTCTGTCCGTCAGGTCGGCGACAACCTGTAGGTGTCTGGCTGCACTGAATGTGCGACTTGTTCCTGGCACCGCCTGTCCTTTTTCGTGCCGGTTTTCCGATGCCTGCTAACCTTCTTCATGGAATCTGCAAGGAATCAGGCATGGTCTTCGTTTACTGGTCATTGACCATCGGTGCGCTCGCTGCAGGCGGAGCGTTTGGCTACCGATACTTGCGACAACGCACGCTTCAGGGCCATTTGTCGGCCATCCAGATCACCAGTGATCTGTGGCGCTGTGTAACGGGTCTATCCGATCACTTGCTGCCACAGTCGGTTCGTGGGGCCATCGTCACCGCGTTGCGACAGGCAGCCAGCCGATTAGAAGGTGGTCCATTCGCACGCTACGGTGCAACGCTGCTCCAGCAGGCCAGCTTCCTCGCCAGGGGGTCAAGTAATCAGCAGGCAATCCCCGAGGTGATGTTTGCTCGACCGGGCTCCCCCCAGGACTCGAGCAGCACACTGCGCACCATCGAGCAGTTGTTGAAGCAGGCAGCGGCTATCGATCTGATTACTCATCGCGATGCAGCCATGGCGCACTCTTCGTTGCGTCTGGCTCATGAACTTGCCAGCGTCGATTGGCTGGTGCAGGAAGCACGCCGGGCCATGCTATTGCGGGAACGTCCGCGCATGGAAGCCCTCAAGGCCCAGGCACTGGCGCATTGCGCCAGATTGCCCAGCAAGACCGCCGAGGAAGTTCGCAAACGCGTTCAGTCAGGACTCGCAGCCGGCTAGTATGCGGGTCTTGTCACCAGGATCAGAGCGTCCCATCGGTAGGCGTCTCGCTGTCGACGCCGGAGGATCAGCAGCCTGGTATCAACGAGCGACTGCGGACTCGCCGATAATTCTGTAGTTGCCCGAATCATCCGGGTCCGCGATTGTCAGCTCGCGGAACATTGGCAACCCGCCGGCTGACTGCACCTGCAGTTTTACCGTCGCTGTGCCCACCTTGTCCTTCTCCACTTCGACGATGCTGAAGGTCGAATTTGCGTACGTCTGGCGAAGCTCCTCACCGTACTCCGGGTTGCCCCAGAGCGGTTTGCGCTTGTCGAGCAGTTCGCCCCCGGAAACGGATTCGAGCAAGGTCAAATCACCCGATCGCAGAGCTTCCGCGTAAGTGTTGGTAAGGGCTTCTACCGCAGCGTCGCTGATAACTGCCGCCTGCAGTGGCGTGGCAACAGCCGCAAATCCGCACGCCAGAAGCATGACCGCAATGCTCTGTTTCCAGGTCGGCTTGATCATCATTGTTCCACCACGATTGCGAAATAGTTGTTGTTGGATCCGACAGAGCCAGCGGCCTGGTTGCCCCCTAGAACCACATTGGTGTTCGCGGCGAACGACGCACGATAAAGTCGCATCGTCGACCCATTCGGATCTGTGGTTGTAACGTCCAGTCCGGTGTCTACGTATGGAACGGACGTCATCCAGGTGGGGCGGGCCGTAGCACCGCCATCAAAGGCGACATAGACATCGATGGCCCGATCCGTTCTGAACGTCACATACGACGCCGTGTTGCTGGTGAAGTTGTTCAGCGTCTTGATCCACCGGCCATTGACGACCTGGGCCGGCATCGCAGTCACTACATAGCCAGAGGCGTCCAGACGGAATGGATCACCGACACCGATCACATCCTGTTGCAGGCTGGTACTCACGGCAGACTGCACATTATCGAGGACAAACGGCAATGCAACCTGGTTCGCCGGTTCGATGTTGTTGTGCCACAGCGCCGACAGCAGCTTGAATCCAAGCCCGTTCGGATGCAGTGCATCGGCGAACAGACTCCGGCGATGGGTCGTTGGATCTGAAGACGGCATGAAATAGCCGAAGAAGTCAGGTCCGGTCTGCGTGCCTGACAACTCCGACTGGATCACCGTGATGTACTCGCGCAATCGGTTGTTGGCCACAGACGACCATGGGCTTGCCTGTGTGAATTCCGGAGGTGGCAAGGCGACACGGACATTCAGGAATGACGGCACCGTGTTGGTCGGATAGTCCAGCCATCGGATCTTGTCAACCAAGGTCTGGATATTGCCTTTGTAGGTATTGTTGCAACTTGCCCCCGAACAGCCCTGACCCGACAGAATCGGTATGAACGTATCGTTCGTCCCCAGTGCTATGAGCACCGTATCCACATCGGGGTAGCGCTCAAGGATTGAGTCGATGCGCTCAAAGGCTGCATCGTCGGAGGCATCACCACCCATACCTTCGTTGAACACGATGGTCGGACTGAGATTCGCACGTGTTGCGTCGAGCAGATCCATGATATCCGCCTGCTGGCCCATGATCCCGATGTAACGGCCTGAATCCGAGATGTTGTCTTCGTTGTAACCATCACCGGTGCCGTTGGTAATGCTGTCCCCGATCTGGACGAAGAACTCACCGCCAGCACCAACGAAGACATTGCTGTCAGTGTCGGCGACACCGTTCGACGAATTGAGCAGTGTTGCACTGACCGTGTGATTTCCCGGCTGAACCGAATTATAAGAAGCCTGGTAAGGAACCGTAGAGTCAGTGACCAGCGATCCACCATCCAGGGAGAAGCGCACAGAACCACCGGCAGGCAGGTTTGCCACCAACGCCTCGACGGCGAGGCTGGTGCCGGATTGAGTGAGGTATGCCAATGGCGATCGGAGCGCGATGGTCGGATTGGTGCCAGGAACGCTAAGCGTCACATCATCGAAAGCCGCAATGGCTTTTGTGTAGAGCGCCACAGTGCCCGTCGACAAACTGCTGTCATCAACGGCGAACACTGGATCCCCACCGATCTCGACAAAAATCTGCGACCCTCGAACCTCGATGCCAAAAGTCACTACCGCACCGGGGGTATAACCACGCGCGTTGACCGCGAGCGTCGTAAATTGGCCCGCAACCCGTTTTTCCAGACGCGTCGATCCGTTTCTCGAATTCATGGAAACCCGGTAGAAGTTGTTCCCGTCCAGATAACGGAACATCACACCGAGATCCTCTGGGAAATCATTGCTGGTCGCACCAAGGAACTGACCGGTTGCGCTGAACGCATAGTTCGTCAGGTTGATACCGCCATTCAATACAGCGAATGTTCCCAACTGGTACGTGCCAACCCGCGCGGGCACATTTTCGACGGTGGTCTGCTGGCGAAGCTGCTGGCTGATCACCGACCAGTTTGCTGCAACCGGCGACTGGTTCACGAACGTCCAGCCGTTGGAGTTCCCGTCCGAGAAATTGTCGCTGAATGGCAGCGTCAGATTAAGGGGCTGTGTCAGCGTCGCAGCCTGCAACGCCACCAGACCGCCCGCGGACGTTTGCGAGTACGTGAACGTCAGTGTCTGGTTCGCAGAAGTAGCCGCATACGTAAGAGTGATCGCCCGTGTGTACAGCGCGGCGCCAGATAGGGTCTGGTCAATCGCCACTGCGCTGCCGTCGCTCAACGATGCCTGGATCCTGGCGGTGCTCCCATATCCTCCCGCATACACTGTCAGGGTGCGCGATGCCGTATCCGCCGGCGCCGTCAACGTGAAGCCATTGCCCGCGCCAGATCCCCAGAACACGTTGCTGCTTACCGGTCCACCGCTCGCCGTCGGAGCACCATCAGACCAGGAATGGGAAGCCCATCCTGCGCTGTTCGGGAAGTACGCCGGGTTGCCAGCAAGTGTGCTGTAGGCCAACTTCGCATCGGTGGCCTTGCGGTTGATATCCGTGGCGTTGACCAGCCCGAAGTGCATCCAGTCCGCGGTACCCAGAGCGGTGAGATTGACACTGCTCGGTTGTGCGGCAGCGCTGTAATTCATTGCACCGCCGGATGCGGCATTCACAGTTATGGTGATCAGTTCTTCATCACTGAGACCGGTTCCATTCAGGTCCCTCACCCGGAAGTTAACCGAATAAGCACCGATATTGGCTACGACCGGCGTCCAGTTGAACGTCGCGGTGCCATTGCCATTCCCCGTCAGCGTCGCTCCTGCCGGCAGCGATGGTGTTGATGACTGAACGTCAAACACCAGCGCACTCACCGCCGCATCATCCGTCGCAGAAATACTGAAACTCAGCGCCTGACCGGCCTGTACCGATCGGTTGCCAATCGCAGCAAGCACCGGTGCTTGATTCACCGGGCCGCCGGAGGTGACCTGGATCTGGATGATCTCCGTATCCGACAGACCCGTACCATTCAGATCCCGCACGCGATGGGTCACCGCATAGGTGCCTACGTCCGCGACAGCCGGGGTCCAGTTGAACGTCGCCGTGCCGTTGCCATTGCCTATCAATGTCGCTCCAGCAGGCAGTGATGGAGTCGATGACTGAATATCAAACACCAGCGCACTCACCGCCGCATCGTCCGTCGCAGAGATGTTGAAATTCAAAGCTTGACCGGCCTGTACTGTGCGATTGCCAATCGCGCCCAGGATCGGTGCCTGGTTTGATGGAGCACCGCCTGACAAGGTCGCGCCTTGCACACCTACCAGACCACCCGCACTGGTTTGCGTATACGAAAGGGTCAGTGTCCTTCCGGCAGACGCCGCTGCATACGTCACCGTCGCCACGTTTGCATACAGCCCGCCTGCCGTAATCGTCTGGTTGTACGTTGCCGCACTGCCGTCCGACAACGACACCTGCAGATTGCCGCTCGAGTTCCAGCCACCCAGATAAACCTTCAAGGTCCGGGTCGTCGTATCAGCCGGCGCCGTGATGATGATTCCAGAGCCTATGTTGTCGCCCCAGAACACGTTGACATTGCTTGGCCCACCGGTTGCCGTTGGTTCACCGCCCGTCCAGGACAGGTTCGACCAGCCCGGCGCCCCGAGATAACGGCCCGGATTGCCACCGACGTAACTGGAGGTCAACAGAGTCGTCGCGGCCTTGCCGTTGACGTCCGTTGCATTCACCAGACCAAAATGCAGCCAGTCCAGTGTCCCCTCGGTCGACAGAACCAGATTGGTCGGACTCACCGCCGTGTTGACCCCGAGTGATCCCGATGCACCGGAGGTGACCTGGATCTGGATGGTCTCCGTATCCGACAGACCCGTACCATTGAGGTCCCGCACGCGATAGGTGACCGAATAGTTGCCGACGTTGGCGACAACCGGAGTCCAGTTGAACGTCGCTGTGCCATTGCCGTTCCCGGTCAACGTCGCGCCCGCGGGCAGCGACGGAGTCGATGACTGAATATCAAACACCAGCGCACTCACCGCCGCATCGTCCGTCGCGGATATGTTGAAATTCAGCGGTTGACCGGCCTGTACGGATCGGTTACCAATCGCAGCCAGCACAGGCGCCTGATTGTAGGCAGCACCACTCAGCGTTGCTCCTTGCAGCGCGACCAGCCCACTTGTCCCGATCTGTGTGAAGGTGAGAGTGACAGACTGGCCCGCCGAAGCAGCGCTGAATACCACTGTCGCCGCATTATCGTAGACGGCCGCTCCTGACAGTGTCAGGTTGACCGCGGGTGCACTGCTGTCACTCAGGGACACCTGCAAACTGCCAGCGCTGTTCCAGCCGCCGAGATAAACCTTCAGGGTTCGTGTCAAGGTATCTGCAGGAACGGTGATACTGAAACCTCGGCCCGCGATTGCCCACCAGAAAACGTTGGCAGTTGAAGGTCCGCCAGTGGCGACGGGCTCACCGCCATTAAAGGACATCGAGGTCCATTCAGGGGAGCCGCCAAATCGTGCCGGACTTGCACCAACCGTTGAATAGGTAAGCAGGCTGGTCGCGGATTTGCCATTGATGTCAGAGGCGGCGGTCAGACCGAAATGCATCCAGTCGAGCGTTCCCTCGGTCGACAGGGACAACGACGTCGGCGCGGCCGGCGCAGATACCGTAAGTTCCGCTGCCATGGCGGAGCCGCCGAACAGGATTATCAACAATCCGAGAATCCGCAATCTGGTCAATCGGCACCTGTTCGTTTGGTTGAATTCCATGTTGCTGCTTCCAGTGCGTGTCCAATGCTCGGAAACCGAGTTCGCCTGAACCAGGTCGCCAGAAATCAGCAACGGCGCACTAACGGTACAAAGTCCGTTAGCACTTCCGGCATCCTAGTCTTGTAACTCGGGAGGACCTGTTCGAGATTTGTAAAGGAAGTAGTATAAATTGTGCGAAACGAAATTGCCTACTGCTAATCCGATGGAGTCACCGTTTTCTCAGGATCCGGAGTTCCGATACCAGCCAGACACAGCGGGCTCGTCGTTGCAAACCGGAACAATCACTCGCCGAGTAACCGACGCCCCACCCAATGTCGCGCAAAGTGTTGCGCGGTCCGACCACTACGCACACCACGAGCTAACGCCCAGGCCGCAGCCTGCACATCGAACGCCTCATCAAGGTCACGCGCGGCATCCAGCGGCAAGCCGTGTTGCTCAGCCAGTCGCGATGTCCAGTGATGCACGACATCCAGATACGCATCCTGACGGAACGGATAAAACGATAGCCACAAGCCGAACCGATCGCTGAGTGATATCCGTTCTTCCACCGCTTCACTCTCATGCAGTTCCCCTTCAACCATACGGGCCTGCAGATTGTCGCGCATGTACTCCGGCAGAAGATGCCGACGGTTGGACGTTGCGTAGATCAATACGTTATCGGCGTTCTTGAACAAGGATCCTTCCAGAGCACTCTTCAACGCCTTGTATCCGGCATCGTCCTCCTCGAAAGACAGATCATCACAGAAGACGACGAATCGATAGGGTAATCGAGCCAGCGTCGCGCCAAGGTCGGCGATGCCGGCTAGATCAGTTCGACTGACTTCAACCATTCGCAGTCCCTGGTCTGCGTACCGGCTGATCAGCGCGTGAACGAGACTGGACTTTCCAGTTCCGCGAGCACCCCACAACAGCACGTTGTTGGCAGGCAAACCGGCCAGAAACTGGCGGGTGTTCAGGTCTATGGCCTGCTTCTGGTGTTCGATGCCACGCAGATCATCCAGTGTCAGTCGGCTATCGAGTGCTGCCGCATGAAAAGCATGGCCAAACCCATGTGCGCGCCAGATTGCAGCGTGCTGCTCATGCCAGTCGACCCCGCCTGCTGCAGGCAGAATGAGGAGCAGCCGATCAGCAATTTGCCGGGCGCTTTCAAGTAACGAATCAATCGGCTTGGCCACAGGTACAAAAACCTCGGTTCGTGAAGGATCTGAATCCGGATTCGGTGCAATCCACTAGTGAGTTGACGAAGTTAATTTGTTAGCATTCAGGGATCGCCGGGGAGGCGGAGGAGTATATCTATCATGGCAAAGACCATGGCAAAGACGATGGCCAATAGCACTGCGCAAAGCCAGCGTTCGCCCGCATACAGCGAACGTCGCAATGGTCCGCGGGACCGCCGCAGCAACACCGACGAACGACGCAACTCAGACCGCGCCAGCGACGAGTTTCTGCCACGTCGAAACGCTGATCTCATAGACCGTCGTTCCTGATCGGTGTGGTCCGTCCGACCGACTCGCGCACCTTAAGCGCGACATCCGGGTTATCGGTGATGATGCCAGTAACCCCACGTTCAAGCGCCAGGCCGATCGACGCCTCGTCATTAAGCGTCCAGGCATCGATATAAAGATCCAGCGATCGCGCCGCAGTGATTCGCTCGGGGCTGGTCAGCTGGATGCCATATTGTTCAACCGGCACCTGCAGCGCGTGGGCCTGCGGGTGATGCAGTTTCGCCAGCCCAACCAGATTGAACAACAAAAAAGCAGTGATTTCACTTTGGGTGCCACTCGTTGCCACCTCTGGACACGCGCGCCGAAACTCGTTGAGCGTCGCGCCGTGGAAGGATGCCACCAGTGTTTGCTGCACAAGCGCGTATTGCCGAATCAATGCGCATAGTGGCTCGGCAATGGAAGGTTCGGGCTGTTTGATCTCGATATTGAAGCGCTGCCTCGGAAACCGCTCGAACACTTTCGCAAGGCTCGGCACCTTGACACCTTTGTCTCGGTACATGGGCTCGCCACCAATCGGCCAATGATAGGCGGCGTCCAGAGACTGCACGTCGCTGTATGGCATCTCGCGCAGCAGCCCGGTGCCATCCGTCGTGCGATCCACAGAATCG
>JANNBJ010000038.1:0-4014 GCA_031385325.1 Gammaproteobacteria bacterium | reverse complement strand
TCGCCGCGGATGGCATCGACATCAGCCACGCTGCGCAGGTAGTGAATGCCACCCAGATTGCTGCCTTCGATGGACAGTTTTCGCGCACGGCTGCCGGTGGCGATGATCAGGTGATCGTAACTGATGGTATCGCCAGCGGTGGTGTGTACAGTTTTTGCGGTGCGATTGATCTGGTCAACCGTTACGCCGGTACGGACGTCGATGTTCTTGTCGTCGTAGAACTTCTGCGGCCGCAGGTAAACCCGCTCGATGGCTTGTTCACCGGACAGATACTGCTTCGACAGCGGCGGTCGTTGATAAGGAATGACCGGTTCATCGCCCAGCAGGATGATCGGCCCTTCATGGCCATCCTGACGCAGGCTTGCGGCAACCTGTCCTGCTGCGTGTCCTGCTCCGACGATCACCACGGTGGACATGAAAACTCGCTCCTGGCTGAAAAACGGTTATTTTATGAGCACGTCATCGGGCTGGTCACTCATGAAAGACTTCAACACCCTCACCGAGATGGTGAAACACGCTCGCTTCAAGCTGAATCGCAATCACTGGGACTATCTGGTCGGTGGTGCGGAAACTGAAAGCGCGTTGTGCCGCAATCGTTACGGACTGGACAGCTGGGTCTTCAAGCCACGCATACTCAACGATGTGAGTGAGATGGATCTCAAGACGTCGATGCTCGGCGTGGATATTCGCATACCAGTAGTGATGCCGCCTATCGGTTCCGTGCAGGTGTTCGACGCAAGCGGCGCCAGTGGTGTGGCCCAGGCCTGCAAGGATTTTGGTGTTCTGCAGATTGTCAGCTCCGCCTGTCTGCCTGATTTTGAAACCGTTGCCCGCGATGTGCCGGGGCCGAAGATCTACCAGCTGTATCTGCTGGGAGATGAGTCCTGGCTCGATGACATGATCGAACGGACCATGGCCGCCGGATACACCGCGTTCTGCATGACGGCTGATACCCAGGTTTATTCGCGGCGGGAGCGCGACATTCTCAAGCGATTCGGGCCACCTTCCGGGCGCCAGGGTGGGCGAGGCGAGTTCGGTACGCAGGCCAAGATGACGTGGGATACGGTTGCTCATATCAAGGAGAAGTTCGATATCCCTTTGATCATCAAGGGTGTCAACGTGGCGGCGGATGCCAAACGGTGTGTCGAGGCGGGCGTCGACGTGGTGTATGTCTCGAATCATGGCGGTCGGCAGCTTGATCACACCCGCGCGTGCATTGATGCGCTGCCGGAGGTTGTCGAGGCTGTGGATGGTGCCGTGCCGGTGTGGGTCGACGGTGGTTTCCTGCGTGGTGCGGATGTCGTCAAGGCGTTATGTCTGGGTGCCTGTGCAGTCGGTATGGGGCGTCTGGAAGGGCTGGCGATGGCCTGCGGTGGTCCGGGCGCCGTGGTTCGGGCGCTGGAGATCGTTGAACACGAAATTCGCAACGCCATGGCGTTGTCCGGTGTCGCCCGGCTCAAAGATCTGAATCCTTCATTGGTGGAACGTGCCGGGGCGATGGGACCGACCAACGTGCTTGGTGCCTTTCCGCTGCTCGATCAGGGGTATTGAGCCTGCTGGAGACCGCTACTATTTAGGGGTGTCCTTGGGAACTGGCATGGGGAACGGCATGATCTTGTCGCCCTTGCTGTCCTTGACCTTGGCGATGCCTTCGCGCTCGACTTCGTCGATTCGCACGATGGCATGCATGGGAATGAAACTGCGCTTGACGCCTTCAAATTCCGTACGCAGGCGGTCTTCGCTGGGGTCGATCACCATCTGCGACTTTTTGCCGAACATGTAGTCTTCCACTTCGATGAAGCCGTACAGATCACTCTGGTAGATGGCCTGTGCATAAACCTCGTAGATCTGCCCCTGGTTGTGGAACAGAACCTTGTAAATGCTCTCGGTGATCTCGCGCTTGGCCATGCTTGCTCATTCGGACGAAGGACGGCAGTTATATAGGTCAGGCATGGACGAATTCAAGTCGATTCGACTGTGGGTATAATCCGCGCCCCAAGTTTTGCCCGGCGCAAGGCCCGCAGTTGTCCAGAAAGGTCTTCATCGAGACACAAGGTTGCCAGATGAACGAGTACGACTCGGCGCGTATGCGTGATCTGCTGCGCGAGCAGATGGCCTATGAGGAGACCTCGGTTGCCGAAGAGGCAGACCTTCTGCTGCTCAATACCTGCTCGATTCGCGAGAAGGCCCAGGAGAAGGTTTTTCACCAGCTGGGTCGCTGGCGTTCGATCAAGGTGGAACGGCCGGATGTGATGATCGCGGTTGCCGGTTGTGTAGCCAGCCAGGAGGGGGCGGCGATTGCCAAACGGGCGCCCTATGTGGATCTCGTGTTCGGACCGCAGACCATACACCGGTTGCCAGCCATGCTGAGCGAAGCCACCAGTCGGAGAACCGCGGGAAGCAGTACCGGCCCGCGTGCGGTTGTCGACATCAGCTTCCCGGCGATCGAAAAGTTTGATGTGTTGCCCGCGCCGCATGCGGATGGGGTCAGTGCCTACGTCTCGATCATGGAAGGATGCAGCAAATACTGCAGTTTCTGTGTGGTGCCCTATACCCGCGGCGAAGAAGTCAGTCGTCCCGTTGCCGATGTGCTCGATGAAGTACGTGGACTGGTTGCGCAAGGTGTTCGAGAGATCCAGCTGCTTGGCCAGAACGTCAACTCGTATCGAGGCGAGATCGAAGGAGATGTCGCTGATCTTGCTGAACTGATGCATTACGTGGCGGCCATCGAAGGTGTTGGCCGTATTCGTTTTACCACCTCGCATCCCATCGATTTCTCAGATTCGCTGATTCAGGCCTACGCGCAGATCCCGCAGCTTGTCGATCAACTGCATCTGCCGGTGCAGTCGGGTTCGGACCGAGTGCTTGCGATGATGAAACGTGGGCATACGGTGCTTGAATACAAATCGCGGATACGGGCGCTGCGCAAGGTGCGACCGAACATCAGCCTGTCGTCCGACTTCATCATCGGCTTTCCGGGTGAGACCGAAGCGGACTTTGCCGGAACGGTCAAACTCGTCGAAGAACTCGGTTTTGATCACTCCTACATCTTTCTGTACAGCGCCCGCCCGGGTACCCCGGCCGCAGATCTGCCTGACGACACGCCGATGGAAGTGAAGAAACATCGTCTGGCCATCGTGCAGGATCTGATCAGCGCCAATACCGCACGGATCTCCGCACAGATGGTCGGTTCGGTGCAGAGGATTCTCGTCAGTGGTCGATCCCCACGGGATCCGGGCCAGTTTCAGGCTCGTACCGAGAACAACCGGGTGGTGAACTTCCGGGGCGATGATCCAGCGCTGATCGGTCAATTTGTCGACATCCGGATTGTAGAAGCCCAGCGGAACTTTCTCCGCGGCACCCGCAATGCCATTTGACAGCAGCGGCTCGACCGATATCCTTCGACGTGAGGACCATAACCAGAGGACGCATTGAGCGACCCAGAATCCGGACTACGAGCCGAACCGACGTTCGAACCATCCCCGGCCAGCGCTGATCCCCGAGCCGATCCCAGAATAGTGCCCCTGAACAGCACCATCACGGTCGAACCGAATGACTCACATCGGCTTGCAGCGTTGTGTGGCCCCTACGATCAGAACCTCAAGCACCTGGAAAAGCGGCTGGGCGTGCACATTCGCAATCGTGGCAATCGCTTTCAGATCAGTGGTGGCGAGCGTCGCGTTCGTGCGGCAGGCGCGCTGATACAGGAGCTGTACCTGGCCACCCGGGACCAGGCGGAAATCGAACCCGACATGGTGCATCTGTTTTTGCAGGAGTCCGGTGTCGACGCCCTGCTTGCGGACATCTCGCGCGATGAGGCGCGAGAACACGATCCGCAGGAGATTCTCGTACGCACCACGCGAAAGATGGTGCGGGTACGGGGCGGCAATCAGGCGAGTTATGTCACCGCCGTTCGCGAGCATGACATCAATTTTGGTATTGGTCCGGCAGGTACCGGCAAAACCTACCTGGCTGTGGCTTGTGCCGTTGAAGCGCTCGAAACACATCGCGTAG
>JANNBJ010000031.1:0-2314 GCA_031385325.1 Gammaproteobacteria bacterium | reverse complement strand
GAGCTGATACTCCGCGCCAAAGGCCTTTGGCATTATTCATGAGCCGCGCCATTCTTCGCTCTGTGGTCGGCGCCGCGTGCCTTGGATCGTTGATATGGGTTGCCTATTCCTTCCTGTGGCCAAATGAATCTGCCGGGCAATTTTCATCAGCTACATCGACGTCCGATGACGTAGACAATTCGACCGAACCTGATTTGCGTCTAGGCGGCGCTACCATCACGGAGTTCGACCAGACCGGCAAGCTGAAATACAGGCTGCGCGCCAAACAGATGTCCCGTTTTGAGGCTACGACCGAAACGGCACTGGTCGATCCCACGCTGCTGATTCACTCAGACACCGGCGCGCCGTGGAACGTTGAGTCACGAACCGGGAAGATCCACGACACCGTTGATCCCGCGGGCGAAGCCGAGCAAGTGGTCATGCTCCGGGAAAATGTGGTCCTGCGCCAACTCGATAAATTGTCCGGTCATGAGGTCCTGGTCATTCGCTCTGCCGCGATCGACCTCTTTCCGGTCCGTCAATTCGCGAAGTCTTTGGCCAGTGTTATGATCGACAGTGACGTCGGCAGGACACAGGCCGCCAGCATGCAAGGTGACCTCAAGACCGGACAGCTGCACCTTTCTTCCGACGCTGAGCAACCCGTTCACAGCATCGTGTTGCCGACCCAATTCAAATCAAGCAAGTAGCCATGCATCAGCAAGTCGACTTCAAGTCACGCCGGCGAAGCGTGTGTTCTGGTGTCCCTGTGCCCAAGCCAGAGTTCTCATTGCGTGATGCCGGAATGCTCTTTCTCGTCATCTCCTCACTGTTACTTCCTCGACTTGCACTCTCGCTTTCAGAAGATGCCGACAAGCCCATCCACATCACCGGACGAAGTGCCGAAATGGATCGCACCGCTCGGACCCTGGTGTATCACGGCAACGTTCGTATCGACCAGGGCACCCTGCGGGTGATCGCTGACACCATGGTCGTGGAATACGAACAGCAGCAGGTGGTCCGCATCATTGCAACCGGTACGCCTGCGCGGTACCAGCAACAACTTGAGGGCGACCAGGGCCAAGTCCACGCCAATGCATCGCAGATCGTTTATCACACCCAAACCGAAGCGCTCGATCTGCTGGGTAAGGCACAGCTTCTGCAACGCGGCAGCGAGCTCAAAGGCGATGTCATCCGTTATGACATCGTTGCCGGCAAGGTCGATGCCCATGCCGACAACGAGCGACCCGTACGCATGATTCTGCAACCAACCAGGCAACCCCATTGAACCTGCTGAAAGCTGGCAACCTGAAAAAAAGTTATGGTCGACGCCTGGTCGTCGAAGATGTCAGCCTGCAGGTGCAGACCGGCGAAATTGTCGGCCTGCTCGGCCCTAATGGCGCTGGAAAGACGACGTGTTTTTACATGATCGTGGGGCTGATCCGACCCGATGCAGGCGTCATTACGGTTAACGACAAGGATCTGACAAAAGCACCGGTTCACAAGCGAGCCCGAGCAGGCATCGGCTATCTGCCGCAGGAGGCCAGTGTTTTCAGAACACTGAGTACCGAGAACAATATCCACGCCGTCCTCGAACTCAGGCGTGATCTGAACCGCCAGCAGCGAATCGCGCTGCGCGAACAACTTATCCAGGAGTTCCATCTCGAGGGCGTCCGAAAATCACGGGGGGAGCAACTTTCCGGGGGCGAACGACGTCGGCTTGAAATCGCCCGGGCGCTCGCCACGCAACCAGCCTTCATGCTGCTCGACGAACCTTTCGCCGGGGTGGATCCAATTTCAGTCGCCGAGATCAAGAAAGAGATAAAACGCCTGGCAGAGCGTGGTCTTGGCGTGCTCATCACGGATCACAATGTCCGCGACACCCTCGACATTTGTGACCGCGCCTACATCGTCAATGAGGGCCACATCATTGCAGATGGCTCGCCTGAGTCCATACTCAATAATGCAACCGTACGTAGTGTTTACCTGGGCGAAGGATTCAGCATTTAGTGATCGTTATAGTCTCAGCTCGACCTCCCGACAGGATTGAGCATCCGTGAAGCAGACGCTAGCCCTGCGCATGGGTCAGCAACTGGCGATGACTCCACAACTGCAGCAGGCAATCAAGCTGTTGCAGCTCTCTACCATCGATCTGGAGCAGGAAATCCAGTCCATGGTGACTGAGAACCCCCTGCTCGAATATGAAGAGTCGGAAGTCGCTGTGGTCGAGCCTGCGCAACATGAAGAGTCTGCTCAACAAAATGAAGCGGCTGACGTCGACAATGACATGAAACTCGACAGCGATCGATCCGACATTCCCGAAGAACATCCGGTCGAC
>JANNBJ010000218.1:0-43337 GCA_031385325.1 Gammaproteobacteria bacterium | reverse complement strand
GCGCCGCTCGAAGATCAGGGCAATATTCGAGTGGTCATCACCGCTCCACCCGAAGCGTCCCTCGACTACACCGAGCGCTACATGTATGACGTGGTCGCAGCCATGCAGGACCTGCCCGGCTCGACATTCATGTGGCAAGTACTGTTCGGGTCCGGTGGATTTGGCGGTATGCAATTCACCGAATACGATGCACGATCACAAAGCGTGCACCAGATGATGCCGCAGGCCTTCCAGAATCTGTCACAGATTCATGGTGTTACCGCGCGACCCATTCTGCCTTCCGCGTTGCCCACCGCGGGTCGGTTTGGTGTCGAGCTGGTGGTCATGTCGGCAGATCCGGTAGAGATGATGTTGCCGGAGGCTAACAAGCTCATGCAAAGCGTGATGCAGACCGGAACGTTCATGTTTACGGATACGGATCTGCGGATCGATCTTCCGCAGGCCCGTTTCGAACTCGATCGCGAACGTATCGCTGACCTGGGTATGGACCTCGCGGAAGTGAGTCGTCAGCTCAGCGTCTTCCTGTCCGGCAACTTCATCAATCGCTTCGATCTGAATGGCAAGGCCTATCGCGTCATTCCCATGGTCAAGGATCAGGACCGACTGAATCCTGCGCAATTACTGCAGCTGCAGTTGCGCACACCTGCCGGAGAACTCATGCCACTCAGCGCGCTGGCCGAGCTGAAGACTGAAGTGGGTCCACGCGTGCTTGGCAAGTTCCAGCAGAACAATGCCTTTCGCATCTATGGCGGTGTCATGCCGGGCACTACCAAGGAACAGGCACTGTCGACACTCGAGAATGCGGCGCGGGAACAGCTGCCTGCCGGTTACAGCATCGATTACGCAGGCGAATCACGACAATTGCGCCAGGAGGGCAATACCTTGCTCGGCGTGCTCGGCATATCGCTGGCGCTGGTGTACTTCGCCCTTGCCGTTCAGTTCAACAGCTTTCGGGATCCGTTGGTGGTATTGATCGGCTCGGCGCCGTTGGCGATCTCAGGTGCACTGCTGTTCACCTTTGTCGGGTGGACCACCATCAACATCTATTCCCAGGTCGGGTTCATCACACTGGTGGGTCTGATTGCCAAGAACGCGATTCTCATCGTCGAATTTGCGCGACAGCTGCAGGAACAGGGGCTGGAAAAACTGGCAGCGATCAAGGAAGCGGCCAGCACACGCCTGCGCCCAGTACTCATGACGACCGGGGCCACCGTCATGGGCCACTTTCCGTTGGTGCTGGTCAGTGGTGCCGGCGCCGAAGCCCGCAACAGCATCGGCATCATACTGGTCGCCGGCATGCTGATTGGCACGGTGTTCACGCTCTTCATACTGCCGAGTGTCTACATGGTGCTGGCGTCCAGACATCTCCAGCCGTCCGGCCTGACACAAATCAGTACTGTGCGGTTCCACCATCCACGCTGAGGGTCGCACCAGTGATGCCACCACCGGCATCGGAGGCCAGCAGCACGGCCATGGCCGCAATCTCTTCAACGGTGTTCGGCCTTTGAATGGCCGCCTCGCGGGCAAACATCGAGACCATCTCATCAAACGTCATGCCCATGGCTTCAGCCGTTGCAGGTCCGTTGTCTTTGACAATATCGGTGATGACAAGCCCCGGACAGATCGCGTTGACCGTGACGCCAAGTGCGCCAACTTCGCGGGCAACCGATTTGGTGAGGCCGTTGATTGCGTGTTTGGCGGCTGTATAAGCGCTGAAGGCAATCTTGCCGATCTTGCCTTCGACCGAAGAGATGTTGATCACCCGGCCCCACTTTCGCTCGGTCATGCCTGGCAATGCACGGCGCGTCGACCAGAAGGTCGAATACAGGTTCCACTTGATCGTGCTGTCGAACGCTGCATCACTGAGTTGCATGATCGGCTGCAGATCGGTGGCGCCACCGGCATTGTTGACAAGAATATCGACACGACCAAACGCGGCGATCGAAGCATCGACAAATCCTTCGACATCCGCTTGTACCTGCGCATCACCGGCAATGAATCGTGCTCGCGATCCGGCGCCAAGCGTCGCCAGGGCCGCTGCGCCCTTGGCAGCGCTCCGGGCCATCAAGGTGACACTGGCGCCCTCATCGAGAAAGGCCCGCGCAATACCCAGACCAATGCCTGCCGTGCCACCCGTAATTGCCGCCACCCTGCCATCCAGCTTGCCCATGACACGCCCCTGCCGTGAAAAGCCGCGAGTCTAAGTTAACTCTGCCTCCTTCGCTCCTGCGTCCGGTGTCGAATTTTGTCGTTGGCTGGCATAAGGTAGACATGGCGTCATCGTTCAACTTTTTTCGGGGACCGGATCATGGCCGAAACAATTCAGACTTCGGACACCGCCAACGCCTGGCGCAGCGACACACCCGGCCATGCCGGCTGGACCCGAACGGCTCATGCTGCGGATCCCGACAAGTATTTCATCGCCTCGGCGGATGGTCATGTGCAGGAGCCTGGAAACCTCTGGGTTGATCGCATGGACCCGAAGTACCATCACCGATTGCCGGGTGTTGTCATGGACGCCAGTGGCAATCCCATGCAGAAAACAGAAGGGTTTCGACCACTACGCATTCGCAACATCCCCTTCGAAGGCGAAGATCTGCTGCGCAACAAATCCGGCAAGACCCCTGAAGAGCGTCTGCGGGATCTGGCCATGGATGGGGTGGATGCCGAGATTCTGTTTCCCAACCGGGGACTGACGATCTGGGCGACCCCGGACCCTGTATTCAGTCAGGCCATGTGTCGTGCGTACAACGAATGGGCGTGGGAGACGTTTGGCGCTTTCAATGATCGTCTGGCACCGATGGCATGTGTTGCACCGGGCGATCTCGCTGGAACCATCGCTGAGGTCGAGCGCTGCGCGAAGCTCGGCTTCAAGGGGCTGTCACTGCCCTGCAAACCCGTGTGGGGACCGCCTGATCATGAGGCGCCCAACTACAATCTGCCGGAATTCGATCCGCTGTGGGCGTGCATCCAGGCTGTCGATCTGCCGATCACCTTTCATGTCTCCACTGGCCGCGACCCTCGCACGTCGCGGGGTAACGGTGGTGCAATCATCAACTACGCCGTGCACTCGCTGGCGCCGACCATGGAGCCGATTGCGAACGTCTGCGCATCCGGTGTGCTGGATCGTTTTCCGAAACTGATCTTTGGCTCGGTAGAAGCCGGCATCGGCTGGGTGGCCTGGGCATTGACGGCCATGGACGAGGCCTACCGAAAACACCACATGTGGGTGCGACCCAAACTCAAACAGTTACCCAGCGAGTACTTCAGGCAGAACGGGTTCGCTACCTTCCAGGAAGATCCGCCGGGGCTCGCTGTCGCGCGCGAGCAGGGTCTGGTCGACAACTTCCTGTGGGCTAATGACTTTCCGCATCACGAAGGTACCTGGCCACACTCTGCGGCTGCCATCGAACGAACCATGGGCGGGCTGACGGACGCAGAGCGCGCCAAGATCCTTGGCCTGAACACCGCGCGGATCTTCAAGTTGCCCGTGCCGAAGCGTTACCTTTCCCTCAGCTGATGATGAGCTTCGGCTCCCATACCAGTTGCGGGACCGGTTCATCACAAAGGAACGCACGGATCATCACGTTGACGATTTCCGGCTGTTCCTGTTGCACCCAGTGCGACACGTGAGGCAGATACCGAATGGTGAGGGAGCGCACAAAGTCTTCGGTGCCGAACGTGGTTTCTTTGGTCAGTGCCATATCATCTTCGCCCCAGACCATCAGTGTTGGGGCTTCGATGAGCGGGTATCCAAGCTTCTGCTGTCGTTGCATGCCACCACCCAGCACCAGCGCCCGGTAGTAGTTGATCATCGCCGTGAGCGCGCCTGGCTGAGCGGCATTGCGTCGATAGACTTCGCCAACGTCCGGTGTAAATCGACTTTTGTCCACCGCCGAACTGCGCATGATGTCTCCCATCGCTTTGGCGCCATCGGCGCCAAACAGCTTTTCCGGTAGCCAGGGCAACTGGAAAAACAGGATGTACCAGGATTTTTTCAGTTGTGCCCAGCTGATGCCACGACGGCTGCTCGGCCCTGGATGAGGAACGTTGCAGATCACCAGCTTTTGCAGTGGGCGGAGCTGACGCATGGCGAAATACCACGCAATCACCGCGCCCCAGTCATGGGCCAGCAACACGGTTTCCTTGCATCCAGAGGCATCGATCAGTCCTGCAACATCATCGAGCAGGTGTTCAATTCGGTAGGAATCCATTCCCGCCGGACGCGATGAATTGCCGTAGCCCCGCAGATTGGGAGCCCACGCCCGATAGCCAAGCTCCGCGAGCATCGGCAGTTGATAACGCCAGGAAAAACTGTGCTCAGGAAAACCATGCAGGCACAGCGCCAGGCGCTCGCCATCACCACACTCATCCACCTCGAAACGAAGGCCATTCGCATCGACCATCCGAGTGCGTATGGCTGAGGATGCCCCTTTCATCTCTGTGTTCACCATGATGCTTCCCTTCCTGCCGGTTATATACTGCGCCTGGCCATAGCCTGGATCAGTCGCATGATCTTTCGACAACTCTACGACGCTGCATCATCCACGTACACCTACTTGCTGGGGTGTCCCGAGTCACGCGAGGCGATCATCATTGATCCGGTGTATGAGCAGTTCGCTCGCGACGTTGCCCTGCTGCGCGAGCTGGGTCTGCAACTACGGTACACACTCGACACTCACGTCCATGCAGACCATGTGACCGCCGCGTGGCGGTTCAAACAACAATTTCACGCCCAGATCGCCTTGTCCCTTCGTTTTGATGTTGATGAAGTCGACGTTCCCATCGAACACGGTACGGTACTGAGCTTTGGCGATTGTTCTGTAACAGCTCGCGCAACACCTGGCCACACGGTGGGCTGTACCACGTTCGTCACACAACACCAGACCATGGCATTCACCGGCGATTGCCTGATGATTCGCGCCGCCGGACGAACCGATTTTCAGGGTGGGGACGTGCACGTGATGTGGCGCAGCATCCAGGAGCAGATCTTCTCGCTCCCCGGTGATTGCCTGGTCTACCCGGGACACGACTATAACGGGCGCATGGTCTCCACCATCGCCGAGGAAAAGCGTTTCAACCCGCGGATCGGCGGAGATGCTCGGGAAGAAGACTTTGTCGGTTACATGGAAAATCTGGGGTTACCGCATCCACGCTTGCTCGATATCGCCGTTCCCGCCAACCTGCACTGCGGCAAGCCGACGGTGGACGCAGTTGCGCCGGATCCGCTGTGGGCACCGATCGTCACCACATTCGCCGGCATTCCGGAGATCCAACCGGATTGGGTGGCGCGGCATCTCAAGGAGATTACGCTGCTCGACGTTCGAACGAACCCGGAATTCACTGGCGATCTCGGGCATGTGTCGAGCGCGCAGCTGATTCCGCTGGATGAACTGCGTGATCGTGTTACGGAAGTGGCACGCGACAAGCCGGTGGTAACCATCTGCCAGAGTGGCAAACGCTCGGCGATGGCCGTGCAGATTCTGCAGAAGGCCGGTTTCGACAAGGTGGCCAACGTTCCCGGTGGCATGCTCCAGTGGGGACGTCTGGGGCTGCCCGACGTGACTCGATAGCGGGATCGCTGGAGTTCCTGGCATTCGCAGCCCAGGGTCGTTCCCGCAGGCATCAGGAAAACACAAACCCCCGATAACCATCCTGCGCCACACCATCACAGATTTCTCGATAGCCACCAACACCACCGGCATAAGGCATGAACATGCGCGGTTTGCCGGGAATGTTCGCACCCATGTACCAGGAGCCGGCTTTCGGAAAAAGAGTCGCGTTGGCCACATCATTGACGTGGGCTCCCCACTCCTCTTCTTTTTCGAGCGTAGTGTCGAAGCGCTGGTGTCCATGCTTGCGCATGTACTCCACACAATCGCAGATGAAATCGACATGCTGTTCGATGGACACCAGCATGTTGGACAGTACCGATGGACTGCCCGGCCCCGTGATCATGAACAGATTCGGATAATCCGCGACCAGCAGGCCGAGGTACGAACGAGGTCCGTGTGCCCATTTGTCACGAAGACTCTGGCCACTACGACCCCGGATATCGACATCTTTCAACGCACCCGTCATGGCATCAAAACCGGTCGCCAGAATCAGCGTGTCCAACTCGACCATTTCATCGGCCAGCTGCACACCGGTTGGTGTAACCCGCTGGATCGGCTGCTGGTTGATATCGACCAGGCGCACATGCGGCAGGTTGTAGGTTTCGTAATAGTCTATATCGACGCAGATCCGCTTGGTTCCCAACGGATGTGAGGTGGGGCACAACATCTCGGCCGTCGCCGGGTCCTTCACGGTCTGCCGTATCTTGCGACGGACAAACTGCGCCATGCGATCATTGGTCGCCTGGTTCATGAGCGAATCGGCAATTGCGCCCATGAATCGCGCGCCGCCGCTCTGCCAGTAGGATTCGCAGATGGCGTCCAGTTGTTCGTCCGACAGTTCAGCCGCCGTCAGGGCCAGTGGTGCCCGCTCCTTGGGCGCAATTTCCAGATCGCCAAAACCTGACGACAGCCCGCGTTTATGAAAATCGCGATGCTCTCGATAGTGCTGCTTGAAGGCAGAAACGAATTCGGGGTCCAGCACACCGTTGACTGCCGGCACGCTGAAATTTGGCGTTCGCTGGAACACGGTCAGATGTTGCGCGGTACTGGCAATGACAGGAATCGCCTGTACTGCGGAAGAGCCGGTACCAATGATGCCAACGCGCTCGCCATGGAAGGCAACCGGTTCATGTGGCCACTTGCTCGCCTGATATCGCTTGCCACCAAACGAGTCGATGCCTTCGATCTGCGGCACCATGGGTTTGGACAGACATCCGGTGGCCATGATGAGCAACGGCGCATGAGCACGGTCACCACCCGCCGTCGTCACCTGCCACACACCGGCAGCGTCATCAAATTTTGCGGCTTCGACCTTGCGATTGAAACGAATGTCGCGGCGCAGATCGAAGCGTTCGGACACATGGATCGCATACTTCAGGATTTCCGGCTGCGGTGCGTAACGTTCCGACCACTCCCACTCCTGCTCGAGTTCAGGACTGAACGAAAATGAATAAGCCAGACTTTCCGCATCGCACCGCGCACCCGGGTATCGATTCCAGTACCAGGTGCCGCCGACGTCATCCCCCATTTCGTAGATCCGCACCGACATGCCCATCTGGCGAAAACGATGCAGCGTGTACAGGCCGGCAAAACCGGCACCGACAACTATCGCGTCAAATCGTGCATTCTGGTCAATCGTCATATCACTCATGGCCGGTCCAGACTGGAAAGGTGTGAGTATCGCCGGTGACGGTGGTTGCTTCCACTCCTGGTCTGAAGTCGAATTGAATCATCCTTTCGATCCACCAACCGCCAACTCGCCGGAATACCGCCGATGGCGAGATGCGCCTGGCGCCTGCGCAGGCTGTTACCATTCAATTCAACCACGCATCGATGAGGTGTCCGATGACCCCCGCAGATTTCCGCTGCCTGCTGACTGTGACGCTGTTGCTCGCGATCCCCGCCTTAGCCATCGCGGCGCCGGAGGCAAAAACACCCATCGGGTCGTTTATAGGGATCAATGAAGACGGCGTGCTGGCATTCAAGGGCATTCGTTACGCTGAAGCACCAACAGGCAGCCGCCGGTGGACATCACCGCGCCCGGTTGCCCGCGCACGCAAACCGGTTGATGCGGTAACGTTTGGACCATCTTGCCTGCAACCGCCGACGGCCCAGGGCGACACCGTTCCAGGCAGCGAAGACTGCCTGTCTCTGAATGTCTGGACGCAAGCAACTGACGCCAAACTTCGTCCGGTGATGTTCTGGATTCACGGGGGAGCACTAAAGAGCGGCAACGGCAACATCCCCGGGGCAATTCTGGCTGCACAGGATGCCGTGGTGGTATCGATCAACTATCGCCTCGGTCCACTCGGTTTCCTTGCCCACCCGGCCCTGCGTAACAAGTCAGCCAACTTCGCGGTCGAAGATATGGTGCTGGCACTCAAGTGGGTGCGGGACAATATTGGCGCGTTTGGTGGCAACCCGCACAACGTGACGATTTTTGGTGTGTCCGCTGGTGGTCAAGCCGTCAATATGCTGATGGTGAATCAGGAAGCGCGTGGCCTGTTTCACAAGGCCATCGCCCAATCCGGCTACGCGGCGTGGCCGTTGCCACGATCTGTGAACGCACCGGTGCCGGCACCTCGCAGGTTCGACCTGGGCACGGCGGACAGCGCTGAAGACATCAGTCAGGCACTGGTGGCCAAACTGACCGACAAACGTCAATCCGCCCGCGTCCTTCGGAACCTGGACGGCCAGGCTTTGGTGAATGCGCTGGAGGGTTTCCAGATGGCCATCGTCGATGGCACCAGCCTGCGCGAAGAGCCCGCGATTCTTTTCGCCGACGGACAACAGGCCGCAGTTCCGTACATCACCGGCGGCAACAGCTATGAAGGCTCGGTGATGCCTGGCACGGGCATCACGACCTCGGCTTTCAAAGACATGCTCGGTGATGACTTCAACGCGCTGAAAAATGCCTACGCATCGGACTTTGCAGTGAGCGATGAACAAGGTGTCACCCGGATGTTTGGCGACAATCGATATCTGCTATCCGCCCGACTTCTGGGCAGTGGCATGGCTTCTATGAAACGTGAGAGCTGGCTGTATTACATCGATCTCGGTCCTGCACAAAATCCGCAACAGTGGCCAGGCACTGTGCATGGCTACGATTCAGTGATGCTGTTCGGCACTGACAAGGAAACGAACCCGAGCGTGCGTGATCTTGGTGTGCGGCTGCAACAATACTGGCTGGCGTTTGCCCGCAAGGGAAAACCCGATCCTGAAGGTTTGCCCAAGTGGCCGAGCTATCTGCCGGAAACTGATCGATGGATGGTCTTCAGTGAGCGGGATGGCGAACGTGCCGGTGTTCTGAAGGAAAAGCTCGATCTGCTCACAGCCCGTCACGCCAAACGGATTCAACGCTGAGGTCACGCCAGAAGAATGCGCCCGTGCACTGCGCAGGCGCTCGCTGGCGATTCAAGTAACCGATATCAAGTTTCGTCGGCAGGTGGGTCGCTTTTTTTCGCCGGAGCAAACCAGATCGGTGAGGACCACGCCCGTTCCTGCACCGTCGTCTTGAGCCCTTCCCGCGGCGGCACACCGGCTCGCAGTGCATCCCACGTCGACCAGCGACAGGTTGGATTTTCGAGTACCCGCACGTAGTAGAACGCATGCTGAGCCGGATTGAACGTTGGATCCTTCCAGACCGCCCGCAGTTCTGCTGCGCCTTTGTCCTGGCTGAACGAACAGTTGGACAGATCAACGGTTGCACCATTGTCCGGACACCGTTGTGTCGCAGGATCAACACTCAGCCCGTCAGCACAGGCAACGTCGAAAACCTGCTCCTGGCCTTTATCACCTTCAACCCAACCTTTGACGATCTGCAGTCGCTGCAGCGGCGCGGAATCAGCATCGCGCATGGCTTCGGCGTGAAAAACCGGTGACTCCTCTCCATTGGCCAGGAGATCACCGCCCATCGGCACACCCTGTGCATACAACGCCGTCGTGTCCCCGCTTGTTAACTTATCCAGTCCATACCCGCCAAACAATCGCACCTTGAGCCTCGGCCCGGACGTCGCAAATGTTTCCTTGCGACGAAACGCGTCATAAATCGCATCGCGTGTATTTGAGGTAGCCCACACAGCTGCCACACCCGATGCGCCCCACGTTTCAAACGAATTGCCACTCACATAGCGGTTGCCAGCGGCATCAGGTTCGGCCATCGGTACGGAGCCACGTTGAACCGCAGTTCCGTCGACGATTCCGACCTTGCTCCAGTAGTTGCCCTCATCAAACGAACCCGCGCCAACGTGTGTATCCGAAGCCGAAATGAACCCGAACTTGTAGGGATTGAATCCTTCAGTTGCCGAAAGCACCAGCCCATTGCGCAGCGCTTCACGGATGTAGCTGCCCGGCGCTTTGCTGGGCAGGTTCGACCCGACCCGTACTTGCATCAGTTCGAAGTCTGCCCATTCATCGTTGGGTGAGAGCATCGGATGCGTTTCAGAGGTTCCCTTGACCTGGCTGACTTCCACCAGAGGTTCATTGAGCAGCCTCTGCTGTGCATAGGTGCTGGTGAACGGCGAGCCATCGGTCTGCCGCAGATCGAACATCAGGCCATCCGACCCGTTGCTGTTATGGGGAATCGCGAGACCCTCGATGCCAGCCGCCCTCTGTGTGTCCAGCCAATCCCAAAGGTCTTCGGGATTGCCGGAGCGCAGAACAGAAAATGGCAGGTCGGGTGCTGCCCCACGAAAGATCACATTGCGGTGCAGGTTTTCCCGCGCTTTGCCGCTCGCGGTGTATTCGTAGGCCACGAACGTGGTGAACTTGCCCGGCTCATTGTGGCGCTCGGCCGCCTCGATGACTTCCTGCCATGCCGATCGAACGATGGATTCGTCATAGAATTCCGGTAGTTTGCTGCCATCGCCACGCAGGAACGGAATCACTTTCTGGAATACGCTCAAACGCTCTGCAGGCGTTTTTGCGTTCTGGATCAGCTTGCCGAATTCGTGCTGACCTGGTTTGGTGGCTGGATCGTCCATGGCTCGAATCACTCCCATGAACAGGTCATGGTCGGTGACCGCTTCGAAGTCCAGCGGCTTCTTGAGCTGCATGTCGAATCCACTCGGATGTTTCAGTGGCTCGCCTTTGGCGTAGCGATAGGCCGCGTCAGGCGTCGAGCGTGTGCCAAAGATGTAGGCATCGAACGAGAGCTGAGTGTGCACATGCAGATCGCCATACAACGCCATCTTGTCTGCAGATTCAGGGATCGCGGGAGTTGCTTCGACCACTGGCGTCTCGAGCGCGGCAACGTTTTCCGTTGTGGTCGGTTGGCCGCAGCTGGTCAAGACCAGCAGACCCGCCAACATCAACGTGCTCACTACACCGTTCTTGATCACTTGTTTCACTTGCATTCTCCCCTCACTCACATGGTTACTTGCGCTGGTTGTGTTCTTTGATCCATCAGGCCGAATCCTCGCGAGGTTTGAATCCAGTGATACGGGTCAGTGTCTCCGGAATGAACTCGTTCACGGTGACGCGGGTGAATCCGGCGGCGCGGAAGTAGCCTTCGCAATCTGCGGTGGAGTGGGCAAGACCACTTGATCCGTTGACGGCTTCGGACAATCCCCACAACGCGGGGGCGAGAGGTCCGGTTTTATCGGTATCGATGCACTCACCGATGAGATGAAATTCACCACCCGGCAACAGGGCATCGAACACACGCTGAACCACAGCGGCGATGATGTCTCGCCCGTATTGCGGCAGATTCGAAGCCATGATGGCGACGTCCGAATCGACAGGCAGCGAGTCGGCGGTAAAGTCACACACTTCGGCGCTGAGCCGATCCGCCAGGCCATGTTGAGCGATGAACTCCCGCGTCACGACGACCACGCTGGGCAAATCCAGTACAACACCAGTAATGGATGGGTGATTCTGTGCGGCGACGATGCAATAACAACCGGAGCCACCACCGAGATCAATGATCCGGTGACGACCTTCCAGAGAGACCTGTTTGTGAAAGCGCCGCGCCGCGCCCATGCCTACGGAATAGGTCGCTTCGTGATAAGTACGGGCGCGCTCGACGGTAAAGCTTTCGTCGTACATGCCAAGCCGTGTTATGGCCTCGTCAGGCCGACGCAGGTTCTCGGTCAGCGCGCCCCAACCCTGCCAGCGCGGCTTGCCAAACAACATCCACGGCCCCGCATAGGCAACCGACGTACGGACCAGAAACCGCTGTACGTCTGGTGCATTGCGAAACCGATCGCCCGTTCGCTCGACCAGCGTCATGGCAGTGAGCACGACTAACAGGCGTTCGGCATTGAGGACCGAAATTCCACAACGTGTGGCGAGAGTTGCCAGGGAATCGTGCCCTTCGGCGATGGCCGAAAATACCTCCAGTTCCACCGCACTCATCAGAGCGGCGGACTCCCAGAAGGCCTTGCTGATTCGCTGCAGACGAACCGTGTCGACGCGTGTTTCCCCCATTTCTCGATGCTACTCCATCCCGATTGAAAAGCGTGACGGCTCGCTCAACCCCTGTTGACGGACATGGCCAGCAACGCCTCCGCTGTTATTATCCGCGCTGCACAGGACTTGCTGAAGAAGGAAGGAATACTGACCATGGGCCACCACTGCCGATTTTCTGATACCGACGATCTGGAATTGATCCTGTCGCTGGGCCGACAGCCAATGTCCAACTCGTACCTCACGGCGGAACAGCTATCCCAACCTGAACCCTTTTACCCGCTCGATCTCTATGTCTCCCGTTCGAGCATGCTCTGCCAGATTGAAGTGGTCGCGACGAGCGAAGCCATTTTTTCCGACTATGCGTACTTTTCGTCCTTCTCTGATTCCTGGCTCGAACACTGCGCCCGACACGTCGACAACATGATCAAGCGTTGCAATCTAGGTCCAGACAGTCTGGTTTATGAGGTTGCCAGCAACGACGGCTATCTACTCAAGAATTTTGTCGCCCGTGGGATACCTTGTCGTGGTATCGAACCGGCAGCCAATATCGCGAAGGTCGCCAACGAGATCGGAGTGCCGACTGAAGTGGCATTCTGGACCGAAAAAACCGGTCGACGCCTGGCTGCGGATGTTGGCAAGGCTGATCTGATTCTCGCCAACAACGTGTATGCGCACGTGCCAACCCTGAACGACTTTGTCGAAGGTTTCCATCAGTCATTGAAGCCGACCGGAATCTGCAGCATCGAAGTCGCACACCTGCTGCCGATGCTGGAAAACACGCTCTTCGACACCATTTACCATGAACACTTTTTCTATCACTCCCTGTTCGTGACAAGGAACATCATGGCCGCGCATGGGATGCGCGTGTTTGACGTCGAGGAGATTCCAACCCACGGTGGTTCGATTCGCTTCTATGTTTGTCATGCCGGTGACACAACCCATCCGGATACGTCGAACATCCAGCGCGTACTGGCGAAGGAACAGGCCGCTGGACTTACAGGACTTGCGCCGTACCGCGAGTTCGCGGCGCGGGTTGAGGGCATCCGCCACGACCTGCTCACGTTTCTGCGCAAGGCCAAGGCAGACGGCAAGAAAGTGCTGGCGTACGGCGCTCCAGCCAAAGGCAACACGTTACTCAATTTTTGCGGCATCACGCCTGACCTTTTGGCCTATACCGTGGATCGCTCGCCCCATAAACAAGGCTTGTTTCTACCCGGCAGTCATCTGCCAATTCGAAGCCCCGAGGAACTGCTGGCAGACAAGCCGGACTACGTACTGATTCTGCCCTGGAACCTGAAAGACGAGATCGCCGATCAGCTCAAGTCGATCAAGGCCTGGGGTGGTCGATGTGTGGTGCCGATTCCGAAACTTGAGATTCTCTGATCGCAGCAAGTGCGTCTGACAAGCTGAACAACACTATGGACCGGACTTGAACTCCGCCCAGCATTCGATTTCGAGCTTTGCTCCAAGAGCAAGGCCGGCCGCACCGAACGCACTGCGAGCTGGCTTGCGGCCCGGAAAGTACGCCACATAAACTTCGTTGAATGACTCCCAGTCATTCATGTCTGCGAGCATCACCGTACACTTCACGACGTCCGCCATCGTCAACCCGTTCGCTTCGACGATGGCCTTGATGTTTTCCATGGTCTGTCGCGCCTGTCCGGTCAAACCACCCGGTGCCAGCGCCCGAGTTCCCGGCAGATTGCCAAGCTGACCCGACAGCACAAGGAGATCGCCAGTGCGCACAGCATCAGAAAACGGCAGTCCCAACGCACCCGCCTTGTCTGATGCTGCCGACAGACTGACCGACGCTGACAAGAACGCACACAAGAGCCATAGTGTTTTCCTGAATTTCATGTTCAACGACCTCTGATGGGATCCTTGCCGTCCCAGTCCCTGGCGGCGTGCGCGATCTGCGCGAACCGCTCCTCAATTGCCTGGCTCCAGGTCACGACCTCGAGCATGCAGCCCATCAGCGGCCTGGTATCGTAATAGGCAAACGTCAGATCGGTGCCGACCTTGCCAATATTGGCTGCGGGATAGCCGAGTTTTTCGAACCAGGCCGTATCGGCTTCGATGTCGTGCGTCCAGACACACATATGGTGAAAGCCGCTTGATCCCTTGGGCACACTATCCCGGTAAGCACATTGATCAACCGTGGGCTGTATGAGTTCGATCTGCACGTTTCCCGCCTGTGCAATCCCGATGATCATTCCAAGTTTTCCGGGCTTGCCTCGATACGTCATTTCGGTGAATTGATCGGTGTACTCGGTAATGAAAAACGGACCTACGCCCATTTCATTGACCCACTTCAGACACGCCTTCTCACAGTCTTCGACGACCCAGGCATTCTGAAACACCGTCCGGTCGGTTGGCAGTCGCTTCATCATCGTTCTCCTTCAGGTTTTGTTCACGGCTAACAAGGTGTCAATGACAGATGTCAGTTCTTCGACGCAATGACTATCCCCTTTCTGAAGCTGGCCAAACAAGCCCGCCAGCCGACGTCGCTCACCTGCCGCCAGCTGGTCAAGTGTCGATGGACTGGCCTGCGCTTCAATCGCCAGCACCGAGCGTTGTGCGTGGTTGCGTTCGCTGACCAGTTGATGATGCACCAGCGAACGTCCCAGGAGAACCCAGGGGAAGTTGGGTGCAGTGACCGGTCCGACGCGCATGGACACACCGCCCAGGGGTTCTCCAAGAACGCGCTGGCGCGCCAGTTCGTCCCCGCCCAGCCAGGCACCGGCGCCGCCCAGAATCCCGCCAAACACGGACCCGAGAAAAAACGAGGCGCCACCCACGGCGAGATCAATCACCCCACCCGCCGTGGCACCACCCAGCGCAGCAGTGACCAGCAGATTCCGTCTGGACAGACCGAACAACTCCCACTGTTTTGCGGCAAAGAGATCTGTATCCAGCACCGGTAACGCACTGCTCTCCCGCGTCAGACGATGATAGCCGTAGACAGCCTCCACCCGCGCCCGCGCTGCGTCCTCCGCCGACCGCAGTTGCAACATCAGACGCTCCTGCAAGCGGTTGCGCACACGCTGCTGGTCTTCGCCTTCGTCAAGCCGCGCCTTCTCCTGCAACACGAGACTGCTCGCCATGTGATTGGCAATCAGAGTCGCGCATCGTTGACGTCTATGCACACGCGCGATCTGCATGGCGTCGATGGTGCGGTTCAGATTGTTGGAGGCGTCATGTTGAAGCTCAGCCAGCCCTCGTAACACGCCGAGTCGAGTCTCGAAATCGGCGTGAACCGCATCGAAGTCGCGCACGATGGAAAAATACTGGCCCAGCGCCTTGCGCCACTGATCCCTGAAGTCACCCGTTCCTATCCGATTGATCAGGGCCAGACGGGGTCGGCCGCTCCATTGCAGGATCTGCATGTCGAGTTCGTAATCGGCGCCATAGGGCTTTGCTGCATCCACCACATACAGGATGCTGGCACCATCAATGATGGGTTGCAGCAATGCTACTTCGTCGGAAAATCGTGGGTCGGTGCTGTGCTCTTCAACAAAGCGTCGCACGAGATCTGGCCGAGCACTGGCATCTCCACCCTGTGCCTGCAACCAGAGGGCGACTTCGCGTGCCCGTTGAAACCCTGGTGTATCGACGAGTGTGTACTGAGGCACTCCATCCACACAAAAGGTGAACTCGCGCGCGCGCCGGGTAGTGCCTGGCAGCGGACTGATCGCGATGTCTTCCTGCTCGGCAAGCGTCGCAACCATCGAGCTTTTGCCCTTGTTCGGATGTCCTACTACAGCAAACACCGGTACGCTCATGGGCGACTCCAGTGGTCCGCAACGCTGACGCGGCCCAAGTCCCAGCCAGTCACTGTGGACGCCCACACCATCTGGTCAGCGGAATCTATGCCGGTTCCCGCCACATTGACCGGCACAATCCGTATGTCGAGTGGACGCCGGGGGCTGCGATTCAGCACCTGTAGAAAATCCCTCAACGACAGCGAGGGGGGCTCCCATCCGGCGACCAGCAGCTGGAATGTGGTCTTATTCGTGTCATCAAGAGAACTCGCTAGCGTTTCCCATTGTGCATCCGTCTGCTGGACATGCACTGACAAGCCTTTGAAGCTCGACTGGGACAGTTCACCGGCTGTAGTGGCTGCGAGGCAATTATTCCAGACCAGCGTCAACTGCTCAGCACCCGCAGGCTGAATCAAACCGGTCGCACTGCGTTTGAGTGACTGCCCCTCACCGTCTGCGTTGGTTAAAGCCGTTACCACCAGCCGTTTGCTCTGCAATCGTTCAAGCAGCGCCTGAACTTCCGGGTGAGCCAGCAGCATCTGCCGACAGGCCCGCCGTTTGCGCAGGTTGAGACCAGCCATCAATAACACGCGGGGTAACAGCCCCCAGACCAGGATGCACATCGCCACAAAGGGCCACCATTGCCCAAGACTGGCCGCTGCCGCGCGATCGAGATCGCGATCTTCCAGCCGGAAGAAGCGGGATGATTCAACCAAAGCCATGTCAGGTACGGCGCCTGGCAGCCAACCGGACCACGGCCATGCGAGCGTACGACACGCCGACCCCACCGAGTCGGCATCCATCTCGATCGTTGTGCTCCAGCCAAACGCCAGATCGGTGAACATTACCAATGCAAACAGTGCAAGCAGCGAACCGACAAACAGGCCCACGGTGAACCACTGCGGCAGCTGCTGCAGCTGGGCTTCGATCAGCGCCGAGGTCGTATTCGCGGGCCACTTCCGGGTCAAGGACCGAAAGCCGGTCAATCGCTCAAGCCAGCGATTGGCAATGCCGTCCGCACCAAACAAGCCATCGTGCCTGACCCCTCCTGATCGAGCTCGCCACAGGATTGTGACGACACTGAGCAGCCAGCCGATCGTCGGCAGGACCAGAAAAACGGCGGCCATCAGCAACAGGTTGATCGGCTGCCCGCGGTCGATGACGGCAACACCCGCCATCGCACTGATACCGGCAATGGCGCCGGCACTGAAAAGTACCACAACGAGCTGGTGATACCTGTGCACCCATTGCTCACCAACCGATCGTCCGGATTCTGTCCGAGTGGATACCAGCCGCCACCATGCCAGCACACGTTTGCAGGGATCACGAGGCGTAACCCGCGGAATCAAATCCTGCTCACGCAGCACCCGCGCCGCTGGTGTCTGTAGGTCAGCATCGAGCCAGCTCAGGATATCGATGACACGTGCAATCATCTTTTCTTATCAATCCCGCGTCGCGCAGTCGTTGTTGATCGGCGTAAAGATGTCCGCACCTTGATTGTCGCCACAGAAGCCCTCGTCAGTCCAACCCATGAACTTGTTTTCGGGATGAGTGCACCCACAAATCCGGAGCCAGCATACTGTTCAGCTACTTGTCTCTACTACGCTATAAATATATATTTATGGCTCAATGTAAACGTGGGTCTTGCAACCGACGTGCGCATTTCAGCCCCTCCAGTACCAGGACAGTACTCATGACCATTATCACCATGGCGTCGACCAAGGGTGGCGCTGGCAAGACCACCGTCGCTCAACTCATCATCGGCGTCGTCAAGTCGCGTGGTTTTTCCGTTGGCGTCATCGATGCTGACCCGAACTGTACACTCTCGAACTGGCTGACCTACGTCAGCGACCTCGACGTCGAGGTGCAGTCGGTGCGGGACGAAACCCACTTGGTGGAACAGGCCAGGCTGATGCGTAAAAAGCACCATCTCGTGATGATCGATACGGCCGGCATGCGCTCTCAATCGATGATCTTCGCCATTCGCTGTTCAGATCTGGTGCTCATCCCTTCCCAGATGTCGAACTATGACGCCAACGAAGCGATCAAGACCTACAACATCGTGAAAGGCGCAGGTGGCATGACCAATCGCGACATTCCAGCCCGGGTGGTCTATACCGGTTACGTCCCCAAAACCAACGTCGGCAAAGAAGTGCGACAAAAAATCAGCAAACACAACATCCCGGCGCTGAAAACCCGATTGCACCAGCTGGTTGCCTTCAAGGAACTGACTTTCAGCGGTGATTTGCCTGGCTCCGGAACTGCAGGCGCACAGAGCGAACTACTGGTACAGGAAATCCAGGAGCTTGGTTACCTGCCCTTTTTGCTGGAACTCCAGCAGGCGTCATGAGCGAACGCGAAAAACAAGGCAGCAGACGACCAAAGCCAGGTACTTCTGCAACGTCCCAACCCGCTGCCCGCTCGTATAAAGAAACTGCACCTTCGCCAAGAGAAGCCAAACGTGCAGTGCCTGCCGCCCGCAAGAACACGGAAGTTGAATTGGCCAGCGATATTGAGTCCACTGAAAAGCTCTGTCAGTTCACGCTGAGCATGCGTGAAAGTCTGCACCGGGAATTGGCCATGGCAGCGATGGCGGACGGCATGACGATGCGCGGACTGATCATGCGCGCTCTACGCGATCATGGTCTGGATGTTCGTGACGACGACCTGGTGGATCGACGACGCAAGTAGTGCAGAGTCATTCGACGCCACTCCTGGCTTGGTGACAGGGGCTTGGTGACAGGGGCTTGCTGATAGAGCTGCTCACGCCAGCACGGATCGAGTGGCATGTACCTTGCGAAGTCGTGAATAAAACGCCAGATCAACAGTGCGGTCGACCTCTGCCAGTCGAAGATGTGTGGGCGTCTGATCGTGGTCGATCCCCGAGAGCCCGGCTTGAATGATCGCCAGCATGATGTCGCCGATCATCGGCGCATTCTTGAACTGATTGCCACTGGTGCCAACGGCCAGGAAAAAACCTGCCAGCGGTGACTTGTCGTAGAGTGGCACCCAGTCGTCCGAGACATCGTACAGACCGACCGTTCCACGCGCCCGACTCTCGATGGCGAGCTCCGGAAAGCGCTGCGCTGCCCGCATGACCTGGAGTGTCCACTGATCTGTCATGGATTGATCGGCGTTGTCGGGCAACACCACCTGGGGCTCATCACAGGCAGGATCGGTGGTTCCAACCAGCAGATCGACGCCGTCGGACCGGGTATAAAAACCGGTGTCGAGATCGGCCAGAAAGCCCAGCTCACTCGCACTCATTCGCGCAGGCTTGCGTACATAGGCAACCTCGTGGCGCTGTGGATGCGTGCGAATGGCAAGCTGATCGAAAATGCCCGCCTGCTCGTTCACAACCGCCGAGTGTGGACCCGCAGCATTAATAACGATTGGGGCACTCACACGATCGCCGTCAGCTAGCCGAATGCCAATCACCTTACCGCTGGCCTGAAGAACATCAGAGACTTTCCTGCCGAGCAGAAAGCGTGCGCCACGCGCAATCGCCGCATCATGGAGGTTTCGCGCAGCAAGTTGAGGATCGTTGACGTGCCCGGCGGCCGGTATGTGGATGGCCCCACCGAGCGCGCCGTTGACAGGATGGCCAAAGTGGGGAGCAGCCAGTGTTTGCGCTGGACCAAATCGCTGCACGCAGACCCCGGGCAGGCGGCGCTCCACGTCGCTTGCATCCAGTATTTCATAGGCCACACCCACGCAATCCATGGCTGCCAGGTTGTCAGCAAACTCGAATTCCTGCCCCTGCATGAAAAGTATCAACCCGCCAAGCTCGCGGTACTGTGCAAGGGTGGAGGTCGAGGATGCACCGAGAAAGTCGCGCCAGTTCAGCCATCGACTGCGTGCAGCATGCGCGACGGCACACGAGACAACATGCGAGTAAAACGGTCGGATGATGGCTGACGAGTGAGACGTCGACCCATAGCCCGGCGCGGGCAGAGGATCGATGTTTATGGTCTTGATGCCCACCCGCGCCAATGCAAGCGCGATCGAACAACCCACAACACCTGCACCGATAATGACGGCGTCAGTGGTTGTCGTGCTGGTCATGGGGAGTTGCTTGCATGTGTCTGAGTCGAATAGGTCTGAGTGGAATAGGTCTGAGTGGAATAGGTCTGGCTGGAATCTGTCTGGCTGGATCCAACGGCATGGCGATAGCAGCAGCAAATCGCATTCCGTTCAGCCTGGAGAGTAGTGGGTGGCGAAAACAAAAAGAGCCGGCGAACCGGCTCTTCATGCTCGTCGCAGGATCAGCTACGACGTGGTCGTTGCTGGATGACACTTTCATGCCACACCAGCTTCGCGTTCAAACCCGGCGAAACGCCGAATCGGCTCGCCTAGGTCAGCTGACCCTCGGTTCGTGCACTAGATACCACTGATCACCTCCTTTGCTTGCCTTGAGATGAACTCGATTATCTCCATTCAAGCAAGTCTTGCAAGTGACCGGTTCATCATCCTCACATTTCATTGCGGGTGGTCGCGCTGACGGCGGTCGCCCACTGTCCTGGACGAGGTTATTTGAAGAAGCTGCTGATCCGCGCTGGTGGTTGTGAGCGCTGCAAATAATCGAAGGTGCCTTTGCCCAGCACTTCGTCTGCAGCATCCATCAATGCGCTCATCGCGGCACGATGCAAGGTCGACGCGAGACTGATGCGCTTGACCCCGGCACGGGCCAGTTCTTCAACCGAAAATGACTTGCCTGGCATCCCGACCATGAAATTTACGGGCTTCGTAACCGAAGCACACACCAGCTGTACCGCTTCCAGACTGGGCAACCCGGGGGCGAACAACACATCGGCACCGGCTCGCTCAAACGCCTGCAGGCGATTGAGCGTGTCATCGAGATCCGGATTTCCACGCAGAAAATTCTCTGTGCGCGCAGTGATCATGAAGCCCGTACCACTCTCACGCGCAGCTTCAACAGCAGCTTGAACACGCTCAACGGCAAACGAGTGCTCGAACAGTGGTCGCCGACTATCGCCGGTAGCGTCTTCAATTGATCCTCCGGCCAGACCCGTATCAATCGCCCGACGGATGGTATCTGCGACTTCCGCAGGACTATCGCCAAACCCCTTTTCCAGATCGGCAGAGACCGGAACGGAAACCGCTGCCACGATTCCAGTGGCCTGGGACAGGGCTTCATCACGTGTGATCCGGCCATCCAGGCGTCCGAGAACACCCGCCGCAGCGCCGCTTGAGGTGGCAAGCGCCGGGAAACCCAGTCCGGCGAGTATTTTTGCCGAGCCTGCGTCCCAGGCATTGCCAATGACAAAGCTGCCAGGCGCGTCATGCAGCTGACGCAAGCGTCTGATACGTTGGCGTTGCTCTTCAGACATCGCTCAACCCGCGGATACTTGTACTGGCGGTTTGTTGTCTACCGCATTCCACGTGACCGCATCCGGCGCACCAATGACCCGTGCATAGGCAACTCCAGGCGGATAGTTGGTCATGTGTGGGCCGGGCGTGGTGGCTGCCGGCTGGAGGGTGGAACCTGCAGAATCCTGGAACGCAGCTGGACGTTTGTAGCGGGCGAGTTCTTCGGCATTGATGCCGGCCAACGCAACCACTTCGGGATCGATCCACGCTTCCTGATCAATCGGCTCTTTCGAATAGGACAACTCCAGCGACAGGTTCTCGGGGCCTGCAAAATACATGGACACACACATGCCATGGTCCATGGGCCCAAGTACGGGTACACCCTTGCTGCGCAGCCGATCACGCAGCGCCATCATTTCCTCGTGATTGTTGACGCGCAGTGCAAGATGCTGCATGACGCCACGGGCCACGTTTGCAGCCGGATTGCCGGCATGGGTCTGGCCAAAGACGACCGGTATTGTTTCGACTTGCGGGTTACAGACAAACGCGATGCTGCTTTCGTCATTGAGCCGCAAAAAGCCGTGCCAGGTATTCTCCACCCCATGCATCCAGTACAACGCAACCAGTTCCATGCCAAGCCGGTCGGTGAAAAATTCGATCTGGGCTTTCATGTCCGCTGTACAGATGGCCAGATGATGCAGCCCTTCCACCTTGTTCATAACTCATCCCCTGCTGATTGACACGAACTGGACGTCAGAACCCCATGGTTTACCAATCACGCTGCGTTATGCAAGGTGCGCAATAACGGCGAGAGGTAGTGCAATGCGATCGCGGTCCCCAAATATACGCGCCGTTGGAGCGACTATTCATGGGCACGTAAGGCGTCGTACTTGAAGATCCCATCCAGGCGACCGCTGGTGGCTCTGCCTGCGGCTCGATTGCGCAGCCATGCCTTGATTCCCGACAGATGAAAGATCTTGGCATTTCTGCGCGAGCCGAGCTGAATTCCTGCGGTGCGGGCGCGCCTGAGTCGTGCGTAACGGTCGAGGTTTGATGGGACGTCGCCACTTCCTGCCACACACGCAGCAAGTACCGCTGCATCTTCAATGGCCATCGCCGCGCCCTGCGCCATGAACGGCAGCGTGGGATGACACGCATCACCCAGCAAGGACACACGACTGTGGCCCCATTCGGGCATCGGTGGTCGATCAAACAGCGCCCACTTGAACAGCGAGCCCGGCTGCGCCTGGCCAATCAGAGTCTGTATCGTTGAATGCCACCCCGCAAATGCGTCGCGTAGTTCCTGAGGGTTGCCGGGCTCTGTCCACGATTCAACGGTCCAGCCATCCTGTTCCACTACACAGACACAGTTCACCAGTTCGCCTCGCCTGACAAAGTAGTGCACGAAGTGCCGACCTGGTCCCCACCAGACACCAACTCCAGGTGTCAAGAAACCGGCAGGAAGAGCATCGACCGGGATCAGCATTCGCCAAGCCACATTGCCGGTAAAGATGGCGCGCGCCGGTCCAAAGAGCGTTTCTCGCACCACAGATCGGATGCCATCGGCGCCGATCAGGATATCTGCGCCGAACGTCTTGTCATCGGCGACGAGCGAAACGGCATCTACATCCTGATTAAAGGTATGGACGCGTTTCCCTACATGCAGGGTAATTCGCGGCTCACTGCGCACGGCCCGCTCAAGTACACCAATGAGATCGCCTCTATGAACATGCAGGTAGGGAAACCCGAACGTGTCACGAACGGTTTCGCCCAACACATTGCGGCTGATCAAACGCCCGCTGCGCCAATCTCGAAATTCGGTGTGCTGGGGCAAAAAGGCGGCAGCTGTCAGCGGAACCTCCAGACCCAGATGAAAAAGCACTCGCGTCGCGTTCGGGCTGAGCTGGATACCCGCGCCCGCCTCTGAAATCGCCGGTGCCTGCTCAAACACCTGAACGGTTTGGCCCTGTTGAGCCAGACACAGCGCAGCGGTCAACCCGCCAATGCCGCCGCCAACGATCAGTACTTCAGACATGGACACACTTCATACATGGACAGGTATCCAATTACGGACGACGGGAACAATGCCTCTACACATGCCGCACCGCAACTTTATCAGGACACAGGTAACTCCCTCAGGACAGACGCATTCGCCGCCACAAATGCCAAACGCGCGCATTGACTACGTTTTTGTGCACGATAGACAGGAATTCAACTGATTTAGCCTTGCGGATCGGGCAACTCGGATTCCGAAGGCACGTATTCCAGATTCAAGTCGACACTTCAATCAGCAGCACTGATCCAGCGCCGACGCCCCACGGTAGTTCTACTCAGTCATCCAGCGCACGTTCACGCTGCTGCAGCCCTCGGCTCGCGGTCCACTGCTGCAATTGTGCATACGAACCGTAGGCTCGTTGTCGTTTTTGCAAAGAAGCAACGTGACGTCGCCATCGATCATTCGAATCCGGATGAGAAATCGACGTTCCGGGAGTCTGCGCAACTACTGTCAGGAGCCTGACATACTCACGAAGGCTGACATTGATGATACGACCGTAATCAGCGAGTCCAGATACCAGCGGTGCTAACAGTGCGTCGAGTTCCGCAGCCGAATTCGCCGCCACTTTGAGCCGGACGGATACCGACGAGTCATGGCAGGCTTCAACCGATTTTTCGATCTCAGCTCGTATCGGGTTGATGTCGACATACGCCATCGCCGCCAGTATGGACTCATCGTCAAGCAGGGCGCCGGAGTAAAACCGCTGTTCAAAGAAGTGCCCTTTGCACTCGTCCTCGACGTTCGCTCGCCTGGCAATGGGCTGCTTGAGGAACTTCATAAATGTTGAGATCGAACCAAGTTCCTTGCGCACATGCCGCAGTCGCGACTCATCCTGGAGTATGGTCTCCTTCACCACCAGCAGTGCAAGGACATCCACGTCTCCACTGGGCAATCGCGGCGGGCAAACGGCTAGCCATCTGTCTGCAACCTCTTCATCCGTCCATCGTTGACAGGCAAGCGGATCGTAGTAGACAACAAGATGGAAGTGGTTGCTCATGATCGTGTAAGCATGCACCTCCACAGCAAAGTACTTGCCAAGAAGCATGAGCCGGTCGATGAGCCATTGCTTTCGATGTTTGTAGTTCCGACGAGTGACAGGATCGTAACCACACAAGTAGCTGCGCCGCACGCAGCGCGACACCAGGTGGTAGAAGAGCGGCACCAGTGGATCGATGAGGACTTTTCGTGGAGTGGTCATGGCCCAATTGTGGGCTCGACCATGTCCCGAGGCTGCGCGACAGCCGATTGTGCCGGCGTGCGAAAAGGCTGAAAATTCGGGGGCGTGTGTCCTCAAACTGAAAAGGCTGTGGATTCAGGTGTGTGTGTCCTCAATGTGGAGATCAGGATGGCAGCAGTCAGGAAAGGCGGCACCGTCGCCGTCACCGGCGCCGCAGGGTTCATCGGTGGCTGGGTGGTACGGCGACTGCTCGATCGCGGTTATCGAGTCAGGGCGTGTGTCCGCAATGTTCAGGATGATGCCCGGGTAGGCTTTTTGAAAGCCATGCCCGGTTATGCGTCCGGACGGCTCACCGTGCACGCCGCCGATCTCGACCAGCCAGGTTGTTTCGACGCCATCTTCAAAGGCTGCCATGGTGTCTGCCACGTCTCCCATGTCAGCAACTACGACGATGCCGACTACGTCCGCAGAACCTGCGAACACATCATCCACAGCATCAACCAGGCCGATACCGTGTCGCGCGTGGTCGTCACGTCGAGCATCGCTGCTGTCATTTCCGAGGTCGACATTCACGAGCTGGAGCGTCGTCCCGTTTGTTACGAAGATCGTTATCCCGACGAGCAGAACCCCAAGCGCACGCCAGAACGTGGCCAGGGATACTCAATGGGCAAGGTCATCGCGCAACGTGTGTTCGCCGATGCCGCGCGCGCCTGCGGTCGTTGGGACGCCATCACGTGCTGTCCCGCCGACAATGTCGGTCCCATCCAGTCTCCGCATCAGAAAGACATGGGACCCTGGCAGCACATCATCGAAGGCATGTTGAAAGGGAAATATTTCCAGACCCTGGCCTATCGCCCCTGGATGGTTGTTGATGTGCGTGACGATGCCGACTGCCACATCGGCCTGCTCGAGAGCGTGCAGGTGAAAAACGGTGAGCGCTACATCGCCTGGTCCACGGAAACCCGCAATGTCGAGGACATCTGCGCCAGCATCGATCGACTTCTACCTGAACTGAACTTCGACACACCGGGCATCACGGATACCTCGCCGGACCGCATCAAGGCGAGGGAGGGTGAGCTGCGACGCATCTGGGCAAGCTGCGAGCTACGCAATGATCGCATCCGCGCGATCATGCCCATCCGCTTTCGGCCCATGGACGAGTCGATCCGGGATTGCGTGGAGTCACTGATCAGCGTCGCCGGTGTCGGTGTCCGCAAGTGCTCGGACTGATCAGCCATGCAGCTGCCTACTCAGTAACACGACAGGTACGCTTCGAGGTTACCGGATTGCACCAGACGCCAGCTGAAGGAGTGACGACATAGTTCGTTCCAAACCGGCTGGCAGGCAGGTAGTAATCCGTGCTGATCGCCTGTGCACCACTCGCAAACGCGGCATCACGTCGCGTGGTATCCCCGGAACGGGCTTCCACAGTGTCTGCATCGGCACGTGTTCGAACCAGAAATCCCTGCCGAACCATCGCCTGAATCTGATCAAAGTCGCTAACGGGTTCATTAAGGATCATCACCGCCGCGGCGGGGTGATCTGCCGGCACATTGACGAACATCGCTCGCTCACGCCATTTCGCGGCATACAAGTCCTGTTTCGGACCTTGCTCATCGAGGATGAGTAGTATCCGACCACGCACTGCATCGACACGTGGCCAGTTGCCAGGGCCAATCGAACCAGGCTGAATCAACGCGTTCCCGATGGCTTCTCTCAACACAATGTCCAGTCGATCCAGTGCCGGCCCATCGAACGGCACAGGATCAGGCAATCCAGGCACTTTTTCATCTTTCAGGTTGAAGCTGATCCAGATCGGTACATGGCGCGGGTGACCGCGCGACCACGCCATGATCTGATCAAGGCACAGGCGCAGCCCAACACAACTGCTGTTCATGTCGATCACCTGAATGTGGCCGACAGGAAAGACATCACTCGACGGCTCATTGAAAACATCCAGTTCAATTTTTCGGATACCAAGATCCAGTTGTTGCGCCAGAGGCAGATGTTCGTAGTCGATCGCCCGCGCCGCGTCAGGATTCGAAGCTTCCAGTGCCTGCCGATACACCGGCGAGGTGGCTTGTTTGTAACTGTTGTGGCTGCCGACAAACTGGATTTCGTTGAGCCGCGGTCCTTGGGCACAGCCCGCCGTGATGAACATCAGCACAAGCCCGGATAAAAGTAGACGCAGCATCATGAAACCTTTGTGAAAGAGAGAGTCTAAACTCCCGTTGTTGCTCCTCAGGATACTCTTCGAATGAACATGCCAGACATGTCCACCCTCCGTTCCGATCACCACCGGAACATCGTCATCATCGGGGGTGGGTTCGCGGGTGTCACGCTGGCACGACTGCTCGAACGCTCGGTTCCCGAAGGCTGGGATATCTTTCTGCTCAGCAAGACCAACCTGATCACGTTCAACCCACTGTTGCCGGAAGTGGTTGGCGCCTCCGTTGCACCGGGGGACGTCGTGGTACCGCTGCGCCGAATCCTGAAGCGAACCCGCTTTCGTATGGTCGAGGTCGAAACCATTGACCTCGAAAACAGGACGGTGACCTACGTCAAACCCATTCGCGACACGATCCCCTTCGAACACCTGGTGTTTGCCGCCGGGCTCGACGCCAATCTCGATACGGTGCCAGGCATGGCCGAATTCGGTTTGCCCCTGAAAACCCTGGGCGACGCACTCTACCTGCGTAACCGCGTCATCGGTCGGCTCGAAGAAGCCACGCTGACCTACGACCATGATCGCAGCCGATTGCTCACCAGTTTCATTGTCGCCGGTGGTGGCTTCAGTGGTGTCGAAGCGGCTGGGGAAATTCACGATCTGCTCGAAGAAGCACAACCCCACTTCAAGCGGGTCATGCACAACCAGTGCCGCGTGCACATCGTGCATGGCCAGGATTGTCTGTTACCGGAGGTGTCACGTTCCCTGGGTCGTTACACCGAAAAGCTGATGACGGGGCGAGGCCTGGAAATCCATCTGAATTCGCGCGTCGCCAGCGTCGATGCCGGAGGTGTGATGCTCACATCAGGTGAACGAATCGAAGGCGCAACAGTGATCAGCACCATCGGGGCGCACGCCCACCCATTCATTGCCCGCCTGCCGATCGCCAACGCTCGCGGACGAATCGATACCCGGCCAACCCTGCAATCCACCCAGTACGACAACATCTGGGCCATCGGCGATTGCGCCGTGATCCAGAACATGGCTACGAACTCGCCCTCGCCCACCACCGCACAATTTGCAACACAACAGGCAAAACTGCTCGGCGCCAATCTGATGGCTGCGATCAAGAACCAGCCGCTCACTTCATTCGGTTTCATCGCCCGAGGTCAGATGGCAGCAGTTGGGCATCGCAAGGCGGTGGCCGAGGTATTTGGCTACAAACTTTCGGGATTTCCGGCGTGGTTATTATGGCGAGCTTTTTATCTCGCTCGCATTCCCACCCTGGCATGGAAGGTGCGGTTGTTCCTGCAATGGAATTGGGCGACCTTTTTTCACAAGGACATCTCCCTGCTTGGCCTCGAACGATCGGTCGCACATCACGACACTCCAAAATTGCCGGATCAATAGATCTGCACCTGCGCAGGTGTTTTTACAAGCCTTCAATCGGGTTCGATAGGCGCACTCGATCCAACGGGGTATGCTCCCATCGCCCATCCGATGGTACCTGTCGAATGTTCAGACCCACACTTGTCATCGCTCTGCTGTGTATCACCTCATCAAGCTTCGCCGCCTCGCTTGAAGACAAACTTCGCGGCGCGCTGACCAACAAAAGCGGTGCCTCATCATCGCTGTCACAAACCGACGCAACCGGTGGGGTGAAAGAAGCACTGGCCAGAGGCGTTGAACAGGCCATCAGCCAGCTTGGCAAACCCGATGGCTTCTTTCGTGATCAGGCGGTGAAGATCCTGGTGCCGAAAAAACTGCGCAAGGTTACCGATCTCGCGAAAAAACTGGGTTACGGACAACAAGTCGATAGCTTCGAAATGGCCATGAATCGAGGCGCCGAACAAGCCGTACCGGCTGCATCGAATATTCTTGGCGACGCTGTGCGTGGTATGAGCGTCAAGGACGCGGTGAGTCTGGTTCGCGGCGGGGACTCCGCGGCCACTGACTACTTCCGACAGTCCAGCGAACAAAAACTCTACGATGCGTTTCTGCCCATCGTCACAAAACAAACCGCCAATACTGGCGTCAGCCAGAAGTACAAGGCTCTGACCGGCTCCGTTGGCAGCAATCCACTCGGCGCGACATTGCTGGGTGGTGACAACAAGTCCGCGGACCTTGATGGATACGTCACCAGCAAGGCGATCGACGGGTTGTTCCAGGTGATCGCGACCAAGGAGGCAGATATCCGCAGCAACCCTGCCGCGCAGACGACCTCGCTGCTGCGCAAGGTCTTCGGCAAATAACCACGCCCATCAACTGACATGTGTGGTATCGCCGGGTTATGGACTCCCGGCAAGGCAATCGCTCCTGAGCAACTCAATCTGATGAGTGAAGCCCTGCTGCATCGTGGTCCGGATGCCCACGGTTCATGGCACGGTGCAGACATCGGCATGGCGCATCGACGTCTGGCCGTCGTTGATCTGACCACCGCCGGTGCCCAACCGATGATGAGCCATTCGGGGCGCTACGTGATGGTCTACAACGGTGAGCTTTACAACACCGAAGAACTGAAAGGCCGTCTCGCCGGAAGAACTTTTCGTGGCCACAGCGACACGGAAATACTGCTGGAACGTCTGGAAGCCCTTGGTCCTGACAAGGCGCTCGACGCCGTGGATGGGATGTTTGCCTTCGCGCTGTATGACCAGCACGAGAAGACCCTCTGGCTGGGCAGAGACCGCTTGGGTGAAAAGCCGCTCTTCTATGGCTGGGTCGGCAACACCTTCGTCTTTGCGTCCGAGCTTTCGGCTATTCGCGCGGCCTTCGGTCACGAGCTGACGCTGGATCGAGGTGCGCTGGCCGGATTCCTGCGACACAACTATCTGCCGGCACAATCCAGTGCGTTCACCGAGATTCACAAGGCGCGCCCGGGTACCGTGCTGCGACTGGATCAGGCCGCAGCACAACGGCGGGAAGCGCCTCAAGTCCTGCCGTACTGGTCGCTGCTCGACGCCATGTCTCGAATCGACATGCCGAAGCGAGTCGAAGACACCGAAGCTGAACTGCTCGCAATGCTTAAGCGTTCAGTGCGCGGTCGCATGCTGGCGGACGTTCCACTCGGCTGTTTTTTGTCTGGCGGCATCGACTCCTCACTCATCGCCGCACTGGCCCAGGAAACCTCGTCGCAGCCGCTGTCGACGTTCACCATGGGATTCAAGCACCCCGCCTTCGATGAGTCCGGGCATGCTCGCGCGGTGGCGCAACACCTGGGCACACGCCATACGGACATGATCATCGGCGAAGACGATCTGCTCTCGGTCGTCGATACCCTGCCCCGACTGAGCAGCGAACCGTTTGCCGACAGCTCATTTATCCCGACGTTGTTGCTCTCGCGTCTCACCCGACAACACGTCACCGTGGCTCTCTCTGGCGACGGTGGTGATGAACTGTTCTGGGGTTATGCCCGCTATCCCTTGTGGGAGCGGGCCTGCAGGCTGCGCGCACAGGTGCCGGCATTCATGCGTCCAGCCCTTGCACGCACGCTTCAATCAGGCGTGGTATCTGGTGTTGCTCGTCGCCTGCCCTTGACCCACGCGCGCGGCGTTAGATTTCGTCTCGATCAACGTTTGGGCAGCATCGGCAGTCTGCTCGAAGAGTCGGACAACAGATCCCTGTACCGCGCGATGATCTCCCATCACAAACAACCGAACACATTTATTCCAGGCGCCTCCGAGCCGGAGACCCCATACACCGATGGCAACTTCTGGCGCGCAGCTGGGCCGGAGTGGCGCAAGGTCTCGCTTGCAGACACCCTCGCCTACCTGCCCAACGACATCCTGACAAAAGTGGATCGCGCCAGCATGGCGGCAAGCCTGGAAACCCGCGTTCCACTGCTGGACCATCGTATTGTCGCGTTTGCGTCGTGCATGCCCAGAGCGTTTGTCGTCGACGCCGATGGTGGCAAACAGCCGCTGCGCCGATTGCTTGCGAACTACGTTCCAGAACGATTGACCAAGCGGCCGAAACAAGGGTTCGGCGTTCCGATGAATGACTGGTTGCGTGGCCCGCTACGGTCCTGGATGCTTGACGTCTTGCAGGAATCAACCCTGCGGCAACAAGGTGTCCTCGCTGCGGCGCCTACCCTTGCGATGCGCGACGCTCATCTCGCGAACGAGGCAGACTATGGCCCGCACCTGTGGGATCTGGCGATGTTGACTGCCTGGGTCGGTCAACGCTGAGCGGATGCCACTTGCGCGAGCACCGCATCCCAACGGCTGTAAAACGCCGCGTCCGAGTGTGAGTCAGTCACAGCCTGCGCGGCGTGCGCAAGTTGTGCCCGCAATGCCTCATCGGCACCAAGCTTCTGCATTCGCAGGCTCAGTGATGCTACGTCTCCAACCGGAACGAGATAACCGTTGATGCCATCACGAATGACCTCTCGAGGTCCTGTGGAACAATCGTAGGCAACGGGCACACACCCCATCGCCATGGCCTCAAGCAACACATTCGGAAACCCTTCTGCAGCGGACACCGACACACAGATCTGTGCTCTCCGATACCAGTCAGCCACGTTGCCAGCTCGGGCAATGCAGTGAATACGGTCAGTCATCTGAGTGAGCTGAGTGGATGCGATCATGGCCTGTACGTGTGGCTGTTTGTCACCGTCGCCGATCAGCACAAGGTGCCACGCGGGATTGTCGGCAAACGCTGTGGCAAACGCCTGCACGGCGTCTTCAGGCCGCTTTGGCTCTGCCATCCGGCCAATACACAACACCACACGCGCGCTTGATGCCAACACCGAGTCGAGATCGACGTGTGGTGCCTGGTCAGCAAGTGGTAACGAAATGCCATTGGGAATGACCACGAGATTCGCAAGCGCAAGTGTCCGGCGATACCATGTTGCGCTCTCTTCGGTCTGCACAACAACGGCCGCCGCGTGCGGATATTGGCGATCACGCGCGTAACGCTGCAACCAGCCCAGACCAAGAAACGCGGGGAACATGCGCTCGCCAACGATCACCGGAATGCCCAGTCCACGAGCCGCCAATAGCGCGACAACGTTGGCAGTGGGCAAAAAGGCGACGATGCAATCAGGCTGCCACTCCCGCAGCACGGCTCGAAGACGTCGTGCGCGTTGAACATTACTCATCAGCGCACGCAACCAGTGTCTACTGACCCGACCCGTTTGCGTTGAAGTGCGTAGTACACCCGGCGGTACCGGTAGTTGATCCAGCTCGACCGGTACTTGTGTCGCCACCATCACATCATGACCAAGACCGTGCCAATGGCTTGCCAGCTTCAGCAGCACACGTTCTGCGCCGCCAACGGCCAGGCTGTTGATATGGAGGAGTACCCGCATGTTCAGTGTTTGTTTACCGATTCCTGTTCAATTCAGCAGCCTTCAAGCATACGCAACTGCGGCGATTGTAGCGGGCACGGGACGTCGTGTACCTTTGGATTCAACCAACACCTTGATCGGGAACCCAATTCCACCATGCCATCCACTCGCGCCGAAGCCCTTGCCGAACTCACCGCGCCCGGCAATCCCTATGAACTGCGCATCCAGGAGATTCGTGGCCGACAGTACAAGGTCTTCGCCAACGCACCGAACAATCTGCGCCAGCTCTATGAGGCCGCGATCAGTGACCTGCCATTTTTTGTCTATCTCGACGAGCGCCTGAGCTTCCGCGAAACCTGGGAGCGCTCGGCAGCCCTCGCCAATCTCCTGCAAAAAGACTACGGCATCCAGAAAGGTGATCGTGTTGCAATCTCCATGCGCAACTTCCCGGAGTGGGTGCTCGCCTTCATGGCCACCACTTCGATCGGCGGTATCGCTGTGGCCATGAACTCCCTGTGGCAGACCGATGAAATGGTCTATGGCCTCAAGAATTCTGGTGCCAAGGTGCTGATCGCCGACCAGGAAAGGATTGATCGACTGGAGCCCGCGCGTGCCAGTACCCGGATCGAGGTACTCGCAGTACGACCTGCTAGCAAAAGCGCTGATGAACAGGAGTTCAACACGCGGGTGAAGCCCTATTTGAATTCAGCCATGCCGTTGGTCGACGTGTTTCCCGATGATCCCGCCACCATATTTTATACGTCCGGTTCCACCGGACATCCAAAAGGAGTGGTCTCAACCCATCGGAACATACTGACTGCATTGTTCAGCTGGGAGCTCGACGGGCAGTCTGCAGCGCTGATTGCCGGCACTGCGCCAGCCACACTCTCCACTCAACCCGCGACCTTGCTCGCGGTTCCGTTGTTTCACGCAACCGGCTCGCACGCCGTGTACCTGCAGTCGTATCGCGCCCAGCGAAAGATAGTGTCGATGTACCGATGGGATCCGGAACACGCGGCCGAGTTGATCGAACGTGAACAGATTTCCTCGGTGATCGCACCTGCCGCGATGACCGGCGATCTGGTTCGTGTCGCCCAGGAGACGAAAAGGGATCTCAGTTCATTGCAATCGGTTGGCGGCGGTGGCGCGCCACGCGCACCTGAACAGGTTCGTCAGATCGAAGCGTCATTCGCCAAGGCACTGCCGGGCACTGGCTGGGGCATGACCGAGACGAATGCCATCGGCACAGGCATCGGTGGTCTGGACTATCTGAATCGGCCGGCCAGTTCAGGTCGATGTTCGGCAGTGCTTGAACTGAAGGTGCTCGACGAACAAGGCAACATGCTGCCAGCTGGGGCGCGTGGTGAATTGCTGATCCGCGGCACGTCCCTCTTCACGGGTTACTGGAATCGACCCGAGGTCAACACCCCGGGGTTTGAAGAGGTGTTTGAAGACGGCTGGTTCCGTACCGGCGATGTCGCCTATCTCGACGACGAGGGATACCTCTTCATCGTTGATCGCATTAAGGATCTGATCATTCGCGGTGGTGAGAACATTGGTTGCGGGCAGGTCGAAGCCGCCCTCGTCATGCATCCTGACATCCTGGAGGCAGCCGTTTACGCCGTGCCCGACGAGCGCCTTGGAGAAGAAGTCGGCGCCACGATTTTTGCCAACAAGCCACTCGACGAGAACGAACTGCGCGAGTTCCTGAGCCAGCACCTGGCTCGTTTTGAAGTGCCGCGGTACATCCGCATGGTCGGCGAACCCTTGCCCCGAACCGCATCAGGCAAGATCCTCAAGCGGGAGTTGCGCGAAGCGGCGATCAAAGTGATGGGGTAGTCAGAGATCGCTTCCACTAACCCGCCCCGAAAAGCCCTTTCCCACACGCGTCGCGGATCAACCCTCTCTCAGCGCTGCCTGCGCCGCCGCCAGCCGTGCCGAAGGTACACGGGTCGGCGAACAGCTCACGTAGTCGAGCCCGGCGCGATGAAAGAAGTCGATCGACGCGGCATCACCGGCGTGTTCACCGCACACGCCCTGTTTCAGGTTGGGCCTTGCAACCAGACCGCGTTCACCGGCATAGATGATCAGCCGACCAACGCCAGTCTGATCGATGCTCGCAAACGGATTGCTCTGATAGATTTCCTTCTGTCGATACTGCTCGAAGAAGGAGCCCATATCGTCGCGACTCAGCCCCAGGGTCATCTGGGTCAGATCATTGGTGCCGTAGCTGAAGAACTCGGCGACCTCTGCAATTTCTTCTGCGGTGATCGCAGCGCGAGGCACCTCGATCATGGTGCCCACCTGATAGTCGATGGCGACACCGGACTTCTTGCTCACCACCTCGGCAACCCGGCGAATGATGGCCACCTGGTCCATCAGCTCTGCCTTGAAGCCGACCAGCGGCACCATGATCTCCGGACGAATGGCGAGGCCTTTCTTGCCTTTTTTGGTCAGCTCTTTGGTGACTTGTGCTGCGGCCTCGAAGATCGCTCGACTCTGCATTTCGGTGATTTCCGGATACAGCACACCCAGGCGACAGCCTCGGCAGCCGAGCATCGGATTTTCTTCATGCAGTGCCTTGATGCGCTCGACAACGAAGTCGTAACTCACACCCAGCTGATGGGCCAGTTGACGTCGCACCGCATTGTCATGGGGCAGGAATTCGTGCAGCGGTGGATCCAGCAACCGGATGGTCACCGGCAGTCCCTGCATCGCGCGGAACAAACCGACGAAGTCACGTCGCTGGAACGGTAACAATTTGGCCAACGCCAGTCGGCGTTGTTCTTCATTAGCCGCCAGGATCATCTGGCGCATGAAGCCAATGCGATCATCTTCGAAGAACATGTGTTCAGTACGGCACAGACCAATCCCTTCGGCGCCGTACGCACGCGCCTGCGTCGCCATCGCCGGGGTATCGGCGTTGGTGCGAATTCTCAGTCGGCGATGTTTGTCCGCCCAACCCATGATCGTATTGAACAGCGTGAAACTGAGACTGTCCTTCTCCTTCAATTCACCATTGATCACCCGCTGCACTTCCGACGGCGCGCTCGGGATGATGCCCTGATAGATTTCGCCGGTACTGCCGTCGATGGAGATGTCATCCCCTTCGTGCAGGGTGACACCACCCGACGTCAACGTGCGGGTGACGTAGTCGATGAACACTGCCGTTGCACCGCAGATGCAGACCTTGCCCAGCTGACGGGCCACCAGTGCCGCGTGTGAGGACACCCCTCCACGCGCAGTGAGAACGCCCTGGGATAACAACATCGCTTTCAGATCATCCGGCGATGTTTCGACACGACACAGCACCACCCGGTGACCCTTGCGGGTTTCAATCTCGGCCGCGTCTGCGGAGAAAACAACTTTTCCCGAAGCCGCACCGGGACCTGCCGGTAGTCCTCTGCCGATGGATCGTGCTGCCTTGAGTGCTTTCATCTCAAACACCGGCACCAGCAGCGAATCAATGGACTCAGCCGGAATCTTCAGCAGCGCGGTTCGTTCGTTCATGAGCTTTTCGCGTGTCATCTCAACCGCGATGCGCACCGCCGCCATGCCGGTCCGTTTGCCATTGCGGGTCTGCAGCATGAACAGCTTGCGATCTTCGATCGTGAACTCGAAATCCTGCATGTCGCCGAAGTGCCTCTCAAGCTTGCGTTGCACGGCAACCAGCTCCTTGAAACTGTCGGGCATCTCCACGGCCATCTCGGCGATGGCCTTGGGCGTGCGCACTCCGGCAACGACGTCTTCGCCCTGGGCGTTAACAAGGTACTCCCCGTACAACACCTTTTCGCCGGTAGCCGGGTCGCGTGTGAACGCGACACCTGTGCCGCTCTCATCACCCAGGTTACCAAACACCATCGCCTGCACATTGACGGCCGTGCCCCATTCCGCGGGAATGCCGTAACGCTGTCGATAGATGATTGCGCGTTCATTCTTCCATGAACGAAACACGGCGCCGATCGCCCCCCACAACTGCGCATACACATCCTGCGGAAAGTCTTTCCGGCTGCGCCGCTTGACCAGCTTCTTGTAGCGCTGAACCAGCTCTTTCAGATTCGCTGCCGAGAGGCCCGCATCCTCACTTTGACCAGCCGATGCTTTCATCTCGTCCAGCAGCACTTCAAACGGATCGTAGTCCGCCTCGGAAATTGCGGTGACCCCCATGACCACCATCGCGTACATGTGGATGAATCGTCGATAGCAGTCATAGGCAAAACGGGGATTGCCTGATCGTCTGGCCATGCCTTCGACGGTCTGGTCGTTCAGGCCAAGATTCAGAATCGTGTCCATCATGCCGGGCATGGATTCACGCGCACCGGAGCGGACGGAAAAGAGCAGCGGGTTGAGACTCTCGCCGAATTTCTTGCCCTGCTGTGCTTCGATCGTCTCCACAGCCTTCTTCACGTCGGCTTCGAGCGATGCGGGATACTCCCCGCCGTGGTCGTAAAAATGCGTGCAAACCTCGGTTGTGATGGTGAAACCCGGTGGCACAGGCAAACCGATGGCGGCCATCTCAGCCAGGTTGGCACCCTTGCCACCCAGCAGATTCTTCATCGATGAACTACCGTCGGTCCGCTTGCCAAACTGGTAAACATGACGGGAACTCGGTCGTTTCCTGGTCGGGAGCTTCGATTTCACGGCAGGCGCGCGACGGCGCGCAGTCTCAGCAGTCTTCCTTGGCACGACAAGTTACCTGTACTTTGTTGAGTTGATGCATGGACTATTCGATGCAGGTCTAGGTCATGCATGGGTTCGAGCATGACAGGACTCGACCCGCACTGTAACCAAGCCGCTCGCCCGTTTGAATCCCTCGAACCTGTCGACGTGACGGGTGTCATGCACTACGCGCCACCCAGGACTCGCCCGGGTGTTGTGCTCGTTTGTTCAATTGACTCTAATCCAGAGCGAGTTTCCACCCTTGGAGCCAGACCTTGCCACGGATGTCTGATGAAGTACTTGCCGAGTTTCTCCACCAACCCCTCGTCGGTGTGCTGGCCACCCTGCGAAAAGATGGTCGCCCCTATACCGTGCCCGTCTGGTGGTTATGGCATGAAGCGCATTTCTGGCTGACCGGCACCTATCCGCGTATCTGGTGCAAACAACTGATTGCCGATCCCCGCTGCTCACTGTGCATCGAAACCATGACACCGGTCGCCCGCCACGCCGAAATCGACGGTGACGCCGTCGCGCTTCATTCGGACCAGTTCGATATCTGGCCGGTATCAACGTTGCTGGCAACCAAGTACATCGGTCAGGACAACCCCGCAAACCAGGATCGCGTGGCGTCTTTTGTCAGAAACATGCAGACCGAACCGCGACTCCTGTTCCGTATCAAGCCACTCATCCGGCGTGCCATTGATCTGACCGTCTATCGTGGCAAGAAGGCTGATCGGAACTATCACAAACAAGAGGGTTAGAGCTTCGGCTCCCCATAGCCACACCTCTCGCGGGAATTGATATGGAGGCCGGCCAACCACGACGTGAGAGCGTTCGCCCCACTCCGCAATCACTATCCACTGAACGGCTTGCTTTCATTCCTGCGAATGACGACGACTGAAGGCCGGGGCGGCACGCCTTCCTTGAAATCCGGCCAGCGACTCTTCGGCGAGTCATAACCGACCAGCATCCCGTCTCCCGGATGCTGTATGGCCAGGAACAGCGTCTGCCCATCGGGGGTGAAACAGGGGCCACACACCTCCGCGCCCTCCGGCGCTCGATAGAACGCCCGCGATGCACCACGCAGGGGACCATCCGTCTCGACACCCCACAGTCCGTCACCGCCGTCGTTTCCATCGGTCGCTACCCACATCCGCCCGGCTGCATCGAACGTTGCGTTATCCGGCGAGCCGAACCAACCGCTTTCACTGGTCGACGCATGCCAGAGCGCACCAACCGACGTGTCGCCTGGATCCCCCCCACGAATCAGCACATCCCAGCGACCGGAATCTGCGGTGTGATCGCCGCCATCTTCAGTGATTTCGATGATGTGACCAAAAACGTTGCCCGCACGGGGATTGGCCGCATCGATCTGCTCGGTGATCCGCTCATCGTTATTGGTGAGCATCACATACACCTTGCCCGTCTTCGCGGACGGTTGTATGTCCTCCGGGCGATCCATGGGCGTCGCACCAACCAGGTCTGCCGCTCGACGAGTCTCGATGAGCACATCCGCCTGACTGGCAAAGTCATTCTCCGCAGTCAGCGGTCCAACTCCATGGACGAGTGGCAACCAGTTCAGCGTGCCATTGACGTTGAAGCGAGCCACATAAAGTGTTCCCTGATCGAGCAGGTCAGCGTTTGCCTTTCGATCATCACCATTGAATCGACCTTCAGTCACAAACTTGTACACATGTTCGAACTTTGAATCATCGCCCATGTACACCACCACCCGGCCGTCCCGCGCAACGATACTTTCTGCGCCTTCATGTTTCATGCGACCCAGCGCCGTGCGCTTTTTCGGCGTCGAAGTTGGCTCATGGGGATCGATCTCAACCACCCAGCCGTAACGATTGGGTGAACGTGGCTCGGCTGCCACATCAAACTCAGGATAGAAGAGCCCCCATTGGTAGTACCCATCGGGTATGCCGTAAATCGCGTGATTACGTGCTTCAGCGTGTGCCTCATCCACCTCACCAAGAAAACAGCCGTTGAAGTTCTCCTCGCCACTCAACCAGGTGTGCCAGGCGGTGATACCCCCAGCACAATTGCTCATCATGCCGTCGACTCTGGTCCCCGTAGGTTCTGCTACGGTTTGCAGGCGCTCGTGTCCTGCTGCTGGTCCGCTAAGCTCCATCGGCGTCCCCCGGGCCATCAGCCTGCGATTGAACGCAGAACCCACCACCACACGCCAGCGACCCTCGATCAATGCAATTTCAACAACACTGCCGCCATGTGCAGCCAGTTCGATGTCGCAGGTTTCATTCGTGATCCAACCGCGGAAGACCCAGGAAAAATCGGCAAACATGAGGTTTGACGATGCGTATTCGTGATTGACACACAACAGTCCCCGCTCTACTCCATCCTCTGCAGCCGGGAGTGGCACAAAACCAACGAAATCATTGTTCTGTCCGAACTGCCGGGACTGTGCTGCCGCGGACAGATGCTGCGGGTCGAAGACCGGCGAGTCGGCAAACAGCGGATCACCCCAACGGATCAGTACGTCCGCGGTATAACCTTCGGCGATGGCTTGATCCTGCGAAACGTCGCGCTCAAGTTCAGGAAACGCATATCGACCAGGATCAGCAGATTGAATTGGTAACCCAGGCTCCTTCGATTCCGGCGAACATCCTGTCGCCGACACCAGCGCTCCGGCCATGGCACCTTTGATCAGATCCCGACGGGACAGCCTGCTGTCGATAATCTGCTGCATCGAATGAGCTGCCTGATCCCTGCGCTGACGCGCATGACTGTTCTCACCGGGCTTGTTCACCGTTTGACCTCGATCATGACGATCCGATCTGCTCTTCAATCGGCGTACCCACCGTCTGATTCAGCTTGCGCAGGTTTTGTGCATGCAATTCACGGTTGATGCCATACCTTGAAATGATGAATAACGCGATGACGAACAACCCCAGATAGATCGGCAGAAAAGTGGACGCGATGTCGACACGAATCTCGTGTGTCATCTGTGCGGCACTGGTAATCGAGTCCAGCCCCACCGAGGTGACGATGATCCCGGCACCAATGATTCCTCCCGCCGACACCGCTTTGGCCGCAAATCCTCGCGCGGCGAAGAACAGCCCTTCGGAACGACGCTTTGTCGCTACTTCACTGTCTTCCACCACATCCGCCATCATCGAATCGACCATGACACCGCCAATGACTACACCCACCACTTCCATGACGATGAATACGCTGTAGACCGCGAGACTTTCCCAACTGCCGATGGTTGGCCACCAGCCATTGAGCAGCAGAAGATAAGGCATCGGATACAGGATCAGACGAAAGGTAAAGGCACCAATCGCCGTCCGCGGTTTGCCGTGCCGGAGCGAAAAGAACGGCACCGCCCAATAGGCGATCAGCGGAGACAACAGAACGAAGACGCCCGTGGTTGCGATTTGTGCGCCGCTAAAGCCGAAGAAGTACGTGGTGTTGTAGAGATACAGAGCGGTTCCGAGGCCACTCGCAATACCAACCGTCAGCCCGAACCCGAACAACGCAGCAAAGTGGCGGTTGCGAAGTGATTGCAGAATCTGGCGGATTTCCTTGGAGATTTCGCCAAATTTGAAGGTGTCATCGGGTCGCGGCAATGCGGCAGCCGCACGTTGTGTTCCAAGTGAGGACACCAGAATGGCCAGTGCAATGACACACGCACCAACGATTCCGTAGATCGCGTATCCGGTCGCCACGGTTACGCCATAACCACCTACCCAGAAGAAGAAGTTGATCGTGTGAATGCCATTGCCACCGTACCAGCCAAAACCATGTCGCAAGGCCAGCCACTTGTTGCGTCGGTCGTAATCCTTCTCCAGATCCGGCAACAAGGCCGTGGACGGAACTTCGAATAACGTCGTACCGGTTCGTATGAGCAGCGCCATGGTCAGCACATACCAGAAGCCATTCTCTGGTGTGATATCGATCACGGGGTTGAACAGCGCGTAAAAACAAGCGGGAACTACCAGGAGCGCGGCATACATGAACGGGTGTCTTCGACCAAGCCGCGAACTCGTCTTGTCGGACCAATGGCCGAGCAACAGATCAGATACGGCATCCCACAACATCGCAATAGCCAGGGCAATGGAGGCAAGATAACCAGGAACGCCCAGTACCTTGTTGGCAAAGATCAGCAACAGGTAGCTGAACGCATTGTCCTTGATGCCGTAGGCGATGGATGCTGAACCGTAGAACCAGAAGATCGGTTGCCGTTCGAGCGGCCTGTCTGACTGAGATTGCCCGGTCTGCATCCGACTCTCCCCACATTGTTCTGGTTTTCCCCTGCGGGGATGGTGGGGTGTTCAGTACACCGGGTCAACTGCAGGCGAACAGACCTCTCGGATCAATCGTAACGTCACGCAGACAGGTGCCTTTCACGATCCAGTGCTGATCGATATCTTCAGCCGACCGGACTCGGCCAGACCGGTGGTCACTTCCAGCGCAAGGGCTTGGGCGAAGGACTTAACCAAAGCAAGACCAAGGCCGGAATGCCTCCCGCTGGTACGCGACAGCTCCTTGCGCCAAAACCTGTTGTACATGAGCGGAAGATCCGCCTGCCGAAGTCCCTCCGCCGTATTGGTCACACTCAGCGACCAGCAATCTGGGCCGGCAACCTCAATATCCACCTCGACGGGAGTATTGGGCGGACTGTACTGGATGGCATTTTCAAGCAGGTTTCTCAGCATCAGGGTGAGCCTCTCAAGGTCACCCAGAATCAGCGCTCCCGTCGGCAGTCTGATGATGAGCTTCGGCTGATCGGCGTTCAGGTTCACAGACAGACTCGCACACACATCGTCGACAAGAGTTCTCGGATCAAACAATTCCCTGGTTGATACCGGGACACCCGCTTCGATTGTTGCCAACGACAGAAGCTGCTCGACTATTCGCTCCATATTCTCCGCAATTTCTTTGGCATCCATGAGAAACCCGTGTGATCCTTCCGAATCAAGCGGATTCAGCAACCCGACCTCTGCAAGACACTTGAGCTCGGCCACCGGCGTGCGCAACTCATGCGCTACATTGGCTGAAAAATTTCGTTCCCGAACCAGGGCTGCTTCAATGCTCTCAAGCAGGGCGTTGGTCCGATCTTTGAGTGGCGCCAGCTCTTCGATTTCCTGCAGAAGCGTCAGTCGTTCGCTCAGGTTCGTCGTGCCGATGTTTGCCACCTGGTTCGCGAAGTCGTCCAGTGGCTGCAGTCCACGCTGCAGCACAACACGCAGCCACAGGATGATCGCAATGGTGACCAACGCAGTGATGCCGAAATACAGCCCGAAGACTTGTTGAATCAAACGGTCCAATTCGACTGTGCTGGTCGCCAACGCCAGATGCACGCGCACGTTCGGCGTTTCCACCCACGCTTCATGATGGTTTGACGAATCACGAGGCTTTGAGGCTCTGCGCGCGGATCTCCTGGAAACCACATCCTCTCCGTCAGGTGTGAACTCGAGGTTGATCAGCCGTCCAGACCGCCCATCGGGGAGCTCAACGTTTCTGATCTGTGGTGCATCGATGCTTTTCGGGCTGCGAAGAAGATGGGCGCCGCGCAGCGATCGCGAACGTTCGATGACGCGCCCTGATTCGGTCCAGAGTTCAAAGTATTCTGGCCGGGTTTCCGAAGAAAACTCCGGCATCAATTCATCCGAGAAGTTGAATTCCATCTTCTTGTTCGTACCACCTCGCCATTGAACCAATGCCGAGAGATCCCTTGCCTTGATCAACAACAAACTATCGAACTCGCGACTGAGTCGATCGGCCACAAACCACGAGGAAAAACCGCCACCGAGCAATACCAGCACGGGCACACCGATAACCAACGGCAGCGATAATGCTCGCCGAATCGAGCGCATCTAATGGGCCTTGATCATGTATCCCTGCCCACGACGCGTGTGAATGACTTCCGGTGCCCCGTTGGGTTGAATCTTGCGTCGCACGCTGTACACCAGCGCTTCCAGCACATTGCTTTCGTGCGCAGTGGCTGATGGATAGAGCTGATCGATGATGTAGTCACGGCTCAGGACACGCCCTCGTCGTCGAAGCAGCAGTTCGAGGAGCCCAAATTCCAGTCGCGAGAGCTCGATGGCACCGCCAGACACCGTGACAACCCGCGAAATCGTATCAAGCGCCACCAGACCAACGCACAGTACCGTGTCTTTTTGCTGCTCCTGGCGCCGACACAGGGCACGGACTCGCGCCAGGAGTTCATCAAAGGCAAACGGTTTGGACAAGTAATCATCCGCCCCGAGATTGAGACCCTTCACTCGATCATCTATCGCGTCCTTGGCCGACAGGATCAGCACATGCGTCTGACAACCGGAGCGACGCAGCTTATCCAGCATGGTCAGTCCATCCAGCTTCGGCAACATCAGATCAAGCACGATGACTTCGTACGGTGCGTGTTGTGCAAGCGCCAATCCGGCTTCGCCATCCGGTGCGACATCGACAGCAAATCCGCTCGCTGACAAGCCAGTACTGATGGCTCTACGAAGCCGCTCTGAATCCTCCACGACGAGTATTCTCATGGTCTGGTTACTTCGTACTTCCCGTGAATGTTTTCGTTGCACGACACAGATTCAGACGCTCGACAAACGGCGGCCCACCCTTTGTCAGGCATGGGACGCTCCCATCAATCAAAACTTCCCCAAACGCTGCCGAGGTCATGATTGCAACAGGTATGAAACAGATTGATCCAAACCCGGGAGTTTTGCATCCCGACATGATCGTTACATGAGGATTAGTAATTGCTCTAGCCCGCACTATTCATGAAGTATCGTAGCGAGGGCGTCGAGAGTAGTGAAAACGCTGGGTGGCGCGGACCTGCGTGCGCGCAGGCGTGCTTGACAGCACGTCGAGCACGCGGAGGGAGCACGCCCAGTGTTTTCGCTG
>JANNBJ010000180.1:0-2749 GCA_031385325.1 Gammaproteobacteria bacterium | reverse complement strand
AAGCTGCTACTTGACACGTTGGGCTGAGGGGAGCAGCAAAAGCCGGCGCGCGCGCTCCAGGTCATCCATCGTGTCGATACCGCTGACGCAACCCGCGGTCTGCTGGTGGTGGGCGCCCCGATGTTTGCCAACACCATCCCGCAAAGCTTGTTGCTGCGCGCTGACGTGGTGATCCAGTAACTGCTATTTGCGAGTCCTGTCGGTCAGACGCAGTTCGGTGTCGGACCGGTTTCGCTGCGTTGGAGCCAGACAGACACAAGAGTTGATTTGAGCCGCTCAAGGGCCTTTGGGATCATCTTTCGTCCTTTCAATTGTCGATGCAGACACTCCTCAGTTCCATGAATGGAAGCGCCTGCCAATTTACACCGCGCTTTCACGGTGTCAACAAACGCCAGGTGACCCCAGATCGGGCCACGCGCAGGTATGATAAGAAAATGGGTCTGTCACACTCGGCGTTCTCCGCAAGCAGAACTCTGTACTGCGCTTCAACTGGTCGCCGACGATGAGCACGCCATGAAATGCAAGAGTTGCCAGGCCGAGACGCGCACCGGCCAACGGTTCTGCGAGGCATGCGGCGCGACACTCGAGAAGGAGTGCCAGGGGTGCGGTGCGACGGCGCCGATACAGGCGCGGTTTTGTGGGATGTGCGGCGATGCTTTCGTCGAGGGAGTCCCTGGACAGGTGCAGGTCAAAGCCCAGCCTGTCGTCCCGCCAGCCCGAACCGGGGACGGAGAGCGGCGCCAACTCACCGTGCTGTTTGCCGATGTGGTCGGAGCGACACCGCTGTCCGGGAAGCTTGATCCGGAAGCACTACGCGCGCTGCTTCGACAATACCAACAAGTCTGTGTGGAGTGCGTGAATCGTTTTGACGGCAACATTCACCAATATGCCGGCGACGGCGTCCTGGCCTATTTTGGCTATCCGGCAGCACATGACAACGACGCTGAACGCGCGGTTCTGGCCGGCCTTGACATCGTGTCGGGAGTGCGTCAACTGGCGACGGTGTTGGCAGCGCGTGGGGACGCGGCAATCTCTGTGCGCATAGGTATCCATACGGGTATGGTCGTGGTCGGCGAAATGGGTGCGGGCGACGCGCGCGAGGTACATGCGATCGGCGAGACACCCAATATTGCAGCGCGCATCCAGAGTGAGGCCTTGCCTGATTCGGTTTGCATCAGCGCGATCACTCTGCGCCTGCTCAACCAACAATTCGAGACACGATCGCTGGGGCAAAGACAGCTCAAAGGTGTGAGCAAGGACATTGAGCTGTTCGCCGTTGATGCCGTCCTGGAAGCAGCGCTGCGCGATGCGGTGCGGCAATCCGTGCCCCTGATCGGTCGCGACAAGGAGCTCGCGCATCTGCAGGAGCGGTGGGCGCTGGCGCGACATGGCCAGGGACAGGCCGTGTTGATATCAGGTGAGGGAGGGCTGGGGAAGTCGCGCCTGCTGGCGGCCTTTCGCGAACACGCTGACACGACGAAACCTGGGTGGCGCAATATCTTTTGCTCGCCCTTTTTTCAGAATACCGCGCTGCACCCGATGATCGACCTGATCGAGCGCGAGATCGGCCGCATGGGTGCCAGTTCTCCAGCGGTTCGTTCTGCTGCTCTGGCCAAAGCCCTTGAAGCGGCTGGCCTTGCGGACAAGATGAGCCTGGCGTTGATGGCGTGCCTGGTTGGCCTTGGCGCGGAGCACGAAGCGGTGCTTGATGGCCTCGCTCCGGACCAGCGCAAGCGCCGCACGCTCGACACCCTGGTTGCGTGGCTGCATGCCGACGCCCAGGTAAACCCTCTCGTGGTGGTGGTCGAAGACCTGCACTGGATCGATGCCTCGACGCGCGACCTGATCGGTACCTTGTTGGAGCGCATCCCCGAGATGCCGATTTTGGTGGTGCTGACCTATCGACCTGAATTTGTGCCGACATGGGCGCTGCATGGGCAGATATCCACCTTGCCGATGGGGCGCTTGACGGCCGAACAGAGCGCCTTGGTGGCGCAGGGTATCGCTGGTTCCGTGGTGTTGCCTGCCGAAATTGTCGACGAGGTGGTGCGACGCACCGATGGCATTCCGCTGTTCGTCGAGGAGTTGACCCGGGCGATCATCGACGCGCAAATGGCGGCCAGCGGCGATGTTCTCGATCTGCGCAAGCCTGGAGCCGCGCTCGCATTGGAGGTGCCCGCCACCCTGCGCGATTCGTTGACCGCACGCCTGGACCGCTTGGGTGAAGCCAAGATGGTTGCGCAATTGGCCGCGGTGCTGGGGCGGGAATTCGACTATGGCATCCTGAACGCGATCTGCGACCTCCCGCAAGCGGCCCTCGAGCACCAACTCGCCGCGCTGAACAAAGCGGAAATCATCCACCAGCGTGGCATTCCGCCGCGCTCACACTATGTCTTCAAGCACGCCCTGATCCAGGAGGCGGCCTACGACACGCTGCTGAAGAGTACGCGTGCGCAGTACCACCGGCGTGTAGCGGACGCCTACGCGCAGGGGTTCCCGGAGGTCGTGCAGTCGCGCCCGGAACTGGTAGCCCACCATTTCAGCCGCGCTCAGATGCCAGCCCAGGCGGTTGAATATTGGCAACGTGCCGGTGAGGTGGCGGTTTCTCGTTCTGGCTACATCGAGGCCATCGCGCATCTGGGCGCGGCGCTGGACCAACTGGCACTGCTACCCGAGTCCACCGAACGAATGACGACAGAACTCACGCTCAGGGTGAAGATCGGCCCGGCACTGATGGCCATCAAGGGAC
>JANNBJ010000171.1:0-48878 GCA_031385325.1 Gammaproteobacteria bacterium | reverse complement strand
TAGCAGCGAAAACACTCGGCGTGCTCCCTCCGCGTGCTCGACGTGCTGTAAAGCACGCCTGTGCGCGCTCCGGTCCGCGCCACCCAGTCTTTTCGTTACTCTCGACGCCCTCGCTACGTTCCTTCATGAATAATGCGGGCTAGGTAAATGACACCTGCGCGCAATCGATCAGGATTCCCTATAATCCCGAAGACATGGAAGATCCCCGAACAGTCATACACCTGCTGACCGCTGAGCCCGCAGACCTCAATTCGCTGCACACGTGCCAGGCAGAGCCCGATGCCATCAACACGTGGGTGGCGGCGTTGCCGATGGCAAACCTGCTCGCCAGCACCACCCAGTTGCTGGAACTGGTGGATGAACTTTGCCGCCTGCGCACGGACTATCTGACCCGCCTCGAATTGCTCGAGAGTATTCGCTCGACGGTGTATTACATGTGCGCGCGAATCGAGCGTCAGAATGTCGCAGGTGGAACTCGCTGGTCCATGCAATTGGAGCAGGCCCAGTCGCTGCAGCAGAAGTTGGCTGCTGGTTATATCGTCGTGGTGCTCGCTGCGCTGCCAATCTGTAACGAAGACAAATCAGCTCGCGAAGCCGTCATCAACGCGCTGCATCGTGCAATTTCTGACCTGTCGAGAGTCCTCTTGCGGAGCCATCGCCATTACCTGACACCGGACACCGGCATCTGGCTGCAACTGAATCAGCTTTTCCATGTCGCCAGATCCTGCGGTCTGGCGGAGCAGAAAGTTCGTGATTCGGAAAATCACAACCAGGCGCCAACCAGCATCATCGAGGCCTGGATGCGCCCGGTGCTGGTCGCATTGGCCAAACCAAACCAGCTGCGGCCAATGGAACTCAACCAACTCTTCAATGCCCTTGAAACCTGGAGCAGCCAGGCGGAAGTCCGGCCGGCCGAAACCAAGGATCTTTTCACTGTCGACCTGCAACAGGACCGCCCACCAGCCTCAACGGCACTGATCCGCAGTAACCCGTCGTTGCTTGGTCTCAATACCGAAGTACTGGCCTACGAACTGGAGGCCTTTCTGCGCGAGATCCCGAGCAGTGTTGTGGTCCCCGAGTTCGTCGGTTCCAAGGTCCTGAAGCACGTTGCGTCCGCCTGGAGCACGGCTCAGGTGCGACAGCACCAGCGGCTGCAACTCGCTGAATCAGTGGAAATCGGTATCGGCCTGCGCGTCGCTGCAGCCTGTTTCGCCCATGAAATCGAAACGACCAGAGCAAAAACCACGGCCGAGAAGACTACCAGCAACAAAACGGTGGACACTCCAACGCCCGTAAACGGACCGACGGTACACACCACCGCGGCTTGTGACACCAGCCCGCTTGGATTCAGGGTGAGGTGGCCAGAGGGACTACCGGCCTCCGCCCAGATCGGTGAGTTGCTCAGCGTCAGGGAAGCCAGCAGCAAGCAATGGCGAATCGGCGTCCTGCGATGGATTGGTGGGTCGAAGGGCGGCGCCGCAACGACCGGCGTTGAGCTACTCAGCCCAACGGCAGTTCCTGTTTCTGCTCGTGTCGTCAAGACCAAAGGCGGTTCGACAGCATTCGCCAAGGCACTCCTGCTACCAGCCCTGCCCGCCATGCAACGACCAGCGTCCCTGATCACTCCCCGGGTGCCATTTCAGCCGATGCAGAAGATTCAGATCCAGCGCGGGCGGACCCAGTCGAACATTCATCTGGGAAGTTGCATAGGTCAGACTGAAAACTACAACCAGTTCTCATTTCGAATGTTGGGTAGTTACTTGGAAAACCAGCCAACCGGCCTGACCATGAATGCTCTAACGTTATCGCATGGAGCAATCCGGCCCACGAACGGAAATTAAGGACGATCGTGGTTCGAAAAGGATATGTCGGCTTCGCATTCGCCCAAAGCCCCTATTCGGGTACTGGTTGCCGAAGAGTCTGAGGAGACTGCAACTCGCATCGACTCGATTTTGCGGGATGCAGGCTATGCAACACGCATGCTTCGCTCGGCAGATGCAGATGAGACGATGCAATCATTCATCGACAACGAGTGCGATATTGCTTTCATGTCGGTAGATCAACCTGAAGTCGATACGCTACTTCCCCGCTTACGCACGGCCAGCCGATCGATTCCGATCATCCTCTGCAGCGCCGAGCATTCACGCTGGACTACCGGCGAAGCAATGACTTTGGGCGCATCCGATCTGGTGTGTTTACGCGACGAAGAACATCTGGGTCATGTTGCACAGCGCGAAATCGAGCATGTCTGCCAGCGGGCACGGGCCTCTCAGCTCAGCCGCTCATTGAAGGAAGTGGAGCAACGTTGCCTGCTCCTCCTGCAGGGCTCCCGAGCGCCGATCGCCTATATCCACGAAGGTTTGCATGTGTACGCCAATCCGGCTTACCTGCAGTTTTTTGGCTGCGCCGACGTCGACGACATGCTCGGTGTCTCGATGATGGACTTTCTTTCCTCCACCAGTGCCGCGGACTTCAAGGAGCAGATGAAGGCGCTGCGAAACAGCACCGAAGAAGTCAGATTTCCGTTTACGGCAACTACCGTCGATGACAAACCACTGGACGGGATTCTGGTTCTCGTCAATTCCTCGTATGAAGGCGAAGCCTGTCTGCAAGCAACGTTGTTGCCACTGCACTCGATCCCGATAACAACCGCGGCCCCTGGGCCGGTCGATTTTCTCGACCTTGGTTCATTTCTCAAACTCTGCGAAGACCGCCACGGCACGAGTAACGAAGGACAATCCTTCATGTTTCTCGCTTGTGTGGAGGGCCTCGACAAGATTCGCGCCGAGTTCGGATTGCTACGCGCCGACAAGATTGCCGATCAGGTCTTTGAGCTGGTTCAATCAGCGAGTGAAGACGACCCGGTACTCAGACTGTCGCAAAACGAATTCACCATCGCCCGAGTCGGCACCGATCGAGCCGCTGCATTCAAATGGGCCAACAGTCTGCAGAGAGAACTCGCAAAACAGAACTTCGAGTTGGCCGGCAAGAACATACCCGTGACGATTTCCCTTTGTGGCGTGCGCATCGCTGCCGATGTGGAATACGCGCTCGACGCGGTCTACCAGCAACTGCAGGATCTCGTCGCTGCCAATCGCACCAGCACGATTACACTGGAAGCCGAGACTCCCGTGGTTTCGCCAGTGGTCCTGGACGAAGCGGGCAAGATGGTGGCCCGCATTACAGAAGCCATCGAAACCCAATCATTCCGGTTGTTGTACCAGCCCATCATCAGCCTGCGTGGCGACAACGACGAACACTACGAAGTCTTCCTGCGCATGATCGACAGCGAAGGCAACGAGCATGTGCCTGATCAATTCCTGCGCACCGCCATCGAACACGGTGTTGCCGCGAAGATGGATCGTTGGGTCATTCTTCAGTCGATCAAGGCGCTGTGCATCCACCGCGCCAAAGGTCACAACACACGGTTGACGATCAACGTCACCAGCAACAGCGTCGCTGATGCGGAGTTCATCAAGTGGTTGACCGTTGCCATCAAGGCCGCTCGGCTGCCCAGTGACGCCGTGATCTTCCAGATCACCGAAAAAGACGCCGTTACCTTCCGAAAGGAAACCGCTGAATTTGTCCTCGGCCTGAAGCGAATGCATTGTCAGGCTGCGATCGGCCGATTTGGCCTGGTCACCACGCCATTTGACTTGCTGGACGTTGTCGCGGTCGACATGGTCAAGATCGACGGCTCTTTGATCCGCACCCTGGGACAGCACGGCGATATGATCACGCCGATGCTGAAGAAGCTTCAGTCGCTGGGGAAGTTCACCATTGTGCCGATGGTGGAAAGCGCGGCACAGCTGACCGCGTTGTGGCAAGCAGGCGCCAACTACATTCAGGGCCACTACTTGCAGGAGCCCCGAGCAGAAATGGACTACGACTTCAGCGTCGAAGAAGAGGACTGATCACCAGGCGGCGTGGTTTGACGACGCCGAGCCAACAGTTTCACTCACTCCTCGTCCTGGCGCGCGAGGTGTCGCAAGTCGTGGTCCGAAAATCCAAGCAGGTACAGGATCGCATCCAGGCCGAAGCGTGAAATGGCATGGCTCGCGGATTGGCGAACCAGAGGTTTTGCGTGATAGGCGACACCAAGACCGGCCATGCTCAGCATCGGCAGATCATTGGCGCCATCGCCGATGGCAATGGTCTGCGCGATATGAATATCTTCAGCGCGCGCAATCTCCGCCAGCGCTTCCGCCTTGCGCCGCGCATCAACGATGCTGCCTGCAACTTCACCGGTGAACAGGCCATCCCGAATCACCAGATCGTTGGCGATGACATAGTCGATCTTCAACCGCTTGCGCAGGTGCTCACCCACGTACTTGAAACCACCGGAAAGGATCGCGGTTTTATACCCGAAGTGCCGCAGCGTGCGGACCAGGCGCTCTGCACCCGGATTGAGTTCCACGCGTTCGGCGACAATCTGGAGTGCGTCAGCGGAAAGACCTTTCAGCGCCGCGACTCGTGCACGAAAACTCGCCTGAAAATCCAGTTCACCGCGCATGGCACTTTCAGTGATGGCCGCGACCTGTGCACCAACACCATGCAGCTTGGCCAGTTCATCAATGACCTCGGCATTGATTAACGTGGAGTCCATATCAAAAGCGACCAGCCGTCGATGCCGTCGATACACGGTGTCGGCCTGAACACTGAAATCAAAACCATGTTCCGCGGCTACCGCCAGCAGTGCGGCCTGCAATCTTTCCGGCTCCGCGAGTTCACCGCGAACCCGCATTTCGACGATGCTTTGTCTCGGCGTATCGACCTGATCCAGACGCACCCGCTCCGATAACCTGCGGATGGTTTCGATGTTGAGCCCTTCGGCTCTGGTGATCGTGCTGACCGCGTTCAATTCGGCCACCGGATCGCCGGCCGCGAGCAAGGTGATGATATAACCTGGTTTGCCAGAGGCGCTGACCCAATCGGCGTAACGCTCAGGCGTGACCGTCTCAAACTGCGCAAACACTCCCGCATCCTTGCACAACGAGGTTATCGCCTGCTCGGAAGCCGCCTCAGCGGATGCATCAACTCTCAGCAAAAAGCCGAGCGCCAGCTGATCGTGGATGACAGATTGACCAACGTCGAGGACCTGGACTTGAAATCGTCGGAATGTCGATGTCAACATGGCCATCAGTCCAGGCCGGTCCCGACCTTCGACTGTTACCAGCACGATCTTTTTCAACAACAGCTTTTTCCCGGAGTCGACGCGCGTTGACGCTAGCGTTTTGGTTGGAACTCGTCAAACGACAACAGGCCACAGGATGGATATCACTCCTGTGCACAGCCATTGTGCTGGCCGGTTTCTGGCTGATCTGGGATGGCTCGTCAGTTGAGCGCTCTCGTGCCATGGACTTTGGCAACTCCATCGCTGAGACCCTCGCGGTGCAGGGGCAGGAATCCATGCTCGAGGCCGACACCGTGCACCTGTTTGTCTTGACCAATCGTCTCGCCAGTCTGCGTGATGTCCAGGGTGCGGGTTTTTATACCGTGACCGGCGTGCCCATCGTTGAGAGCGGCGACATGACGTCGGCCACCGACGATCATCAGGAATTCACACGCTCGGTAACCGTAGGTCAGACCACGAGTGGGATCGTGCGCGTACGACTGACTGCAGAAGCATTTGGCCTGGCCGGTCGAGTACCCCAGTTCATTGCGACGCTGGCACTACTGTTGATTACGCCGCTGCTGACCATGCTGCTTCATGAGTTGCTGTTGATGCGTCGTCGTCAAGCCGCAACTCTCGAGATCGAGGAAGAGGAAGAAGAGGCACCACTGGAAGCTCGCTGGCTGGTCGTCGGCAACTTCTACAATCAGCTGACTTTCCTCAGTGAAGTCCGCCGTGAGATCAGCGATCGCGTCATGCTCAAGGCAGAACGTGTCGCCAATCTGTATCAAGGACATGCTCGCGCTGGCATCAGCGCCAGCTTGCTGCTGGAGTTTGCCGCCAGCGAAGACGCCGGTTTCAACGCCGTGTGTGCTGCGTGGTTGCTCAATGAAGTCCTCGCCGAGGCAGATCCGGACGTCGAATTTCGCTTTGCGCTGCATCGTGTGATGGCATCACCAAACCGTGACGTCAGGGCCGAAGTCATTGCCGATGCCTCGTTACTGGCCGCCTTTGCACCCGACAATTCGCTGATTGCCAGTCACGACTTCATGACCTCGCTGGCACAACCTGAGCGATGTGTGGCACAACCGCTGGACAATCCCATGCTGGCCGATATCGCCAGCATCACGGGCACCTCGTTCTGCATCACTGCATTGGCTGATTCGCCATCCGCGCTGCTGCACCAGCAGGTTGGCGTTCTGCTCGGTTATTCCACCGCCATCGCATCAACTCGCTGAAAACCTCGCGGCAGTTGTTTGCCACGACGGGCACGTTCGCCCGAATAGTCTTCCAGATCACCACGTTTGAGTCGCAGATGTCGCTGACCGGCGTAAACCAGCAGATGCTCTCCGTCGGCGACCACTTGTACACCAAGCAGAAACTCCTCTCCGCTCTTGAAGTCGGCACTGGGGATGTTGAGGATCTTGTTACCCTTGCCGCGTGGCAGCTCCGGCAACTCCGACAGCGGGAACACCAGTAATCGACCTTGATTGGTCAGCGCACAGACACTGTACGAACCATCCCCCTCGGGAATGCAAATCGGCGGCAGCGCCTGCGCGCCCTCTGGCACGGACAGACAGGCCTTGCCGGCTCGATTCTTGGTCATCATGTCTTCCAGACGACCGACAAACCCGTAGCCTGCATTGGATGCCATCAACACTTTGGTATTCGTGTTCCCGATGATCACGCCAACAAAACGCGCGGTCTCCGGTGGATTCAGCCGACCGGTCAACGGCTCACCCTGACCTCGTGCCGACGGTAGCGTATGCGGCGCCAGATAGTACGTGCGCCCGGTGGTATCGAAAAACAGCAGCATATCATTGCTGCGGCCGCGTACCGCCTGCGCAAATGAATCGCCGGATCGATAGCTAAGCTCACGGGGATCGAGCTCGTGCCCTTTGGCTGATCGGACCCAACCCTTGTCGGACAGCACGATCGTGACGGGTTCGTTTGAAACCAGGTCTTCTTCGGTGAAAGCGGTGGCTTCGACGATGTCACTGGCCATCAGCGACATTCGCTCATCACCATATTTTTTTGCGATCTCCTGCAGTTCCTTTTTCACCAGGGTCAGCAGGCGCGCCCGCGATCCAAGTATCTTTTCGAGATCAGACCGTTCTGCTTCGAGCCTGTCCTTCTCACCACGTATCTCGATTTCTTCCAGTTTGGCCAGTTGCCGCAACCGGATATCCAGAATCGAATTCGCCTGCCGTTCACTGAGTCCGAATCGAGCCATCAGCGCGTTTCGCGGATGGTCTTCTGCGCGAATGATCCGAATCACTTCATCGATATTGAGAAAGGCAATCAGCAGACCGTCGAGGATATGCAGCCGATCATTGATCTTGTCGAGACGGAACTGCAGTCGTCGGGTCACCGTATCCTGTCGGAAGCGCAGCCACTCCTGCAGCACACCGAGCAGGGTCTTGGTCTGTGGCCGTTGATCCAGGCCAATCATGTTCAGATTGACTCGATGTGTACGCTCAAGATCCGTGGTTGCAAACAGATGACTCATCAGCCGATCGGCATCGATGCGGTTCGAACGAGTCACGAGAACCAGTCGCGTCGGATTTTCATGATCTGATTCATCACGCAAATCGTTCAGCATGGGCAGCTTCTTCTGCTGCATCTGGGCTGCAATCTGTTCAAGCACCTTGGCTGGTGACGACTGATAGGGCAACGCAGTGATGATGATGTCGCCATCCTCACGGGTATAACGCGCTCTGGTTTTCAGCGTGCCGCGCCCGGATTCATAGATGGCCAGCAGATCGGCGGTTGGGGTGATGATCTCGGCCTGACTGGGAAAATCCGGCGCCTTGATGAAGGTCATCAGTTCCGCCATGGTCGCCTTCGGGTTGTCCAGCAGGTGCACGCAGGCACCAACGATTTCCTTCAGGTTGTGCGGTGGAATATCCGTGGCCATGCCTACGGCAATGCCACTGGAGCCATTGAGCAGAACAAATGGCACTTCAGCGGGTAACAATTTCGGCTCGGTGAACGACGAGTCAAAATTTGGCACCTCATCCACCGTGCCCTGGTTGATCTCGTTCAACAGGAGCGCGGCGTAACGCGACAATTTGGCTTCGGTGTAACGCATTGCTGCGAAGCTCTTCGGATCATCCGGAGAACCCCAGTTGCCCTGACCTTCAATCAGCGGATATCGAAACGAAAAGGGCTGTGCCATGAGAACCATGGCTTCATAACAGGCCGAATCACCATGCGGGTGGAACTTGCCGAGCACGTCGCCGACGGTGCGCGATGACTTGGCGTACTTGGCGGTGTTGTCGAGGCCCAGTTCACTCATGGCGTAGACGATGCGGCGCTGAACGGGTTTCAGTCCATCGCCGATGTGTGGCAAGGCGCGATCATTGATGACGTACATCGCATAGTCGAGATAAGCGCGCTCCGTGTAGGTGCGCATCGGCAGCGATTCCTGATCCTGGGTGTCGTTTGTCATTGCCCTGTTTTCAGTTGTTCAAGAGGATGTGCGTTTGGACTGGGCATCCGCTGACGCTTAGTCAATGACGGCCTGATCGCCATTGCTCTCCAGCCAGACGCGTCGATCGCCCGCCCGCTTCTTGGCCAGCAGCATGTCCATCATCTCGTCCGTTTCCGGCCCGATCGCAAGCGTCAGCCGCACCAGGCGCCGTGTATCAGGGTCCATGGTGGTCTCACGCAGCTGCATCGGATTCATTTCGCCGAGTCCCTTGAACCGCTGGACAATGACCTTGCCACCCTTCTTCTCGGCAGCAATCCGATCCAGAACCCCTGCCTTTTCGCTTTCATCGAGCGCGTAAAAGACTTCCTTGCCGACGTCGATGCGATACAGCGGTGGCATGGCGATGAAGACATGGCCCGCCGATACCAGCGGGCGGAAGTGACGGAGAAACAGCGCACACAACAAGGTCGCGATATGGGCGCCATCAGAATCTGCGTCGGCGAGAATGCAGACTTTGTCGTACCGCAGGTTGGACAGATCCGCAGACCCCGGATCCACGCCGATTGCAATGGCGATATCGTGTACTTCCTGCGACGCCAGCACCTGATCGACGTCAACCTCCCAGGTGTTCAGGATCTTGCCGCGCAGCGGCATGATGGCCTGGAATTCACGGTCACGCGCTTGTTTGGCGCTACCGCCAGCCGAATCGCCTTCCACCAGAAACAGCTCCGACCGGCTTGCATCCTGACCTGAGCAATCAGCGAGCTTGCCCGGCAACGCCGGGCCTGCAGTGATTTTCTTGCGCACCACCTTGCGACCGGCCAGGGCCCGTCGCTGCGCGTTGTTGATGGCCAGTTCTGCGAGCCTTGCACCGTCCTGTGGATGTTCGTTGAGCCACAGACTGAAAGCATCCTTGGCAACCCCGCCAACAAACGCAACTGACTGTCTCGACGAGAGCTTTTCCTTGGTCTGGCCCGAGAACTGTGGGTCGGCCATCTTCGCCGAGAGCACAAAACAGCACTGATCCCACAGATCTTCACCTGACAGTTTGATCCCGCGTGGCAGCAGATTGCGGAACTCACAGAATTCCTTGAGCGCTTCGATGAGGCCTGAGCGCAATCCGTTGACGTGTGTGCCACCTTGTGGCGTTGGAATCAGATTGACGTAGCTTTCGCAGGTGAGCTCGACATTCTCCAGCGCCCAATTGATGGCCCAGTCCACCGCTTCGGTATTGCCGGACGCCGAGTGCTGGAAGGGTTCGGCGAGGACACAGTCAATCCCTTCCAGTGAACGCCGCAGATACCCTGCCAGCCCGTCTTCGAAGAACCAGGTTTCGTTTTCTTCGTCACGTCCTTCCACGGTGATCGACAGTCGCAGTCCCGGGCACAACACGGCCTTGGCACGCAGGAGGTGTTTGAGACGGCTGACGGAAATATTCGGTGAATCAAAAAACGATGCTTCCGGCAGGAACCAGACGCGCGTTCCGGTATTACGCTTGCCGACCGCGCCGGTCTCTTTCAGCTTGCTCTGGGGTTCGCCCTTGCGGTAATCCTGCACATAAACCAGGCCGTCCCGTTTGACTTCAACCTGGAGTTTTTCAGACAGCGCATTAACCACCGACACGCCCACACCATGCAGGCCGCCAGAAAACCGGTAGTTGTCGTTGTTGAATTTGCCACCAGCATGCAGCTTGGTCAGGATCAACTCGACGCCGGAGATCTTGTGTTCGGGATGGATATCGACCGGCATGCCACGGCCGTCATCGATCACTTCGGCAGACCCATCCTTGAAGATGCGTACATCGATGTTCTGCGCGTGGCCCGCCAACGCTTCGTCGACGCTGTTGTCGACCACTTCCTGAACCAGGTGATTGGGGCGGGTGGTATCGGTATACATGCCGGGGCGGCGGCGCACCGGTTCAAGACCGGTCAAAACCTGCAGCGAGGCTGCGGAATATCGGACTTCAGTCACTGTTCTGTTCTACTCCCGGAGTGAGCGTGGATACGGATCTTACTGATTTTCAACAAGCTGACGCACGTAAGCCAGGTTCAACCGTTGACGCGCGTCCCCAGATCAACCCGAGATTGTCACCAGTGCGCTTGTGCTGGCAATACCAAAACGCAGGCAATGCGCCAGAACTTCACCGAGAAACAGATTCACCTGGGCCTTTTCGTCCCGTTGGCGCATCCGCGGATTGGGATACTCATAGACCGCTAAAAATCGTGTCTGCCTCTGATACTCGAAAACTTCGGCGCTGCGAGCATCATGGTAGACCCGAATCTTGAACGTCGGCTCGGCGTTCACTTCGCCTTTCCCCAGATGGATAAGGCCCAGCACGGTAGTGAATGGTCCGCGCTCCAGTACCTGCAGCCGAACCAGCATCGACGAATCCCCTGGGCTTACGGCGAACTCGACCTGGTCTTCCTCGCGCATGGCTGGAAACAATTTTTGTAGCCGCAAGAAATTGGCATCGCAGACTGCCATGTGCCTGGGGAGATCAATACTGTAGCGCCTGGTCAGCAAACTCATGTTCTGGTCACGTTCTCGTCATATCCGCAGCAGCGGTTTCGAAACAGCGGTTTCCTCGGTATCAGCAAAAGCGTCGGGTACTATAACACCCACGACAGTCCCGTCTGCCAGCGAAGGAACGACACCACGTTCGTAAGGAATCAACGCACTTTCGCCTCCGCCGGAACGAGTACCCGCTCACATCTCACAGGGATTCAAGGCAGGCTCTGCGACCGAAATTACATGGCTCTGTTAGACTGAAAACTGTACGAGACACGGACTTCCGCCAAGTGCCAAAGAATCTGCCGCTGTTTTCAGCTTTGTTGACGCTCACCTTGTTCTTGACCAACCCTGCATTTTCGGAGGACCTCATGGAGGTCTACGGTGCTGCGGTTGATCATGATCCTGTCCTCGGCGCCAACCAGGCGAGCTTCAAGGCTCGCAAGGAAGCCGTACCTCAGGCGCGTTCCCAGTTGTTGCCCAGCGTGACGGCAGGTGCATCCACTACCTGGACGGAGCGCAGTTTCCCCATTCCACCGCGACAAGACACCAATCCAGCCAGCCCGACCTTCGGACAACTGATTGATATTCCCGACCAGGAGTTCAACGACCATGCCTGGCAGGTACGAGCCACCCAACCGATCCTCGATCTCGAGGCCTGGTACAACCTGCGCGGTGCAAAGGCGACCGTCGAGCAGTCCAGGCATCAGCTGGAAGCTACCGAACAGAATCTCATCGTACGCGTCGTGCAGGCCTATCTGAACGTGCTGCGCGCGCGTGACCTGGTCGAATCCAGCGTCGCCGAAGAAACCGCAGTGAAACGCCAGCTCGAGCAGGTACAACAGCGATTCGACGTCGGCCTCGTAGCAATCACCGATGTACTCGAAGCACAGGCCGCTTTTGATGGCTCAGTGGTGCGTCGCATCCAGGCCGACGGCGACCACGAAATATTCTTCGAGACACTGCGAACACTGACCGGCATCAACCACGAAGAGCTGAGTCGACTTGCATCGACACTGCCCATCGTCGACCCGAATCCGAAGAATGAAGAAGAGTGGGTAGGCTCGGCACTGGCAAACAACCTGAACATCGCGGCGGCAGATGCCCAGCTGCGTGGTGCTGAACGGACGCTGATGGCGCGTCGCGCGGCTCATCTGCCAACCATCAATGGCGTTGTGAACCGCAGCCACTTTGCCACCGGCGGCCAGTCGTTCCTTGGCAACAAGATCGATACCACCACCTATGCGCTGGAATTGCAGTTGCCGTTGTATCTCGGCGGTTTCAATCAGTCTCGTCGACGAGAAGCCGGCGCACTGGCCGAACAGGCAAGGGAGCTATTGCAGGATCAGCGTCTGACAGTCAGTCGCGACACCCGGAACCTCTTCCGCTCAGTGGCCACTGATGTCATCCGGGTACGCGCTCGGCTGAAGGCCATCAAGTCCAGCCAGTCCGCTCTGGAAGCGACACAAACCGGTTATGAAGTGGGCACCCGGAATATCGTTGATGTGCTACAGGCTCAGCAGCGGCTTTATGCGGCGCAGTTTGAATACGCCGACAGCCGTTACAGCTACGTCAACAATCTCATGCGGCTGAAACAGACCACGGGCATGCTGATCGTCGACGACCTGAAGGAACTCAACGCATTCACTGATCCCAAGAACCCGGTGCGACGCCTGACCTTACTGAGCACGCAGTAACAGGGTCCCGGCAAGCGCATCCAGCGTCCGGTCGAGCGCCCCTGCGCTCGCCGCGACCACCTCTGCTCCTTTTGCACCTTGCGCCGCAGAAACATCGCGGTCACTCATCAATCGACACACGGCGGTGGCCAGCGTCGCCGCATCGGCAACCTGCGTTAACGCACCGGCTTCGCGAAAACCATCCACCACCGCCTGAAAGTTGAAGTCATGCGGGCCAACGATTAAGGGTTTGCCCCACACCGCCGCTTCGATGGGGTTATGGCCACCCTGAACAACCAGACTGCCGCCGACAAAGGCAACGTCAGCCACACCATAGAGTGTCAGCAGAGTACCCATCACATCACCAATCACAACATCTTCGGCCCATCGTTCCGGTCCGGTCTGTCTCATCACCGTAAAACCCCGCCGCGTTACCAGTTCGACAATTTGTGATGCTCGAACCGGATGCCGTGGTACCAGTAACAAACAAGCCGACGGGATCGTTTGTCTCAACAGGCTGAAAGCTTCAATTACCTGTTCTTCCTCACCAGGGTGGGTACTGGCTGCAATCAGGACTGGCCGATCGACCAGCCCCCAGACCAGACGCAGTCTCGCCGCTTCTGTGCGCTGTGCATCGTTGAGCTTCAGGTCAAACTTGACGCTGCCGAGCACTCGCACACTGTCCGGCCTCGCGCCAAGAGCCAGGAAACGGGACCGATGTACTTCGCTCTGGCAGGCAATGAGGTCAACTGCCTTCAACATGCTTTCAACCAGTGCGCCGATACGGGCGTAACCACGCGCAGAGCGCTCTGAAAGCCTGCCGTTCACCAGCGCGACCGGTATGCCTCGCCGCCGACTGCGCAACACCAGGTTTGGCCACAGTTCGGTCTCAACCAGGATCAATGCTCGGGGCCGCGCCGAGTCAAGGAACGCATCAACCGCCCAGGGAAAGTCATAGGGCGCATAACAGTGACTCACCTTGTCGCCAAGCCGTCGGGTGACTTCTCCTGACCCGGTCGGGGTCATGGTCGTGACAAGCAGGGGCACGTCGGGATAGGCCTGCGCGAGACGTTCAATCATGGGTACCGCGGCGATCGTCTCTCCGGCAGAAACCGCGTGCACCCACAGTGCTCCGGGTTGCACCGCCGCAGGCACTTGCCCGAAGCGCTCGGCGACACGCTCCCGATAGCCCGACTCACGACGGCCACGCCACCACAAACGAACGCGCACTACCGGCCATGCAAGCATCAGCACCAGCTGATAAAAGACCATGAAAAAACCTGTTACCAAGATTGACTCGTCACCGGGAGCCGCTGCCGCTCCGACATTTCCAAATTCGTGTCCATCACAACATACTAGCCGTGTACTCCTAAAGCGATGCCGCACCGCATGGCGCTCCGAGCCCTCGACTTCCTGTGACCACGGAACAACATGCCGATCTGGCGATCATCGGTGGTGGCATCGCCGGACTGTGGACACTGCGCCGCGCTTTGGCCGCAGGCTATAACGCGGTGCTGTTCGAAGCCGCTGATCTGGGCGGCATACAGAGCCTCGCAAGCCAGGGCATGATCCACGGCGGCCTCAAATACGCACTTGCCGGATTGCTGAGTCCTGCCTCCGAAGCCATTGCGAAGATGCCGCAGCGTTGGCGAGCATGCATCGAAGGCAAGGGTGACGTCGACCTTCTTGGTCTTTCGGTGGCGAGTGATCGTTACTATCTCTTCGCTGCCGACAACACGCTTGGCAAGCTGACCACCTTCTTCGCCAGTCGCTCGCTGCGTGGTCGCATCCGCAAACTACCGGCTTCAGCTTATCCCCCAGCCTTCAACGACTTTAGCGGTGTGGTCTACGAGCTGGATGACTTCGTGATCGACGTGCCGACGCTGGTCCGCCGGTTGGCATCACCGGTGATGCAACGGATCTTCCAGCTGAAGGTTGATGCTCGTTGTTGTCGACTGGAAGACGGACACGTCGTCATCAACGCAGGCGCAATCGATCTGCACGTGCATCGACTTGTGAACTGTGCCGGCGCAGGCGCAGGTGGACTCGCACGGTCGCTGTTACCCGGCAGATTTCCGATGCAGCTTCGACCGCTGCACCAGGTCATCGTGGACACTGATATCAAGGTGCCTCTGTTTGCCCACTGTCTCACCCGCATCAGCCGCGCCGAGCCGCGCCTGACCGTGACCACGCATGATGTGGGCAGTCGACGGATCCTGTACCTGGGCGGACAACTCGCGACCTCAGGGGTGGATAGATCCGTCAACGAGCAAATCGAATACACGCGCGGCGAACTGGCCGACTGCCTGCCGTGGATCAACACAAAAGACGCACACATCTCGACCCTGCGCATTGATCGCGCCGAACCTGCGCAGTCCGCAGGCACTCGGCCGGACCAGGCATTTGTCGAACAGGAAGGTGCGTGGCTGCAAGCCTGGCCGACCAAACTGACGCTGACGCCTGACCTCGGTGATCGAGTGCTTGCGTTACTGCCGGCACCACAAGGTGGCGAGGCGCCGACACTGGACCTGCCCAAACCTGTATTCGGCAATCCTCCATGGGCTATCACACCATGATCTATCGCGCCCTGGGCAACACGGGCATACAGGTTTCGCTCTTGGCCCTGGGCACCGTCAAGTTCGGTCGTATCGACGGGTTGAAACATCCCGCCACCTTCGAGCGACCCGATGATGAGACTCTGTCCACTCTCTTCAAACGCGCTCTGGATCTAGGCATCACTGTGTTCGATACCGCGCCTGCTTACGGTGACAGCGAGGCAAGACTTGGACGGTTGCTGGCAATGACCAGCATGCCGCTCGTCATCACCACCAAAGTTGGCGAAGAGTTCGAAGGTGGTGTGTCACGCCATGACTTCAGCGCCACGCACACCCGCATGAGTGTCGAGCGGTCACTGCGGCGACTGCGGCGCGAGCAACTTGACCTGGTCTGCATCCACTCGGATGGGAATGATGTGGTCAACCTTGAGCAGCATGAAGTACTGCCGACGCTCATTGAATTGAAACGCGCCGGATTGATCCGCGCCATTGGCCTGTCGGGCAAGAGTGCAGATGGCATCCTCGCTGCTGTGCGGGCGTCGGTTGATGTGGTGATGGCAACGGTGTATCCCGGCTACGATGCTGAACTTCCGGCGATCGCCACCGCACATGCCGCCGGCCTCGGTGTGCTGGTGAAAAAAGCCATGCACAGCGGTCATGCCTCCCCCGCAGCGCTACGTAACGCGGCAAAAATTCCTGGTGTGTCCAGCATCGTCACTGGAACACTCAACCCGGACCATCTGACCGAGAATGCAGGCTTGCTCGCAGACCTCAAGGCTTGAGTTGGAGGCGCCTGATGATGTCAGTGGTTGACGTATCTGCAACCAGACCCAGTACTTTTACCTCGCCGCCATAACCACGCACGATGTCATGGCCAACCACGGCGTCTTCGGCGTAATCACCGCCTTTGACCAGCACGTCAGGTTTCAAAAGCTTCAGCAGCGCCGCCGGTGTGTCTTCGTGGAAGCTGACCACCCAGTCGACTGCTGACAAGCCAGCCAGAACACGCATGCGTCGATCCAGCGGATTTACCGGCCGATTCGGGCCTTTTTCCAGGCGACGAACTGATGCATCGTCGTTGACGGCAACAATCAGTCGATCCCCCAGAGCCCGCGCTTCTTCAAGGTAGGCGACGTGCCCGGCGTGAAGAATGTCGAAGCAGCCATTCGTAAAGATGATGCGCTCACCAAGCGCCTGCGCTGCAGCCACAGTCGCCTGCAGCTGTTCGCGCGACAGCACCCCACGATCTCGTCCAGCGCGGCGCGCCACTGCATAAGCAAGCTCTGGACCGCTGATGGTTGCAGTGCCTGACTTGGCAACCACCAGGCTGGCAGCCAGGTTGGCCAGTCGTGCACTCTGGCCAACGGCCCAACCAATCGCAGTACCCACCGCCAGCAGTGCAGCAACGGTGTCCCCCGCGCCGGTGACGTCGAATACTTCCACCTCATGCGCCGGAATGTGTTCGACCGTCTGGTCACCTGTTACCACCGACATGCCTCGGCTGCCGCGTGTGATGACCAGTGCACCGATATCGTGTTGCTGACAGGTGTGTATGGCTTGGGCACTGAAGTCCTCTTCGCTGGTCCACTGCCCGGTGGCCGCTCGGAACTCAAGATCGTTCGGCTTGACGATGTGTGCCCCAGTGTAACGAGCGAGACTCTTCGACTTCGGATCCACCACCACCCGCACTCCGGCGGCGCGAGCAGCCGCAATCATCGACTCCGGATTGGCGACGGTACCCTTGTCGTAGTCCTCGATGACGAGCACGTCGGCCGATTTCAAAAGCTTGCCGAGTCGCGCAAGCAACTGGCTACCAACGTCAGGCACCGCCGAATCGAAATCCGCTCTGATCAGCTGCTGGCGCTGGCTCACCAGACGTAGCTTGAGAATGGTCGTGAACTCCGGCGCGTTAATGAACTCGCACACCACACCGGCAGCTTCAAGCAACCCTCGCAGCGTAGCCCCAGCGGGATCGTCACCAACCACACCAATCAGCGTGCAGCGCGCACCTAGACTCGCAACGTTCATGGCGACGTTTGACGCTCCACCCGGACGGTCCTCCTCCCGCTGCACTTCAACCACCGGCACCGGCGCTTCCTGAGACACCCGACGTGCTTCACCGTGCCAATACCGATCAAGCATGACATCACCAATGACGATGACATGCGTGTCTCGCAACGACGGAAGCAGCAGATCCATCATGAGAAAACTCTCGATCCGAAAGAAGCATGTTAACAAGGCAGGCAAGCTTCGGGCACAACACTGTTTGGCGCCCAGTTTGGCGCACGGGGGCCGATGACATACAGTGCCGACCATGCCACGCCATGCTCCCCCTCCACCACCTTACGCACCCGCGATATGGCCAGCCTGGATAGCCATCGGGATAGGCTGGTGTGTGGCGCGACTGCCGATTCCGACGTTATTTTTCGTTGGGCGGCTTGTTGGTCGATTGCTGTTCCATCTGGCGCGCTCCCGTCGACAGGCTGCGGCCACCAATCTGGCCATGTGCCTGCCGCAGCTGGATGCCGCTGCACGTCGTCAGCTGTTAAAGGACAACTTTGTACATACCGCGCTTGGCGCGCTTGAAGCCATGCTGCCCTGGCTGAATCCGAAACGGGACCTGACACCTCGCATCGATGTGATGGGCACCGAGCACTACGCCGCCGCCTTAGGCAAGGGTCGTGGGGTACTTGTCCTCGCCGCGCACTTCACCACCATGGATGTGATCAGTCAGCCCATGGCTCGTCTGGGCAGCTTCGATGTGATGTATCGCTACAACAAGAATCCGGCTTGGGAGTGGTTACAGCTCGCTGGCCGCAAGCAGTTTTTTGATGGCGTGATCGAACGCGAGGACATTCGACAGGTGCTCAAGCGCCTGAAGGCAGGCCGCGCGATCTGGTATGCAACGGATCAGGACTATGGCCGCAAGCACTCGGTATTCGCCCCTTTTTTCGGCGTCCCGGCAGCGACGATAACCGCCACCAGTCGGTTTGCCAGATTGAACAACTCACCGGTACTGTTCATGACCACGGCCCGCGACCTTGAGCGACAGCGCTGGTCCATCACCTTTCATCCAGCGCTCACCGAGTTTCCGTCGGGCGATGACGTGACCGATGCCACACGCATCAATGGTTTGATCGAAGGGTTCATTCTCGAACGACCCGAGCAGTACCTGTGGATGCACAAGCGCTTCAAGACCCGACCAGAAGGCAAGGCCGACTTCTATCTGTGAAATTTCGGTCGACCAGCTATTCCGGACCGAGAAACGCAGATAACGAGCGAGCCAGTGCGGCGACCGAAAAATGCGCTTCAACTCGCTCGGCTGCCAGACGGGTAAAGTCCTCTGCATCACCTCGCGCGCTGTTGAATCGCCGCAGGGCTTCACCCATCGATTCCGCAGTGGGCGATTCGTAGTAACAGCCCAGGTCGCCAAGAACATCCTTCGGACCCGCCACCCGCTGACAGATCATCGGTACGCCGGCTACCAACGCCTCCAGCGCAACCATCCCGAACGCTTCAACCGCTCCACTCGACAGGAGCAGCACATCAAAGGCGCGAAGGTACCGCCTGGCATCAGCAACAAAACCGCAGAACACAACGGAGGATTCATCCTGATCCAGAGTTTCACGCAGCGGGCCATCACCAACAAATACCAGCTGGGCGTCGGGCAAGTCCGCGCGTCGGAATGCTGCCAGGGCCAGCTCCGGTTGTTTCTTCGCGTGCAGCCTGCCAACCACGCCAATGGAGAACGCGGTTGGACTGAGGCCAAGCGCCGCACGAGCCGCGGTCCTGCTCACCATGGTGGACCGGACCCTATCGGCGTCGATGGCATTGGCTATGGTGACCACATCACGGGCATGCGGACTGAGGCTGCGTGTCACTTCGGGAGATACACCGGCAAACGTCGTCCTGCGCGCCAGTCGCGCCGACCATCGACGGGTGAGGCGATCAAAGAATCGAAACTCGTGCGCCACCACCAGAGAGCGCGCGACCGGTAATTTACTCGTGACCAGTACCCGCCAGGATCGATATCGATGACAGATAGCGAGGGGAAAAACTGCCGCACCGGTGTCTGCCAGCCTGTCACGCAACACCCGGGCAATCGTCGAGGTGCGCGAAAGGTCCGTCATACCCAGATAGATCGCTCCTGCCACCGGGACAGCTTTCGCTGGTGCCACAAAAACGGTTGTCGTTTCAAAGCCCAGCGTCTGCAAGGCTTGTGCATACACCATGCACAGATCAGCAAAGGGCGGCACGTCATGCGGACAGATCTGCAGGATCCGGCCGCTGTCACGCATCGACTTTGGTCACCAGGTAGTCGCCAAGAACGAGGTACTCAAGATCGCAGCCGATGAACATGTTCAATGCGTCCGCAGGTGAACACACCATCGGCTCGCCACGGCGATTCAGGGACGTGTTGAGGACAACCGCGTTGCCGGTTCTTTGCTCGAGGGCTTCAAGCAAAGCGTAGTAACGTGGATTCGTATCCCGTTCGACGATCTGCACCCGCGCCGTGCCATCAGCGTGAACCACTTCCGGAATGCGGTCTTTCCATTCTGGTGCCACGTCGAAAGTGATGGTCATGTACGGCGCGGGATGCTCGGTCTGAATGATGGAACTCGCCACGCGATCCAGAACACTGGGACAGAACGGGCGCCAGCGCTCGCGAAACTTGATCTGCTCGTTGATGCGATCGGCAACACCAGGGGCAGATGGGCTGCCCAGTATGGAGCGGTTGCCGAGCGCGCGCGGCCCAAACTCCATCCGCCCCTGAAACCACGCAACCGGGTTACCCGCAGCCAGCAAGTCCGCGGTTGTGTCGACAATCCTGTCATCACGCTCGCACCTGATTCGCGGACCAATCGCTTTGACGGCCGTGAGTATCTGATCATCATCGTATGCAGGACCAAGGTAGGCATGCTGCATTCGCGGCGGACACTCGCCAGCCTGCGCAGCCACAAAGGTTGCTGCGCCAAGCGCAGTGCCTGAATCACCGGACGCGGGTTGAACAAACAGCTCGCGAACATGTGGCAAAGCCACGATGCGCTGATTGAGCTTGACGTTGAGCGCACCACCACCGGCAAACGCCAGCAGGCCGGTGTCGCGCAGAATATCGCCGAGGTAGCGTTCAAGCAGTGTCAGGCAGCGTTCTTCAAACAGTTTCTGCATGGCGGCGGCGTAATGAATATAGGGTTCATCGGCTGCATCCCCATGACGTCGCGGTCCAAGCCAGTCAACCAGCGCCTGACTGAAATAGAAACCCGATCCATTTTCCTTGTAACGCCTGAGCCCAACCGTGTTGATCAGGCGCGTGTCTGCTTCAAAGCCGTCGTCGGTGATGGGAAGAATCCGGCTCAAATCATAACGATCCGGATCGCCAAAAGGCGCCATGCCCATGACCTTGTATTCACCATCCAGCATTTCGAAACCGAGATACTCCGTGATTGCGCCATAGGCACCCGCCAGGGAGTCCGGATCATAAAATTCCTTGATTCGGTGGATACGGCCGTTTTCGCCAAAGCCAAAGAACGTCGTTGCATATTCACCTTTCCCGTCGACCCCGAGAATCGCAGTCCGCTCCGCAAAGCCGGACAGGTGATAAGCACTCGACGCATGCGCAAGATGATGTTCAACCGGAACAAACCGGGTACGAGCCCAGTCAATGCCGAGCGTGCGACCAGCCGCCAGGACATGATCGCGATTGCGTCGATAACGTCGATTGCCATTGAAGATCGCATCCAGTGCACGATCGGGTGCATACCAATGCCGCTTCGCGTAATGCCAGCGCGCTTTCGAGAACAGCGAAATCGGTGCGTAAGGAAAGGCCACCACATCCACATCGCCGGGATTGACGCCGGCGTGTTGCAGACAGAAACGGGCCGCCTCAATCGGCATCTTGCCTTTGGCGTGCTTGTCACGAATGAATCGCTCTTCCTCTGCCGCCGCCACGATCTCGCCATCGGCTACCAACGCCGCCGAAGCATCATGACCGAGGGCACCTGACAGACCGAGAATGATCAATACGAACTCATGCGCGATGGAGTGCGCGCACTATAGCGGGCGGGCGGCGATCAGCAACCTTCAGGCTGAGCCCACTTGAATCCCAGCAGCTACCAGCGCATCGCGAACTGCGGCATGCACCTGCGATCCCGGCGGCCAGTTCGCGAGCAGTCGCGCGATGTCAGCCTGCAGTGGCCCAACGTCAACCGCGTCGACATCGATGACATGCAAACGACCTTCATGCAGCAGGAAGTTGGTGGATTTGAAATCACCATGCGACAACCCGGCCAGCCGAAACCAGTCAACAATTTCGCACAGTTCCTTCAAGTTGAATCGGTCAATGGTGCCATTGCTGGTCAGTGTGGCGAGATCACGACCGCCCAGGTGCTCCATCAGCACATAAGCCGGTCCCGGCCACCAGCGAGGACCGGTTTCAACAAGTCCCAATGGGTTTGCGGTGGGTATGCCCAGAAACCCCAGTCGAAGACCGTTGAGCCACGCATCCTTGCCACGCCGTTTGAAGATGCGCCGCAGCCTGTGTTGCATGCCGGTGATGTTGTAGCGCTTCGCAACCAGCGCGACGCCGCCGATGACCAGCCTGACAACCGTCGCACTGTTGCCGCGTTTGAGCGCACTGACGTCGGCGCTGAACCAGTGTTCCGGGTTGGCCGCAAACTGGTCAAACAGCGTTGCCGACTCACGTCGCGCCACAGTGCGTGACGATGCAGTTCGGCGCGTAACAAAGTTCGTGCAGTCACGCATGGCCTTGGCAAGGTAATGCCGAACACGACGATGCATCGCCGCACGAACGAGATCGTTCAGTCGCGCTGTGAGGTGTGGCGAGTGTTCTGCTTGCCGTTCCAGCAGGTAGGCGGTCAGACTTGCAGCCACATCCGCGCGCGCACTCACCGGAAACTGCGCCAGCAGAATTGCCAGCTCCGGCAGCCCGCCTTCAACCGAGGTCACCCTCGGCACGATGGCATCACCATCGATGCAGTGGATCAAACCATTCGGGTCACGCAGGAAATTGCCGACATGCAGATCAGTGTGTGAATACCCGGCATGATGCAATCGGCCAAGCAAACCGGCCAGTTGCTCACTGTCCGCTGCATCGGCGTGGCGTGTGCCCGACAGTCGAGCAAACAGCAGCCAGGGTGCAACACCTGATTTTTCGGTCACCACAGGTGTCGTGCGCACACCGGCTTTTTGGAAGGCCTGGTGACCGCGACGGGCGCGTTGCCAGTCCCGTGTCGCTCTTCCACCCATGAACAACTTGAGTACGCCTTCGCCTCTGACTGGATCGGAAACCCCCGCCGTCAGTCGGCGACCCGGTAGATGGCGCAGAATTTCAACCACGGTGAAAGAGCCATCGTCCAGCACCAGGTTGAACGGTGCCTGCAAGTCATGGGTCGATGCTTGCAGCTCACGCCACGTCAGGGATCGTGTCATGTGTCGCGCACACCGTTGGTCTCACTGGATTGGCTGGATTGGCTGGATTGGTCAGCCGCAGAAATTCGTTGCTGCTTTTCCTGGGCAAACTGCCCGAACAGATGCACAGCGACTGTCACCATCTGATAGATCGACTCATCATCACCCAGCGCAAGTCCCGCCTGACGCCATTGCGCACGTTGGTCACCGTCGATGATAGCGGCCAGATCCTGTTCAAACCTGGCCTGCTCAAACGGCACGGGCGTCACCACGCCGGCACCTGCCGTGCTGACAAAGTGGGCATACCCGCAGTTTTCCGTTGTCAGTACGGGCAGTCCGGCAATCATTGCTTCGAGTAGCACCATACCTGCCGCTTCGTCATATGCAGGCAGCACCAGGGCATCTCCTGCCAGCAGCAGATCCGGAACGTCAGCACGTCCCTCCGGAAAAAACTGCACGAGTTCTTCCACACCCAGCCGATTCGCGAGGCGTCGGAACGGATCGGCATTATCTTTGCCAACGACCATAAGGCGAGTTCGATGATAGGTCTCAGCAGGTAGTGACTTGAGCGCGCGCAAGACACGATCAAGTCCTTTCTTGATGAAGCCGCTGCCAATGAAAAGCAGCAAGACCGTATCCTCACTCAGGCCCAGTTCCGCCCTTTTGGCTTCGCGCCTGCGTTGCCTTTCACCCGCATCTGAAGGTGCCTTTCGATCTCGCTCGATGCCGGGTGGCAGACGATGAAAACGCTCTGGTGGTGTTCCGTAATAACGCCGGAACGAGGGTGTGTGCAGATCGGAGATGGTGAGAATACGGGTGCCGGCTTCAGGCGCAAACACAGCCCGTTCAGCGGCTCGAAAACTGCGATAGCGTGGCGTCAGTCGATACAACACTCCACGCTGATTCATGGCTTTGTCTTCGAAACACGAATCGGCGGCGTAATACACGTCGATCCCCGGCATCTTGTTCATGCCAATCAGCAGGTCCACCGGCTCCCGCAACTCCTCGCTGGCCACCCAGTCGGCAAATCGTTCGTACAGTCGGTGATTGGACAAGGCCTTGACCGGTGCCTTGCGTACGTCAATGCCGTCGGGAATCGGGCCACTCCAGCGAATCACATAGATACGAACCTGATGGCCCGCATCCCGGCAACCCTGCACCAGCTTCATGAGGTCGCGTTGTACTCCACCAAATGGAAAGTACTTGAAGATGGCGAATCCGAGGATCATGACACGTGAGCCAACTGGCCTTTGGCTGCCTGCCAGATCCGACTCGGAGACAATGATCCGTAACAGGGTGGCATCACTTCGTGCGCAGTCCTGTCATTGACAAACTTGCACGTTGCGCTTCGACATGGGGCACAAGGGAAAGTGGCGGAAAGACTTTCCGCGTGGTGACCGCGCACACCCGTCAATGAAGGATCAGTACTTCCATAGAGTGCAATGGTTGGAATATCCAGCGCCGCGGCCAGATGCGTGAGGCCGGAATCCACCCCGATGACCAGCGAGACCTCCGCCATCGCAGCTGACAAGTCTGCCAACGAACGCCGTGGCCAGATCTTGGCACCGGCTGCGGCCAGATGATCGGCACGCTTTCGCTCTTCGTCGTTGCCCCAGGTCAACGCCACATTGAATCCGTCTTCCCTGGCCAGCGTGATCAGCGCCTTCCACAACGCATCGGGATAGTGCTTCGACGACCATGTTGTGCCGTGCAATATGAGACAGGTTCTGGCTACTCCACTGTCGACGTCGATCTGACGCCTGCCAATGCCATAAGCAAGTCCGGTCGGTTGGGTATAACCAAACACCTGCGCAAACAATCGCCGTTGCCGATCAATGGCGTGCCATTCGTTGGAAACGTTCACCGCCTTGTCGACAAAAAGTGACGAAATTCGCTCACGAGCCGAATCCGCTGCAAACCCGGCGCGCGTATCGCCATCGGCAAATCGGCTAACCGCCCAACTCTTCGCCAGTCCCTGTGAATCCAGGATCACATCGTAGTGCTCGCACTTCAGCCGGCTGCGAAAGTCCCGCATCTCGAATCGACTGGCGCGCAAGTTGCGCCGCCACCGTCGCCAGGCAATCGGGATGACGTGACGCACGGCGGGATGCAGCGCAGCGATTGGAGCAAAGGCTTCTTCGACCACCCAATCAAAGGTCACACCGGTCAGCGCAGCATCGGTGACAGCCGGTAACGCATGAACCACATCACCGAGAGACGACATCTTGATGAGGAGCGCGGTGGTCATAACAGCCGGATCACCTGGGCGGGCGCAAGTTTGCGCAGGCAATCCAGGTGCCCCAGTGGACACTCTCGCTGAAAACACGGGCTGCACGAAAGGCCAAGCCGCAGGATGACGGCCTGCTCGGACAGGGGCGGCGTAAAGTCCGGCGAGGTGGAGCCATACAGAGCAATCACCGGGACATCGAGCGCCGCAGCAACATGCATCAAGCCGGAATCGTTGCAGATCACTCGCTGTGCCAACGACATCAGATCAACAGCGTTTTCAAGCGTCGTCCTGCCCGCCAACTGATGCACTCCGCCGACCCGTGCCGCGATGCTCTCGCCAACGGCCGCATCCTTCGGCGAGCCCAGGAGCCAAACCTGTCCACCTGTATCGACGACGTGGCGCGCGACCTCGGCATAGTGCTGCTCTGGCCAACGTTTGGACGGGCCGTATTCTGCACCCGGGCACAGTACAGTCACCGGCTGGTGCAGGCTCAACCCGAATTGCCGAGCCAGACTTCTGGCCTGTTCGGCGTCGGCCCACAGGCGCGGTTTCGGGAGTGGCGAGGGCAAGGGCTGATCCGCCGGGCGTGCCAGCGCCATGAACCGCTCGACCTGGAGCGTGTGCGATTTCTTGTCAAGACGACGATGGTCGTTCAACAACCCGTACCGACTCTCACCGAGCCAGCCGGTTCGTTTCGGTATGCCGGCGAACCAGGGAACCCAGGCCGACTTGAAGCTGTTGGGCAACACGATCGACTGATCAAAGCCAAGCGCCTGCATGGCTCGCCCTGCCGCCCACCGCTTTCGCGCGCCGAATTCACCATGTTCAACATCAAGGACGTGGACTTGGGTTACCCCTGGCATGCGAGTCCCCAGAACAGCTGTCGACTTCGGCGCGAGCATATGGATCTCGCAACCAGGATGGTTGGTTTGAAGCAGCTGTACGAGGGACTGCGCCATGACCATATCCCCAACCCATGCCGGTGCAATGATCAGCACGCGCATCGGCGGATCCTGCATCGGCCGGTCCAGATGTGGCGATCCCTGACCACCCATCTGTCGATCAACCGACCGCTGTATGCCACTCCGGATGCGTCGACACTCGACCTCGCACCTGATCGAAGTAGGCCGCCTGCAATCGTTCAGTAATCGGACCACGCCGTCCGGTTCCAACCTGCCGGCCATCAACTTCTCGAATCGGCAGCACTTCTGCCGCCGTCCCGGTAAAGAAGGCTTCGTCGGCGATGTACACCTCATCACGCGTGATCCGCCGTTCACGTACTTCAAGGCCAGCGTCACGCGCGAGGGTGAACACGGTGTTGCGGGTGATGCCGTCGAGACAGGACGTGAGCTCCGGGGTATGCAATACACCATCACGAATGATGAAGATGTTCTCACCACTACCTTCGGCCACACAGCCTTCAGGATCGAGCAGCATGGCTTCATCACATCCCGATTCCAGCGCTTCGTGCAGCGCCAGAATCGAATTGGTGTAGTTGCCGATGGCCTTCGCCTTGCACATCGTGATGTTGACGTGATGACGTGTGTAGGACGAAGTACGAACCTTGATGCCACGTTCACGGGAGTCCGGGTCCATGTAATTTGGCCAGGCCCAGGCCGCAATCGCCGTGCGCACGGAAAGGCCCTGGGCACGCAGGCCCATGGCTTCGCTGCCGAGAAATACCAACGGACGCAGATAACCTTCCTTCAGATCATTGGCACGCAGCACTGCACAGTGGGCTTCGTTGATTTCTTCCTGCGTGAACGGAATCTTCAGCCCAAGAATATGCGCCGACTTGAAGAGCCGATCGGTGTGTTCGTTCAAACGGAACACCTGCGGACCACGCGCCGTGTCGTAACACCGCACCCCTTCAAACACGCCCACACCGTAGTGCAGCGAATGGGTAAGGACATGCACCTTGGCATCACGCCAGGGCACCAGTTTTCCGTCCTGCCAGATGAATCCATCCCGGTCGGCAAAGTTCGGCTGAGTCATCGTGAAATCTTCTCGTTCTGTTTGGCTGTTGGCAGCTTGTTTTCGGGCTGCCGGTCCATGCGGACATCGGCGGCGTCAGGCGAACAAGCTGTTCCACGTCCCCCTGACCACTTCTTCATGATCGCGCAGCAAGCGGGCTGCCCGATCCCGATCCGGCAGATCCAGCGCCCGCCGATGCGCCTCGGCACGCAGCGCAAGATAGGCCGCTGTCAGTGCACGTGCGGTGGTCTGTGGCAGCACGCCGCAGGCGGACGCGACTTCGAGAATTCGTACATTGTCCGGAAATTCAGCGAGTTGCGGGTGTTCGTGGGCGTGCGCAAGGACGAGGTATTGCACCATAAATTCAATATCGACGATACCGCCAGCGCTGCGCTTGAGATCAGCCTCGACCTGCTGATGGCCCTGCATACGCGACCGCATGGCCACGACTTCGCTTTTCAACGTGCCCTGGTCGCGCGGCCGCCGCAGCAGATCCAGTCGGATCGATTCAAATCGAGCCCGCAAACCCGGATCACCGGCAACACTGCGCGCGCGCACCAGCGCCTGATGTTCCCAGGTCCAGGCCCGGTTCTCCTGATAGGTCACAAAACCGGCCAGACTGGTGACCATGGTGCCGGCGTTGCCCGATGGTCGAAGCCGGGTATCGATGGGATACAGCGCACCAAGATAGGTGTTAGCCGTCAGTATGTGCAGCAGCCGACGGGCCAGCCGCTGCAGCAGCGGCGCCTGCTCCGGTCCGAAATCGTGCAGAAAGACCAGATCAAGGTCAGAGTCCGGCCCGAGTTCAAGACCACCCAGCTTGCCATAGCCGATGATGATGAACGGCCGGTCGGCTGGACCGTCGCAGTCCTGCCAGGCCATCTCCAGTGCTTCCTGCAGCAGGGCCTCGGCGAGGAAGGTGTAGTAGTCACTGACCCGCATCAGTGACAGTCGCTCACGCAGCTCTGCCAACGCGATACGAAAGCCGTACTGCTCACGAAACTCGCGCAGGATATCGAGCCTGCGTTCGGCGTCTCCCGGGCTCGCCAGCGCCAGGCGCTCGGAGATCGCGGACCGAAGCGTTGCAGTACTCGGCAGCTCATCGATGTCACGATCATCGAGCAGCGCATCCATGTGCATGGGCTGTGCACACAGCCGCTCACCAACCCATCGGCTGCGGCCGACCAGATCCACCAGCATTCGCCGCGCGGAGGGGTTTTCGTACAGCAGGGCCAGATACGCGGACCTTCGCAGCACCGAGCGCAGGATCGGCACGAGCCGGACCAGCAACGACCCTGCATCGACACGACCACGCAGATCCTCAAGCAGCGCCGGCATCAGCGCATCCAGCCGTTCGCGGCCCTCATGACCAACACTTGCCCGATCCCGCGCCGACTTGAGCGCTGTCAGCTCCTGCGTCGCCATGTCAGGCTCCCCCAGGCCAAAGGCGGTGACGCTCGTTTCAATGGCATCCCATGGCACCACCACGACAGCTGCGTCGGTTGGCGCAATCACGCCGTTGAAAAAGATCTGCACACGAGATCGATGCTGATCCAGCACGGACAACAGACTCGGCACATCGGCAAAACCCATCATGGCGGCAATCAACGCCTGCTCGTCCGGGTGGTCGGGAATCGTCTGCGTTTGCTGGTCTGCGACCGCCTGGAGACAATGTTCAAGATCACGCAGAAAGACGTAGGCACGAGACAATCCATCCACTGCAGTTGCATCAACATGGCCAAGCCTCGCAAGCGCGGGCAGTGCGTCCAGAAGTGCCGGTTGCCGACAGGCATGCTGACGCCCACCCCACACCAGCTGCATGACCTGCACGCCGAACTCGACCTCACGAATGCCACCAGGACCGAGCTTGATATTGTTCAGGCCATGCTGCTCTGCCTGGATACGCGCTTTCATTTCGCGCAGCGCCTGAACTGCGCCGAAGTCGAGGTACCTGCGATACACAAACGGCACCAGCCGACTCAGCATCTGCTCTCCTGCCACGCGATCACCCGCACAGGCGCGAGCCTTGATGAACGCATAACGTTCCCAGTCCCGACCCTGGGTTTCGAAATACGCCTCCATGGCATCAAAGTGCATCACCAGAGGACCACTCTCACCCCAGGGCCGCAGACGCAAATCAGTTCGATAGACAAATCCGTCCGCAGTCACCGAATCGAGGACATCAACCAGCATCTGTGCCAGGCGCACAAAAAACTGCTGGCAGGTTTTTCCTTCACCGGCGGCCCCACTCTCCGGGTAAGCCAGCACCAGATCGACATCGGAAGACAGATTCAGCTCGTGCGCACCGAGCTTGCCCAAGGCAAGAACAGCCAGTCGCATGGGCACACCTGCGTCACTGACCGGTTCACCATAACCACGTGTTGCCACCAGTGTGCGATGACACCAGTCGAGAGCTGTGTCGATGAACATGTCAGCAAGCGCCGAAGCCGAGGCAACGACTTCTGCATACGCTGCGACACCCGTGATGTGCCGATGGATGAGATGAAACTGAGCGCAGTTGCGAGCCTTGCGCAGAACACGCTTGACGGCGGTGATGTCATTGGTCGCGGACAACGCCTGCGTGATCGGCAGGCGAATCGCCTCGATATCGACGGGATCATCAAAGGATGGCAGCGCCTGGCGTACCCAATCCGGATCGACACTGGCAATGTGCGACGCAAAGCGGGAGAGCGCAAGGGTGCGGATCAACTCAGGTGCGACTGGCAGACCGGATTCGGTGCAGCGTTGGACGCCTAGTTGCTGAAGTACTTCGCTCAGCGGCAGGCGCTGCCGTTCAGCCATGTGAAATAGGCACCACACGCAGTACTTCGTTGATCGTCGTCAGGCCGGCGCCTACTTTCTGCGCGCCAGCCAGACGCAAGGTGCGCATACCTTCTTTCATGGCCTGACGTCGCATGCTGTCAACATCAGCCGCATCCTTGATCTGCTCTTGCAGAGACTCGGACAACGTCATCACTTCATACAGTCCGATTCGGCCATAAAACCCGGTATCCCGACACTCCAGACAACCAACAGGCGCGCACACGCGCTGTGGCGCCTTCACCTTGAACGGCCGTGTCAATAAATGCCAGGCGGCTTCATCCACTGGCTCTTCAGCCTTGCAATGAGGACACAGCGTTCGCACCAGCCGTTGTGCCATGACCCCGAGCACCGTTGCCTTGATCATGTAACTCGGCAGCCCCAGATCAAGCAGCCGTGTCACCGCCGTTGGCGCATCGTTGGTGTGCAACGTGGAAATGACCAGATGGCCCGTCAGCGCCGCCTGAATCGCCATTTCAGCAGTTTCCAGATCACGAATCTCGCCGACCATGATGATGTCCGGGTCCTGACGAAGCAGCGCACGAACACCATCTGCGAAGCCAACATCGATGTTGTGTTGCACCTGCATCTGGTTGAATTGTGGCTCCACCATCTCGATCGGATCTTCAATGGTGCAGACGTTGACTTCAGGCGTAGCCAGTTGTTTGAGCGTTGAATACAGCGTCGTCGTCTTGCCGGAGCCGGTTGGGCCGGTGACCAGCACAATGCCATTGTTGGCTTGTGTCATACCCTGCCAGCGTGACAGATCATCACCAACCAGACCGAGTTCCTGGAAGTTTCGCAGCAGGACGTCCGGATCGAAGATCCGCATCACCATCTTTTCGCCAAACGCCGTGGGCAGTGTCGACAGGCGCAGCTCCACTTCATCGCCATTCGCCCGCTTGGTCTTGATTCGACCATCCTGCGGACGTCGTTTCTCTGCAACATCCATCCGGCCCAATATTTTCAGTCGACTGACCACCGCCGTATTCACGGCCGGTGGCAATTCATAAACAGGATGCAGCACACCATCGATGCGGAACCGGATATTGCCCTTGTCCCGCCGTGGCTCGATGTGAATGTCACTGGCCCGTTGTTCGAATGCATAGTTGAGCAGCCAATCCACGATGTTCACGACGTGCGAGTCGTTGGCATCCGGGGACTTCATCTGCCCCAGTTCGAGCAGCTGTTCGAGGTTGGTTACTGCCGATACTTCGAGCCCGGCCTCCGATGCTTTCGCAACCGAGCGGGCCATGGTGTAGAACTCGAGCATGTACCGGCCGATGTCGGCCGGATTCGCAACCACCCGCTTGATGCGCCGACCCCTAAGAGTCTGCGTCAGCATCCCTTCCCACTGGAACATGAAGGGCTGGCCGCTGGCGATGACAACCGTGTCTTCGGCCACCTCTACAACGAGAATGTTGTGCCGCTGCGCAAACGCATACGACATCACTTCGGTTACCGCCGTCACATTGATCTTCAGCGGGTCGATTCGCAGATAAGGCTGCGCAGCCTTGGCCGCAAGCCAGATGGTCAAGGTGTCCAGATCCAGTTTCGAGCCGGGCCGACTGCGGTTTTCGTATTCCCGGGCAGCCACGATCTCGATCGGGTGCAGGGATAACTCGCGCTTGGTGCGCGGTGCAATGAGGATATCTTCGGCCTGCCGACGACTGATGAATCCCTCGCCGACCAGGTCATCCAATAACCCGGGCAGGTCAATCCGCCGCTCATCCGGTAACGGTGCAAACCTGACTTTGCCGGGTTTCACATCCTGGGTTTCAGCCACACGCAATCCTTCGGGGCCAACGATCAGCAGTCAGTTAACTGGCACGGACCACCTTTTGCAAGGCAGGCAACCCCTGCACTTGCGGCAGATCACACAACCAGCACGTGCGTAAAACGCCTACAATTCATTCATCAACCGGACTTCTCCCCCTTGTCAAAGCCGATCCCAGAGTTTGAAACCATGCTGGCCGAGCTGGTTGCCTGTCCGTCGATCAGCTCGACCCGGGCCGACCTCGACCAGAGCAATCTGGGTGTCATCCATCGTTTGGCGACCTGGCTTGAAGACCTTGGGTTCAGCACCGATGTGATTCCGCTGCCGGATAAACCCGGCAAAGGCAACCTGATCGCGCGACTTGGCACCGGCGAAGGCGGTCTGGTCCTCGCCGGACACACGGATACCGTACCGTTCGACGCGCAGCTGTGGGCGGGTGATCCGTTTGAACTGCGCCAGACCGATGACGCCTGGTATGGCCTGGGCAGCTGCGACATGAAGGGTTTTTTTCCGCTCGCTCTGGCCGCCGCCTCTCAATTCAAGGCCAGCCGGCTGAAGGCGCCGCTGACGATCGTCGCCACCTCCGATGAAGAAAGCTCAATGGCTGGCGCCCGATTTCTCGCCGCCCGCGGTGAGCCGAAGGCGACCTGCGCGATCATCGGTGAACCTACCGGCCTGACTCCGGTGTATGCCCACAAGGGCATCATGATGCTGTCCATCGGTTTGCAGGGGTCGTCCGGGCATTCATCCGATCCAAGACTGGGCAACAACGCGCTCGACGCCATGCACGGCGTGATGGGTGAACTCATCTTGTTCAGGCAGGAGCTTGCCGTGCGTTATCGCAATGCGGCGTTCCAGATCGACGTGCCCACCCTGAACCTGGGCTGTCTGCGCGCGGGTGACAACCCGAACCGGATCTGCGGTCACGCCGAATTGCAGATTGATCTGCGACTACTGCCAGGCATGGACATCGATGACATTTTCGAGGAGCTGAGCAGCCGGGTTCAGCGTATCGCCAAGCTTTCTGGCACGGGCTGCTGCATCACGCCGTTTTATCCGCCACTACCCGCGTTCGCCACGGATCCAGACGGAGACCTGGTGCAGACGCTGGCTCGCTTGAGCGGACGAGCGCCGCAGACGGTGGCATTTGGAACCGAGGGGCCATTTTTTCAGAGCCTGGGCATGGAGACCGTGATTTTCGGCGCCGGCAGCATTGATCAGGCGCATCAGCCCGAAGAGTTTCTCAGCCGCGGGTATGTGCAGCCCGGCATAAACATCCTGACCGGCGTCATCGAACGCTATTGCCTGAACGGGTAAACTCCCGCTCCGCTCGAACAAGCATCGGAAATATTGCAGGTGGATACACACGTCTACAGCAGCTGGTTCCGGGATTCCACCCCGTACATCAGCGCCCATCGTCGCAAGACTTTTGTCGTGCTGCTCGGCGCGGACGCCATTGCGCAGGCAAATCTCACCAACATCGTGCATGACCTCGCACTGCTGCAGACACTGGGAGTGCGCCTGGTGATCGTGCACGGCTGCCGTGAACAGCTTGACGCGGAGCTTGCCGGGTCGACCTTCGTGTCCGGCAGACGTGTCACCGACGATGCCAGCATGGCGCACATCACTGCCGTCAACGGACAGATCCGCAGTCAGATCGAAGCCCTGTTTTCCATGGGCCTGCCCGCCACACCCATGCACAACACCGATATCACGGTCGTCTCGGGCAACTTTGTGACGGCACGACCCATTGGCGTGATCGACGGTGTCGACCACCTCTTTACCGGCAAGGTGCGAAAGGTACGCACCGGCCAGCTGGCTGCCGTGCTTGAACATGGCGCTATCGCGTTGATCTCGCCACTGGGGTACTCGCCATCCGGGCAAGTCTTCAATCTGGCTGCAGCGGAACTGGCAGCGGAAATTGCCATCGCCCTGCACGCAGACAAGCTCATCACGTTTGACGCCTTGTCACATCTGGTTGATTCGGCAGGCCAGCGGCGCAGTGGTGTTGACCCTGGTGAAGTGGATGGGCTGGTGGATGATCCAGCACTCGATACCAACACCGCGGCGCACCTGCGCGCGCTTGGTCGCGCGGTTCGCAGTGGCGTCGGTCGAGGTCATCTCATCAGCTATCTCGATGACGGTGCGCTGCTGGCAGAGCTGTTCACCGCGGCGGGTGTCGGCACACAAGTCAGTGAGGAGTTACGTGGCATGGTTCGTCGCGCTCGTGCGTCGGACGTGGCAGCCATCGTCGAAGTCATCCGTCCCATGGAAGAAAGCGGTGCACTGGTCAGACGTCCACGTGACCGGCTGGAAGCCGAAATCGATCACTTCTTCGTCGCCGAGGTCGATGGCATCGTGGTGGGCACCTGCGCCCTGTACCCACACGGAACCGCCGCTGAGCTGGCTTGTGTCGCCGTCAAGGAGTCGTTCCAGAATCAGTCGGGGCTGCGTGTTGGCACCCATCTGGTCGAAGCGGCCGAGAGCGCCGCGCAGGCACTCGGGCTGCAACGACTGTTCGTGCTCACCACCCAGGCGCCGCACTGGTTCGAACGGCTTGGCTACCTGCCCGCAGGCGTTGACGCGCTGCCCCCCGAAAAACAGAAATTCTATAACCTGCAGCGCAAGTCGAAAGTGCTGATCAAGATCCTGGAAAACGCATGACCACGCCGATCAATCGCCCCTATTCATCCCGAATCGTCGACGGTGTCGAACAGGCACCAAGCCGCGCCATGCTCTATCCGGTTGGCTTCACCGAAGCCGACTTCGCCAAACCCCAAATTGGTATCGCGTCCACCTGGAGCATGATCACGCCGTGTAACATGCACATCAACACACTGGCGGACGCGGCCATCATGGGCGCCGATGAAGCTGGTGCGAAGGGTGTCTTGTTCAACACCATCACGGTTTCCGATGGCATTTCGATGGGAACACCCGGGATGCGTTATTCCCTGGTGTCACGAGAAGTCATCGCCGACTCGATCGAGACGGTGGTATGCGCCCAGGGATTCGACGGCTTTGTGGCGATCGGCGGTTGTGACAAGAACATGCCTGCCTGCGCCATGGCGATGGCCCGCGTGAATCGGCCTTCGGTGTTTGTCTATGGCGGCACCATTCAGCCCGGCAAGGAAAGGCGCGATGTCATCAGCGTCTTTGAAGCAGTTGGTGCATTTGCAGCCGGACGCATCGATGCCAAACAACTGAAAGAAGTCGAGCAGACCGCAATCCCGGGACCAGGATCGTGCGGTGGTATGTACACCGCCAACACCATGGCTTCGGCAATCGAAGCACTGGGTCTTTCGCTTCCCAACAGTTCGGCTCAGGACGCAATTTCCGACGCCAAACGAAGGGACAGCTACAACGCCGGAGCCGCGGTTGCCAATCTGATCGCCAGGAACATTCGGCCGAGCGACATCCTGACCCTGCAGGCGTTCGAGAATGCGATCACCGTGGTCATCGCTCTCGAAGGGTCGACCAATGCGGTTCTACACCTGCTGGCCATCGCTGCTGCCGCTGGAGTTCCACTGACGCTGGATGATTTCACCCGCATTGGCAAACGAGTGCCCGTGCTTGCAGATATGCGTCCGGCGGGCAAATACGCGATGAGCGAGCTGATCGCGATCGGTGGCATTCAGCCGCTGATGAAGCGACTGCTGGACGCCGGTTTGCTGCACGGCGACTGCATGACTGTCACCGGTCGCACGCTGCGCGAGAATCTGGCCGATGTCGCGGACTACCCGGCTGGTCAGGACATCGTTCGGCCGTTCAGCAACCCCATCAAACCCGACAGCCATCTCGTCATTCTGTACGGCAATCTGGCGCCGGAAGGCGCGGTCGCCAAAATCACGGGCCACGAAGGTCTGTCGTTTACGGGCAGTGCCCGTTGTTTTCACGGCGAAGAAGCCGGCATGGCGGCGATCATGGCAGGCAAGGTCCAACCTGGTGACGTGGTCATCATCCGTTATGAAGGACCTCGCGGTGGGCCAGGCATGCGAGAGATGTTGAGCCCGACCAGTGCAATCAACGGACGAGGTCTCGCCAAGGATGTCGCCCTGTTGACCGACGGACGCTTCTCCGGTGGCTCACACGGATTTGTCGTCGGCCATGTCACACCAGAGGCCTTCGATGGCGGACCAATCGCACTGGTAGAAGATGGTGACCGTATCACCGTGGATGCACGCAGTGGCGAAGTGACTCTCCATGTCGACGACGTAACACTGGCCGCCCGGCGTTTGCGCTGGACCCGACCGGCGCCGTACGCAACCAAAGGATTGCTTGCGAAGTATGCCGCGCTGGTAAGCTCAGCCAGCCGCGGCGCCATCACCGACGGGTTTGAAGATTAATGTGTCATGAACCGGCACCTCAGTTCACAGGTCTAATATGAGCAACGAACGCACCAGACGCGCAATGGCCGTCGACCAGTTGTTCCCCGGAGCGGTTAAGGAGCGCCTGCGCACATGAACTTCCAGAGACTGACCATCGTCACTGCCAGCCTGTTGAGCCTGCTGTGCGTGGCCGCGTCGTGGGGCGTGGTTGAAAAGAAGCCCTGGGAAGTGCAATCCGACTCTTACGAAATCCTCCTCGATCAGCGTCAGATCACCTATGTCGGCAACGTGGTCGCTGAGCAAGGTGAATACCGCATCAAGGCCGAACGTCTGCGCGCCTACTTCAATGAGAAAAACGAACTGATTCGCATGGAAGCAGACGGCACCGCAACCCTGCAGGCAGAACTGGAAGCCCTGGATCAACCGCAGACCACCCGTCTGCTGGGTGACCGTCTGCTCTATGACATGCGAGATGATCGTGTCACGGCCAAAGGACACACCAAACTGTTTCGTGGTCCAGACACGATGGACGCCCACGAACTGATCTACAACCTGCTGGAAGAGCGGGTCGTGGCTTTGCGCAACGACCAGTCCAGAGTGAAGGTTGTGATGTTTCCGGAAGGCACCAGGCCACCCGCTCCCACCGAATAAGCCCGCGCCGCACAGGATTTTTTTCCTGGCGGCAGGTTGCAACGTTCAATTCTTCGACGCTCTTTCGACGCTCTGTTGTTCAAAGCTGTGTTGTTCAGAGCTCTGTTGTTCAACGCACAGAGGATCAACTACGCCTCGCCCACACTGACTGTGGGGTGTCACCTGTGATGGGGCAGCCCAAAGAACATTCACACACACGCGAGGCAAACATGAACAAACATCACGCACTAATCATCGCGTTGACTGGGCTGATGCTGACCTTCGGCTCCGGATGCGCGGTCAAGCGCGATCAACAGACGGTAGGCTCATACATCGACGATGCGGCGATCACCACCAAGGTCAAAGGGCAATTCGCTGAAAGCAAGTCGGTTGATGCCACCAGCATTTCGGTGGAGACACTGAATGGCACCGTCATGCTGTCTGGCTTCGCCAAGAACAGCGAAGAAAAAACCAAAGCTGGTCAGATCGCGCGCGATGTAGCGGGAGTCGGCGAAGTCAAAAACGAAATCGCTGTCCGACCGTAACGCTTATGTCACCTGGCAGTAATCGCAAAGGTGCTGGCTGCGATCTTTCCAGATCCAGCCAAGCTGCCAGGTCTTTTTTAAAACCAACGGGGTATTCAACATGAACTGGGATCGAATCGAAGGCAACTGGAAACAGGTAACCGGCAGAGCCAAAGCCCAATGGGGCAAACTGACCGATGACGAACTCGACGTGGTCGCGGGTAAACGCGATCAACTGTCCGGCATCATCCAGGCGCGCTATGGCGTTGCCAAGGATGAGGCAGAGAAGCAGATGGACAAGTGGCAAAAAGAAGCGAACGAGTCCTGGTTTACCAGACACTAGAGTTACTTCATGTCGCGCGGGATGAACCCTACCGGGTTCGTTCTGCTGCGGCGGGAATTTTTCGATAGCGACGATTGCCGACATGCTCGTTAATCGACTGGTAACAAAAGCCCCAGAGTGGCAAAGGCTGACCAAGCTGACTGCTTCACTTGAGTTGCGCCTTTGAGTGCGGATCACATTCCGCAGGAAAATCCTGCGCAAAACAACGCGCTTCCCTATCTGCTGGTAGCCGTATCGGCGGCGCTGATGTGGATACTGCTACCTTTTTATGGAACCCTGCTGTGGGCGGCAGTCATTGCGTTGCTCTCTGCCCCTGTATACCAGTGGTTATTACCTCGCCTGGGCTATCGAAAAACGCCGGCAGCCACACTGACACTCCTTTTTGTCCTCGTGATTGTCATCATCCCGTTTTCGCTCTTGAGTGCAGCATTGGCGAGCGAGGCCGCGCAGGTTTACCAGCGACTGCACGACGGCGAGTGGCGGCCAACCGTTTATATGCAGCATATCTTCGAGCAGTTGCCACCCTGGATTCTGAATCTGCTCGGTCGATTTGGCTTCAGCGAATTCGATGACCTGCAGAACGAGCTCACTGACATGCTGACGCAGGCCAGCCAAACCATTGCAACACAGGCGATCAATATCGGTCAGGTCACGTTCGCGTTTGTTCTCGAACTATTTGTCTCGACGTATATCGCCTTTTTTCTGATCCGCGATGGCGACAACCTCGTGACTGATCTTCGCCATGCGCTGCCATTGGCGCCAAAACACAAGCGAGCGTTGATTCACAAGTTTGCAACCGTGATCCGGGCGATAGTCAAAGGCAATCTGCTGGTGGCCACCATCCAGGGCGCGTTGGGCGGTATCGCCTTCTGGGCGCTGGGGGTGAGTGCCGCGCTGCTTTGGGCCGTACTCATGGCCTTTTTGTCATTGTTGCCAGCCGTCGGCGCTGCGCTGGTGTGGTTCCCGGTTGCAGTATTCTTCTTCATGACCGGGGAGATCTACAAGGGACTCGCGCTGTTGGCTTGGGGAGTTTTGGTCATCGGGCTGGTCGACAATCTCCTGCGACCAATCCTGATCGGCAAGGACACACGAATGCCTGATTACGTGGTCATGATCTCGACGCTCGGTGGTATCGCGGCTATGGGTATCAATGGCTTTGTCATCGGGCCGGTCATTGCCGCCATGTTCATGGCCGTGTGGCACATCTATGTGGTCACTCGTCAGGAATTGCTGGATTCGACGACTGAGAAGTAACCCATGATTTTTGCGGACCCTGGTTTAGCATCGCAGAAGCCCTCTTGCTCATTGCAGAAGCCACTCGCTCTAAATGCTGCCAGTCCTACAACCAGTATTCCCACTGGCGAGCCATCCACTCCTGTGCACGCAGTCGCCAGGAACGATGTTGCCACTCCTCCAGAGCTATGCGATCGGACCGTGCAAGGTCGTTTTCAAACATGGTCTGAACCTGGCTACCGAAATCCGTGCCCAGCACTACCGCGTCCAGTTCGTGATTATGCAGAAAGCTGCGCCAGTCAAGATTGGTTGAGCCGATCGCAGCCCACACGCCATCGACCAGAGCCGTCTTTGCATGCAGGATCACATCCTGTCGCTCGTAGATCTCCACACCGGCCAACAGCAATTGTTCATAGAAGCTCCGCCCGGCATGAAATACCAGCCAGGAATCGCTTTTTCCAGGCACGATCAGTCGAACAGCCACATTCCTGCTGACGGCCACCTTCAGTGCCTCGAGTAACTGTGGGTCAGGAACAAAATAGGCGCTCGTCAGGTGCACCGACGTTCCGGCACTGCTGATCGCTGACAGCAGCGTCGCATACATCAAACTACTGGACTCCTGCGGAGAGCTGCTGATCGCGCGCACTACTAGCCCACCAGCATGTTCACTACCGGGAAAATAATTCCGCTGCGGTAGACTCTCGCCTCGTTGTGCACTCCACGTCGCAAGAAACCCTCTCTGCAGCACATCAACAACCGGGCCCCGCAACTCAAGATCCGTATCGCGCCAGGCCGTCCGCACCGGCGACGACGAACGCCCCGTGTGCCTGGCTGAACCTCCGGAGTGCACACTGCTGATGTTGATGCCACCGAGGAACGCAATCCGTCCATCAACTATCAACAACTTTCGATGATCACGCTGATTCAGGTTCCATCCGACTCTGGCTAGCAGAGGGTTTACCGGATTGAACTCCAGAACGCGAATGCCGCTTTCCTTCAACCGCTGGAAAAATTCGCTGGGCGTGTAAAGCGCGCCAACGCTGTCGTAGATGAGACTGACCTGAACGCCCTGCTCCTGCTTGGCGATCAACGCTTGGGCAAAGCGCTGACCCACTGCATCGTCTTCCAGAATGTAGGTTTCCAGATTGATGTGATCCGTAGCGGCCTGAATTGCGGCCAACATCGCGGTAAAGGTTGCTGGCCCATCCTTCAACAACCGGACGCTATTACCGATGGTCAGTGGACTGCCAACGATAGCTTCCTCGCGCGCCAGGTGACGATCAAAAAACCCGGTTGACTGGCCAGTTCCCTGCAACTTGTCGAGCGTCGCGGCACTCTTGGCCGCAGTGATCGGTCCATGCACTCCCTCGACCGGTACTGCCTTGGAAATACTCTGGATTGACGCTGTGTTCATCTCAGGAAGCTCTGCGCAGGAAGCCAGTAAAAGCATCAACGCAGCCAACGACGAACTACAGTTGAGCGCCGAGGGATCTGCTGCCATTTCTATGCTTGCAACCGGGTGCGTTTTGTACACCGCATTGGCCCGGAGGGCGTGCATTCTTCGACCAGATCAATTCGCTCCTGCGAATTGATCTGGAGTGACGTCGATCTACTTGATCTTCGAGATTTTCGTTCCGACGAGGGACAAGTCCCCCATCAGTCCTTTCTCGGCAAAGAGAAAGGCAAGCACCGGCTTCTTGTCGACCATGCTGTCGTATTCTTCGTGCCCGCCGCTCTCAACGACCATGACCTCGGCATCTGCGTCAATTGACCAACCCTCACTCGCAACAAATCGGTCGAGCGACTCCCTGGTCATGAACATGATGACTTCGCTGTGTTTGGCAACACCGAGTGTCAGGCCAATGGAGCCAGACGCAATGGAGTAGTAGTCGACGGTCTTGCCGTTAACCTGCAGCACACCTTCACCATATTCGCCGGCCACTCCAGCGCCTGCTTTGGTGACTTCTGGAAAAACCAGAACTCCCGCAGCTTGCGCAGCGAGTTTGCTGTTGGATGCATGCATGGCATTAAAGGCCGTTACCGTACTGGTCACTTGTCGATCCAGCTCAACACGTGGTGCCGCCTGCACCGCGATCGTCGTGGAAAGGCCTAGAAATACGAGACATATCGAAGCAAGAATATTGGGAATCTTCATTTTTTAACCTAGCGGCCGGCGCGGTAGTTGGAAATTCGAATTCAGTCGGTGCGCCATACCAAGTTGAACCATGCACTCTTGGCATCCATTCATCTGTACGCAAGCAGACGGATCAGGTGACCTTGTTTGTTTTCACTTCGCGCCAGGTCGCCTTTCGAACTGTTTGCCAGACAGTGATGACGGGAAGTGCATTCAACAACGATCGAACAAATCTGCGCGGGAATTGTGCCGAGGCTTCGCCACTGCGTAGACCGCGTTCAACCAGCACGCCAAACCACATGGCTAAAGCCAGGGCAGGAAAACTCGTCACAACACGACGACTATCCGCTCTCAGATCGACTGCGACAGATCCCATTCGTTGGCAGTATTGAAGCAGGTGATGCGATGATTCTGTCATCGCGTTTTCCAAACCCTTGCTGCCCACGTACCCCCGATGAGTTGTCATGACAAAACACCGCCACGCAAGTGAACCAGCGCATTCGTCAGTGTCGCGCGCGTCACAGGATAGCCAAGCGTGGCAAGACGACTCTGGATGAGTCGCCGTAGAAACGGAAGCATCACGAGATTGAGAGCAACCACCACCAGCACGGCGAATACCGGAATAAATCCGAGCCGAACAAACAACAGCGTAAGTGCGACCATGCTGCCAACCCACGCTGTCGCCAACAACACGATCATCCCCAGAAATGCCAGCAGCATCGTCAGCAGGCTGCGAATCGCAAGCCGGGTTTCCAGTGTGAACAGGTTCAGCAGTTCCCCCACCGCCAGCCGCACGGCACCAGTCAGCGCGGCCGCGTCAGCAACGATCCCTGCTGAGGGACTGTTGGTCGCCTCAGCAGGTTCTTCTTCAGGCATCACCGGCTCGATTGGCATCTCGTGGTGTGGCAAAGGCGATGGTCTCACCATCGGCGCTCCGCGACTGTCAGGATCTGGAGATATATCGACTGGCAGTAAAACCGACTGCGGCAGCCACCCCCAGCACCACAAGCGGGTGTTGACGAACGTATTTGCTGGCTGTCTCAGTCAGTCTGGCCTGAGCATTTCTCAGCTCCGCGCCTTTTACGCCCACAGCTTCTGCCGCGTGCGATGCGATGCCAGACGCCTTGTCGACAGCGCTGTGCGAGCTGGCAGCCACATGGTCCAGGGCTGGATGCACCGCATCTGTCGCGTTCCTGATAACGCCATGGGCGCCGACTGCGGTTCGCTCTATCCCACCCTTGAGGGTATTAAGCGTTGTGCCTTCTGCAGGTGACAACGATTCGAAATTGGTCATAGTCTTCTCCTTGATTGATTGGGGACGACACCGGATATTTTTTGCACTTTCATTCGGGTCGACCTGTGTTTTAAAGGTAAGGCACCTCATCCACTTCGGTCGGTACGCTCTCGTACATTGTCTGGGTCTTTGAAGCTGATGGACGCGCAACTGACGAAAGTTCTTTGAACTCAGGCAACGTGACTCTGGGCAGGTCAAACTTGACCAGCACACCAAGACGCGCCGATCGCTCGAGGCGTCCGCCAGAGTGAACGCGATCATCACGTCGCCGTAGTCCGCGGACTCCCATCAGTGCGACGAACCCAGCAACAGTTGTGGCGAATTCCAATAGATTCTGGATCTCCATTTCCAGACGCTCCTGTTGATCAGATCGCCCTGCCTCGGATAAACCGAAACAGCAGAACAATAAGTGCAACGACCAACAGAATGTGGATCAGCCCACCTATGGTGTAGGACGACACCATCCCAAGTGCCCAAAGGACGAGAAGGATTATCGCAACAGTTTCTAACATTTTATCTGCTCCGCAGTGATTGGAATGATCTTCAGCTATCACACGATATGTGGCGGAGTGAAGCCCGTTCTGTACGATATCGAACACAGACAACCAACAACCCGAAAAATAGAAGCAGCCTTGGTGGACGATGCCTGGAAGGAATGATGTCACCTCTTTTACTCACTGCAATCCATACGGAATAGGAGCCGACCATATTTATCAAAACAACCGTTTAAGCAGTGCAAATACTGATGTGTCTGAGATTTCCATTGGTGAATCCAGCGCGGTGTCGGATGATTTTTATTCAAGGAGTGCTTTGCCTTCCGTCGCGCGAATGGAGGCGACACTGACGATCATCCTCAGTGGCGGACGATGTTGAAGAGCGATGAGCAGGTTGATGCGGCCTGCAAACCGCTAAGGCGGAGAATTCATGAAGGTTCGTCGCGAGGGTGGTATGACTGCTTATCCTTGACGTCGACTTTGGCCTCGCTCCTCGCATCAGGGCAGTGCCGCTGCCGCTCAGAGTAAGGTTCCCGTGCTGTATTAGGCGCGGCAGCGCACCGATGCTCGACCCTTTGGCCGCTACTGTTCCTCTCGTACATTCAACATGGCATCTCGACTCATGCGAGAGACGAGAGGCGAGAGGCGAGAGCGGCCTTACTGTCAATCTCGGGCTGCAAGGCAGGGTAACGAGGGAGCAACAACAGTGAGTGCTGCTGATCGCGCACTGAGGCAATACCAAACCAAGCGCAATTTCTCGGTGACTCCGGAACCCGCCGCAATGGCTGGCGCCGAAACCGGCACTCTGTCGTTCGTCATCCAGAAGCATTGGGCCCGTAAGCTGCATTACGACTTTCGCCTGGAACTGGACGGAACCATGAAGAGCTGGGCGGTGCCAAAAGGACCCAGTTTCGATTCCAGGGACAAACGCATGGCGGTCCACGTCGAAGACCATCCGGTTGCTTATGCGGGCTTCGAAGGCACGATTCCGCCTAAGCAATACGGCGCCGGACGAGTGCTGATCTGGGACTGGGGGACCTGGGTTCCGCTCGGGAATCCCCGCGAGTCCTATCGCGCCGGTCTCCTGAAATTCGAACTGCATGGTCAGAAGCTGCACGGCAAGTGGGTTCTGGTGCGCATGAAGGCCAAGGGCGAAAAACAGGAACCGTGGTTACTCATCAAGGAGAAGGACGAGTTCGTTCGGCGTTCCGTTGACTTCAGTGTGGTAGACGAATTTCCCGACAGCGTCATCGTACCGTCTACGCCGCCGGACGGATCGTCGCGGCACTCGACCGGGGCCGGCAGTCCTTCTCCCAGGGTCAAGGAGATAGCGAAACCTTTGCACACGGCAATCGAACTGCCACCAGGAGCGATCAAGTTCGCACTCCCCGCGAAGCTTTCCCCCCAACTTGCAACACTGGTCCAGCTCCTCCCGGCGGCGCCGCAGGACTGGCTCTACGAGATCAAGTTCGACGGGTATCGTCTGCTGAGCCGGATCGACGGAGCGGATATCAAGCTGTTCACGCGCAACGGCAAAGACTGGACCTCCAGGCTCCAGCATTTGCACAGCGAAATCGCCAAAATGAGACTGCCAAGCGGCTGGTATGACGGCGAGATCGTCGTCCCCAACGAGGATGGCGTGCCGGATTTCGGCGCATTGCAACAATCGTTTGAGTCAGCGGCGACCCGGAACATCGTCCTGTATTTGTTCGACCTGCCTTTTTTTGCCGGTCACGACTTGCGTGGTGTAACCCTCGCTTCGCGGCGTGCCGTTCTGGAACGTGCGCTCCAGTCCATAACCTCGGATACCGTGCGCTTGAGCAAAGTGTTCGATGCACCACTGCAAAGCGTGATTACCTCAGCCTGCAAACTTAGCTTGGAGGGCATTGTTGCAAAACGACGCGACTCGAAGTACGTGTCGCACCGTTCCCCTGCCTGGATAAAAATCAAGTGCGGCCAGCGCCAGGAATTTGTGATCGGCGGATACACCGCCCCGCGAGGCGGGCGTGTCGGCATCGGCGCGTTGTTGCTGGGCGTGCACGACGACAAAGGCGCTCTGCTCTACGCGGGTAAGGTTGGAACCGGCTTCAGCAACCGAACTCTCCTGAATCTCGAGGGCCTGGTCGAAGCGCTTTCTGCAAACTCTAGTCCGTTCTCGAACTCGACTGTGATCGAAGGCCATCCTCGCTGGGTGAAACCTGAATTGGTGGCGGAGGTCTCGTTCGGTGAATGGTCCCGCAATGGCCTCCTCCGTCATGCGGTTTTCCACGGCTTGCGAACTGACAAAGCGACCCGGACTATCGTTCGGGAACATGCGCAACACACGAAGAAGACCTCAACGCGGGGCAGCGGCGGCGAAAAAAAACGCATGCGCTGTCCACTGACCTTCAAGTCACCCATCCGGAACGGGTAATCGATCCGAGCACCGGGATTACCAAGATTGAGCTGGTCCGTTACTACAACCTGGTCGGCAGTCTGATGATGGCGCACCTCAAGGGTCGGCCCGTATCGCTCGTGCGCGCACCCGATGGCGTGCACGGCGAGTTGTTTTTCCAGAAGCACGCAGCAACCGGGAATCTGCCAGGCATTCACCAACTCGATCGATCTCTGGATCCCGGCCATCCACCGATGGTCGAAGTGGGCGACCGGAAGGGATTGCTGTCCGCAGCGCAGTGGAATGTCGTCGAATTCCACACGCTCAATGCCAGCTCGAATTCGTTCGCGCACCCCGACCGCATGATGTTCGACCTCGACCCCGGAGGGGGCGTGCCGTGGACAACCATGCAGGAAGCGGCCGAGCTGGTACACGCCTTTCTCAAGCAGCTTGGGTTAACGGCGTTCCTGAAGACCAGTGGCGGTAAGGGACTGCACGTCGTGGTGCCGGTACGCAAGGTGCACGACTGGGAAACCGTGCAGGGCTTCTCGCAATCGATCGTGCGGCACATGGCTAGCACCATTCCGGAACGATTCGTGGCGAAAAGTGGCCCGAAGAATCGCGTTGGCAGGATCTTCATCGACTACCTGCGCAACCGTCGAGGCGCGACGACCGTGTGCGCGTGGTCGGCACGTGCCCGCCCCGGCCTGGGTATCTCGGTTCCCGTCGAATGGAGCGAACTTGGATCTCTCACGGCGGGCGATCAGTGGACCGTGCGCACGGTGCACGCGCGCCTGGGCCAGGGCAACGAGCCGTGGAAAGGCTACGCCCGCGCGGCACGGCAACTGACCACTGCTATGGAAATGCTGGATTACCAATCCGAAACGCCGCTGCCGGCGAGGCCGGGTCGACGAATCCGCCAGAAGGTTTGATCAACAATTCTGTCGGCGCATCCTCTGCGCCGATTCACCAGGAGCCTTTATGCCACGCACTATCTGGAAGGGAGCAATCAGCTTCGGCCTCGTGCATGTTCCGGTCGCACTCTATCCGGCGTCACAGGAGGCCGGCATCAATTTTGACTGGCTGGACAAACGTTCCATGGATCCGGTGGGCTACAAACGCATCAACAAGCGCACCGGCAAGGAGATCGAGAAGGAATATGTCGTCAAGGGTGTCAAACAGGACGACGGCGATTATGTCGTACTCAGCGATGAACAGATCAAGGCGGCATTTCCCAGGTCCACCCAAACAATCGAGATCGAAGCCTTCGTCCAATCCGCCGAGATTTCGTTTTCCCTGCTCGAACGGCCCTACTACCTTGAACCCATCGGCAAAGGCGAAAAGGTCTACGCGCTGCTGCGTGAGTCCATGTTGCAGGCGGGCGTCGTTGGCATCGCGAGGGTGGTCATACACACCAAGGAACACCTGGCAGTGCTCATCCCATCGGGGCCGGCGTTGATGCTGAACACGATCCGCTGGGCGAGCGAAATCCGGCCTGCGGATGAACTAAACCTGCCCGCCGCGGGACGCACCGGGGTAAACCTGAAAGCGAGCGAGTTGAAAATGGCGGCGCAGCTTATCGACGACATGACGAGCAGATGGGATGCCGGGGACTATACCGACACCTTCACCGCTGCGATCCAGAAGCTGGTGAACCAGAAGGTCAAGATCGGCGACACTGAAAACGTCACGCCGATCGAGGATTACAGTTCGGCAAACGTCGCCTCCAATGTTGTGGATCTAACCGAACTCCTTGCCAAGAGCCTGGCCAAGCGAAAGCCGTCAGCGGCTGCAAAGATTTCGGCCGATGGAAAAGCACCGGCTGGCGCTGCGGCGCCAAAGAAGAAGGCAGCCGCGAAACGAACCGCTCGCAAGCGGGCGTGAGTTCTCTCGACTAGCGAGTATTCAAATCGCCTAGCGGCCTCAGCACATACGCCCCTTGCGCGGACTGTTTGTTTCGCTAGGCATTGCCCAGGTTGCGCGCAGCAGCCCCAGCGGGAGGTGATGCGGATCAACTACTCCGTGGCTGGCAGGCCGCACAGCGTTCGCACCAGACGGCGTCAATGCTGCCAATGCGGGGCCGGGCGCTGCTTATAGCTGGCTGCGCAGCAGCGCTGCGGAGTGCTCCCGGAATTTCTCTATCCACGGCCGCTGCTGCCACTGCTTGAACGTGATTTGGTGCGAATGAGTCAAATCGTCACGGAAGATCGCGCTCTGCTGACGGGCAAACGCCGTATCGTAGAGATTCAGGTTCGCCTCATCATTGAGACGGAATGATCGGTTGTCGAAATTCGTCGAACCTACCGAGACCATCAGCTCATCGACGATCATCACTTTGCAGTGGTACATGGTCGGCTGGTACTCGTAGATCTCTGCACCGGCTGCGAGCAGATCACCCCAGAGCGCGCGTGACGCACTGCGCACCGTGTCGCTGTCGATGTTCCTGCCGGGCGTGATGATCTGCACACGAACACCCCGCTTCAACGCCGCGACGAGCGTCTCGACGATCAGCCCGTCAGGAACGAAGTATGCGCTGGAGAGAAGAATCGATTCTTCGGCCGCAGTGATTGCGAGCAGGTACATCAGATGCATGCTCTCGCTTCCGCTGCTTGGCGAGCTGCTGAACATCTGTGCCGGAATCGTGCCGACCGACGCCAGTTCGGGGAAATAGTCGGCCCCGTGCAAGACCACGCCGGTGGTCTTGGTCCAGTTATCGAGAAAAACTGACTGCATCTGCGCGACGACCGGCCCTTCAACCTTGAAGTGGGTATCGCGCCAATGCTCGGGGTCTTGCGCATCACCCTTCCATTGATCGGAAATCCCGACGCCGCCGGTGAATCCGAGGATGCCGTCGGTGACCAGTATCTTGCGATGGGTGCGTTTATTGAGGCGAGCCAGGTTATACCAATGAGGTCGGTGGAAACGCCGTATTTCAACGCCCCCCGCCTTCATGGTGTCGAGAAGTTCTTCTTCGAGCTTGTTGCTACCAATCCAATCCAGCAGCACGTGGACCTTGACACCGGTACGCGCGCGTTCGGCGAGCGCCTCGGCGAATTCTTCTCCGGTTGTGCCAGACCAGTATATGAAGCTCTCGAAGGTAATGCTGGTAGAGGCGCCGCGGATGGCCTCGAGCATCGCAGGGAAAATCCTGTCACCGTTGATCAACACCTCGACGCGGTTGCCGCCGATGATCGCTGGCCCGAGCAACACCCCCATAGTGCGGGAAAACTCGGGGTCGCTGACTCCGTAGCGCCGTTCGATCGTTTGCTCGATCTTCTTCTCGGCGGTCGCGAAGTTCAGAACAATCACCGTGGCGATTATCGTCACGATCGCAGTGATCAGAACAATCATGATGGGATTTCCCGTTTTCATGGGTAAATTCAGCGGTCGGTCCGCACGATCGCTTTGACGGACCCGTGAGGTCGGTGGAATGCGCAGGATGTCACTGGCTGTGGTCCGTGTTCATGGCACATAGGCAAAGTGGACGGAACACGATTGCACCGGTGCCCGGATGAATTCCGTCTGTCGTCGCACACAACGTGCTGCGTATGGGATCGGAAGAAACAAATCATTTTCCAATGCGTTAAGCGGGTGCCGAAGTTGGAGGATTGGCTTGAACACGCCGGGCGGAGAGTTCAAGGGGATCTGCACAATCGCTGACGCTGGATTGGGGAGTCGTCGCATCTGACAGCGGAAGAAAGGGGGAACCGGAAGCGGTGTCGGTCATGGTCGACCGACCGACTGGTCTTGCTATTGAGCTTGACATATCCACGAGACATCAAAACAACTCGGCCTGTTTCCAGAACGCAGTGATCAATGTCTCTCTTGTCTTCACGATCGACTGAAGCCGCCCAGGCGGTGTCATAAATTCACTCTACGCTGCAACCGCGGCGAGCTTGAACGACAACGACGCTACATTCGGCGCTGCAATCGATGCAGCGCGAGCTGTTCGTGACGTACTTGCAATGTCTGCTATGGCGACCTCTCTACGCGACGGTTCACACAGTCTGCCC
>JANNBJ010000164.1:0-16048 GCA_031385325.1 Gammaproteobacteria bacterium | reverse complement strand
CCCAACGATCGTGAGATCGTAAAAAAGAGGTACAGCGGGTTCTTTGGAACTGGGCTAGCGAAACTCTTGGCTGAGCTCAGTTGCGACAAAATCGTTCTAGGCGGAGTGAATACGCACGCATGCATCCGAGCAACTGCGGTTGACGCTTACCAAAGAGACTACCGTGTCATCTTGGCCTCGGAAGCGATTTCCTCATACGATGAACAGTATCATCAAGAATCAATGCGCTACCTTGAGCATTCAATAGGAAAGACGATGAATAATCTGGAGATCAAGTGTCATCTGGATATCGCCTAACAATCAGGTGCACTGGACCGCTCCACTCGTCACGCCTTTTGCTGCCGCAAAAGTCGCGCCGAGTGTTCGCGTCCAGTGACCTGAAGCGTTGGGCGCGCGTGCGAGATTGTCGATTGATTCCATGTAGGTGCCAGCGTAGATTCCGATCAACTTGCTTTCATTCGATGATGTCATGCCGAATCTGAACAACCTGCCGGTCGAGGATCGACTCAAAATGGTCCAGGACCTCTGGGACAGCATCGCAGCGGACACACGCGATGTCACAGTCGATCCCGAGCACATCGCGGTGATTCGCGAGCGCCTAGCTGCCTATCGCGGCGATTCGGTCAGGGGCGAGCGCGTGCGTGATGTCGCGGAGACGATTCGGCGCAACCTTTGACCTTCGATGCGTTCCTGCGTCCTCGTGCGAGGCAAAACCTTGAGGCTGCGGCATCTTGGTACGAGGATCGGCGCGAGACGTTGGGGAGCGAATTCATTGATGAGTTTCTTCTCTGTGTGGATCGCATTGAAGGTAACCGTGAGAGTTATCCACTTGTTGATGCGGAGGTTCGTCGCGCCTTGTTGCGTCGCTTTCCGTATGCCATCTACTAAAGCATCGAGCCGACGCACATCCAAATCCTCGGCATCTTGCACTGCAATCAACATCCGGGTAGTTGGCGATGACGGGCCTGACAAACAAGGAGAGGTCGCGCGCAGCAGCGATTACATTCCGTGTTGGACATACCCGCGGAAGGTATCGGGTACTCAGGTAAAGATCCGCGTTGAGCGGCTTGTGAGAATGGCGCTATTGGGCCGTCGCTCTATTCGAAGCGAACGAGATCAAGATCCCGGGGATCGGGTGAAGCAATGTGTACGTGTCAGGCGCCTGTTCCTCCCTTCGATATAAGCAGCAGTCAAGGCTCTGATTGATGAATATTGCATCGCTCAACTCAGCAATCGCCCCAAAGCAGCAAAACACCTGCTCCGTAGCGCCTTCACCTGCTCCGTATCCGGCTTCCCACCAATCCCGCACCAACGCTTCAGCAACACCTCAGGCGCCGGCAGCGCAGTGCGTTTATTCATCAACTCAATCTGCAGAGCCATGCGCCGTGCACGGTCTTCGGCAGGCGTTTCAGCCTCCGCACAGATTTCCGCCAATACCGTGATATCCACCAACTCAGCTTCAACAAAGCCAGAGAATGGCTTTCGTCCCGCAAATATCGGGTCCGATTGCGCGGAGTCGATTGAAGAGTCCCCGTCCAACAACTCGTCCAACTGCTGAATGTTGATCAACCGCTGATCTTTTCGCTGCTTCGCGATGCGGGCGATCATTTCTTCACCCTGACGCAGCAGCCGACGATGTTCATCCGTGGCGGTGCGGCCATCACGGCCAAGATCGCCCAGCGCTGCAAAACGATTGCTCGCATCGCGCAGCACTGCCGGGCTTGCGTTGTCGCTGGTGAATGCTGCGATCTGTGCTGCAAGCGCTTCGTTCTCGGCGCTCGCCTGGGTCAGCAAGGTGTTCTGTGAGGCTCGAAAGGCATCAACGGCGGCGGCGCGATCCGCAAACACGGCGTCACACACTTCCCTGAAATCACGCCACAGTTTCTGTTCGAGATGGCGCAGGCCGGTACCGATGTTCTTCCAGTCCTGCTGCATGCCTTTGACGGCGTCCACTTGTGCATCGATGGCAGCGCTTTCGCGCAACGATTTCAGGTGGTCGATGAGGGCTTGTTTGCGATCGCTGTTGTTTGCGTAGTGCTGATGAATGGTGTCGTGCAGCTTCTGCTGCAAGCCTTCAAATTCATTGATCAGTGGTTTGTGATCACCACGCGGAACTGGGAAGCTCGCGTGCCATTCTTCCCTGGCCTTGTGCAGTATGGATTCGGCCGCCTTGAAATCGGCCTGTTGCCAATCTGTGTTGGCGAGGTACTGGCCGAGCATGCCAATCAGTTCGTGTCGTCGTGCAAGGTTTTCTTGTCGCAGACGATCCTGCTCGGCGAAATACTTGCGGCAGGGTTCGAACGCCTGATCCGCGACGGTCTCGAATTCTGATCGCAGATCGTGTTCGTGCCGGTTGGCTGGCGGGCCGAGCGCATTCCAGTCCGCGCGTACCCGTTTGATTCGGACGGCGAGTTCTTCAGGCTCATCGTTGGTGGTCAGCAAAGCGCGCATCTGTTCGAGCAGAGATTCCCGCTTGGGTGATGTGGCAAACGTCTGCCAGTCCTTCAGTTCACGCACACGATGCTGCAGTGCATCGATCTGTGCGCGCTCGTCTTCGGAGCGAGGGAATGCGATCAGTGTAGTGCGTCGACGGGTTTCCGCCAGCAAGCCATTGGCCTGCCGCGATTGACCTTCGTCGATCAGCTTCCCGAGTTCCTTGATGGTGTGCCTCACTTCCTGCAGGAGCGTGGTCTCCTGATCACGCAGCACCTGACGCGCGGCTTCAACTTGTTCACGTTTCAGGCGTGCTTCGGTCAGTGCGGGTGGTTGTGGCAAGACGTCCGGCCAGGCGAGGTTCCGTTCCTCACGCGCATGACGAGCGAGTGTTCGATCGAGGCCATCGAGTTGTCGCCAGAAATCCTGGGTGCCGGAGGCTGGAATCTCTGTCGGCAAGTCAGGCAGATCGGGCCAGCTGACGGCGTTCATCCGTGCTACGGCTGCCATCAACTGGGCATAACGACTTTCGTGACCGGCCTTGGCCTTTTGTTCATCCTCATTCGGCGTTGCGAGACCTGCGAATTCCTGCCAGCCGGTTTGCAGCGTTTGGAGCGCCTGTTCTGCGGCCGTGGTATCTGTCGTGTCCGAGAGCAGGGTTTCAGGTGCAGGCAAGGCCGCCAGCAGTTCAGTGAAGGGGCTGGCCGTAGGTGGGGCCAGATCCAGGCCCGTGAAGCTGTCCGCAGTAATGGTGGATTGGCGAATGGCGCCGAGCGTGGCGGCTTGTGCCACGGTGTCTGTTTCGCGCTCCATCAACCCGAGCAGTTCCTGTTGCAGCAGCACCAGTTGGCGCCTTCGGGTTTCGCGCGCCGCAGGTGACGGCGCGTCATAACGCACCAGGCTGCGCACGGCGTCGGCGATGGTGCGGCTGCGCTCCTGCGTCTGGGTGAGCGTTGCATCGAACGCGCGAATGGCGTCCATGCGCTCGCGTGCGTGCCGGTTCAGTGTCTTGTCGTGGCCGCGGGACAATCGTTCGATCTGGCTGTAGGACTCTTCAGTGTTCAGACGCGGATGCTGCAGCAGTTGTTCGCGCAGGTCGCCCCGGGCTTTCATGATGAGGTCCACCAGCTGCTCGGGTGAGTCGAACAGGCTGAGCAATGCGGTTCGTTCTTCGGCGGAATCGGTGATCAACAGTCGGGCGCGCGCCACTTCCGGGTGTTTCTGACACAGCGCCAGGGTTGGCTGTCGATGGTTGACGATGTAGTCCGTGGTTTCACGGGCCACCGGATCGCCGGCGGCCAGCAAGGGTAGCAGCAGGTCGATGCTCTGTATATGTGGCAACAGTGCCTTACGGACGTCGGCCGCAGGTTCGCTTTGCAGCAGTGCAGCCAGACGTGTCTGCAGTGGAGCGGCCTTGTCAGGCGTCAATTCGCCGAGAAACTTCAGGCGGACCTGGGCGTCTTTATTGTCGAGTGCTTTCGACCGGTCAAACCATCGAGACAACATGATCGTAATCCGGTCGAGCCTCTTTCAGCAGATTGATGAAGAGTGGTTACGGGGCGCGGTAGGGGTCTACAGCGCGTTGTGGGAGCCGTCGCAGAGCGGGGCCTTAGCAGTGGCTTTGCAGCCGCAGAAGTAAACCGTCTTGGTGGCTGCCGCTTCGAAGGTTACCGGCGTGAACTCGGTGCCCTGGTGGGAACCATCGCAGAACGGTTGCTTTGCGCTTTTGCCGCAAGCGCACCACCAGTATTTTTTACCGGCAGTGACCTCGACAGGGTAAGGCGCTTTCTGTGCGATGTCTGGCTTGGCCATGTGAGTTTCCTTGTTGCTCTGTTTTGTCTTTGTTTTTACTGGGGGATCGGCTCAGAAGAAGCGGCGTTCATCCCACCATGGGAAAAACGACGGCATGTCCGTCGACACCTTGCCCGGGAACTTGGCGGGGCGCTTTTCGAGGAAAGACTCCACACCTTCTTTTGAATCCGGAGAACGGCCGAGATGATAGATGCCGCGTGAATCCACCTTGTGCGCTTCCATCGGGTGGTCGGCACCGAGCATGCGCCACATCATGTGCCGGATCATCGTTACCGAGACGGCGGAGGTGTTGTCGGCGATTTCGCGAGCGATGGTATTGGCTACGCCCAGCAGATCTTCCTTGGCATGGATGCTGCGGATCAGGCCGCCACGCAGGGCTTCTTCGGCGTTGAATACACGGCCGGAGTAACACCATTCCAGCGCCTGGCTGATGCCGACGACGCGTGGCAGGAAGTAGCTGGAGCAGGCTTCTGGCACGATGCCGCGGCGGGCGAACACGAACCCGAACTTGGCGTTGTCGGATGCAATGCGGATGTCCATCGGCAGTTGCATGGTCACGCCAACACCCACGGCTGCGCCATTGACGGCGGCGATCATGGGTTTTTTGCATTCGAAGATGCGCAGGGTGAGGATGCCACCGCCATCACGCTGCAGGCCGACAGGGCGGTCGGGGCGTGCGTCGGCGTTGAAGGTGCTGCCGCCGCTGGAGAGATCTGCGCCGGCGCAGAACGCACGCCCGGAGCCGGTGACGATGATGGCCCGTACGTTGTCGTCGGCATCGGCGCGGTCCAGTGCGTCGATCATCTCCATCATCATGTCGCGTGTGAAGGCGTTGAGCGCTTCGGGGCGATGCAACGTGAGTGTCAGTACGCCGTCTTTCAAGTCGTACAGGAGTGTGCTGTAGGCCATGCTCGATTGATCCCCCGGATCTTGTCTGATTGCTTTGCAGCGGGGTATGGTGCCCGACCATCGCCCATCTGCCAACCACAAGCATCCTTAACCTGCCTGACCCATGAACCTCAGCCTCTCCACTGCCGATCAGGTCTTTGTCGATTCCGTCCGTCAATTTGTGGCCGACCACTGGCGTGGGGATACAACCCTGCCCGGTGGTTTGCTGGCCGAATTGCGGGCCGAAGGCATGACGGTGGCGGAACGGCAGTGGTTTGACGCTCTGGTTCAGGCCGGCTGGTCTGTGCCGACTTGGCCAGTTGCAGAAGGTGGCCCGGGCTGGTCGCGGCTGTGGCAGTTTCTCTTTATGCGTGAATTGGCCGCGATGGGCGCGCCGTTGCCGGTATCCGTTGCGACAGAAGTTGTGGCGAACGTGCTGTTTTCCGGTGCACCTTCTGCTGCCCGAACCCAGTGGCTGAGTGACATCCGAAGTTGGCGCAGCCGTTGGTGTTTGGGATTTGCGGAGCCTGATCTGTTGGCCGACAGGGGGGCCGGGCAGTCGACGACTGCGGTTAGGACAGGTTCTGGCTATGTGGTGACAGGCCAGAAAACGTGGGTAACGGGCGGGCTGGTGGCGGACTGGATGCTCTGCCGGGTAGCACTTGATGGACAGCCAGTCTGGATGGCCGTTTCGCTGCGGGAAGCGGGTGTCACCCTGCATGCTTTGCCGGTGATGGGCTCGTCCCTGGCCATGGCTCGTGTTGAGTTGAATGAGGTGCGGATTCCGTTGGAAGGGTGTCTTGGTGCGGTCGAAGGGTCGGGTATAACGCCCCCGGTATCCGTTGCGTCCCTGGTCCGTTCCGGTGTTTTGCGGCGTGATTTGCTGCGTCTGGAGGCGGACTCGGCAGTGCAGGAGGATCCCGCGATGCAGCGAGCCTGTGCCGAGCTTGGGGTGGTCTTGTCTGGGATCGAGGCCATGGAGTTTCGAGCCCTGACGTCTGAAGCGACGGCCGAGCAGGGGACGCTGCGTACGATGCTCGCCATACGCGGCGCGGAAGCCGGGCAGAAGCTGGGAGAGTTGCGCGTTCGAAGTATGGGTTATCATGCCGTTTCGTTTCCGGACGGGGAGCGGTTCAGCAACGAAGGTTTATTTGGCGACGAACTGGCTTTGCCAGCGGTTCGACGGGCACTCTTTGATCGGGCGTGGACGATGTATGCCGCCCATCATGCAGAGTCGTCGGGCTCCGGTGGCAGTAGTGTCGAAGCCCTGAGGGACGAACTGGCGCGCATCGTTTTGGGTTCAGGCGATTCAGTTCAATAAGTCATGATTGTTCGCAGTTGATAGGGGGATTGATGGATTTTTCGTTTTCCGAAGAGCAGGCGCTACTCAAGGACAGCGTGGAGAAGTTCGTACTGAACGATTACACCTTTGCTGCGCGACAGAAGATTGTGCGCACCGAGCCGGGGTTCAGCGCTGCCACCTGGAAGACCTTTGCAGAACTCGGCTGGCTGTCAGTGCCGTTTCCGGAAAGTGTTGGCGGTTTTGGTGGCAAGTCCGTCGACATGATGTTGCTGCTGGAACAGTTCGGTCGTGGTCTCGTGGTCGAGCCGTTTGTTGCCACGGTCGTGCTCGCCGGTGGCGCCATTCGTCTGGGTGGGACGACGGAACAACAGAACGCCTGGTTGCCCGGGATCATCGATGGCAGCCGGCAAGCGGCACTCGCTTATGCCGAACCCCAGGGCCGCTTCAATCTGGCAGACCTCGTCACCACGGCCAAAGCCGATGCGAATGGTTATGTGCTCAATGGTTACAAGGCCGTGGTGCTGAATGGCCCAGCAGCTGATTTTCTGGTGGTTTCGGCGCGTACGGCCGGTGGCCAACGAGATCGCGACGGGGTGTCGCTCTTTATCGTTGATGCCAAGGCCGCTGGTGTTTCGCGACGCGACTATCCGACGGTGGATGCGTTCCGCGCGTCGGAAATCACGCTCACCAACGTGCGGATTGGCAAAGATGCGCTGCTTGGCGCTGAAGGCCAGGGTTATGCACTGCTTGAGCAGGTGATCGACGAAGGCATTCTGGCCATCGGCAGCGAAGCGGTGGGCTGCATGGAAGTGTTGTACAAGAACACCGTCGAGTACACCAAGACGCGTGAACAGTTTGGTCAGCCCATCGGCAAGTTCCAGGTGCTGCAACATCGCATGGTCGACATGTTCATGGAACATGAACAGTCGAAATCGCTCATGTACATGGCGGCGATGAAGATGGACGAAGGCTATGGTGATGCGGCGCGCAAGGCCATTTCCGCATTCAAGGTGCAGGTCGGCAACTCCGGGCGGTTTGTGGGCCAGAACGCAGTGCAGCTGCACGGTGGCATGGGCATGACCGACGAGCTGAGCATTGGCCACTACTTCAAGCGTGTCACCATCATCGACACGTTGTTTGGCAATGTGGACTATCACCTCAAGCGTTTTGGCAGCCTCTGACTTGAAGTCTGTGGGCAACAGCATCCTCTGAGGGGTTGAGCATGGCGATTCCCGACTGGTTCTGGAAAGCGGTGGATCAGGAAGCACAGAGCCACACGGTTGAAGTGGACGATTGTGATGTCGTCTATCGAACGTGGGGTGACGCGGAAAAGCCTGGGTTGCTGCTGATTCACGGCATGAACGCCCACTCCCACTGGTGGGATTTCATCGCGCCGCAGCTGACCGATCGATACCGCGTCGCGGCGATGGATCTCACCGGCATGGGCGATTCGGATTTTCGCTACAGCTATGAAGGTGTCACCTACGCCGAAGAAATCCGCGCAGTGTGTGATGACGCCGGTTTCGGCAATGACGTGATCGTGGTTGGCCACAGCTTTGGTGGCAACATGGCGGTGAAGGCAGTCAATCTGTTTCCGGACCGTTTTGGCGCGTTGATCCTGGTGGACTCCGGCATCCGTCATCCTGACGAGCCCATTCCGGTGCGTGCGCCGATGGGTGGCCGCGCGAAGGTGTACCCCAGCAAGCAGGAAGCGCTCGGACGATTTCGTCTCTATCCCGCGCAGACCTGTGAAAATGCCTATATCCTCGAATACATCGCACGTCATTCGCTGATGCCGGTGGACGGCGGATACGCGTGGAAGTTCGATGAAGATCTGCTGCACACGTTGAAGGACGCAGAACGCGATGCCAGTGATTATCAGCGCATCACGTTGCCGTTCGGTCTGATTTATGGCGGGCGAAGCGAGCTGTTCCCGGAATCGACGCTCAACTACATGCGTGAACTCATTCCCCAGCCTTTCCCTTCGGCATGCATTGCTGGCGCTCAGCACCATGTCTTTCTGGATGAACCAGAAGCGTTTGTCAGAGAGTTGCGTAATATGACCGCGGCCTTGCCGCGAAGGCAGTAGTCTGTGCTCAAGGAAGGTGATCGCGCTCCCGCATTCTCGTTACCTAATCAGCTCGGCGAACCCGTCTCCCTGGACGAGCTGCTGCAGCAAGGTGAACTGCTGCTCTACTTCTATCCATCGGACTTTACGCCGGTGTGCACGGCCGAGGCGTGTGCCTTTCGTGATCGTTATGCCGAGCTGCGCGCAGCCCAGGCCAATGTGATTGGCATCAGCCCGCAGTCCGTCGCCTCACATAAACGGTTTGCCGACACGTTCAACGTGCCGTTTTCGTTGTTGTTTGACGAAGGCAAGAAAACGATTCGAGCCTATGGTGTTGACGGACCAATGGGATTTGGCGTGCGCCGAGCGACCTTTCGGATCGGCGTGGATGGCATCATCAAACAGCGCGTGCTTTCAGATCTGTTTGTCGGCAGCCATCTCAAGCTCGCCAATGACATGGTAAAACTCGGATAGCGGCAGAGCGCAATCGTTCAGGGTTGGTTATTGCAACTTGAGCGTCGCGAGCGCGTCCATCAGCAGCGGTCCTGCGTCCTTGCCAACCGACACCGAAGTCAGGTACTCGGCGTGCGCATAGTTGTCAGGATGCTCAAAGTAGTCGGGCTTGAGGATGTACCCCAGTGCGTCCTGGGTCAGGCCCATGACAAATCCATGGCGATGGGTCATCAACTCGCGGGATGCCTTCGAAAAGTAAGGTGAAGTCTCTCCCGGGTGAGTCACAAACTCCGCGTTGGCCACGGTGAATCGGGCCACAGCCGTTTCCACACCGCCGTCCACAACGTCCCGCTCGATTAAACCAAACCACATCAGCACTCGCATGGGCCAGTTATCGAGTGGCAGCGCCAGCGCAATGCTGGCAAAGGTCAGGGGCATCGTTGGATTCGGCTCGGCATCCTTCAGCAGCTGCTGGGTTGCGATGGCCAGATCCGCACCCAGTTTCTGGGCCAGTTCGTGGGAGCGATCGCCCTGGAGCGGTTGCACCCATCCCCCGATCGCGCCTTGCAGAAATAGATGCTCGCCGGGCAGATTGGCTGACATTGCGGTGTAGAAACCGCTGACATAGTCGGCCGATACCATCGTGTTATCGGGACCGAGCACGGTCGGGTGACAGGCATGATTGGTCAGCGTCGCGATACTGATGCCGTCCAGCCCGACAAATTGCAGAACCGAAAGTGTTCGATCCAGCAGATCTGGCTCGCTCTGATTTTCCACCCAGTCAAAAACGACTTCTCGACTGCCCACCCGGCTGGTGGCTGGCCGACGTGCAGCGTGAGCCGCGACGATGGTGTCGACGGTTGTGTCGATCAGCATGTTGACGTATGCCTGATCTCGGCCACTGGACCAGGAATCAGTACCCCATAGTCCAACGACGTCAGGCCCTGCGTGGGTGTGAGTGGATGAGACGATGACCCGATCGGAGATCACTCCGGGTATCCGCGCGCTGGCCTGTGTCTGGATGTGTTCGACATCCGGCCGGGTCAGCCCGATGTTGTCGAGCGTGACAATAATGATGCTCGAGACCCCATCATCGATGACAACGGCGCGCGTGTAGAGCGGGTCCAGTTCACCGGTTGAGCGACGATTGCGGTCGTAACCGGCGAGCAGAGTGCCAGTGGGTGGTGAGATGGATGTTGACGCTGCACCAACCAGATAGTGTTCAATCGCCTGTGCCTGGCTGCCCCAACCGATCAGCAGAACCGCGAGCCAGCGCCGAACGCCCCTGGTGTGCACGGTGGGCTGGAACTCAGAGTTGTCTGACTGGAATCCGGACATCATTACGCAGCCCGAGGTTGTTCCGTTCCAGCATGCGCTCGGCGCGATAACTCGAACGTACCAATGGTCCGGAGGCGACTTCAAGAAAGCCTTCGTCGAGCCCCCACTGGCGATATTGGGCGAACTCATCGGGATGTACCCAGCGCGCGACGGGCAGGTGATTCGTGGTCGGTCGCAGGTATTGACCGAGCGTCAAAACGTCCACGTTGCGTTGCCGAAGCTCGGCCATGGCGCGGCGGATTTCGTCGTCCGTTTCTCCCAGACCCAGCATCAGGCTGGTTTTGGTGAGGATGTCAGGTCGATGGGCCTTGGCAAATTGCAGCACACCCAGGGTTTGCGCATATCCCGCGCGAATGTCCCTGACAACATGGGTCAGGCGCTCGACCGTTTCCACATTCTGGGCAAACACATCCAGACCGGAGTCGACGACTGTGGCCACAGCTTTTTCGTCACCACGAAAGTCGGGTGTCAGAGCCTCCACGCCAGTCTTCGGATTAACCGCCTTGATGGCCCGAATGCAGGCCGCGTAATGGGCAGCCCCGCCATCCGGCAGGTCGTCCCGATCCACTGAGGTGAGCACCACGTAACCAAGGCCCATCAATCGAACCGACTCCGCGGCATTGGCGGGTTCGTCAAGGTCCAGCCAGCCATTGGGATTGCCGGTGTCGACGGAGCAGAATTTGCAGGCCCGGGTACAGACCGAGCCCATCAACATGATCGTCGCTGTACCGCTATTCCAGCACTCGCCGATATTTGGGCAGTGTGACTCTTCACACACGGTGGACAGGCGGTGGCTTTTCACCGTTTCCCGCACAGCCTTGTAACGCTCTCCGCTACCGATGCGCACACGCAGCCATTCTGGCTTGCGGGTGCCGGGGATCAGACTGTTGGCATTTTGCTTGATGCCATCGCGGATGGCTGGAATGCCTTCCGGTGTGCGGAACTTCTGACCGCTGCGGGTCGGCGTGAACTGGTCTGGTTCTTTCATGAGGGTAGTTTAGTCAATTCGTTGCTGTGTTGTCCGGGGCGACTTGTCACTTCGCCTGCCTTGCGCATAATGAAGTTGTCCTGGGCGGCTCGCTGTAAACGGAGAAGTGGATGGTCGCGGTCTGTGTTGTCGTCAATTTGCTGTTTCCCGTCGTGTCGGCGATCGAGGAGATAGCAGCGGAGCGTTTTCGCGTCACCGTCAGACATGAAGATGGAACGACTGATGAACTCTTCCCGGACCCGGACTTAACGACGAAGTTGTACGCGGCACATGGGGCGAACCTTCAGGATCTTGTGGGTAAACCCTGGCGTGCCATCACCGCAATGGCGTCCCCGTAGGCGCGGTCTCCTGAAACTGCAGGCGATACAGGGTTGCATACAACCCTTCTGCTGCCAGCAACTGGGTGTGTGTGCCAATTTCACGAATCAAGCCATCTTCGAGCACCAGAATCCGGTTCGCTTCCTGAATGGTCTGCAGGCGATGCGCGATCAGGATCGACGTGCGGCCGCGTGTCAGTTTGCGCAGTGCATCCTGAATAAGTAACTCAGTCTGTGTATCGATACTGGCAGTGGCTTCATCGAGAATGAGAATTTCCGGATCCGCAGCCAATACTCGCGCGAAGGCCAACAGCTGTCGCTGGCCCTGCGACAGATTCTGTCCTCTTTCCGAAAGCTCCGTGTCGTAACCCTGGGGCAGGGCGCTGATGAATCCGTGGGCGTTAACGGTTTTTGCTGCCTGTTCAGCGCGTTCACGGGTGACCGATGGATCACCCAACGCGATGTTGTCGTAAATGCTACCGGAGAAGATATGAAAGTCCTGCAGCACCACGCCAATCCGGCGGCGCAGATCACGGGTGTGAATCCGGTTCAGGTCAATTCCGTCGAGAAAAATGAGCCCGTCATCGAAGTCGTAGAAGCGCGAGAGCAGCCGGATCAGCGTGCTCTTGCCCGATCCGGTAGGACCGACAATCGCGAGTGTTTCTCCTGGCACGATGCTGAGGGAAACTCCTTTCAGTACCGGTGTGTCCAGGTAACGAAAGTGCACGTTTCGAAAATCGATGGCGCCACGCAGTCGATCGGGGAGCACAGCCGGATGTTCCGGCTCATGAATCTTCTCGTCCCAATCCAGTGCCTGGAAGATGCGCTCGCCGCTGGCCATGGCGCGGAACAGGATGTTGGTTTGTTCCCCGAGCACGACGATCGGGTTGAACAGCATGCCGATAAACTGCGTGAACAGAATCATCTCGCCGAGGGTCAGCTGTTCCTGAATGGCCTGACCACCGCCGTACCAGATGACGACACCAATGGCGATGTGCGCCATGCTGTCGGTGAACGCGCCATACAGCGTTTCCAATCGGGCCGAGCGCAATTCGTGATCGCGGTTCTCACGGTTGATACGATCGTATCGTTCGAGGTTGTATGACTCGCGCACGGAGAGCTGCACGACCTGTAACCCGGCGAGGTTTTCGTGCATGTTCTGATTCAGCGCAGACAGAGTCATGCGCACCAGGCGAAACAGCTGACTGGTGGCGCGCCTGAACAACCACGTCACGCAGCCCATGATCGGTAGCACCACCAGGAGCATCAGCGTCAGCTTGGCACTCATGGCCAGCATCACCGTGAGGGCGACAAAAAACGGAACGAATTCGCCAACCAGCGTGCCGACCCCGCGCAACAGTTCGTACAGCGCTTCAACATCGTTGGTCACCCGGGTCATGACTCGGCCGACAGCAACCCGGTCATAAAATGAGAAGGGCCTAGTTTCCAGATGTCGAAAGAGATCACGGCGCAGGTCACGCAACCCGTTGATGACGGAGGTAATGAGCGTCATGCGATGCCAGTGACCCGTGAGCGCCCAACCCGCTTGCAGCGCTGCATAGAGGATGCAGGCGGCGACCAGTGCGGGAAGCCCGGTCACATCACCAATCCAGGCGGTCAGATCATTCATTCCGAAATCGGGCCGCTCGCTGGCACGGCCGGCAAGGATTCCATCAATCACCACCAATGAAATGATGATCGGCATCAACACCTGCATCGCGGACATCAGCAGGATGAGTACCGCACTCACCGCAAACGTCAGTCGATAGGGCTTCATCCACTGCATCAGGCGACCGAGGAGTTGCAGGTTCAGCGCAGCGCCCGTGAGTTCCGCATCAAACATCGCGTAGTTGCGTTTGGGTTCTTTGTCGGGTGGACGATGGGCCGTATTCATGCGGAGGCCATCCCGGCGAAATCTTCTGCATCGGCGCCTTCGCGCTGGATGCGTTCGAGTTCGGCATACCATCCACCGGCGCTGAGCAATTCGGCATGACTGCCTGTTTCGATGATCCGACCGTTGTCGAGCACAACGATTCGGTCGGCATGTCGCGCTGTTGATACCCGGTGAGAAACGAGCAGTGTGGTTTGTCCCTGTCGCAGTCGGCCCAATGCACCCAGGATGTGTTCTTCGGTTTCGGTATCGACGCTGGAGAAACAATCATCGAGCAGTAACACGGGACTGTGACGAATGAGTCCACGTGCCAGTGTCGCGCGTTGTTTCTGTCCGCCCGACAGGGTCACGCCGCGTTCGCCGACGAGCGTATTCAGGCCATCCGGAAAGCTCTCGATGGTGTCCTTGAGTGCTGCAGCCTGCGCTGCTGACCAGATTTCTTCGACGGTTCGTGAAGGGTTGTCATAGGTGATATTGACGCCGAGTGTTTCACCGAACAGAAACGGATCCTGTGGTACCAGCGCGACTTGCGACCGCAGACTGGCGAGGGGCCAGGCGTGGATCTCCTTGTCATCAATCACGACCGACCCGGCCGGTGGATCGAGCAGCCGGGTCAGTGTGCGCAACAACGTCGTCTTGCCACTGCCGACCTTGCCCATGATGGCGATGGTCTCGCCTGCCCGGATAGTCAGGTCAATGCCGTTGAGAACCCAGGGTCGATCGCCGGAATAGCGAAAGCGCAGATCGCGCAACTGGATATCCCCACGCATTGGAACGCTTTGTGATGCCTGCGCCGCATCATTGATCTCGGGCTCGATGTCCAGCACTTCGGTCAGCCGATTGATGGCGACGCCTGCACGCTGGAACAGATTGACGATGAAACCAGCCACCCGAAAGGGCTGAACGATCATGCTGACGTACATGAAAAAAGCAACAAAGGCGCCAACGGTCATTTCGCCGGTGAGTACGAGGTGGCCGCCATAACCGAGGATCGTGAGGGTGCAGGCTGCGGCCATGGTTGGCATCCACGAGGTCATCAGCGAGTTGACTCGGGCCTGCTCGTAAAACGCATCGGCGTAATGCTGATTGGTTGCGGAAAAACGTGCGATTTCGTTGTCTTCCTGAGCCATGGCCTGGATGGTGCGGATGCCGGACAGGTTTTCCTGCACATGGGTGCCAAGATCAGAGAGCCGTTCCTGCACCGCTTCGGAGGTCACGCCCATGGCGTGCGCCGAGCGCTGTGCGTAGAGGAACACAAATGGCAACGGTGGAATCAGCAACAGCGTCAGCTGCGGCGAGAACCAGAGCATGAATCCAAAGCCGATGACCGTTGCGTAGATCAGGATCACGAAGAGGATCGTGCCCATGGCGATGAAACGCTGGATGAGGCTGATATCCGCCACCGCGCGCGTCATCATGTCGCCGATGGTGTGTCGATTGAAGAAGCCGATGCCTTGTCGCTGCAGCCCCGCGTAGAGCGCGCGCCGAAGATCATAAGCGACGTACATGCCGACCTTGCGTACGGAATAACGCGCATAGGTGACGACGAAGTAGCGCAGGAACACGGACAGGAAAATGCCGAGCACCGGCAACCGAAGGTCGTGATTGTTCGAGGCCAGGCGATCGATGCCCATGGCGAGAAAGAGGGGGACCATCGCTTCAAGGAGTCGCGACACACCAAAGGCGACGATGCCACCGGACAAACGCCATTTGTACGGTCGAACAAACGGCCCGATGCGAGTCAATCTGCGCAGGACGCTCATTGACCGTGGTTTCTCACTTGTTCCTCACAAAAACAGGCATCAAAAACTGGCGCTGTGTGGCACGCGGGGAAAGGGAATCACGTCGCGTATGTTCTCCATGCCAGTGACGTACAGAACCAGTCGTTCAAGACCAAGCCCGAAGCCTGCGTGAGGCACAGTGCCGTAGCGCCGCAGGTCCCGATACCACCAGAGGTTGTCGAGTAGTCCTTTCTCGGTGAGCTTGGCATCCAGCAGGTCCAGGCGCTCTTCACGCTGGCTGCCACCGATGATCTCGCCGACACCGGGCACCAGCACATCCATCGCAGCGACTGTCTTGCCGTCATCGTTCTGGCGCATGTAAAACGCCTTGATGTCCTTCGGATAATTGACGATCACGACAGGTCCGCCAACGTGTTTTTCACAGAGGAAACGCTCGTGTTCGGACTGCAGGTCCAGGCCCCATTGCACGGGATACTCGAATGCGGTTCCGCTCTTCTGCAATATTTCGATGGCGGCGCCGTAGTCGATGCGCTCGAATCCGGAGTTGACCACATGTTCGAGCCTTGTGATCACGGTCTTGTCGATCTGTTCATTGAAGAACAACAGATCTTCGCTGTGCTGATCAAGCAGTCGACGAATGATGAACTTGAGAAAGTCCTCTGCCAGCAGTGCGTTGGCATTGAGGTCGTTGAATGCAACCTCCGGTTCGATCATCCAGAACTCGGCAAGATGTCGTGTGGTGTTGGAATTTTCAGCGCGAAAGGTTGGCCCGAAGGTATAGACCTTGCTCAAGGCGAGACAGTAGGTCTCTGCCG
>JANNBJ010000122.1:0-5762 GCA_031385325.1 Gammaproteobacteria bacterium | reverse complement strand
TACTAGCATGGATAAGTTCTATAGCGCACCCTTGGCGCAACGTGACAAGATCAAGCTGCGCGGCTATTTGATGCCCACAAACAAGACCATCAAACCGCAGGATGTGGTGTTGACGATCGCCCATGCGGATGGCAAGGAGCGCATTCAGATCAATGCCGATGGGGCGTTTGAATTGGTGCCCACGGCGAAAGCGCTCAAGGAAAACCCGATGGTGTTCACAAATGTGCCCGCCGGGGAAAAGGCTAGTGTGTCGTACGCAGTTCTTGCTGTGGTGCCTGACGGTCTCAAATTCAGTTACACAGGACTGACGGCAGGGGTGAAGCAAGCCACGGACTTGATCAAATCGAAAGCCGGCATGCTCAGTATGTTTGCGCCAAAGTTCAATGGTGTTGAAATAGCTTTTGCCAAACCCGCCAAGCAGACCCTGCAAATCGTGGCGAAGGCGGGCACCCAAACGCTGACGGCCGACGACAAGGGTGTAATCAAGCTGAAGGTAGACGCCGGTTTGTTGAATGAAGACCCGCAGGTTGTTTTTTCCGAGCGCCCCGTGGAGGTCGGCCTGGCGACTGACCTGTAAGTTTCAATGAGGCAAGACCTCTCTGCTGAATGCGCCGCTGGGCGCCAGTGTTAACAACTCGCTAGTGCGGCCCGCCAGGGTGTGGGAATTTCAAACGCTCTTTTTCAAGAATCCTGAATGTATCCGATGATCGTAAGGTGTGTAGGTCGCAAACGGCCAAGTGCTGACATTGAGTAAGGCGGTTCAATTTTCCTGTTAGTAAACATAGCGCGACCGGAGAAAGGTAATTCACTTGCATTGCAACAATAATGCAAGTGCATTATTATATGAGGCGCTAGCCTATTATCCGGAGATACCATGACCGCCGCTATTGAAGTCGAATCTACCCTCACCGATCGCTACCAGACGACGGTGCCAGAGACAGTGCGTTGCGCCTTGCGGTTGGGTAAGCGCGACAAAATTCACTACACGGTTCGTCCCGGTGGCGAAGTGGTGCTGACCCGGGTGGAAGCGTCTAAGGTGGAGGATCCTGTGCTCGGCCAGTTCCTGGGCTTTCTAGCCCGCGACATTGCCAAAAACCCTGAGCGGCTGCAGTCTGTGGATGCTCGTTTCGTCCGGCGGCTCCAATCGCTTGTCGGCGGCGTAGAGGTCGATCTGGATGTTGCACTATCCGCGGACGATGAGTGAAAGCAAGTAAGCCAGTGCCCCTGGTCGTTCACGGCTGGACGATTTTCGCTCACCCGCTGTTCCTCGCACAGATAGAGGCGCTCGCACAACAGGTCGAAGCCTTCAAAAAAAAGGACCCGGTCGCGTACGTGAATAAAAACGCGACCAAGCGCCTGGCGGCGATAACCAAACTGGCGTTCGACATCATCCTGCAAGACCCCGCGCGGCCAGAATACCGGCAAGGCGATACCCTTGGCGACGAATACAAACACTGGTTCCGCGCAAAGTTCTTTCAGCAGTACCGACTGTTCTTTCGGTACCTAGAGAAAAACAAGTTGATCGTGTTTGTGTGGGTCAATGACGCAAACACCAAGCGTGCCTACGAGAGCAGCGATGACGCCTACCGGGTATTCCGCAAAATGTTGGAAAAAGGAGTTCCACCATATGACTGGGCCAAGCTATTGGCTGAGGCGCGCGCCGAGGCACAACGACTACAGCATTTCGTCACATCAATCACACCGTAGACTGAGGGCGGAGGCGGATGGACATAGGCGCTTGCCGGCCAAGACCTGTCACTCCCTGGCGGCCTTCAGTTTTCCGCATAGCAGACTTCGGTACTCAATTCAAATGCCACTATTTACCTATATCGTCAGTTACAAAAATTCGAGCTATGTCGCACAAGGCAGCCACAGCAATTTCACTGGCTTTGCCATGACCTGGGCGGCGAACATTCCAGACGTGGAACTGCCAACATTGACACCGGCCCTGCGCAAGGAGCTAGTACAGAAAGCATATCAAGGCTCATTTATGGCCGTGCCAAATGCGAAGCACGTGTGGCGCAAATTAGTTGAGGTGGGTGGTTCGGAACTTCTTGTTTGTGCCGTTCAAACTGAACGGTAGGAACGTTCTCTCAAACACAAGGGTCCTTCAGATGGCGACTTCGAGCTTACAAATGTCGGGCAACTACCGGCCATCACCTGTCATTTGCCGCCGCCCTTCAATTTTCCGCATAGCAGTCGGTGAACAAGCCATACCTCGACCTGAAACCTGGTAACGAAAACCCGTCGGATTCACGAAAGCCTCAAGTTGAACTACAAAGCCAACTTCCGGCCCATCGAAGGTTTGAACAAAGGCGTTTGTGACCCGCTTTAACTTTGCCTAAAATTTGTGTCCGGCGAATTAGCACGCAAGCTGCAAAGGCTGTTCGTTACTAGCTTCGGCAGTCTACCGGCAAGTAGACAGGCGGCAAACTTGTCCGATTTTCCCCAAACATTTTCATCGGTGTGGGAGCCACCGCGACACCACAGTTCCAAGCGATGGGAAGCTGGGGATAATTGGGCATCACAGCAGGACGCACAGAAAGTGTCTTGCCCGCGGCGTTACGATTCACTCGGTTGCCCATGGTGATGTGAATCGCGCCGTCACTCACCTCCAACCTAGTCACGAAGTTGCCGATGGTCTGCTCAGGTGGTGGCAAGCCTGCTTCGCTATTGTTCTTTGGCAGACGTTTGTTGGCATGGTAAAAAGCCGCGACGCCTTCTTTCGCAAAATCACCCAACACAAGTGCGTCGGCCACTTGTGTTCGAATCACTCGCTCTTGATAAGTTGGAACAGCCATCGTCGCGAGAATTCCCATGATGGCAATCACTATCATCAATTCAATAAGCGTAAAACCACGTTGAGTTTGCATCAGGACTCCTACACCAGTGAACCCATCTTAAAAATTGGAAGATACATAGCGATCACAAGAAGGCCAATAATGATTGCCATGCCAAAGTACAACTTCGACGTAAGGCCGTTTTGCAGGCCCGAAGCGTACGCACATTCATCCAGGCTCCTGGCATAGGCCGCAAGCAGGCTATCGGCCTTGCCATCTGAACCAGTTGATTGCAACACCCGCGACAAGCCAGGCAGCCATCCACCGAGCAGTACCGCCTCCGGCAAAGGCTTACCTGATCGCAGACCCGTGGCGAGCCGGAATATCTTGCGAGCGAAGTTGCCATTGCCGGAAAGCTCCGCAAGGCAGTCAAGGCGATCGGCCAAATTCTCTTCGATTCCCGCATTCAATAACCAAGCTACGAGTTTTTGCGTATCCGAAGTTCTCGCGAAGTAGCTCATCACTGGAAACGCCGTCCGCAAGGCTTCAACCTTGGGTTCGATCTTCGCCAACATCTTAGGGCGGCGGCTTAACGCTACCAACGCAATACTGATTACCGCCGCTCCAATAGCCAACGGCGCAAGAATCCACTGGGTCACAATAATCGCCAATCTTGTTGGCCCAGGCAAGGTTGTCCCGAACGATTCGAACAGTTCTTCAAATAATGGGATCGCAAATAAACTGATAACTAATACCATCAATATGGCGACGACAAGAGTCACTGCCGCTAGACCACCACCTAGCCCAGCCGCCATTCGTGTCGTTGACCAATCAAGAACATCTGCCACAGCGTGAATCCGCCGGATGCTCACAACAGTGTCTTCGTCCGATGACAGCAGTGAACGGGTCTTCGGCAGAGATGGAGGTATCAGTGAAACTAGTGAGTCGGGCGCAACCCCTCGCGCGGAGATTTTTCCCAGCAGTGGAGGATTATCGGCGACGGCCGTGGAAAGTGCCATTTCGGGTGTTGCGCCAACCGCTCGAAGTTCAGCAAATTGACGCAAGCGCGCCGCAAGGAGCGTACGACTAGACTTCATCATGATTGGCTCCTGCATGGGAGAGGAAGGAGTGTGTCGGGAACAGCGGGTTCGCGAGGGGTTCGCGACCGAATGCCCGCAATTTCAACTTGTTTGCCACACGCCCAGTTGACCAAGGCGGGCTCCGCCATGTTGACAACCGGCCGCAGTTCAATGATCGCCGGGGTTTTGAGAAACCCAGTAGCAACCGCTGCCATTGGCGAGCCGTCACTGAGCCCGACAACGGCATTACTTGACGTCGACCGCCGACTGCCAAGTCCGCCAATTTCAGCAGCCGCCGCCTCAGATCGCGCAAAACCGGCATTCAATTCTTCAAGCCCTTTCGCGCTGGCGACAAACCTGCTCCGCGACTCTCGGAGGCTGGATTTTATCGGCTCAAGCAATGGCACTCCCTCAGCAGTTGATTCCTCCCAAACGCCCGTGAATGCAAGGCGTTCGACGACCTGTTGCTGCAAGGGACGCATTAAGTTGATGGGCTCGATCATGGCAGCTTTATAGATGGTGTGAATATAGAACAGAGCCTGTGATGACGCACAGACGACAATCACACAAACGACAAGCATTAGTTCTAACTGCTGTGCCTGGAAAATGTCGCTGGACCGAATTTTTCTCACGTTCGGCAGGACCTCTGCAGTAGTTCGTCTCCAACCATCGGCATCATTGTTTCATTCGGGACAACGAACTCCTTAGTAAGCTCCTTGTCGTCTGCCCGACAGGACCACGAAAGCATGGCAAACGCGCCACCCTCATCAATTTTCGGCCGGAAATATACAGCCTTGCCCTTAAGCTTGGAATTGATCGCTCCCTTCGTCAGAACAACGCGAATTGAGCCATTCTTTACGTCCATTGTCTCGACGAAACGACCTCGATAAGCATTGGGCGCATACAGGCCTGCGCCTGCATTATTGCTGGGCAGTTTTCCCCATCGTGCGTAGTACTCTCCAACCCCCTTCCTTCCCAAGTCAAAAACCACATACGCTTCAGCCAACTGCGCCTTCGCTGTGTAGTCTTGATATGCGGGAATTGCAACCGACGCCAACACACCGACTACAGTGACACAGACCATCAATTCAATCAGCGTAAAACCCGTAATCTTAAGTGTCCTCATTCGACGCTCACTTTGTTCTTTTGCGCTACAAACATCAACCAATGCTCCCACCAATCCGACACAGATCGTTCTTGACGGTTTGTTCTCGGAGCTGTCTTTAGACCCTCGACCATGCTACCAGCAAGTGAAGCCGTGGTGGGCACAAACCAGCCTGGCGGTGCCCCCTGAAAACCTAGACCGACCATCCTAATTTCAAAGGTCTGAATTGATTCTTCACGAGAGTTGGCCACCGCTGAATTGCCGCCGGCTATCCTCGCCGGTTGCGAAGATTTGGCTGTTTGGACTAGTCCCCACGTTCCCGTCCCGAGAATCTTAAATTCAAGGTCACTCTCTTGCAACCGGATTGGGTCGGCCATCAGTTGTCCCGAGCGATAGTCCCAGATTCTTGCCACCCCATCGAGGGTGGTGGTGGTCAGCCAGCGGCTATCGCGACTCATTTCCATCGTAACGATGGTGCTGCTGTGGCGCAGGATTGGACCTTGCAAAAGCGACTGTGTATCCCACGTAGAAGCGAGACCATCAATCGAGTATGCAGCGATGGCACTACCATCCCCCGCGTATCGCAAACTCACCAGCAGCTTCTTCGACGGGACGAAAGCCCCCTCTCCAGCCGCAAATTCACGTGCCGCCTTATCATTCTGCGGGAGTGCAGCACCGCGCAGCTTCTTGATGCCTCGTGCATCGATTGTCGGCCGCCAAAAATAAATCCCTTGCCGCGTCGAATAGACGATTTCCGCGCGACTCGGATGAATCGCGGCTGCGACAATCCCCCCAGGG
>JANNBJ010000116.1:0-54664 GCA_031385325.1 Gammaproteobacteria bacterium | reverse complement strand
TGCTGCATACCAACGCTTCCACTGAATTCGACCAGGATTATCGGCTAATGGCAAAGGCGATAAATTGCCATCTACCCCATTATTCAGGCCAAAATAGGCATAATGTGCCATCAATGTTGGGTCACACATATCTTTTATGCCACATCCGCCACTCGACCGGATCGACCGGGAAATCCTTCATCACCTGCAGAGCAACGCTCGCCTCACCAACCTTGAGCTGGCAGAGCGGGTCAATCTGTCCGCCTCTCCCTGTCTTCGGCGCGTCAAACTGCTGGAGGAACGCGGGATCATTCGGCGTTATGCAACGCTGCTCGATCCACGCCAGGTGGGTTTACCGATCAGCGTCTTCGTGAGCGTGTCGCTGCGCAGTCAGGATCGGCAGGCCCTTATCGAGTTCGAACACAGCGTTCAGGGCTGCCCGGAAGTGATGGAGTGTTATCTGATGACGGGCACTTCCGACTATCTGCTGCGTGTAGTCGTACCGGATCTTGATGCCTATGAGACCTTCCTGTCGGCCAAGCTGACCAACATCACAAGCGTTGCCAACATCCAGTCGAGCTTTTCACTGAAGCAGGTGGTGTACCGGACGGAGCTGCCGATTCCTGCATGACCTGACAGGTTGTTAACCGACAACTGCGCTTCATACACAACCCCCAAAGCACGTACCATCACTACATGAACACCTACGACACCATCATCATCGGCGCCGGCTTTTCCGGCATGTATCAACTGCACCGCCTGCGCTCACTCGGCTTGTCGGTGCACGGGTTCGAGGCCGGGTCAGACGTCGGCGGCACCTGGTACTGGAATCGTTATCCGGGCGCCCGCTTCGATTCTGAAAGTTACAGTTATGGATACTCCTGGTCGAAGGACCTGCTGCAGGAATGGGAGTGGAGCGAGCATTTTGCCGCCCAACCCGAGACACTTAGGTATTGCCAGTACGTCGCTGACAAATTTGATCTGCGGCGCGACTTCACGTTCAACTGCCGGATAACGACCGCACGGTGGCATGAGGCTGAACGCACCTGGACTGTCACTGCCGACAACGGAATAACCGCAAGGGCCCGGTTCCTCATCACCGCCGTCGGTCCATTGTCCGCACCAACACTGCCCAAACTGCCGGGCCTCGACACCTTTACGGGAGAGTCTTTCCACACCGCCAACTGGCCGCATCATCCGGTGAGCTTTGCTGGCAAGCGCGTCGCCGTCATCGGCACCGGTGCAACGGGTGTGCAGACCATTACGGAAGTGGCCAAGACGGTGGGGCAACTCACCGTCTTTCAGCGAAGGCCCAACTACTGCGCACCACTCGGGAATCGACCCATCACGACTGCAGAGCAAGAACGCATCAAGGCGAGTTACGACGAGATCTTTTCGACGTGTGCATCCTCGACCGGGGCATTCATGCACGCCGCTGATCCACGTTCAGCACTGGAGGTCACCGACGCCGAGCGGGAGGCGTTTTTCGAGCAGCAATACCACGCCCCGGGGTTTGCCATCTGGATGGGCAATTTTTCGGATGTGGGAACCAATGCTGCGGCGAACGTCTTGGCCAGCGAATTCATGCGCCGCAAGATCCGCGCCCGCATCAAGGATCCGGCGACGGCAGAAAAACTGGTGCCAACGGACCATGGCTTCGGCACACGCCGTGTGCCGCTGGAAAGTGGTTACTACGAGGTTTACAACCAGGACAACGTCGAGCTGGTCGACCTCAAGGAAGAGCCAATCCTGCGAATCACACCCACGGGTATCGAAACCACGACCGGATTGCGGGAATTCGACATGATCATCTACGCCACCGGCTTTGACGCCGTTCGTGGCTCGTTTGATCGAATCCGTATTGAAGGCGCCGACGGGCGATTGCTTCGTGATGCATGGGCCGACGGGCCATGCACACTGCTTGGTCTGCAAACACCGGGTTTTCCGAACATGCTGACGCTGGTTGGCCCACACAACGCAGCCGGCTTCTGCAACATTCCACGTTGCATCGAACAGAACGTGGACTGGGTGACGGATTTGCTGATCTACGCAAGAGAACAAGGCAACTCACGTATAGAAGCGACACAGCCTGCGGCAGAGGCCTGGACCGAACACGTTTATGCCATGGCCGATCTCACGCTGTTTGCTACCACGGACTCCTGGTTCATGGGGGTGAACCAGAATCTGCCGGAGAAAAAGCGGACCTTTCTCGCCTACGCAGGTGGCGCACCCCGCTATCGAAAGCGTTGTGACGAAGTGGCTGCCAACAACTATCGCGGTTTTGACCTCAGCTAGATCCGCAGAGGAGAACACACATGCGCACCGGTGATGAATACCTCGCCTCGCTTCGGGATCACCGCGAAGTGTGGCACCGGGGCAAACGAATCAATGACGTCACCGCAGAGCCCGGCATGGCACGTGGCGCCAGGACCCTCGCAACCTTCCTGGATCGACAGCACGCTCCAGAATGGTCCGAAACATTGAGCTTCGACGAGCCTGACGGATCCCGCTCCGCCATGTCCTTTCTGATCCCCACTTCAGCAGATGATGTGCGCCGACGTGGGATCGCCTGTTACGAATGGGCCAAGTGGTCTCAAGGCATGTTCGGACGAACGCCGGACTACAAAAACGCCTCACTGATGGCGTTTGCCGCCGCCGCAGATTTTCTCAACTCAGGCACCGGACCCAAGCCCACCGATTTTTCCGCCAACATGCGTGCGTACTTTGCAAAAGCGAAACGCGAGGATCTGGTACTCACGCATACGCTGGTCAATCCGCAGTTCAGCGCCGAACGATTGAAGCAGGGCTTGTCCAGCCCTGAAGTTGCGTTGCACCTGGTGGAAGAAAAAAGTGACGGGATTGTGGTGTCCGGAGCACGCCTGCTGGCGACGCTCGGTCCGCTAGCCAACGACATCGAAGTCTTTCCATCAACCCTTTTGAAAGCGGCTCCCGAGAATATTCCCTATGCATTCGCCTTCACCCTGCCGGTTGCAACGAAGGGTATGCGCATGTTGTGCCGCGATTCCTATGACGAGAACAAGCCCTTGTTCGACGCGCCATTGTCCGGTCGTTTCGAAGAGATGGACGCGGTGGTGATCTTCGATAACGTGTTCGTTCCCTGGCATCGCGTGTTCATGTACCAGGACCCGCTCCTCTGCAATCGTGCATTCGCGCAGACCAACGCCGTGGTGCACATGATGCACCAGGTTGCTTGCGCCAAACTTGCGAAAGCCGAGTTCATCGTTGGACTTCTGTGCGCGATGGCGCACGCCTCTGACAAGGACAAGGACGCGCAGGTGAAAGGACGCATCGCCGAAGTCATGTGGATGACCGAGACCGTCCGTGCATTGTTGTTCAGTGCGGAAATGCAGGCCGAAGTGGATCAATACGGCAACTACATGCCAAAGCGACAACCACTCGATACGTGCAGAAACCTGTTTCCCCGCTTCTATCCGAAAATGATCGAAGCCATCCAGTTGCTCGGCTCAAGCTCGCTGATGGCGACCCCGGCAGAGGCGGATTTCAGCAGTGCCATCTCGGCAGAGGTGGAGAAATACTTCGAGCTTACGAACAGCTCCTCCCGGGATCGCGTTGCATTGTTCAGACTCGCGCACGATCTCGCCGTGTCAGGTTTTGGCGGTCGGCAGGTTTTATACGAGCGGTTTTTCTTCGGGCCGCAGGAAATCATGGCCTCCATCTATTACGACTTGTACGACAAGCAGCCATTCATGGAGCGGGTTGAGCGTCTGATTGGAGGCGCTGTCTGACATTGCTGACAGCAAACGCAGCATCCTGCCTATTCCGGTTATCTGTCCAGTAAACACACAGTACATCTCTTCAATTTCACCTGATTTGAAGGCGGCTTGACTCTCCGTCATTGACGGAGTAATCGTTGCATAGGTACGATTGTGTTCTACACGTTTGTTGAAACTCGTTTGTTCACACGACTCGCCGATCAATTACTTGGCGATGAAAGTTTGATGCTGCTGCAGGAGTTTCTGTCGTTGCATCCCCACTCTGGACCGGTCATCCCTCGCAGTGGCGGAATCAGGAAGTTGCGGTGGAAATCGACAGGTCGGGGCAAACGCGGTGGCTTTCGCGTGATTTACTACCTGCGGACACGTCAAGGAGAGATCTGGTTACTCACTGTGTATGACAAATCCGAAACACAGAACATTGCTCCTGGTGTATTGCGAAACATAAAAGAGGAAATCGATGGCCGGCAATAAGCGAAATATTGGACGAGAGATTCTGGACGGCATTCGTGAAATCAAACTTGGCAAACACGGTCGAGTGACAACAACCCCAGCCGTGACGAAAATTCGTGCTGGGTTTGGCCTATCGCAAGCTGATTTCGCAAGCCTCCTCGGAGTATCCGTCAGGACCCTTCAGGAATGGGAACAAGGCAGGCGCGTCCCTTCCGGTGCAGCGAGAACACTGCTCATGATTGCCGAAAAAAATCCTGCGGCCCTCCTTGAGGTCGCATAGTCGCGTGCTGCCTTCACAGGTTGCTTAACCAGCAGAGGCGGACATGCCTTTCAAGGAGCGGGTGAGCGCGTTGATCAACAGCTCTGGCTGAGGATCGCCAGGAACTAACACTCGTTCCAGCTGCGACGTCAGGAGCGGTTGAAGTCCACGCACCTCAGGCCAAGGTGACGCTCAAAGGCATCAAAGTCCCGGTCACTTTGCAGCAGGACGAGTTGACTGACGATACATCGCGTGGCGATCAACGTATCGATGGTCTTTCTTGAAGTCACTCCGAGCACACGCAATCGGCGATAGTTGCGCGCGGCTTCGATCTTCACATCGTCGCCACAAATCTCAATCTGATGTAGAGCACTCAGAGATCTGCGCACGTGGTTGAAGTTACGATCCGATCCACACCCCTGAAGGACTTCGGTGAAGATGAGATCACCAATCGCCACCGGCTCAACGCCCAAATGCTCATCGAGCCAATGTACCTGAGGTGTTGCGTTACCGCGCAGGAAGTCGATCCAGACACTTGAATCGACCAGCACCATCACTCTTTGCGCATCTCTTCCAGATTTCCCTGCCACGCCACCTTTCCCTTGAGGCTGCGGACCGCGGCCTGCCGCCGTAACTGCAGAAGTGTACGCAGCCCGAGTTCAACCACCTCTTTTTTGGTACGAATGCCAGTCGCCTTCATGGCCTCCTCCATCAACTCGTCATCAATCACGATATTGGTTCGCACAATGTGTATAGATCTTGAGATTTGTACACATCCTATTTCGGCAGTCGCGAAAACTCCATAGATCCGCCAAAAACAGTCTATCTGCCAGACGGCATTCGGCTGAGGTGGCAGCTTCTGGAAAAGCTGCAAGAGATCACGGGGACTGGAAGTCATCCCTGAGAGACGAGCGATGCAACACCGGGAGAAACCACCACACGGCCAAGGTAACCGTGTGGTGACATTAAATGGATCAGCGAACGACGATGTGCTCGCTGTTCCAGGGGGCGATCTGCGCTGCGGTCTGAAAGGCCTCTGGCAGTTCTTCCACCATGTGATAGGTCGCCGCCAACCGACCGAAGCCCACGAAAAACGCCACGTTCATTCCCAGCTCAACGATTTGAGGCTCGGTGTAGTACTTGCGCAGTTCATCGTAGGTTGCATCATCGATGGCCAGATGGTCGGTGGCCATCATCTCGCCGTACTTGATGGCAATTTTCTCGGCTGGCGTGAGGTTTTCTGCTTCTTCCGGACGCTCGAGTGAACAGACCAGATCTTCGGTGACACCATCATTGCGTGCCGAGGTATACCGGATGGCCATGCAGCTGCGGCACTGGTTGAAAAATGCCACCCGCAGGCGAACGAGTTCAATCAGCTTTTCCGGCAAGGTGCGATTGAGCTTCATGGCACCAGCAAAACCGAACATGCCTTTGGCCATCGCCGGTGTATGTGCAAAAAACCGTGTGAGCCCTTGTTCCAGATCAGTGGCCGTTTCCGGGCGAACGGCGCTGCGCAACTCCGGATCCCATTGCTCGGGGGCGAGTTTCTGCAATCTGCTCATGGTCAGTTCTCCAGATAGTGGTCGTTCAGGCGATCAGAAAATACCTTCATTGCGCACATCATCCAGCGAGGTGCAGAAGACGTCGATCATGCGATCGACATCTCCATCAGAGTGCGCCGCGCTCAGAAAGGCGCGCTGGGTTCCAGGCACCAGCACACCACGGTTCAGGGCGTGCAGGTAAAACGCTTTTTCCGCCTTGGTGTTCACATGTGTGGCATCGCGGCTGCTGTTGACTGTTTCACGCTGGAAGAACATGTGGAACATGCTGCCAACATTTTTCATCTGTGCCGGTATCTGGTTGCTTTCGCAATGCCGGTTGATGGCGGTGGCAAGACGATCACCCTGTGCATTCATGCGGGTGTAGATTTCCGGGTGATCGCGCAGATGCGAGACCATCGCTTTGCCGGCTTCCATGGTGAGCGGGTTGCCGGAAAAGGTGCCGCCTGAAAACACGCCGCGTTCCGTAGCCAGACCGGTAAAGACCTTCATCAAGTCTGCACGGCCGGTGATGCCCCCGACCGGCAGGCCTCCTCCCAGCACCTTGCCGTAGGTCGCGATGTCAGGCATCACGCCAAATCGCTCCTGCGCACCGCCATAAGCGACACGAAATCCGGTAATCACTTCATCGATGCCAAACAGCACATCGTTCGCTTTGCAGACCTCAGCCAGCTCACCAAGAAACTCGCCCGCTTCGTTCTGCGGATTGGAACTCTGCACACCTTCGACAAACACCAGCGCAAGTTCGTTCTTGTGTTTGCGAATCAGATCAAACGCATGCCGATTGCGATAAGGAAGCAGCACCACAAGATCGTTCAGCGCCTTGGGGATACCGTGACCGAGTGGCAGCGCGCGTGGCTCATCCCGTGAACTCGCAGGATCAGCCATCCACATGCCATAGTCATGGGCGCCATGGTAGAAGCCATCGAACAGCGCAATCTTCTCCCGACCCGAATAACCTCGCGCTGCCCGAAAGGCATACATGGTGGCCTCCGAGCCAGTATTGCAGAACACCACACGTTCGGCACAAGGACTGGCTTCGTGCAGTAGCGTCGCAAGGCCTAATTGCGCTGTGGTGTGAATACCGAACATCCAGCCATCTTCGGCTCTGGACTGAATGGCGCGGCGAATTTCGGGGTGAGCATGCCCGAGCATATGCAGACCAAAGCCGACAGATGTGTCGATGTACTTGTTGCCATCGGCATCGAAAACATACGGACCTTCACCACGCTGGATGAAGATCGGATGAGGCATCTCCAGATTGGCGGCGAGCCCCGAGTTGAGAATCTCGGAGCGATCTTCAGCGATCTTCTGCGAGATCTGGGTCTTGGCTTGAAGCTCGGCTCGAGCCTGCGCGATCGTTGTCACGTCACTTACCCGCGAGGCGTGCAACAACCGGTGCAAACGATTCGGCGGTGTCCTTGTTCACGGTGATATAGGAAATCCCGCACGTTTCACGCCGGCGCTGCAACTCTTCGCAGATGGCATCGACGCTGCCAAACAGCCCATGAGGATGCTTGCGCATCTCCGCTTCCGACATCTGGAAGTTTTTGGCGAACATGCCCAGCACCGGAGACGGATCGTCCATCACGAAGGTGAAATACGCGCCGATCTCGATTTCCAGATCATTGAAGCGGGCACCTGCGCCCTCCTTGATCCAGTTCACCTTCTTGCGTGTTTCTGCCTCAGTGGACATGTTCACGCCGTCTGGCCCGATGAGACCCATCCGGTTGTTGAAATTCAAACTGACGATATCGGCCTCGCGACCCGCCAGACGCAGTACGCGTGGGCTGCCACCGCCTACCATGATAGGCGGTTTGGAGACAGGTTTCGGCACACCCGAGAAGTCCTTCCACTGAACGGTATTGTTGGCGAGATCCGCCATACCATCTCCGCGAAAGGCCTTCACCGCTTCAATCACATCGGCAAGCCGATCAATACGAACCTTGGGTTCATCTTTCTTGATGCCCAGCGCTGCGTATTCTTCGGTGATCCAGCCAGCACCAAGACCAAACTCAAGACGGCCGTTAGACAGTTTATCGATGGTCATCGCCGACTTGATCAGCACAACAGGCAGATGGTAATCAATGCAGAATACCCGGCAGCCAATCTTGATCGTCTTGGTGACGGCTGCGGCATAGGCCATCGCCGGGATGGCAGCGAGGTTCTGTTCCGGATGATTGGCCTTGGCCAGCGCCGGACCTGGGCCGAGAATGTGATCGGCCAGGTGGAAAGCGGAATAACCGAGGTCTTCAGCCTTGCGCACCTGATCGGTCCAGTCAGCACCGGACGTGGCATTAAACGATTGAACTGCGAAACGAAAGGGTTTTGCCATGTCTGTTCTCAATGGGCCCGATCCAGCAGGTATTTGAGGCCACGACGCAGCAGTTCGTAATACTGCGGTTTGTCCCAACTGCCCATTTCGATTTTTGGGTAGTAGTCCAGGACAGGTTTCATGTCCCAATGGCCACGACAGTGGCCGAGATTCAGGTACAGAACCTCACCCTTGCCCACCTTGTTGATGTAATACACCGGGCGCGGCTTGCCATCGTTCCAGTCTTTTTCGATGAAGCCCGTGGCTTCACCGTTGAATTCCGAGTGGAGGAGCAGGTGCAGGTCACCATGGATACGGCACAGATACAGTTCGTCATCGGTTTCGAACTCGCCAACACCTTTCACGAGTTCGTGATTGGGGTCACTGGTGCGAACCGTAAACGGCATGATGGGGGGATGCGCGATGAACTGCGTACCCAGCGTCTGCATCAGGACAGGCGCCGTTTCCGGCGCGTTCACACCGTTGGCCAGGAACTCGAGAATCGCATTCGTGCCATGCAGCGCAAACCATCGCTTGCCGCTGCTGATGTACTCCTGAAGTGCTTCTTGCTCAGCTTCAGTGGGTACTACGTTACAGGTGTAGGTAATCAGGAAATCCGACGCCTTGATGGCTTCGATGTCGTGATAGTCCTTGGCGACGGTCACGCGAATCGACGGATGCTCCTGAATGAGCTTCAGCAATTCGAGTCGTGCATAGTCGATATCGTGAAACTGCCCGGCAGCCACCAGATAGGCCCGGGTCATGGGTGTTGGCATGTTGTTCTCCCCCTTTTCATTCCAGAAACACGGTCAACTAAGAGACCGTCCTTCCACTTTTTTTGTAACCCTGAAATGACAAACCCGCAAACACAGGTCGCGGGTCGTCAAATTTACCAAGCCAGGTGAAGATGGCTGTACATCACGATCATCTTCACCGGCTTTACAGCGCTTAGTACTGGATGCGCTTCGTGAACCCGCCGTCGACCACCACGTTGGTACCAGTGGTAAACGCAGCCCGAGGACTTGCGAGGAACACCACGGTATCGGCCACTTCCTGCGCGGAACCCATACGACCGGTCGGGATTTCCTTGACGGTTGCGTCGTAGAAAGCAGTCATATGCTTCTTGATGTTGTCCCATGAGCCGCCTTCGATCATGACGGGGCCGGGGCTTACTGCGTTAACACGGATTTTCTTCGGTGCCAGATCCTGGGACAGTGCACCAGAATACTGCAGCAGCGCACCTTTCAATGCGTTGTACGGACCTGCCGACATGAACTTTTCAAGCGCTGCGGTCGTTGAGATCATGACGATGCTGCCGTTGGCCGACTTTTCCAGGTGGGGCTTTGCAGCTTCCACCAGACGAACCGTGCCGAGCACGTCATGATTGAAATGGCCGATCCAGCCTGCTTCGCCAGGGCCGTTTCCACCGCTGACGTTGGAGACCACACTGTCCAGTCCGCCGAGTGCAGCAGCCGCAGCTTCAACGAAGGCCTTCAGGGAATCGCCATTGGCGACATCGACTGCCTGACCAAACGCTTTTACGCCTTTAGCTGACAGTGCCTTCACCGCCTCGTCAACTTCTGCCTGATTGCGCGCACAGATCGCCACATTGCAGCCTTCGTCCGCAAACGTGTTGGCGATGGCTCGGCCAATACCCTTGGTACCCCCGGTGATGAGTGCCTTTCCGCCTTTGAGTCTTAAATCCATTGGAGTCCTCTCTCTAGTCTTTTTGTCTGGTTTTCTTGTCTGAGTTATCTGATCTTGGTTTTCTGGTCTGATCGAACGCAACCGCCGCGCAGGGCTCACATCGGTCCGAATCGGGGCGGCGCTGGTCTGTCATCCGCCGATACCGAGACGCAAACCTTACCGCCTTCGAGGGTCACCGGGAAAGTCTTTACCGGAAATGTCGCTGGTGGTGACTTGCAGGCACCGGTCCGAACGTCAAATCGCGCACCGTGCAACGGGCAGCGGACCTCGAAGCCGGACAGCTTGCCGTTGCTCAGTGCCTGTCGTGCGTGACTGCATCGATCGGCCAACGCGTATATCTGGCCCGCCACCTGACAGACCATGACATCCACACCATTGGCATTCACTCGCGTCATCTCCCCATCTGATAATGCGGCGATGGGGAGTACCGGGATCATTTCAGCCATTTGGTCGGGTTGCGATAAACGTAGTCATCCACCGTCTTGTGGAAATGCCGGATGCGAAGCTCCTGACTGGAAATCCACAGCCCACGGAAACCGGTCGAGTTCATCCCTGCCTGAACCATGGCCAGGTTCGAAGCATCCTGGTCGAGCACTTCACCAATCGACTCCTCACCATGCTTGAACTGTCGATGGGTTGGGCGTTCCGGAACGGGAGCACCGGCCGGCAGCAACGAATAGTTCTGCAAGTCCCAGTACATCTTGTTCGGATCACTTTCGTGTGGCCGCTGCCGGAACAACATCGCGCTGTTGCAGTGAATGTTCCAGGTCAGGTTCGGGAATATCAGATAGTGATAATCGTCGGTGAGCTGATCGTCGTTCAGGTCGGAGTAGTCGAAGCCCAGCTTTTTGGAGTTTTCGCGCATGTACTTCTGCAGTGCTCGGCGAGCGCCCAGCCCGTCGCCCTGATAGGTGTCCGGATTCATCCCGTGCGATGCAAGGAAGCTGCGTAAACCGTCGTCCATGATGCTGCCATCAGCAATGTGCGTCGATACCGAACCGAATGGGATGAGGTAACGGTTGTGACGCTCATAGGTATCGATCTGAACGTCATAGTCTTCGATGAAGCCCATCAACTGTGGGTGAGTACCTGCCAGGTGATAGGTTTCGTTGAACGCGTCAACGGACGCTTTCCAGTTGCAATCCCATTCGACCGTTACATCGTTGACGAGGACCATCTTGTCCATGTGATAGGGATCAAGATGTTCTGGAATCATGCCGAGGAAATCACGCAACGGCTCGGCATCGGGATTCATGCTGAACCACACCCAGGCGCCCCATACATCACACGGCAGTTTGACGATTGATAGCTTGTCGCACGGCGCTCCCTGCGGGAATGTCTCGGCATCCGGCACGTTGACCAGCTCGCCACGCAGGTTGTACTCCCACAGGTGGTATGCACAACGGAACCGGTCGGTGTTGCCCTGCGCGCCATAAGCAACCTGGTTGCCCCGGTGAGAGCAGACGTTGTAGAAGGCGTTGTACTGGCCGTTTTCATCCTTGGTCAGGACGATGCTCTCCTTGCCAATCCTGGTGACGACGTAGTCGCCCACCTCCTTCAGATCACCGATCCAGGCACCCAACAGCCATGCCTTGGTCCACAAACGATCCCACTCGAGCTTCATGAAGTCGGTGGAGGTGTAACGCTCTTTGGGGATGAGGTCATGACCCAGATCTGGATCCGGTGCCTTTTCGCAGGGTGTCTTGCTGGTTTGCGGATCGGCAAAGCGATCAATCTTGCGGTAGACCGTCATGAAATTTCTCCCGGTGAAAAACAGTCACTGATGAATGTTTTCAAGTGTACCCGCTGTTTCCGGCGTCGCCCAGCCCCTGCGGGTACCTTTCGCCAGCACGCACACGTCGCCGTTGCCGGCACGCCGACCGAGCCGGATCCGCGTCACTTTGTCCCGGCAATCCGATGTGGCGGTCGCATCCCGATCCGGACACAATCGCCGGATCATCAAAGGAGTTACGCATGGCCTCCGGGACCATCAACCGACAGTTCCTGCTCGCCGCCCGACCAATAGGCATGGTCAAGGAGACCGACCTCAAGTACGCGGAGGCTCAGGTCCCCGAGCCTGGCCCGAACGAGGTCCTGGTCCGCACGACCTACATCTCCCTGGATCCATCGATGCGGGGCCAGATGGAAAATCGAGCCGACTACGTTGCACCGCTGCAGATCGGCGAGGTGATGAGGGCCGGCAGCGCCGCCGAAATAGTGAAGTCAAACCATCCCGACTATGCCGTCGGTACCCTGGTCTCAGGCAGTTTCGGAATGCAGGATTACTGCGTCTCCAACGGTCGGAATATCCCCATGCGCGTGTTTCCTTCCGGCGTCGATCCGGTGATGGCCTTAGGGGTGCTGGGTGGTACCGGCATGACTGCCTATTTCGGGCTGCTCGACCTGGGTCAGCCCAAGGCCGGAGACGTCGTCGTCATCTCCGGCGCGGCGGGCGCCACCGGCAGCATCGCTGGCCAGATCGCGCGGCTCAAAGGCTGCCGAGTCATCGGCATGGCGGGTTCTTCCGAAAAGTGCCGCTGGCTGATGGACGATCTCGGCTTTGATGCCGCCATCAACTACAAAACACAAAACGTCGGGGAAGAGCTGGATCGACTGTGTCCGCAGGGCATCAACGTCTACTTCGATAACGTCGGTGGCGAAATCCTTGATGCCTGTCTGGCGCGCATCGCCATGAACGCCCGCGTTGTCATCTGCGGCGGCATTTCGCGCTACAACGCAACCGGACCGATTCCGGGACCGAAAAACTACTTCAATCTGGTGTATCGCCGTGCCCGCATGGAAGGTTTCATCGTCATTGACTACGCCAGTCGATTCGGCGAAGCCAGCAAGGAAATGAAACACTGGATCGATGCCGGTCTCATCAAACATCAAGCGACGGTGATCGAGGGGTTCAACTCGCTGCCACGGGCACTGGTGCAGCTGTTCGAAGGCGTGAACACCGGCAAGCTCATGGTTCGCACCGACTGACCATCCGCTGCTACCGGAATGGTCAGCGCGCGCGTTGTCGCTGATTGAGGTCGTACAACCTGGCTGTGGCTGATGCTGGCATCGCGAATTCGTAGGCCATTTTCAGCTTGCCGGTGAAGCGCTTGCGTACGACGACGGTGGTTGCCGGTGTCTTGTGATGATAGCCCGCGCTGAACCAGCCCAACTGCGCCTGTTCGTCGCCTCGATAGACGTCTGTCCGAACGCCTTCAGGCAAACCAATCGTCAACGTCTGATTGGCACGACTCGCGCTGACCACAGATCCGGCGACAGTGACCTGACAATCGGGATGAAAGTGGAACCCGGCGGCGTAGTCATGCTCCGTGCTGCATGCAAGATCGTCTTCGATATGCAGCGAACGCCGTGACTTGTCCAGGCAATAACTGCGTTCGACATGAACCGGGTCCGGCAACGCCTCATAACCATCATGTTGCCCACGAAAAAACGTCAATGCCGGATCATCTTCCCAGGCCACACAACTTGCAGTCGTCTGTCGTCCCCAGAGAAACGCACCCAGCAACTCACTCTGATTTTCATCATCGATACAGACCGTGTTGTGTGCACGTGTATGTCTGAACGCATCCCGCCACTGCGGCTGCGTGAAATAGTCAAAGGTGCCGGGATCAACCAGCATCTGCAGCCCGCCCATGCGCAGTGTGAACGCCAGTGCATCTGCGTGACCATGCGCCGCAATGCTGCCATAGCCCAGCGGCGCGCAATCGATATGAACGCAAATTCGATCATTGGCGTGGCCGCATTGCATCAGGTAATGGCCGGCGTCCACAAAAGCCTTTGATTCGATGGAATTTGCTGTGTTTTGGTTCATATCACTCGTCGAGGCATCCTCTACTGCCGTGTCACACAACCAGAACGCGGCTTCCGAAGTCGACACCTGCTTGCCCTCGAACAGCACCGACGCGAGTGCCGCAATAGCCTGCACATTGTGGGCGCCATCACCCAGATCCAGTACACATCCATCGTCCTTGTCGCCGTAAAAAGGCAGCTCGAAACCACCTTCGCCAAACGCCGCCAGGTACCCGTAGGCTGCCTGCAGTCTGTTCATGTACGCGGCCGGCATGGGTTTGCCTGCGCGCCGCGCAAACAAGGCACAAATCGTGAAGAACTGGATGCTGAAAAACTGGTAACCCAGTGCCTGTTCGCGCGTGCCACCATCAACGTGAAACTGCTTTTCGATTTCTTCGATCAGGATCTGACGGGCGAGATCACGCAGCTCCATGGCCTTCGGCAAATGTGGCAGCCAGATCGTCGCGACGAACACCCCAGCCGCCTCACCCACCAGATGATTGTTCGCAGAGCTACCCCTGGAAAACTTGCGAGCAAGGTCCCAGACATGTTGATGCATTGCCACATGTACTCGCTGCCACAACGACTCGGCACAAGGATGCCCACGCACCAGGTCAAGAGCCCAGATCCAGTTGATGATGCGCACGCCAAGTTCCAGCGGGCTCTTCCAGTTCATCCCATGGCCAAACGGATTGGCATCAAGCCAGCTCTCAAGTACGGCCCAGACGCCGTCTGGATAACGAGGATCTTTCGTGACGTGCCACGCTCGTGCCAGCACCACGAGTTGATGATGTCGATTGGGTTCCCACACTTCCTTGCAGTCACCGGACACCTGCGCAACCCGGTAGTCCACCAGCGGACACATGGCCTTTGGCGACGCAAGCCCCTGATTCCAGTCGCGGTGCCAATCCATCGGTTCACCCAGATACAGGTCATCGTGCTGAAAGTAACTCAACCGACCGTCCAGAATGCGTTCGGCCTGCGCCACCAGCGCCGCACGTCGGGTTGACGGCAGACTGGAATGCGAGGGTCGCAGCACAACCCCCGGACTGAACTGATCCCAGGTCACTGACGAAGATAATTTCGGGAAGGCCCCCATGGGTAGCCGGATCAGGTCAAGAGCTTCACGAGCAGCGCCGCGGACCCGCCAGAGAATTTCGGCAACGTCCATGCGGCGTAAACGATGGTAATACCAGTCCAGGGTCTGCACGTTTTGTCTCTTTGAGCGTCAATTCGAAGGCGAATTTTAGGGCCAGGGAACAAAGTTGTTTGCGAACTGCTCTGCGTCCCGGAGGGCCGGTGGCGGAGGGCCGGTGGCGGAGGACCGGTGGCGGTCGGCAGGTGTGATCAGCTACCGGTTCTGCAAAAACCGGGTTTCACCTGTCCCGATCGGCCACCCAGTGTATTGCGTTCCTGAGCAACTGCCGGAAAGGCTCACTGGCATAAGCCAGCGGATCATCACCACATTGCAGGTACACAATCCGGCTCTTGCCGATGGTGCGGGTCCAGCCAATCAGATTCGTGCCGGCTTCATGCCGCCAGCCGTCGTTGTTGAACATCTTTCGCTCGGCCACCGCCGAGGTCGCGGAATAAAAGTTCTCCTGCGAGAAGACATAGTCGCTGCGCAGCAACGGCTGGACATCGTCTTCAAACACTTCAAACAGATACAACTCGTCGGTGATGGAAAATTGCCTTGGCACACCGGCCGTGACGGGATGGTCCGCAACGACCTGAACATTGTGGGTCACGCGGTGCCGATAGCCTGAATCCTGTCGGGGTAACCCACGCAGGGTCGCCGGCATGTACAGGAAACGGCCACCGAGGATTTCGGCATAACCCTCCCACGCCGGCCATCCGGCAATGGCATGGTGCAGAAACACAAAGCCATGCCCGGCTTCGATCAGGGCTTCGAAGTTCTGCTGATAACGGGCTGGAGGTTCGAGGAAGTCCGGTGCGCGGTCCGGTTGAAAGCGGATACCCGGCATGTCATAGATCACGTAGGCATCATAGGCCCGCCCTTCGTCGACGCTGAACAGCGCCTGGGCCGCAGGCTGTTCCACCAGCGTGTAGTCGACATCCGCCATATCGTCGAAGATCTGATAGAACGGTTGTCGCTCGTAAGGATGTCCCTTGGTGACTAACAGGATGTTCCGCATCTAAACTGCCCTCCCCCATGTTTATCCACTTGTGACCCGCATGTCGAAACTGGAAGCTGCGCCACCCATCAGCCTGACCTGGCAACAAACCAAGAGCCAGCTGACTCGAACCACAATTCTTGATGCAGCGGTCAGCGTGATCTACGACGTGGGTTACGTAAACACCACCACCGAAGCCGTCGCCAGACGCGCCGGAGTCAGCCGGGGCGCGATGTTGCACCACTTCCCGAACCGTCAGCAGCTCGTTGAAGCCACCGTCCTTCACATCAACGAACAACGCCTGGCGATGTTCGCTCGCGAAGAGGGTGAAGTACAGCGTGGTGCCGAGTACACCCGGGTTGAAGCAGGGATCGATACCATGTGGCGGCAGCTCAACACACCCGTCTTCATCGTCTTTCAGGAACTGAAGGTGGCGGCGCGTACGGATTCACAACTGGCGGCAGTGCTGGTTCCTGCGCTCCGGGAATTTGATGCCCAATGGCTGGAAGCAACTCGAGAGGTTTTCCCTGACCTGGCCTTGTCAGAGTCTTTCAGCCGCGCCAATTTTCTATCCAAGTACATCCTGGAGGGCATGGCCGGCGAACGGACGATCGACGGGCCGCAACCGCCGGTCGACATGATGCTCGACTGGCTCAAGCGGGAACTGCGCAGAAGTTTTGGTGATGTGCTTGGCACCGTGCCAAGGTCATCCGCTGAAAACAAGATCGACGATCTGAAATAGAAACAGGCGCCCAAAGGCGCCTGTTATCCAACTTCTCGAAAGGGCCGGCATTCTCCGGCCCCCAACAGACCACCTTAGTGGGTGATCGTCAGCTCGAGAGCGTAGGTACGTGGTGCACCCCAGCCCTGGAAGCCCGTGTTCGGACCACCGGAAGGCAGCGTGGTCGAACCTTGTCCGAGGAACAGCGCCTGTTCCCGGTACTCCTGATCCTGCAGGTTCTTGCCAAGCAGGGCCAGCGAGACGATCGTGCCTTCGCTCAGGTCCCAGTCATACTGAACCCTTGCATCAAGCAGCTCATAGTCGCCGTCAGAAGTACGGAAGTTGGCACCTGCACCGGTGTTGACGAGCAGGAACTCACCGACCAGCCGGTACCCAACGTTCGCGTTGAGCCTGCCAGTACCGAACTGCTTCTCATAGTTGGCGGAGAACGCAACGTTCCACTCAGGCTGACGGGAATCGCTGTTGCCGCCAAAATTACGGAGTGTTCCCGGCGGGCTGCCACCGGCACAACCGTCAATGATTTCACACGGCTTGGTGAACCGTGCGTTGTTCACGTCGATGATGCCGGCATTGACTGCCAACGAAAAACCGTCGGTGACGAACAATTGCGTCTCCAGTTCCCAACCCTTGATCTTGCTCTTGCCACCATTGTTGATGATGGTCGTCGTGCCAGGAATGGCGCCGGGCGGCAATGGAATGATCGAGCTGAACTGCCCGTTATCCCGATTCAGGATGAAGTACGACAGGTTGGCGCGCAGACGTCGTTCGAGCCATTCACTCTTGATGCCGATTTCGATCTGATCAGCACTTTCAGGATCGAACGACGCTTCGTCTGGGGTCCGCGCCGATCGAATGGAGAATCCACCACTGCGGAAACCTTCTGAGTAGCTGGCATAGATCATCGCGTTTTCACCGATGTCGTAACTGCCCGATGCCATCAGGATCGTGTCATTCCAGCTATCGCTGGCGCTGTAAGCTACACCGTTGCGCCGCGGGAACCCTGCGAAGTTGAATTCCTGGTCGATCCCGCGGGTATCGAATGTGCCATTGGAAAAGTCAAAGTAGGAGTTGAACGCTTTCTTCTTGTCCTTGATGTAGCGTGCACCGACGCTCAGTTCCAGACCTTCGACAGGACGTACGTTCACCGCACCGAACAGTGCTTTTGATGTCTCTTCCTCGCCTGCAACCTGAATGCTCCGCGAATTCGGGAACTGGCAGAGTCGATTACCGATCGCCGGGTTCGGGTTATTACGCAGGATCGGGATTGCGGCAGCGCAAGGAACCCCGGCAGGCAAGCGGAATGGAATCTGCAGTACGTTGTTGGTGTGCTGATTGAACTTCAACGTGGAATCCAGGTAGTAGACACCGGTCATGAAGTCGATGTTCTCGGTGATGTCCCCTTCCAGACGCAGTTCCTGGGTAAACACTTCGAAATTCTGATCACGCAGGGTGTGCAATTGAGCAAATGGTGTCGCACCACCAGTGATGCCACCGCCGTCGAAGTCCTGACTCACCTTGTCATGGCCATCGTGATAGCCCGTAATCGAGTGCACCGAGAAGCTGTCGTTGATATCCCAGTCGACGCGCAGGCCGATCTGGTCGACGTCATAAATGGTTGGTTCGCGCTTGTCGGCCAGGTTGACGAACGGCGTGTCACCATCAAAACGCGGATCCTGCGGTGGAATCTGGCTACGATCCTTGATGTTGTCATACGTCAGAGTCGCATCGATGGAATCGGTGGGTGCCCAACGCAGCGCCAGGGTATAGGCCTGGTATTCGACGTCACCTGCCGTACCGCCAATGTTTTCATTGTCGTAGTAACCATCCCGATCGCGCATGATACCGCCGACCTTGAGTGCCAGCTTGTCGTCGATGAGCGGAACGTTGATCCGGCCCTTGAAAATCTCGGACTCGTAGTTACCCACTTCCAGATTGGCTTTGTAGCCCCACTCGTTGAACTCGGGCCGGGCACGATTGACGATGATGTTGCCACCGATCGTGTTGCGGCCGTACAGCACGCCCTGGGGACCACGGTTGATTTCAATGCTTTCAACGTCGAATGCATCAACCAGCTGACCAGTTGACGAACCCATCTGGATTCCATCAACCACCACGCCTACCTGCGGGCTCTGGGTTTTTTCGATGTCTGCGTAACCGACACCACGAATGAATATCGCACTGGCACCTGGGCCGGCGGTGTTCATACCGACATACAGGTTTGGCGCCAGGCCGTCGAAATCGCGCAGTGTTTTTGGCTTGATTGCGTCGATGGCTTCCTGGCCAAACGCAGTCACCGACAACGGAACGTCCTGCTGTGATTCTTCGCGACGACGCGAAGTAACGACGATTTCTTCGATCGTCCCGGAATCATCACGAGCCGTGGCCTCTTCAGCCTGTATTGCCGGCACCTGGACCAACACCGACAGGGCAATAGCCCCACCCGTCAGGAAACTCGGAATTCGCATGTTTTCGCTCCAACGCGGCCTGGGACCGCAACCCTTTTGACACGATGCGCTGACCATCTGGCCAAACGCGGACGTACTTGTAATGGATGCACCAATCCGAGTCAACCTGTTACAACTACGCAACAATCACCTTGATAGCTTCAAACGACCTCTGAAAATGCCATCTTGTCGCCGGCCATCGATGCGGATTGAATGCGGGTCAACAGCAAATTGGAGTTCGGCGATGACGGAAACACTGGACGGCGCGCTCGCCCGCCTGGAGATCCAGGAGGACCCGGTCGCGTTTTACCGCGCCCTGCGTGAAGAACCGATTCGCTTCGACGCAAGACTCGGCTTCTACATCTGTTCCACCTATCTGGAAATGCGCGAAATCCTGCGCAATACCGATGTCTTTTCGAGCGTCGACAGCCAGAGCGTGGATAGTCTGCGTGCCCCTCCCCCGGAAGCCGTCGCGATTCGTCGACAGATGCTGCAACCGGTCAACACACTGGTCACCAATGACCCGCCAGCCCATAGCCGCATCCGGAAGATGGTGGACGAACCATTCCGGCCACGCAGCATTGACGCCCTGCGCCAGCAGATCGAAAACATCGTCAACGAGAGCATTGATTCGTTTATCGCTACGGGGCAATGCGAAATCGTCAAGGACTTCGCCATCCCCATTCCGATTCTTGTCATCGCCGACATGCTTGGCCTTGACCGCGCCTTGGCACCAAAAATCAAGGAGTGGTCCGACGCTTCGGTCGAGCCATTGGGCATGATGATCAGTGACGAGCGCCTGATCATCTGCGCGCGAACCATCAAGGAATTCCAGGATCATCTCATCAACGAACTCGAGTCGAGGCAGCGCCGTCCCCGCGAAGATCTGCTGACCCATCTGGTCAACGCACGCGATGAAGACGGTCAGGGGTTCTCCATGGCTGAGATGATCTCGTTGACCCAGCAGTTTCTGGTCGCAGGCAATGAAACCACCACCAACGGTATCGCGGCCGGGATTGCGCTCCTCATCGACAACCCGGCGCAACAGGCACTGCTGCGCGAAGATCCCACGCGCTGCATGGTGTTTGCCAATGAAGTGCTGCGACTTGAATCACCCGTGCAGGGACTGTTTCGGGTGGTGAAGGCCGATACACAGATCGGTGGCGTGAAGATGCCAAAGGGCTCCCGCGTGATGATGCGGTTTGCAGCGGCCAACCGTGACCCCGGCAAGTACGACAATGCCGACACCCTGGACGTGTTGCGCCACAACGCTGGCACCCATGTGGGATTTGGTGCGGGCATCCATCACTGCATCGGCGCCAATCTGGCTCGCGAGGAAATGACGCAGGCTTTCCGCTTGTTGCTCGAACGCTGTCAGGACCTTGCCTACATACCCGGCGCCAATGACTTTACCCACCATCCGTCCATGATCCTGCGGGGGCTGCGCAAGTTGCACGTGTCGTTTGTCGCCAGTCGCGCGGAGGATTCCAGGCCTGAGTAACGCGGCGCGAGGTCGTCGCGGAATCTCGTTGTTCGAGTGCTCTCTGCGGTTTCATGATGAAACCCTGTGGGATGTCTTGACAAGGAGACGACATGAAACCAGTGTGTCTGGTCAGGGTTGGTCACTGGGCAACTTCGGCCTGTTTCGCCTGGCTTCCGTGCACTTCCCTTACATGGAAGCACGCGGCCGGGGCACGCTCCTCATCACTTCGGCCACCGCCTCAGTGCGCGACAATACAGGTCAGCATTCCCACGCGGCAGCCATGGGTGGACGCCGAATGCTGGCGCAGACACTCAACGCAGAATTTGCGCCAAGGGGCATTCACGTCGCCCATATTCTGATCGACGGCGCAGTCGATGCACCGGACACCCTTGGCAAGATGCTGGGGCCGGAACCATTCCAGAAGCTGCGCGAAAGCAGGGGTGGTGAACACGATGGATTGATGCTGCCGGAAAGAATCGCCGACAGTTATTTTCATGTCGCCCAACAACATCGCTCCGTGTGGACCCATGAGATGGACCTGCGCTCCTTCTCGGATCGAGCGTGGTGGAATCACTGACCTGCAGACACTCGAGGCTGGAAAAAATCCAGGAAAGTGGCCGCGGTCGGCGTTCGTCGCAGCCAACCAACCTCGGCTCAGTTCCGACCGAACAATCGGACCTTCGCCTTCCCGCCCGCCAGTGCCTGGCTGTCGTAGACGAACTCGATGGACTTGATGCCGCGGTCAAATCCGTCAACGTCGATGACCCTGGACTTGCCACCGGCCCGAATCACGTCCCGCAATTCGACGTCCTGAACATCGCCGTTGGAGAAGTGGATTTTCATGCTGCGGAACTGCACTGCGTGACCTTTCACTGCCAGGCGTACCGCTTTGAACGTGCCCTGGGCCCGGGTGACTGGAATGGTGTCGTGATCAAGCCGATCACTCACCACCGCCATGCCAATGGGTTCCCACCCTCTGGCTGCATTGGTCGCCATCGGCGCCATGCCGACCAGCAACGTCAACAACACCGATCCAAATCTCACCAGATGCCATCGATTCATCGACCTTCTCCTGTTTCACAAGACCCGGAGTTCTCGTGTGATGTTATTGGCTCGCTGCCGCCGGCTTTTCCGTGAATACGCCAACCAGCTTTCGCTCAGCGATCTTGCAGCCATCCGCAGAGATCGAAAAGGTGTCGTGGTACTCATTCATGGACTGGAATCCATCGACCTCGACCGGACCCTTCATTTCCTTGGGACGCGGCACCATGAACAGCAGGAGATACGAAACACCCTTTGCCGTCTTTTCGTCAACCACATCGATACTGACATTCGTCATCAGGTGTCGAAACATCAACGCCTCATTCGGTGCTTTTGGTAACGCCGCGATGGCTTGCCGGCCCACTACAGGTCCGCGGCCAAGATCGAGTGTTCCGCCTTCCGTGAACACTGCACCAAACGCCGGGCCATCCGCCAGATCCCACGCACGAGCGTAGTCGTAGACCGTGCGAGTACAGGCCGCCTCGATATCACCGGCAATCGCGACACCGGCTCCACCGCAGAGAGAGACTGTCAGCAGCAGTGATGAGAAAAACTTCGACATGTGTATGATTCCTTGTGATAAAGAGTTTATTGACACCAGATCCGTTCGCTCCATTTACTGCTTGTGACCTTCCCAGAACGGCGCGCGCAACGTGCGCTTGTTGATCTTGCCCATCGTGTTGCGACCAAGATCACTCACCCAATCCAGGGTTTTCGGGCACTTGTAGTGTGACAGCCTGGCTCGGCACCAGGCGATGACTTCTTCGGCGCTCGGCGTATTCGCCGGATCCCGCGGTATCGCCATCGCCTTCAGCTCTTCGCCCATTTCCGGATGCGGAATACCAATACAGGCGACATCCAGGATAGCCGGGTGCTCGATCAACACCTGTTCGGCTTCGGCGGGATAGATGTTGGCCCCACCGGACACCACCATGTCGCTGAACCGGTCGGTGATGTAGACGTAACCTTCTTCATCCATGAAGGCGATCTCGCCAAGCGTGAACACGCCCGGTGAGATATGTGCCGCCGCGGATTTCACTGCATCGTTGTGATAAACCACGCCACGACCGGTGGCATCCTTGAAGTACAGTCTGCCTTCCGTTCTCGGCGGCACCGGTTTGCCGTCATCATCGAGAATGATCGCTTCGAATGGCGGCACCGACCGCCCCACCGACCCCTGATGGTTCATCCATTCTTCGGACGTGATCATGCACGTGGTGCCTACTTCGCTGGCACCATACGCGTCGATGAAGACCGGCCCCCACCATTCGATCATGGCGCGCTTCACATCAACCGGACACTTGGCCCCGGTGTGGCTGATGCGCTGCAGGGATCTGGCGCTGTATTTCTCTTTCACGTCGGCAGGCAGGGCCAACATGCGCACAAAGTGCGTCGGCACCATGACACTGTTGCCGATCTGGTACTCATCGATAGCTTTGAGCGTCTTTTCTGCATCAAAGCGGTTGAGGATCACACTCGAAACACCTGCGGCCAGCAGTCGCGCACCAGACAACGGCCCGGTGTGATACATCGGCCCTACCACCAGGTGACGACCCAGCTGACCCATCGGGCTCTTCCCGAGGTTATCCAGGTGCTCGGCAACGGTTGCCCCGCCGGCAAACATGGTGGGCGGCAGTTCGGTGCCTTTCGGGCGTCCGGTGGTGCCGGAGGTATAAAGCAGATTCGGTCGCGGCGCCACGTCAAGCGGCGGCGTGGTGGATTTTTGTTCGCGGAGCCAGCCACGGAACGACTTCACGCCAGCGGGTTGATCACCCCAGCCAATGACAGTCGGCACCTGACTCTGCGCGGCAGCCTGCACGCCGCGCTCGGCCGTCCGGCTATCCACGAACAATACTTGAGCACCCGAGTCGCTGAGGATATACGCCACCTCATCAGCAGTAAGGTGGAAATTGACAGGCACCACGGAGCAGCCAGCGATCAACCCACCCAGGTTTGCAAACGCCGTTTCACAGGAATTTTCCGTAAAAACGGCAATGCGCCGATTGGGCCCAAGGTTCAGCGCATGCAGCCCATTGGCCACCCGATTCAGGACATCCTCGATGTCTTTCCAGCGATAACTCTGGTTCTCGTCGCGCAGCGCAATCTCGTCCGGTCGCTCGACGGCCAGGCGGGCAGCAAAGGTGGTCATGATCGGTCCTGTTGGTAGAAATACTTTTCTCAGTTATAAAGGACGGCTACTTATCTGCCAAGAACTAACGATCCACCCAACCACCGATATAGCCAAAGGGAGGCAACGTGGCGGTAAAACTTACCGATGACATCCTGAAAGACATGCATCGCCGAATGGTCCGCATCCGCCGGTTCGAAGAAACCGCCGGCAAGATGATGGAAAACGGCAAGATTCCAGGTGCGCTGCACCTGTACGTTGGTGAAGAAGCCGTTGCTTCCGGGGTGATGGTTCACCTCTCCGACCAGGACCAGATCACCAGTACCCATCGCGGCCATGGCCACTTGATCGCCAAGGGCGGCGCGTTCGACCGGATGTTCGCCGAGCTGTACGGCAAGTCCACCGGCTATTGCAAAGGCAAAGGTGGTTCCATGCACATCTCCAACATGGAAATCGGCATGCTCGGTGCCAATGGCATCGTCGGCGGCGGCCCACCGATCGCCATGGGCGCCGCGTTTTCCAACAAGTTCCGCAAAACCAAGAACGTGGTTTGCTGCTTTTTTGGTGACGGCGCCAGCAACGAAGGTTCCTTTCACGAAGCGGCAAACATGGCAGGTCTGTACAAACTGCCGATCGTGTTTGTCTGCGAAAACAACGGTTACGGTGAGTACACGCCACAACGGAATCACCAGGCTATTGTCGATGTCGCAGATCGTGCTGCGGGTTACGGCATGCCTGGTGTGGTGGTCGACGGCATGGACGTAGCGGCTGTTTATGAGGCGGCTGGTGAGTCCATTGCGCGCGCGCGCTCAGGTGAAGGTCCAACCCTCCTCGAGTGCAAGACCTACCGCTACTACGACCACGTTGGCGTGCGGGGTATGGGACTGGTCTATCGCACCGACGACGAAGTGATCGAGTGGAAAAAGCGCGATCCAATCGATCTGTTCGAGTCCAGGCTTGCAGAGCAGGGCATTCTGTCGGCCGATCAGATCAAGGCCGTACACGACGACGTGCTGGCAGAGATTGGCAAGGCCATCGAGTTTGCCGAATCGAGCCCCTTCCCGGATCCATCATCCATACTCGAAGACGTTTACGCCTGAACTGGAGCAAACAAACATGGCAGAAGCAGTTGCAACCAAAGCCCGCACGCTGACTTACGTCGCAGCGATCAACGAAGCCGTCCGGCAGGTCCTGCTGGATCAGCCCAACGCATTTGTCGCCGGCGAAGACGTTGGTGTTGCTGGCGGTGTGTACGGTTATTACCACGGCCTGCAGAAAGAATTTGGCGCTGATCGTGTGTTCGACACGCCGATTTCCGAAAAAGGCATCATCGGTCTCGGTGTTGGCGCCGGCTCCACGGGTTGCCGGCCCGTGATCGACCTGATGTTCATGGACTTCATGGGTGAGTGCATGGACGAAATCGCCAATCAGCTGGCGAAGATGCGCTACATGTTTGGTGGCCGCGCCACCTTGCCAGTAACCATCCTGACCATGGCAGGTGCGGGCGCGAGCCTGGCGGCACAGCACAGCCAGAGCCTTGAGGCCTGGATCTGTCACCTGCCTGGCGTCAAGGTCTGCGTCGCCTGCGACCCCTACGACGCCAAAGGTTTGATCCTGGCGGCGGCGCAGGACGACAACCCGGTATTCGTGGTGCTGAACAAGATGTCGCTGGCGATGAAAGGTGAAGTGCCTGAAGGGCCGTACACCGTTCCTCTCGGCAAAGCGAAGATCGTGCGGCCTGGTACCAACTACACCATCGTGACCTGGGGTCGCATGGTGCATGAAGCCAAGGCTGCTGCAGAAAAGCTGAAGGCATTTGGCATCGACGCAGAAGTGATCGATCCACGCACACTGCAGCCGTTTGACTTCCAGACGGTCCTGCAGTCCGTGAAAAAAACACATCGTGCCATGATCGTTCACGAAGCCGTCAGGTTCGGTGGCTTCAGCGGCGAGATCGCCTCGCAGATCCAGGAACTGGCATTCGACTACCTCGATGCACCCGTCGCCCGGATCGGCGCACCCTTCTCACCCGTGCCGTTCAGCCCTGCGCTTGAAAAACACTACGTGCCAAACGCCGACAGCATCGTCGCAGGAGTAAAGGCACAACTTGGTCTGTAGCAGCTTGCAGGTGCATTGGCGAATACCCGTGTACCTGACAGTTGTTCATCGACGACTCCATTCAGAACGAGGGCAACCCTGCCCTCGTTGCGGGTTGAAGTGTCGAGATACACATCCATCGAGCCAGGAATCATGGGAACTCTCGGAATAGTCGCCAACCCTGCCTCCGGTAAGGACGTGCGCCGTCTTGTCGCGCGGGCATCGGTTTTCGACAATCAGGAAAAGCAGGCGATCGTCAGGCGATTGCTGGTTGGTGCAACCCAGTTTGGCGAGATTCGAATCCTCTATGCGGATGATGTTCACGGCATCGTCCGTGGTGCCATCGAAGACCAGCATCTGACCAATGCGGAGGGAATTCCCTCGCCGGATACCAATTCGGCCTTCGATACCATCTCTGCCGCTCGTGCGTTGAAAGAAGCAGCCTGCGATATCGTCATCACGCTCGGTGGAGATGGGACCAATCGCGCTTTTACATTGGGCTGGAAGGATCCGTTTCTCATTCCGATTTCAACCGGCACCAACAACGTCTTTCCAATACTCTCTGAAGCCACCGTCGCAGGTGCCGCAGCGGGATTGATTGCCGCCGGGAAGATCGATCCGCTGACGGTTTCCAGCCAGCAAAAAACCGTGCAGGTGAAAATAGAAGGTGAACGGGATGACCTTGCACTGATCGACGTGGTGCTGTGTCTTGAACGATTTGTCGGTGCACGTGCAATGCTCGACCCGGACATTCTCTCCATGGCATTGCTGACCCGCGCCGATCCCGCCGCAGTTGGCATGACCACGTTGGGCGGTTTGTTACGACCACTGTCGAATCGGGAAGACTTTGCCATGCTGATGAAACTCGATCCGAATGCCTCGACTCGCCTGAATGCACCCATCGCACCGGGGTATTATCGCGAAGTTGGCATCCAGTCCCATCGACTGATCAACTTTGCCGAAGAAGTGGTTGTTGAAGGTCCCGGAGTACTGGCATTCGACGGCGAGCGCGAACGACGTCTGCTGCCAGGCCAGAAAGCCTGGCTAACCGTCAACCGGACGGGACCACGAGTGATCGATGTGCCCCTTACCCTGCGGCGCGCAGCGGAAATGGGGCTCTTTACCAGAAATCAATGACGCATCTACCGTAGGACACCCCCCCAAGGGTGGTGTGCGGACGGTGATAGCATGAGTAAACCTACGGAGGTCGGGGAGCAAAATGCCCGCAGAAATCTATCTCGTTAAAGTCGGCATGAACATGACCGAAGGCATCGTCGAAGAGTGGTATATCGCTGACGGTGCAAAGGTTGAAAAAGGGCAACTGCTGTATCGACTGGAAACCGAAAAGGTCAACCTCGACGTCGATGCCGAGTCATCGGGCACGGTCAAGCATGTGGTTGGCGAAGGCGTGACGATGAAGCCCGGCGATGTGGTGGGTTACATCTACGCCGAGGGTGAGGCAATTCCTGCCAACACAGGATCGGCTGCGCCAGCTGCTGCTGCAGTCGCGGAGCCAACCTCTGTTGCGGCAGCGCAGACCGTTGCTGCGACCAGTGCAGTGGTTGCAACCACTGGCGAAGGTGGACGACTGCTCTCCTCCCCGGCGGCACGCAGGCTTGCAGGCGAGCTGAATGTCGACATCAATGAAGTCGGCGGAACCGGCCCAGGCGGACGGATCATCGAGGCGGACGTTCAACGCGCAGCCGCCGAGCAAAAAGCCGGAGCGGCGGGTGGCCCTTCATCCCCGATTGCCAGAAAGATCGCTCGCGAGCTCGGTATCGACATCGCGTCCGTCAAAGGCACGGGCCCTGGTGGTCGTGTCACGAAAGAGGATGTCGAAGGCGCAGCAGCGGCCGCGAAAGCTCGTGCAGTCGCAGCCCCAGTGGCAGCCAGAACAGCCACCGCTGGGAAAACCGTACCCATTCGTGGCATGCGCAAGACCATCGCCTCGCGCATGCACGACAGCCTCCAGACCATGGCTCAGCTGACGATGGATATGGACGTCAACATGGACGACGCCATCAAGCTGCGCACCCAGCTGGTTGAAGAATGGGCTGACGAAGGCATCAAGCCGAGTTATACCGACCTGGTTATTCGGGCCTCTGCCAAGGCACTGCTGAAGCACCCGTTGATGAACGCATCATGGGGCGACGACGCCATTACCCTGCACAGCGATGTGCATGTCGGTATGGCCGTGGCGCTGGCCGAAGGTCTGGTAGTGCCGGTGGTACACGACGCCGCAGAGCGTGGCTTCAAGTCGCTCGCGTCGGAAACCAGTCGACTGGCAAATGCCGCGCGCGACAACAAGTTCGGTCTCGATGATCTGCAGGGTGGCACGTTCACCGTGACGGCGCTGGGCATGTTTGGCGTTGATTCATTCACGCCCATCATCAATGCGCCGCAGGCCGGCATCCTTGGCGTCAACCGGATTCGGGATGACATCCGCTGGGAAGGCAACACGCCGATGAAGACGCAGGTGATGCGGTTGTCACTGACCTGGGATCACCGTGTTCTGGATGGTGCCCCGGCTGCAGAATTCCTGCGTACCGTGAAAAACCTGCTGGAAGCACCTTATCGGCTGCTGGTCTAGCTCGGGCATTTGGAGTAAAACAATCAACGTTGACGGATTCGGGGAGAAATCAGCATGGCGACCAGCGTCGCGAACACCGTACCCATAGCCGAAGGCCTGTTTACCTGGCCCTCGAATGACCCTCGCCTGCTCGGCAGTAAATGCCAGGCCTGTGGTGTCGTCCTGTTTCCAGCCCAGAACAGTTGCCCGGCGTGTTCCAGTACCGATACGAAAAACATCGAGATGGAACGACGGGGCAAACTCTGGACGTTCACCATCCAGGGCTTCCTGCCCAACCGCCCACCGTATGAAGGGCCGGAAACAGCGGAGACCTTCAAACCGTTTGGCGTGGGTTATGTCGAACTGGCAGACCAGACCCGCGTACAGACGCGGATCAAGACCCGAGACGTGTCGAAGCTGAAAATCGGCATGGAGATGGAACTGGTCGTCGAAAAGTACATGGAGCGTGGTGGCAAGGATGTCATCGCGTATTTCTTTCAACCGGTCGATGAACTGTAAGCACTGTAAGCACCGTAAGCACCGTAAGCATCAGTCAAGCGTAACGAGGAGACACACGTGGACGTAGCAATCATTGGTCTTGGCATACATCCTTTTGGACGCACCGACGGCGTCACCGGCCTGGAGCAGGGCGCCTTTGCTGCGCGCAAAGCACTCGAAGATGCAGGCCTTGCATGGGGCGACATGCAGTTCGCCTACGGTGGCAGCGCCGCCGCTGGCAACGCCGATGCACTGGTTTCAAAGCTCGGGTTGACGGGCCTGCAGTTCATCAACGTGGCGAATGGTTGTGCCACCGGTGGCAGTGCCCTGCAATCCGCCTACATGGCCATCCAGTCCGGCATGTTCGATGTTGGCATGGCAGTGGGTTTCGACAAACATCCGCGTGGCGCCTTCACCGTGAACCCTGAAGCAAGCGGCCTCGGCAAATGGTACGGCGACATCGGCATGGCCCTCACCCCGCAGTTTTTCAGCATGAAGATCCAGCGTTACATGCACGACTTCGGCGTGACCAACGATGCCCTGGTACGTGTCGCCGTGAAGAACTACCAGAACGGTGAACTGAATCCGAACGCCTGGCGCAAGAAGGCATTCACCTATGACGAAGTGGCGAACTCCGACATGGTCTGCGATCCGCTGCGCAAGTACATGTTCTGTTCACCTGCGGAAGGTGGTTGCGCGATGATCCTGTGCAGTGCCGAGAAGGCCCGCCAGCTGACACGCAAGCCGGTGTTCCTGAAAGCCGTCAGTGTGAAGACACGAAACTTCGGCTCCTTCGAAGTGTTCACGCAAGCCCAGGCGCTGAACCGTTCGGACTCACCAACGGTTCGTGCATCGAAAGCAGCCTTCGAGTTTGCCGGCATCGGGCCGGAGGATATCCAGGTGGCTCAGCTGCAGGACACGGAATCCGGTGCGGAAATCATGCACATGTCGGAAAACGGTTTCTGCAAGGATGGCGAACAGGAAAAATGGTTGCGCGAGGGCCACACCGAAATTGGTGGCAAGCTGCCAGTGAACACGGATGGTGGTTGCCTGGCCAACGGCGAGCCCATCGGCGCATCGGGTCTGCGCCAGGTGCACGAAATTGCCCTGCAGTTGCGTGGTGATGCCGGCCGGCGTCAGGTGCCGAACAATCCGAAGACGGGTTACACCCATGTCTACGGTGCGCCCGGTCTTTCTGGTGTGACCATTCTCTCCCGTTGAGTTGTCGCTAGCCCGCACACCGGTGATCGGCGCCGAAATATACGGCGCCGATCTCACCACAACTTCCCCCTGACGAATACACTCAGCTGCGAGCTCTGTTTGCACAATACCATGTTCGCGGCATACGAAACCGTGTCCGCCACCATGCTGACCTTTCTCACCACATTGTTCGCGCTGCATGGGTCCGGGCACATCTATCGTGGACGTTACGCTGAGCGGGGTGTCGACGACACGGGGCGCGGGTATCCCTCGGCTACACACCCCGTCGCACGAACGCACGAAGAAACTCACCGGCAGGCCCTTTTTGTCAATCCGAGTTTCACGACCCGAATTTCAGACCCGGTTTCATTGGTCGAAAAAACGTCATCGCGCTTTGGGACAATCGGTCAACCCAGCATTTCGCCTTGTGGGACTACTGGCCGGCAACCCGAGAGGGACACCGCGTGACGATCAATGGACCACGCCCCTGTTACAATCCAGGCCCAATAACCCAACGAAGGATGCGACTCTCCCGCAACTCGATATGACGTACTTCTGCGCAAAACACGCGGCCATTGATCCCAACCGTATTGCCGTGGTCGATGAACGTGGTGCCACCAACTGGCAGGTCCTCAATCAGAATACCAATCGGCTGCTGCATCAGTTGCGCGCCGATGGCATAACGGCCGGCGACACCATTGCGATCATGGCCGGCAATTGCCGGGAGTACTTCGAAATACTGATGGCGGCGACCCATGCTGGCCTGTTGTGTGTGCCGGTGAACTGGCATTTCACTGCTGATGAACTCGCCTATGTCATCAAGGATTCCGGCGCCAGGATCCTGTTTGTCGAAGATCGGTTTGTCGACATCGCGCGCAGCGCTCGCGACGAACATGGCATGGATCAACTGACCAGAATCGTGCAGGTACGTGGCGCACCTTGTGAATTGACTTACTACTCCCAATGGCGTGCGTCGGGCGATGCATCTGAACCTGAAAACCAGGGACTTGGTGGCCCCATGTTCTACACCTCCGGGACAACTGGAAGACCAAAAGGTGTTCGTTCCTCTTCATCCAGACCCGGCGGCCCGCTGGCCAGCATGGAGATGATGGGCGCAGGTCTCTCCGCCATGCTGTCGATTCCGACCGATGGCACGACGCTGTTGTGCGGACCGGTGTACCACTCGGCGCAGTGGGCGTTCTCATTTCTGCCGCTAATCGCCGGCAGCACGGTGGTGATGCGCCACAAGTACGATGCGGAGGAGACTCTCAAACTCATCGACACACACCAGATCACCAACGTTCATCTGGTACCCACCCAGTTTCATCGTCTGCTGCGTGCACCGGAGAAGGCTCGTCAGACATTCAAGGGTGACACGCTCAAGGTGGTATGGCATGGCGCCGCGCCTTGTCCCCATGAAGTCAAACGACAGATGATCGAATGGTGGGGTCCGGTGGTACAGGAGTACTACGGCAGTACCGAGGGCTCCATCGTCAGTACCGCAACCGCACAGGACTGGATGCAGCGACCCGGCACCGTGGGCAAGCCTTCGCCGCTGGTCGAAATCACCATCCGTGGTGACGACGGAGCCATCCTTGCAACCGGTCAGCACGGCCAGATCTATGTGAAGAACAAGATGGGCGGCGATTTCGAATATCACAACGCGCCGGAAAAAACGAAGTCGGTTCACCTTGAACCAGGAGTCTTTACCTTTGGTGATATTGGTTATTTCGACGCGGAAGGTTACCTGTATCTGAGCGATCGCAAGATCGACATGATCATCTCCGGCGGCGTGAACATCTATCCCGCAGAGATCGAAGGGGTGCTGCAGATGCATGATGCCGTTCAGGATGCGGCGATCTTCGGCATACCGAATGAAGAATTCGGCGAAGAGGTCAAGGGCGCCGTCACCTTGATCCCTGGTGTCTCACCGAGCAGCGAACTGGCCGAGGAACTCATCGCGTGGGTACGCAGTCGACTGGCAGGGTACAAGGCACCAAAGAGCATCGATTTCGAGAGCGAAATGCCACGGCACGAAACCGGCAAGTTGTACAAACGTCTGTTACGCGATCGATACTGGCAGAACAGCGAACGGAAGATCTGAGATAATTCTGATTAATTCGCTCCTGCGAAATGATCAGGTCCAAGCACTTCGATGCAGCGAAGTGCGGAGGTCGGAGCCTCAACGGCTCCTCGCCCTCTCTTTTGCAAAGAGGCCATGCGTTTCACGCATGAAAAATGGTGGTGCATCCCTGACCAACCCCACAACGACCTGCGCCGGAGTTCGATAGACGATGAGCAACTGGTACGAACGGAACATTCTGCCGAAGATCATCGACAAGGCCTGCGGTCAGCCTCCGATGACGGAATTACGCAGTCGTTACGTGCCTCGTGCACACGGACGGGTACTCGAGATCGGGATTGGCAGCGGTCTCAACCTGCCCCATTACTCCGATGCAGTGACCTCCATCACCGGTGTCGACCCATCAGCAGAACTCAACGTCATGGCGCGCGAACGCGCGGCCAGGATCAACAAACCGGTCAACGTACTCGGTGTGTCCGGTGAGTCCATTCCTGCAGACGATCACGAATTCGACACTATCGTCTGTACCTGGACGTTGTGCACCATTCCCAATCCGTACCGGGCAGTCGCCGAAATGCGGCGTGTGCTCAAACGTGGAGGTGAACTGTTTTTTGTCGAACACGGACGCGCGGATGATCCGAACATCGTCAAATGGCAGGCTCGTGTCGAACCCCTGTGGAAAATAGTCGCGGGCGGCTGTCATCTGACCCGACGGGCCGATGAACTACTGATCGATGCCGGTTTCGAGTTGGTCGAAAAACAGACGGGCTACGTGCCCGGACCAAAAATTGCAGCGTTCATGGTGCATGGTGTGGCCCGACTGAACTGACACACCCACACAGACACCGGACCCATTCATACCGGCCCGCCCTCCTCCAGCCAGCGTCTGCACTCGGGAGTCAGCGTCCGTGCAGCCGCTGCATCGTACAGCGCCAGATCCTGTGCGGTCAGCGTATCTCGCCAGCGACCGTTCGTGTCCTTGTTGAAAAAGGTCGAGGCACCGTCCTTCCACAGCAGTTTCAAACCGTCGGCGCTACGCTCGGCCTCCTCTTTCATCGATGCAAAGGTGCACGCATTCACCAGATGCACCCAGCGTTCCTCGGGAACGGGAATGTCGAGTACCCGCGCCAGACGACGCATCTGTCCTTCCAGATCAGCCAGCAGATCTGCGTAGTGGACAAAGTGGATATTGGGCAGTTCGCGGAATGCCCACCAGCTGGCGCAATGATGCAGGTGCGACCAGTAGGGATATCCATCGGTTTCCCACTCAAACCAGCCGCCGGTCATCCAGTCTCGCCAACGCGCAGGGATGTCGCCGTCAAATACGGGAAACGCTTCACCAGCGCGTCGAATCGAGATGATGGTTCTGATAGACGCGGCGCTGATCCGGCAACTTCATGATCACTCCACTCCAGACTCAACAATTTTTTGTATGTTATTGCTCATCGTCACCGCGGCTCTACCACCGCTTCAGTTCCGGCATCACCGCGCTGGCATATAGCTCCATGCTTGCCCGCGCCGCCGCCTGAGGCATGCCGCCAAAACGAAAGCAGGCAATCTCCTCGAACGGACCGATGATGTCCCGTCGCTCCTGGTAGCGTTTGATCATCTGCTCCGGAGTCCCATACGCATTCGCTGCCAGGAAGCCGTTGACGTATTTGTCAAAGCCGATTTCTCGCAGTTTGTTGGCTTGTTTGGCGTACATCTGGTAACCGGGCATGCCGTCGAGTTGAGTGCCCATCAGATCGTAATGTTCAAGCAGGCTCTGCAGGTACACGGCCATGCACTGTTCACCAACTTCTCGTGCCTGGTCAGGATCGGGATGACAGAAAGTAAAGTCAGCCGTCAGCACGGGGGGAGCTTCTCGACCATGATGTTCACGGAAACGCGCGCGATAGTGTTCGATGTTGGGTAGGCGGCGCTCCCAGTGTGCTTCGGCAAACATGATCATGCGGGCACCGATGCGAGCGCAGGTTTCCACCGAATCCATGGAATTGGCCACCGCGTAGATACGCTCCTTGAACGAGCGTTCCGGTCGCGGCCGAATTTCTGCGTGGGCCTGCGGATAGAGTGGCCCGTCACTGGCGATGGAACCGCGCTCCAGGGCATCGATGATCATTTGTGCGGCTTCGTCGAATCGTGCTCGTGATTCGGCCATCTCGATACCACGAAACGGTGCAAATTCACGCTGTGAAAGCCCGCGCCCCATACCCAGACGCACTCGCCCCCCTGACAACGTGTCGAGCATGGCCACCTTTTCGACGACTCGCAGCGGCTCATTCCACGGTAGGATCACAGCCGCAGTGCCTAGACCAATCCGCTTCGTGCGACCAGCCAGGTAGGACAACAGTTGCAGATTGTCAGGACAGAAGGAGTAGTCGAAAAAGTGGTGCTCGGTCGGCCAGACCGCATCGAAACCGAGATCTTCAGCCCGCTCGGCAAGCGCCAGTTCGTGGGCATAGACTTCCGAGTCTTTCAGCCCTGGCCAGCCATAGGAACTGAAGATCAGTTGCAGTCCGACATCCATTGCTCACTCCTCCATTGTCACCATGTTTTTCTGCAGACAAGTGTCACACAGGCCAGTCTCGTCTCATAGCTGACCCCGGCGGTACTGCTGCCACAAATGCAGCGCCAGTCTTGCGGCGTCATCGTGTACACCTTCAAGACCGGCCTGCTGGAGCGGACGTGTGAGATTGTGCAGATCACGCTGCAACAAATCGAAGCTCTCGTCCGAACGCGCATCAATCGCCTGCGGTACATCGATCACGCGTGGCCGTTCAGCCTGGATCAGCACGTTATAGGCAGAGAGGTCACCATGAATCATGTCCTGTTGCAGCATGAGGACAATGTCGGTGCGGAGTGCTTGCCACCACTGCTCAATCAGCTCTCGGCTGATCTGCCCACGGCGCAGGGCAAGGGCGTCATGCAAACGCGGAGCCGCGCCCTCCTGATCACCAATGAACTCCATCAGCAGACCGGCCTCGCAGCGAGCGATGGGCTTCGGAACAGACGTACCCGCGTCGTGCAGCACCTGAAGAGTCAGCCACTCACGCTCAACCCACTGAAACTGGCTGAACTCTCGCCCCTTGTCCGTGGCCTTCTGCATCGCCTTGTCCATACGCTTGTCACGACCACGGTGGCGCAGCGGGGCCGCATACTGTCGATCGTTGCGAAAGGCTCGAAAACGCCGCGCCCGATACATCTTGGCGGCGAGTAATTTTCCATCCGGTGTGCTGCACAGATACACCGTTGCTTCCTTGCCATCGTTGATGCGCGATATCACTGCATCGATGAACCCGCCAAACTGCGTGACAATCGTCTGCTGTTCCAGCTCGGCGAGCTGACCTCGTACGATGCCTGCCCGAAAATAGCTTCCCTCGGAATCACTCACAATAAACCTCGCTCCGGACCAGCCGGATACAGTCGAAAGAAATGGAATTCAGTCGAACGAGTTCGTGAGGGAAAACAGGCCGTCAGACCGTGCGCGAGACACTCAGTCGCAAAGCGGCAATCTCAGACCATGGATCAGCCGACCGACTCCACCACGAACTTCGGGGGGTGTTGATGAATCGTCATGCGGCCTCCTTCGGTCAGATTGCCGATAGTCGGTGGGATCCAGGAGTCTGCGCGGCAGACTCCTGATGCGAGACCTGAAGTCTACCTGCAGACATTCGCCGTCGACAATGAGTCGTTCGAGAGAAGTTCGTTGAGAAGCAGATGGTGCAACATGGAGTTCCGGAGGCGACGTCGGTTAACCTGCAACCAACCGCGTTCACAAAGGGAGAAGAATTTGGCTGGAAGACTGAATGGCAAACACGCCCTCATCACCCAAGGCAACGAATTCATGGGACCGGTCACTGCGCAAATCTTCGAACAGGAAGGCGCACGGGTGACACTCGATACACGGGACCTGACACAGCCAGGCGCCTGCGAAGCGCTCATCGCGGAAACCGGCGCGATTGATATCCTGATGGCCAACCTCGCCGGTCCCAACTTCAGTGGTACCCGCGTTGGCCAACTCGATGATGATTCATGGCATGTTGCCTTCAATACCATGGTGCATCCGCTGCATCGACTCTGCCGCGCCTTGCTGCCACAGATGCAGGCGCGCAAGTCAGGCAAGATCGTCGTCTATGGTTCGGCGGTTGCCCTGAAAGGCATGAAAACACTCGCCGCCTACAGTGCCGCGCGCGCAGCTCAGGTGGGTTATGTGCAAAGCGTCGGAGTCGAAGTTGCACCTGATAATGTCCAGGTGAACCTCATTGCGCAGAACTATGTGGAAAATCCTGCGTACTATCCTCCGGAACTACGGGCCAAACCTGCTTTTCAGGCCTCGCTTGCCCGACAAGTCCCTCTGGGCCGACTCGCCCGACCGGAAGAAGATGCCCGATTCGCCGCATTTCTTGCCAGCAACGAGGCTGACTTCTTTGTGGGCCAGGCCATTCCATTTTCTGGCGGGTGGGTGCAGCGGTAGAGCTGCTCGCACCCGAACGCAACCGCTCTCACCTGGTCGCACCTGGTCGCACGTGGTCGCACGTGGTCGCGACTCATCAGGATTGTTCAACACGCCGCCGCAGCCGGCTGATGCTGCGGGCCTGCTGAACTGCAAACTGTGCCAGCCATCCATCCCGTATCTCGGCAAGTGGAACGGGATTCAGCTGATACTTCTGTTGTTTACCCTCCCTTGTCACTTCGAGCAGACCACACTCCCGCAATACACGCAGATGCCTTGATACACCGGGTCGTGAAACCGAAACGACCGAGGACGCAAGTTCACCTGCGTTCATCGGACCATGAAACCTTAGAGTTTCCAGCAGAAATCGACGTGTCGGGTCCGCGATCGCGACATAAACGTCTCGATTACTCAACTGGCTGACTCAACACGTTGCCTCAATGCGCGCACATGTTTGGTGTCCCAGCCACTTTCGTAGTCTTCCAGCGCGTCGGCCGCCTGATCGCCTAACCGTTCGAATCCGTGGTGATATATTTCCACCTGGGTGCCGTCGTAGAGTTGTGTCAGTCGTATGGTCCAGATCGTCGGGACAGCCCAGGCGAATTCACCTTGCCACTGGCTGGTAAACGAAATTTCCCGTTCTGGCTCAAAGGCGACGATTGTCCCGCCAAAAAAGTGAACAACACCACCCATATCGACACTCATGCGTACCTCACCGCCAAGGCACGGTTCGAATCGATGAATGGCGTGCCCCAGATTCAACCAGCCACAGATGCTGTCGAACGACGTGAATTCCTGCCAGACGCGGGCGACCGACGCCCGGAGATAACCACTGCGCCGAACATGTAACAGACTGATTTCAACTCCCATGATGGTCCTCCTGAAAATTCTCGTTGAATCCTACGCGTAACATTTCGGTTACGCAAAACAAAGATTGAATCGGCCGCCGACGTTGTCGAGAATCAGGGATCGTCTGATTCATCAGACCTTCCTTAAGATTCAACGCAAGGTCGGGGGAGACCAGCACCATGATGACGGGAGATCAATACCGCGCTTCGCTGAACGACGGACGCGAAACCTATTTCCAGGGTGAGCGTATCGCGAACGTGGCGACCGATCCGATTCTCGGCATTACCGTCGACTCCGCCGCGGCGGGCTACAACCGTTTCTACCAACCGGGTGCAGATGCGGTGGGTGCGTTCATGAAGGTGCCGGGTTCAGCGCATGAACTGCGCGAACAGGTGGAGCTGCACGAGACCGTTGATCTGCTCACTCACGTCACCTATGCATCGGTGATGACGCTGCTCACTGCTGCAGATCGAATCGAAAGTCAGCTGCCGGAAAACGCAGCCCGCATTCGCGCTTACGTACAAGAGGTGCAGCGCAAGGACCTGCGCATTACGCAGTGCATCACGGATGCCAAAGGCGATCGCAGTCGCTCACCTTCCAAGCAGGATGATCCGGATGCGTACGTACGAGTCGTCAAGCGAACGCCAGAGGGTGTGGTGATTCGCGGCGCAAAATTGCACATCTCGGCCGCGAGCATGGGCCATGAACTCATGACCATCCCGACCAAGTCCATGAAGCCGGGGGAAGATGACTACGCCATCGCCTGCATGGTGCCGGTGAACGCAAAAGGGGTGAAGATCATCAACACCACCTACTATCCGCGGCATGAGGACAAACGCGACTTTCCTGTCTCCGGGCGTTTCCATACACCGGAAGGGTTTGTGATTTTTGACGACGTCTTCGTGCCCAACGAACGAGTGTTTCTTGACGGACCACCGGAACTTGCCGCAGTTTTTGCGCACAGCCTTGGTCTGTGGGAGAGACTTGGTGGACTGGCCAGCATGGCATCCGGATACGATCGACTGGTGGGTTACGCACAACTCATCTGCGAAGCCAATGGCCTGGAAAAAACCGCGCACGTCCGCGAAAAAATCTCGGAAATGATGATCAACGCCACCTTGATCCGCGCTTCACTTGAAGCGGCCATCGAGAAGTGCAAGATCACCTCTGATGGTGCCGCCTTCCCCGACGAACTTTATACCAATGTCGGCAAATACCACGGCGCGGCAAACTACTCGCTTATGGTGCGGCATCTCCATGACATCGCAGGCGGATCAGTTCTCACCGCTCCATCGATAGCAGACCTCGAGAACGAAGAGTCTGGACACCTGATTCGCAAGTACATGGGTACACGCCAGGATGTGGATGGTCTCTATCGAACCAGACTCTTCCATGCCATACGAGACACCACCGCGGATGCGTTAGGTGGCTGGAGCGCTGTGACCAACATCCAGGCCGGTGGCGGGTTGTATGCGCAGCGCATCGTCTCGCGCATGCACTACGACATGGAGCGGGCCAAGGAGATGGCTCTGCGTTATGCGAGCATGGACGAGTACGTCGGTAAAACTGCATAGGAAAGTGCTGGACCTGGGAGAAGCGAGCAGCAGATGACAACCAACGGCAGATCCGGCGCACAGGCGAGGGTCCCCTCTCACGCAGAGATGACTGCCCGCGCCGAGGCGTTGCTGCCGCGCCTGCGAGAACGCTCCATCGAGGCTGAACGGAGTCGCCGATTACCGGAGCAAACCATCGCCGAGTTCAGAGCTGCAGGTTTCCACAGAATTCTGCAGCCGAAGAATCGCGGCGGATTTGAATTGGGTATGGGAACAGCGGCGGAATGCATCAGCACCCTCGCCAGTGCCTGCGGTTCGAGCGGCTGGATCGCCAATCTCTTTATCGTTCACAACTACCAGCTGAGCCTGTTTCCGCCGGCCGCGCAGGATGAGTACTGGGCCCAAGGCAACGACCAGGTCTGCTCCACCGTTTCGTTTGCGACTGCCAGTGAAGCTGTGAGGCTGGACGGGGGATATCGTCTTAGTGGGCGCTGGAAGTTCTCCAGTGGCTGCGACTTTGCCGGGTGGTTCATCATCCTCAAACCGAGCGCGACCGTTTTCGACTGGATGCTGGTGCCCCGATCCGATGTTTCGATCGTTGATGACTGGTTCGTCTCGGGACTGTGCGGCACGGGTTCAAAAGATCTGATTCTGGAAAACGTCTTCGTTCCAGATCACCGCATACTTTCGATTCGCGACCTGGTGGGAGGCACCACTCCAGGTGGCAAGGCCAACGGCATGCCCCTGGCCCGACTGCCTTTCAGCTGGCCTGCCGTGTGGGGGATTCCCGCTGCGCTGGTCGGTATGGCCAACGGCATGGCTGACGCCGTCCGCCAGGCGTTGATCGGCAAGAAGGCGCTATTCACCGGCGAAAAGCAGGTCGAGCGAGTCGCCAACCAGATCCGGCTGACCGGGGCACTCACGGACATCCACGCGGCCGAACTGATCATGCGACACAGGCTGGCCGAGCTTGAGAAGTGGGCTGCAGCCGGAGCCACGCCATCCGCGGTTGATGGCTTTGCGTCGCAGCGTGACGCTGCGTACGTCGCCAGACTCACGGGCAAGGTTGCGAGCGAACTGGCGCTGATGGCTGGGGCGACTTCGGTGTACCTGGGCAACCCGATCCAACGATTTCAAAGAGACATCAACGTGGGTATCACCCACGTCTCTCTGGTGTGGGAGGAAGCGGCGGAAAACTATGGGCGCGAGTTGTGGGGGTTGCCGGGGAAAGGCCGACGCTGAGCCTTTGCCGGGCCGACTGGCGCTTGCCTGCAACCACCGAGCAGCCGTTCTGGTGCCTTGCGCCGTGCTCGACGCAAGCGCAGAAACCGGTCTGTGCAGATTGTCAACCGCGGGCCAACCGCTGGACTTCCTGTCGCTGACTGTTAGAGTCGAAGCTTCCCGCTGATTCTGCCCCGCGCACTGACCATTTAATGGATGCATTCATCCTCAGCCTTTCGGATCCTACCATCTGGGTGGGGCTCCTGACCCTTGTGGTGCTGGAGATCGTGCTCGGCATCGACAACCTGCTCTTCATTGCGGTGCTGGCGGAAAAGCTGCCGCCGCATCAGCGCGACCGCGCGCGACAGCTGGGTCTCGGGCTGGCACTGATCATGCGCCTGCTGTTGCTAACCGCCATCTCCGGGATGGTCACGCTGGTCGAACCCCTGTTTGCACTGGCGAGTTTCAGCTTTTCCGGTCGTGACCTGATCCTTATCGGTGGTGGTCTGTTCCTGGTGTTCAAGGCCACCATGGAACTGGACGAGCGCCTGGAAGGCTCCGCACATCAGACCTCCAGTAGCAGGACCTACGCCGGCTTCTGGATGGTGATTTCACAGATCGTGATCCTGGATGCCGTGTTTTCGCTGGATGCACTGATTACGGCGGTCGGCATGGTCGAAGAGCTGTGGGTGATGATGACCGCGGTGGTCATCGCCATGGCGGTGATGATCGCGGCCTCCAAGCCACTGACGATCTTTGTCAACCGTCACCCCAGCCTCGTGATCCTGTGCCTGGGGTTCCTGCTGATGATCGGTTTGACGCTGATCGCGGATGGTTTTGGCCAGCACATTCCAAAAGGCTATCTCTACGGCGCCATCGGTTTTTCGATTCTCATCGAGTTCTTCAACCAGATTGCGCGGCGCAAGAGCGAACGACACGAGGCGATAACACCGCTGCGGGCACGCACTGCCGAAGCCATCCTGCGCATGCTCGGCAGTCGACCAGTACCCGAGGCGGTGATAGCGGAGCCTGGCGTCCCGGAGCAGGCGGCCGATGCACCACCCTTCCTCGCCGAAGAACGTTACATGATCTCGGGAGTACTGAGTCTTGCTGCTGTGTCGGTGCGGCGGATCATGACACCCAGGAGCGATATCTCGTACGTCGACGTCGACTGGCCGCCCGAACGCATACGAGAACACCTCAGCGAATCGACCCACGGCCTGTTTCCGGTCTGCCAGGGATCGCTCGATGACCCGCTTGGAGTGGTCCAGGTCACAGCGCTGTTCATGGCTCTGGAGCGCGGTGAAGATCTCGCCACAGTGGCCAGGCGACACCCACCGCAGTATGTCAGCGACAAACTGGATGCGATTCAGGTACTGCATGCACTGCGCGCATCAGGCGGCCGGCTTGTATTTGTGGTGGATGATGGACAATACATCGTCGGTCTGGTGACACCCCTGGATGTGCTGGAAGCCATTGCCGGAGATTTTCCCGACGCGGACGAGACCGCAGACATCCTGGTCGACGGCAGTGGCTGGCTGGCCAAGGGCTCGGCAGATCTCTACCAGGTATCCCACACACTCGGTGCATCCCATCTGGTCAAACCGGACGATGAGTACCTGACGTTGGCCGGCCTGCTGCTGGCACAGAGCGACAACATCCCTTCCGTCGGCGACAACTTCCGCTACGGTGACCTGCAGTTCGAAGTGGTCGAAGCCTCACCATACAAGGTGGAACAGGTGCGCATCCAGCGCGTACCTCCCGATGAACTCTGACATCCGCTTCAGCGGGTACTGGCTGCAATAGTGGTTGCTTCACCCGCCACCAGCGCTTCTTCACGCAAAGGGATTTCGCGGTCCACCGCTTGTCCTGCCGGTATGCTCGGGAAATCCACCGTAAACGACTCGTCACCGGCGGCCGCCCAGCGCAGCGCCACCTGGACTCGAACACCGGAAAGATCCGCCGGCGTGCCATTGCTGACCCTCAGAAACAACCTGCCGTCATCACCACTGACGAGTGTCGACTTCACGTACTTCGCCGGTTGGCGAGGCAAATCGAGCCTCAACAAACTGGCAAACGCAGTCTGGCCGGTTTCATCCTGGGCTTTCGAAGCCGCCGCGTAATAACGAACGGCCTCGTCCTGATTCCCATCGGCTTCCGCAATCTTGCCGAGTTCGTTATAGGCAACCGCGGTAGGAAGCAGCTTCAGCGAAGCCGCAAAATCTTCCTTGGCCGGCGCACGCTGTTTCAACTCCGCGCGGCTGACGCCTCTCCCCAGCAGGTAGGCGAAAAAGGCGTCATCTCGCGCAATCGCCTGATCGTACTGACGCACCGCGTCACTGTGCTTGTCCTGTAATCGTCGGATGTCGCCTTTCAATCCGTAGAACTGTGCTTCGGCGGGTTGCAGGGCGATCGCCTTGTCCACTTCCTTAAGTGCTGCATCGATCGACTTCTCCTGCAACGCCTTGCGCGCAGCATCATAGGCGGCATAGGCAGGGGCATCCTGACGAATCCGGGCAATCGCCCGCTGATATCTGTCTGCGCCAAGTTCACCACCTGCAAAGCCTTCGCTACGCAGTTCAGCGACCCGCACCCGATTGTTCTCGACCCGCTCCTGAGACGCCGGATGACTGGCGAACAGTCCCTGGACCCAGCCGGGTTTGTTGCCTTCAGACAAGCGTACAAACGTTTGTTGTAACGTCACGGCAGCTTCGGGGTCGTAACCCGCCTTGGCCATGAACAGTGTGCCGTAGTAGTCCGATTCGCGTTCCGCGTCACGGCCGAATTTCTGCGTGACGAGACCTGCGGCAAGCTGCCCACCGGCTAGTATGGCACCCGCATACTCCTGATTACGGGTGCCAATGGCTGCAGCAATCATTGCCCCCTGCAACAGCACACCACGCTCGATGCCCTTGGCCCCATGACGAGCTGCGGCGTGCGTAATCTCATGTCCAACCACAGCGGCGAGTTCTGCCTCGTTCGTGAGCTCCGTCAGCAGGCCCCGATTCACTGCGATCTTGCCACCAGGCATCGCCCAGGCGTTCGGCACGGAATTGTTGAGCACGACAAATTCGTACGGCAGGTCGGCACCGCTCTGCGCTGCCAGTCGCTGTCCCACCGAAGTCAGGTACTCCGTCAGATCAGGATCGACCTTGTATTGACCACCCTGCATCTGCTGCGCAGGAATGTAATTCTTGCGCCCGATATCGATCTGCTTTTCGGTGCTGATGAAACCAACCTCGTTCTTGCCAGTGACCGGGTTGGTAACGCAACCGCTGAGCCCCGCCAGTATCGAGAACAGAATCACAATCCGGGTCGATAACAAAACTCGCATGGCTGTCTTTTCCTGAAATCCTTCGTCCGCAGCGTACAAGCCGCGTGACCCGGTCGGCAACCTCATCACACCCCGATCAACCCTGAGCACATTGTGTTTACAATCCGTTCACCTGCAGCAAGCGTTGGTTGCGCTACTTTTGCAGCCATGGAATGGGACATCGGCTCACCAACCGCGAGACTGGAATTCGGCGGACTGATGGCTCCCATGCAAGCAACCAGGACAGGGAAACGAGCCCGAGAAAGAGAGGCGTCAGCAGTAACGATGACCACTGAAAACTATCAGGATTTGTTGGCCGAAGAAATTCGCAAACTCGAGGACGAATTTCGTTCGCGGCGTGACAATGGACGGCGTATGTCCCGCTCGGTTGCTGCCGCTTATCGCAAGAGCATCGAGCAACGCGCCGAGCAACTCAGGACCCTGCACCAAAAACACTGAAGCGGCGCATATTGATCACTGAATTCGTAACCCACTGACCATGGCCCCAGACCATAACCCAGCCCAGATCAGCATACCGGCAACTACCATCAGGGGCACACGCCGGGATGACCGACTCTCAACCGGCGAATCCGTGCTTCTCGTGAGCGCATTGCTGACGCTGGCTGGCGTGATTGTGTTCATCGGATTGTCCTGACCGACCGAGCGTCGTGCTGAACTTGGTATCGATCCGCAGTCGGGTTAACCTCTCGGCCCAGCCCACACCTGACTTGATCCATGAAATATCTCCACACGATGGTTCGCGTGACGGACCTCGAAGCGTCCGTCGATTTCTACTGCAACAAGCTCGGCTTGATTGAGCTGCGGCGCATCGACAATCCCGGTGGTCGTTTCACCCTGGTCTTCCTCGCGCCATCTGGTGATGAATCGGCACAGGTCGAACTCACCTACAACTACGACCCGGAAGTCTTGAAGGGTGGTCGCAACTTCGGCCATCTTGCCTATGCGGTGGACAACATCTATGCAACCTGCCAGCGTCTTCTCGATCATGGTGTGACGATCAACCGACCACCGCGCGACGGGCGAATGGCATTCGTTCGTTCCCCCGATAACGTGTCTATCGAATTGTTGCAGCATGGCGCTGCGCTGCCACCGGCCGAACCCTGGGCAAGCATGCCCAACACTGGTGAGTGGTAGAAACCACCACCAAAACCACAGGAGAACTCATGAAACTCTATGATTCCGTCGGTCCGAATCCGGCTGTTGTTCGCATGTTTGCGGCTGAAAAAGGTATCACCCTCGAGAAGGTGAAGATCGACATCATGGGCGCGGAAAACAGAAAGGCGGACTACCTGAAACTGAACCCCGCTGGACAACTGCCATGCCTGCAACTGGACAACGGCCAGTACCTCGCCGAGATCACTGCGATCTGCGAATACCTCGACGAAGTGGGTCCTGGTGCATCGTTGATCGGTGCCACTGCCGAGGAACGCGCGAATACCCGCATGTGGGTTCGACGTATCGATCTGAACATCTGCGAGACCATGGGCAATGGTTTCCGCTTTGCAGAAGGCATGCCGATTTTCAAGGACCGCATGGTGACCATTCCTGAGGCCGCCGATGGACTGAAAAGAATCGCGCGGGAAAAACTGGCGTGGCTCAACGGACTGATTGGCGGCCGACAGTTCATCGCTGGTGACAAACTGACCCTGGCCGACGTGTTGCTGTTCTGCTTCCTGGCGTTTGGCAAGAACGTCGGACAACCTTTCGATGAAAGCCTGGCGAACATCAAGCCGTGGTTCGATCGCATGTCGGCAAGACCTTCTGCAAAGGCTTAGGGGCTCTTGTTTTTGGCTACGGGCATCCTGCCCTTACGCATGACCGGTCGCTCCGCTCCCTCACACCCGCACGATCGGCTTTGCCGATAGTGCGGGTGGGCGGCACATCCGTGTGCCGCCTTGGTTGACGCAACATCCTCCAAACTGCCGGATTGCGCGCTTCGCCGTTTATTGGCTACGGGCATCCTGCCCTTACGCCTGACCGCTCGCTCCGCTCCCTTACACCCGCACGATCGCCTTTGCCGATAGTGCGGGTGGGCGGCACATCCGTGTGCCGCCTTGCTTGACGCAACATCCTCCTCGACCAGACATCGAGAGTTGTTGCGCCAAGGAATGAGGCCGTCCTGGACAAAAATCGGGAAAAGTTCCTGGCCCGATCAGGCGCGCGCTGCTAACCCGTTGCGCCGCCGGAGTCCATCGCCCAGGCCAACGAGCTCGCGGACGCACCGAGAACAAGCGGACAGTGATGGTCAAGGCAAAGACCGCAGGCAAGATCATGGACCGGCCGATCGAGCGAGGATCGCGTGTTGCGGAAGGTGACCTGCTCTGCCGCATCAGTCTGGATGATCGTGATGCCGCGCAATCAGAAGCCAGCGAAGCGCTCAATCAGGCACAAATCGACTTTGATGGTGCACTCAAGCTGCAGAAACGAGAGTTGGTTTCCGACTCTGCGATCGCCGCTGCAAAAGCCCGTCTGGCTTCCGCAGAGCCTTCCCTCAAACGCACCAACCTGGAAGTGAATCGCACCGCCATCAGGGCGCCTTTTGCCGGCCTGGTCGACGGTATCCACGCCGAGATCGGTGACTACGTCAGCCTGGGCGCCGCATATGCGACGATCGTTGATCCGGACCCGATGCTGCTCATGGGAATCGGACGCGTAAGCCACTCCTCGCTTTGGTGATGACCGTCATCGCCGGAAGATGTAGAGCGCATGCTGGTGATCCCGATGGAAGTGGAAATCCGCGCCGACGCAGGTGTCGAAGAATTCAATGCCTACGCCTTCGCAGGCGGCGCATCAGTCATCGTGGAGTTCAACGCTGACTACGACCTCGACCGAGCGCTTACGGATGTTCGTGAAACGGTTGATCGTGCCAAACCGAAACTGCCACAAAGCCGTTTGACCGGAAACATCAACACCGGGGCGTCTGCGGGAATGTTGAATGAAAGCGCTATGGCCATGAATCGGAGCAGTCGTTTTGTTGACCCAGTTGCACTATGACAAGCGCTTTCATTAGTCTGCGCGGGTGGAATGGATACTACCCCTATATAAAGTCAATCTGGCGCACGCGAGTACCGTAGGTGGTAAAGCCGCCCGGTTAGGCGCGTTGATGCAGGCAGGGTTCAACGTCCCGGCCGGCTTTGTCATCACTTCCGACGCCTTCTCACGCCACTACCCCATCCTGCTGGATGAAAAGCCTCCGCCACCGACCCTCGACGCCGACTTTGTCAGCACGCTGAACACGGCCTTCATCGCGCACTTCGAACCGGACGAAGTGGTTGCCGTGCGCAGTTCGGCCATCGACGAAGACGGCGCAGGCATCAGTTACGCAGGCCAGCATGCAACGTACTACTACATCACCGCAGCGCGTCTGACTCAGGCCGTCGTGGATTGCTGGATGTCCTTGTGGAGTCCGGCCGCCCTTGCCTACCGTGAGAACTGGGACGAAGCAACTCAGCCGATGGCCGTGATTGTCCAGAGACTGGTGAAGGCGACCCGTTCAGGTGTCTGTTTTTCGCGGGATCCCCTCGAACCCGAGGCGGGCAACATCATCATCGAAGCGAGCTGGGGGCTGGGGGCTGCACTGGTCGACGGTCGGGTGCAGCCCGACCGCGTGAAGGTTGATCCATTCGGGCACGTCACCGTTCTGCAGATTGGCGACAAACAACTGATGGTGCCGGCCCAACTGGATGATCCGTCACAAGGCCGCCTTGATCCCGTGCCTGAACATCTTCGGACCATGCCAGTACTGTCGACGCGGGACGCAGTGGCACTGCATGAAACAACCGAACAGATTGAATCGCTGTTCGGGGAAGCCGTGGATGTGGAGTGGGCATTCGACGAAGAGGAACTTCACATTCTTCAGGCCCGGCCCATCACCGCCAGTTCAGCAACACCAGGGGATGATCGTGCTCTGGTTCTCTTCAAGCCGATCGCCGAGAATTTCTCCGAACCACTGACGCCGCTGACGGTCGACCTGGTCACCGCCATTCTGCCCAGGATGGGCGCTTTTGTTGGTGGACGGCTGTATCTCGATTTTCACGTGCTCAAACGCCTGATTCCGTTTCGCCTGAGCAACGCAGAACTGGTTGATATGGCGATGCTGCGACGAGTTCCACAGACACCCAGGCTGGCACTCGGCCAACTCCCTGCCGGTTTGGCCATCCTCGTGGTTGGATGGCTGACATTCGGAACCTTCTGGGCTCGCAGCAGCAGACTCGATGCAGCGAGTCTGGCGCGTTTTGTACCCTGGCTGCAGGCGATGCAACTCGACCATTCACTCGACGTCCCTGCTTTGATGAAGCGAACCATGTTCGGGCGCTTTCCCTGGTCACCCGCACATGAGTCCATGCTTGCACTCAATATCTCTGCGGGGCGCTATTTTCTGCTGATCGGGCTGTTGCAGCTGCTGCTGAAACGATGGGCACCAGCTTACGATCCCATGCAGATCGACGACGTGATTCACGACGACAGCGACATGTGGAGCAAGCGCATGGTGCTGAGCATCACGGAACTTGCGGCAGAGGCGGCGAAACACGAGGACACCCGCGTCGCGCTTCTGGCAGATGACGCGGCGATCGGCATACGGGAACTCGATCCTGCGCACCCCTTCGTCATCGCGTTGGGTGTTTTCATATCGACCTACGGACACCGCGGCGCACGTGAGCTGGACTTCAGTGCCCCCCGCTGGCGCGAGGACATCACGCCATTGCTGACCATGATTCGCAATCAGATGCTGCACGGAGAGCAGACCAACCACAGCTACTCACGTCATCTGGTCGCACGTGATGCACTACGCAAGGCCATTGGCAGTGGGCTCAAGTGGCGTTTGGTCAACAAGCTGCTGACTCGCATCCGCTACTACATAGGTCTGCGCGAGAATACCCGCCACTATCACACGATGATCTTCGATTCCATTCGTCAGCGACTGCTGCTGATTGAGGATGAACTGCTGCACAGTCGCAAACTCAAGTGTGCCGGTGACCTGTTTTTCCTGACCTGGAGCGAGGTACAGGCGGCGTCAAGTGGCGATCTGGACGCGCAGGCGGTATCACGCACAGTTCGAGAACGCCGAATTGCGCATCGTCGTGAAGCACGCAGTCGAGCACCAGAAACCTTCAACATCAAATTGCCGATTGCAGACGTTCCCACCAACGAACGCACCCTGCTCGGCCAGTGTGCGAGCCCAGGCACCGTTGAAGGCATCGCGCGGGTGATCCTTCGTCCGGATCACGCGCAGCTGCTGAAACCCGGTGAAATACTGGTTGCGCCCTATACGGATCCGACCTGGACCCCACTGTTTCCTTCGCTGGGCGGCATCGTCGTCGGCATCGGCAGCTACCTCTCTCATGCCGGCACCATCGCTCGGGAATATCGGATTCCCTGCCTTGTGGATGTACACGACTGCATCGTGCGAATACGCAGTGGCCAGCGTTTGCGCCTGCATGCAACCGAAGGATACGTAGAACTGATGGGAGATGAGGAGTGACCGTACTGCTGTACTTGCTGACACTTCCCCTGGCCAGTGATCTCATCGCCTCGCTGCTCGGCCTGCGAGATGGCGGTCAAACGCCGTGGCGGCTGATTCGGGTGTTACTCGTTGCATTGATACTGCTGAGTCTCATGCTCTGGCTTCATGATAAGGCAACGTATGCAATCGGTGCCGCCTTCATGACCATCGTCATCATGGAGCTCATGGGTTATTTCGCGTGGCGATGGCTGTTCATCGGCATACGGAAATCGTAGCGCCCTAGGAGCCTGCGCGGCAGAAGACGGCGGTGCGAGGCGAGTGTCAATTCGAGTCCGATTTTTCGTTCGTTTGAGACGCGTAGTGGGTGCTACGCAACGAAAACGAACGGAAAAGCGGGCCATCGTTGCGCCGCCGCAGCCTGTCGATCTTCTGCCGTGCAGACTCCTAGGTAAATGCTTGATCCGTTGAACCAGCAGAGAGGAAGGAAACAAGCTCCGAGGTACCGGAGTCAGACGGGGAGGGGGAGAGAGATCCAAAACCGCCACCATCGGAGCTTGCGAGCGGGAATAGGTCGCTCATCCATGAACGCCTGCCGCCTGCAGTAGGTATAGCAGAGCCCCGCGATTACGCGAATCTGCCGTCAGTTATCGCTTCGCGCTGCGAGCGCCTCGGCAAAGGCCACCACTCTTTCGGCCTCGGCAGCATGCAGGTTCTCAACCAGATTACCGTTGAGCACCGCCACACCTTTGCCAGCAGCCAGCGCCTGCTGCCAGACACGCAGCACTTCGCGCGCGTGATCAAGACCGCTGGCGTCAATACCAAATACATCATTGGCAATATCGACCTGGGTAGGATGAATCAGCGTTCTGCCATCAAAGCCCATGGCCCTGCCCTGCTCGCAGGACGCCTTGAACGAATCGAGATTCTTGAAATCAAGATGCACTCCATCGAGGATCACCTTGCCCGCGGCCCGCGCTGCCAGCACACAGTACTGCAGTGCATAGTCGAGATTGCTGCGTGACACGGTATGAATGGCTCGCAGTTCCTTGACCAGATCGCTGGTACCCATCACCAGTGCCTCGACCCGTGGATGCCGGGCAAGCATCCGTGCATCGAGCACGCCGGTCGGCGTTTCAATCATGATCCACAGCTTGAGTCGATGTGCGCCGCGCCGATCCAGTTCCAGGGCGATGGCATCGATCTGGTCCATGTTCTCGATTTTAGGAAACACCAGCGCCGAAATCATGGCCGACACCTTCGACCCGGCGAATGCATCAAGATCATCCCGGCCCCAAGGGGTATTCAGGCCGTTACATCGCACCAGCAATTCACGATAGCCGTACAGCCCGCTCTCGATCGCCTGGGCGACCTGCGCTCTGGCATCGGCCTTGGCATCCGGCGCCACCGCGTCTTCCAGATCAAAGATGATCGAGTCACAGGGCAGCGCACGCGCTTTTTCCAGCGCCCGTGCGTTGGCACCTGGCATGTAGAGAACGGATCGTCGTGGTTTCATCTCGAAGTCCTGCCCATTTCCTCTTGTTCGACAGCGGCTTGCGTGCCGCTCACATCAACGATCAGCCGATCATCGCCGCCTGGCCACCATCCACCGGCAAACAAACACCTGTGATGAACTTCGCTTCGTCAGACGCAAGGAACAGCGCCGCATTGGCGATGTCCCAGGCCGACCCCATCTTGCCGCCCAATGGCACCTGTGCATCTCGCCGGGCAATCAGCTCTGCCCGATCGTGCCCTTGTGCGACATACCCTTCAATGGCCATGGGCGTATTCATGAGCCCAGGCATGATGACGTTGGCTCGAATGTTGTACTTCGTATTGCCGGTCGCCAGCGCGTGGGTATACGCATTGAGCGCTGCCTTCGATGTCTTGTAGGCGACAATGCTCACGGCACAGACCGCAGCCACCGACGAGATATTGGTGATGACGCCATGCCCTTGCTCGCGCATGGGTTTGAGTGCTTCACGACAGCTGAGCATGAGGCCACGCAGATTCACGTTGAAGATGCGATCCCACACTTCTTCGGTCATGCTCGCGGCCGTGCGATCACCACCACCGATACCGACATTGTTGTGCAGGATGTCGAGCTTGCCGAATTTCTCGACGGCCGTTTCGACAAAGCGCTGACAATCCACCGCACGGGTCACATCGGCTTCACAGGCCTGCGCTTCACCGCCTTCGGCCCGGATCATCGCCACCGTCTCTTCCGCAGAGTCCAGCCGACGATCGACCACCAGCACACGAGCGCCTTCCTGAGCGAACCGCATCGCTGTCGCGCGTCCATTGCCAATGGTCTCGCCCGGGGTCTGACCCCCGCCAACGATGATCGCGACTTTATCGGCTAAACGTCCCATCCGGGTAATCCTTCATCGGCTTGAACACCGAAGCTGTTGAGCGCCATCGACACGAGGTTGTACTGACCAACGGTGAACACCACGTCCATCATCTGCTTGGTATTGAGAAGCGTCGACAGGCCGGCCCAGGTCGGATCACTGACATGCGCATCGGCATGCAGTTCATCGGTGGCCTGCAGCAGCAATCGATCGAGTTCGCTCAAGCCTGGCGTCGTCGGGCCGGTCTTGCAGGACCGGATCTCGGCGTCGGTCATGCGCGCCTGCCGCGCGATCAGCACGTGCTGCCCCCACTCATAGCCGGCCTGACAGAGATAGCCGATCCGCAGGATGATCAGCTCGCGTTCGCGAACCGCCAGCGTGGATTTTCCCAGGATGTGATTGGCAAACACCATCCAGCGTTTGGCCAGGTCCGGGTGATTGGTGAGAGTCTTGAAGATGTTGAAGATTCGGCCCTGCTTCAGGAAAGGCTTCATCAGCTCCGCAGCTTCCGGGCTCCAGTCCTTCTGTTCCAGTGGCGGTATTCTCGGCTTCGACAGGCGCATGCTTCCCCCTTGACGATGATGTAGATCAACTTCAGACCATGGTCCCCGACTGCAATATAGCCGTGTCGCCAATACGCGACCAGAGTCGACGGCCTCAACTCAGCAGCTTCGCCTCGTAGCCAGCTTGCGCAAGACTGCCGAGTACCTGCTCAACCTGTTCTTCGCCGCGCATCTGCAGCACCAGTTCGACCATCGTTGCCCGCACCGAAGAAGATCCAAATGCGCGTTGATGCTGGATATCGATGATGTTGCTGTCGAGTTCGCCGATGATCTGCGTGAGGTCTGATAGCGCGCCCGGCACGTCCGGAATTTCCACTCGCAGGCGGACCAGACGATGGGTACGCACCAGTCCCCGTTGCAAGACCGAAGACAGGATCATCATGTCGATATTGCCACCCGACAGAATGGTGACGACGTGTTTGCCTGCAAACGCGGTCGTGTTGGACATCACCGCTGCAAGCGCCGCTGCGCCGGCGCCTTCGGCGACGGTTTTTTCGATTTCAAGCAGCATGAACACCGCCTGCTCGACTGCCTCTTCGCTGACCGTAACAATATCGTCCACGCGAGCCTGGATAATGGGCAGTGTCAATTGACCCGGCTGCTTGACCGCAATGCCTTCGGCGACTGTGCCTAGTCCTGGTGAACCCGGTGGCAAACCGTGGAACATCCGGCTGGCCCCGTCGTATCGTTCTATCTGCACTCCAATGACGCGGATGGATGGTTTGAGTGCTTTCAGTGCCGTGGCGACGCCAGAAATCAGTCCGCCGCCACCAATCGGAACGACAACAACTTCTGCCATCTTCACCTGCTCGAGAATCTCGAGACCAACTGTGCCCTGACCGGAGATCACACGTTCATCATCATACGGATGCAGCAGGACGAGCTGCCGCTGCTGGGCAAGCTCCTGCGTGAATGCCCTTGTTTCATCGAACTGGCTGCCGTGCAGGATAACTTCTGCACCATGAACGCGGGTCTGTTCGACTTTGGCATTGGGTGTTGTGCGGGGCATCACGATGGTGGTCGGCACCGCGAGACGAGCGCCATGATAGGCCACCGCCTGCGCATGATTGCCCGCGGACATGGCGATGACCCCTCGCCGTCGCTCGGCCTCGCTCAGCTGCAACAGTGCGTTGAGCGCGCCTCGTTCCTTGAAAGATGCGGTAAATTGCTGATTTTCGAACTTGATGTAGAGCTCACAACCCAGCAGACGGGACAGCGTGCGGGAGTGTTCGCACGGTGTGACAACGACGTGTTCACGAATGCGCGCTTGTGCGGCCTGGATGGTCTGAAGGTCCATGCATCGGCAGTATACTCGCCGGATGAAGCACCTGCTGATCGTCCATCACTCAAAAACGGGGCGCACCAAACGTCTGGCTCACGCAGCGCTTGAAGGTGTCTGTAATCCTGATATCACCGGTGTCGAGTATCGCTTTCTCACGGCAACCCTCGCGGGACCTGCTGATCTGTTGTGGGCCGACGCCGTGTTGTTGGGTACACCGGAGAATTTCGGCTACATGTCCGGGGCGATGAAGGACTTTTTCGATCGAACCTTTTACGAAGTCGAGGGCAAGGTGCGTCCCCTGCCCTGTGCAATCTTCATCTGCGCTGGCAATGACGGCTCGGGCGCACTGCGCGCCATCCGCCGTATCATCGGCGGGTATCCGATGACCGAAGTTCAACCGGCCATCATCGTCAAGGGCGAGCCCACCGAGGCCGATCTGCTGGCCTGTCGTGAACTCGGCATGGCCATAGCTGCGGGACTCGATGCCGGGATTTACTGATCCAGGCGATCACCCAAGAATCTTGTCCAGGCCGTAGACTCGCACCGCATTGTCCCGCAGGAATGCCGGCCTGACGGTTTCCTTGAGGGGCAGGTCATCCATCTCGCCGAAGATGCGTTCATAGGACAGACCGGGATAGTAGCCAGCAAACAGGACCTTTTCGCTCCCTCGCTGGTTGGCAAACTGCAGGATATTGCGAGGGTAGTGCCGAGGTGCCCAGGCCGACGTCGAGTAGTACAAATTCGGCCACTTCAACAGTAGTTTCACACACAGATCGGTCCACGGATCACCGCCGTGGCGCATCACGACCTTCAATTCCGGAAAGAAGTAGGCGACTTCATCCAGCAGTCCGGGATGCTGACACTTGTACGGCACCCTTGGTCCTGGCACACCCACCAGCATGTTGATGGGAATATCCAGCTCGCAGCACTTGGCATAAATCGGATAGAACGTACGGTGATCGATGGCCACCTGCGGGCTCAGCAGACAAGGGGCTGCGGAAGCCGCCCTGATGTTGGGATGCAGCGCGACTGCCGCAGCGAGGGAGCGAACCGATTTCATCCCTGCATTCGGATTGACACCGACCTCCCCAAAAAAACGCCTGGGGTACTTGTCGAAGATTGCGAGTGCAGGGTCTGGATGACGCGCATCCACCGCAATCTGTGCCATGGCCACACCATGGGCATCCATCATGGCAACAATCGCATCGACGTCCTGCACCTTGGACATGCGCTCGCCGGCATCCTTGAACAGATACTGTGCCGGGTGGTGCGAAAACCCGTCGGTGCCTTTGTCACGGGTGAGTCGACGCGCCTCCGCCATACCCATGCCCGCTTCACCCG
>JANNBJ010000009.1:0-33765 GCA_031385325.1 Gammaproteobacteria bacterium | reverse complement strand
GTGCGAGGCGAGTGTCAATTCGAGTCCGATTTTTCGTTCGTTTGAGACGCGTAGTGGGTGCTACGCAACGAAAACGAACGGAAAAGCGGGCCATCGTTGCGCCGCCGCAGCCTGTCGAGCTTCTGCCGCGCAGACTCCTAGCGCCACCATGACGTGGGGTCTGGTCGCCTGGACGGACAGCAGTTTCGCGACCCAGGCGTTATGGCCAATGGAAGGCGCGATGCAGCTACACCCGGTCCATCTGATTGCGGTCGGTCTGGCCATACTGCCTGCGTCACTCTCCGCACTGCTGCAGTCGGATGCCCACACCGGCGAGCCGGCGAGCGGGAAGGACCCGTCATGAACGAACCTCGCATCTACCTACGGCCGCTGACCGGCAGCGACCGTGACGAATTTCTGGCCATGGCACAAGGCAGCCAGGATCTTCATGCGCCATGGATCTCCCCACCGGTCACGGTTCGCACCTTCGATGCCTACGTGGCAAGACTGAACCGCGATGATCACGAGAGCTTTCTGGTGTGTGACAAGTCGACCCACGCCATCGCCGGCGTCATCAATCTGAACAATATCATTCGTGGCACCTTTCTCTCGGCCAGCCTCGGCTACTATTCCGCCGCCCTGTATGCTGGCCGCGGCTACATGCTGCAAGGTCTCAATCAGGTCTGCGAGCATGCGTTCCAGACCATGGGTCTGCATCGACTGGAAGCCAACATCCAGCCGGAGAATCAGCGCTCCATCAAACTGGTGCAGCGCTGCGGTTTTCAACTCGAAGGTCTCTCTCCCGAATTTCTGTTCATCGACGGCGCCTGGCGAGACCATGAGCGATGGTGTCGGGTGCATCGCCGAAAGGGGCTCGGCACATGAGTTTGCGTGTCGCTGTGTTACGGGGTGGTTACTCCCGCGAGGCAGAAGTCTCTGCAAAATCGGCTCGCGAAGTGTCGGCAGGATTGATCGCTGCAGGACACACCGCCGAGATCATCGATCTCGGGGCAGAGCTCACCCAGAATCTGCTTCAATTTGCGCCTGACGTGGTATTCCCGGCCTTGCACGGATCGCCCGGTGAAGACGGCACGGTGCAGGGTTATCTGGAAATGCTTGGGCTTCCGTACGTCGGCGCGGACGTACATGGCTCGGCAACCGCCATGGACAAGAGTCTCGCCAAGGCCGTGTTTCAACGTTGCGGACTACCGATAGCCCCCGATGTCGTGGTCACGGCCGATCAGGATATTTCCGCGGCGGTCGAGACGATACGCGGCACGCTGGGCCTGCGGGTAGCCGTCAAGCCACTCGCGCAAGGGTCCGCACTAGGCGTCCACCTGCTGCCAAACGGCGGCGATATCGCTGCCGCGATCACCAGCTGTCGGGAAGTTGGTGGTGACGTTCTCGTTGAGCCGTATGTCTTGGGACGGGAAATGACCGTCGGCGTACTGGATCTTCACTCAGAGCCGATCCGCAGCCTGCCGGTGATCGAAATCCGTACCGCCAGCGATGAGTGGTATGACTTTACCAACCGTTATACGGTCGGCAAGAGTGAACACATCATTCCCGCAGTCCTGCCAGCACAAGTCAGTACACGCTTGGGAGAGATCGCCATCAGGGCGCACCAGGCACTCGGCCTGTGCGATCTGTCTCGTGCAGACCTCATTGTTACCGATACTGATGAGATCTACCTGCTGGAGGTCAACACTCTGCCAGGCATGACCCCGACCAGTTTATTCCCGGACGGTGCCAGGGCAATTGGCTACGACTTTCCCAGGTTGATGGATGCGCTCGTGCACAGTGCTCTCAATCGAGCAAACAGCCGAAAAAACTAGTTCGCAAACACGACGGTTCGTTCACCCATCAGCAGGATCCTGTCCTCGGACCAGTATTTCACCGCCCTGAACAGCACCATCCGTTCGATGTCACGACCCAGCGCAATCAGCTCGGCCGGCGAGTGTGCATGATTTACCCGTTCGACGGCCTGTTCGATGATCGGCCCTTCATCCAGTTCGGCAGTCACGAAGTGCGCCGTCGCACCCACGACCTTGACACCACGCCGCCAGGCCTGATGGTAAGGCTTGGCGCCTTTGAAACCCGGCAGAAAAGAATGATGGATGTTGATGGCTCGGCCCGCGAGAAATCGACACAGGTCGTCGCTGAGGATCTGCATGTAACGCGCCAGTACCACCAGATCGATCCGGTGTTCCTTGATCAGCGACTTGAGTTGACCTTCCTGCGCGCTGCGTGTGTCCGGCGACACCGGCAGGTGCAGAAATGGAACACCGTACATGGCGGCGATGGCGCCGCAGTCCGGATGATTCGAGACGATCAGCGGCAGCTCGATTGCCAGCTCTCCGGTTCGCCACCGGTACAGCAGATCGAACAGACAATGATCCTGTTTTGACACCAGAATCATGACCCGTGGCCGATAGCTGGTCGAACGAACGGTCAGGATCGCACCGGGTTCGGCAAGTCGCTGCATAACAAGTTTACGCACAACACCGGCATCAACTTGTGTCGAGGTAAATTCGGTACGCATGCAGAAAGTACCACTCTGCGGCTCACTGAACTGGGCGTTTTCGGTGATGTTGCCACCAACATCCAGCAGCGCGCCACAGACGGCGTGGACGATGCCCGGCCGATCGGCGCAGGTGAGCGTAAGAATGTGGTCGGTCATGAAGTTCGGCGACGTGTTGACTGATGGAAACTATAGCCGATCCGTCAACGTCCACATTGCCTGCGTTGTTTCAACTGGAGGGCTTCAACTCGAAGGCTTCACCTTAATTCTCTCAACATCATCAAACCGCACTGGTTTTGCTTTCGTCACCAAAACTGAATAGTTCAGGCACCAGGGAGCGCGCAAATTTCGCAGCGCTGGGCGCATCGAACAACACCTTGGCCTCTTCCATCAGCTGTCGCTGCGTTGATGCAAGCATCTCCAGCAGTGACGCAACACCACCGTCCCGTGAGGCCAGATCACTCAACGACTGGTTGGAATCGGTGTACACCTGAGTCAACTCGATCTGGCTGGTTCGTGTGAAATCCAGGCTGAAAGAAGCCAGTTGTTCACTGTCGAAATCGAGTGAGGTCAGCCGCGCCGCGGTGGCCAACAGGTCTCCTTCAAAGAATGACGCTGCCTCTTCCGTAACCTGCGCCAGCATGCGATCAATCGCCGCAAACTCTGCATCAGAAAGATCACCCGTCACCGACATGTTGACCATGCGGTCGAGCCCCTGCTCGGAGACGCTGGTGCCGTTGCCCTGCGCACTCGACCGATAATCCAGCTGGCGAAAATTCAGCGAAACGACATCACCTTCCCGAGTGCGAAGCTCAAGGGAGAACTCGGTTTCATTGCGCTCGGAATAACTCGAGAAACTGGCTGCCCGGTCATACGCGTCGGTCGCCGCGGAGCGAACGCTCTGTGGCGCCGAGCGCAACAGATCGGTGGCGGAGGGAGCGGCTGTTCGAGGGATGGCGCTGACGCTGCCACCCTTCGATAACGAGTCAAATACGTTGCCGGCGCCCAACTGGCGAGCCAGTTCGCCTGCCTCACCCGCGGAATTCACCGCATGAGCGTTGGGTCTTGTGGCGTGCGCGTGTCCATGGGGGGCCTGAGTAGTCCCCCCAAGCGATGACAGATTCATGAGCAAGCATCCTTCGAGCCCTGTGCAGAAGCTATCGGCAAACCGCACAGAATCTTGACGTCCAGGTTTCGCCGAATGTGGATTTGAAGGTGAACCCGATCACGCTTCGGGGCAGTCACGGGCAGTTCTTCAAACCCGTCTAAAAAATCGATCCATTCAACCCATCGCTTGAAAAGTCATCGGCGGGTCCCCATCGTGATACCAAGACTTACGGATCTACATCGTGACCAGTGCAAACGCCGCTACCCAGCTGAACCAGAGCTGCTTCTGCATCGGTACAGACGTGGCCGCTGCGCGCGCCGAACTTGCGCATGCGCTCGCTGCTGCGAATCAATCCGAGGGTCTAACGGACAGACATGCCCATCTGTTTTCAGACCTTTCGGTCTTCATCACCAACGACCAGCTCGCGGCGATGGAGCGCGTGGTCAGGGCCGTGCGAGCGGTTGCCGCAACGCCCGGCTGGTTGGAACAAGCACTTATCGAGGCACCGGCCACTGCCGCGATGGATCCGGGATTCGAATCAGCCTTTACTGCTTATGACTTCCACCTGGACACCGATGGGCCTCGGCTGATCGAGATCAACACCAATGCCGGTGGCGCCCTCCTTTGCGCCAGCGCAGCGCGGAATCTTCAGTTCCGTGCATCTGCGCCCGTCGGTTGCCTGCAAAGCCCTGTCATTCTCGCCAACGTCGAGACCGTGTTTGTCGACATGCTGGTCGCGCCATTCCGGGCGAAGTACCCCGGCCGGCAGCTGCGCCGAATCGCCATCGTCGATGACCACCCGACCCAGCAGTATCTCTATCCGGAGTTTCTCCTGTTCCGCGACTTGTTTCAGCGAGCAGGCATCGACACGGTCATTGCCGATGCCAGCACACTGGTCTGGCAAACTGGTGAGCTCTTCGTCGATGGTCTGCCCATTGATGCGGTCTACAACCGCCTGACCGACTTTTACCTTGAAGCGGCCGAGCACGATGCTCTTCGCCAGGCGTGGCTCAGCCAGAACGTATTGGTTACCCCAAATCCCCACGGTCACGCCGTGCTTGCCAACAAACGTAATCTGGTGCGCCTCACGGATGCGGGCTGGCTGATCAGTCAAGGTGTCGACGCGACGCAGCGTCAAATACTGCTCGATGGTATTCCACAGTGCCTCTCGGTGAGCGCCAAGCCTCCGGAGTGGTGGTGGGAACATCGAGCCGACTGGTTCTTCAAACCTACTTGTGGATACGGTGGCAAAGGAACGTATCGTGGCAGCAAACTGACGCGTCGTGTTTTTAACGAGATCATGACTGACGACTACATCGCCCAGCGCTTCGTTGCACCCAGCCTGCGTCGAACCCGGACCTCCGACTCGAACGTTGCTGCGGACCTGAAGGTCGATCTGCGCTGCTTTGTACACGAGGACAAAATCATCCTGGTTGCGGCCAGGCTCTATCAGGGCCAGACGACCAATTTTCGAACCGTGGGTGGCGGCTTCGCGCCGGTTTTTGTGCCAGAGTTCAGTCGCGGCCCAGATGCCGATGACTGCAACTGCGGATGAGGGATGACCTGATCTTTCAGAGGTTGCCTGAGTTAAACGTCCGGATAAGCCAGCAACCCGCGTGAGTGGATCGTCAGTTCATCACAGGCGTTCGAACCGGGGTGGACGCTTTTCGATCAACGCCTGCGCGCCTTCCCGCGCATCCGGTGCGCCAACGAACTGCCACTGAACGCGGTCGGCATCACGCAGGGCATCGACGTAGTTGGTGCCGAGGTGGGCATAGACCATTCGCTTGGTTTCAGCGATCGCTGCCGGGGCCGACGTTTCTGCCAGCCTGCGCACATAGTCGGTTGCTCGTTCGATCAGCTCGTTTGCCGGAACGACCTGTTGGACCAGACCATACTCCATGGCGGTCACCGCATCGATCCGGTCGCTCATCCACAGCAGGTCCAGTGCGCGCCCCACGCCCACCATACGCGGCAGTAACCAGCTCGACCCATGTTCGGCAATCAAACCACGCTTGAGAAACACGGTGGTGAACGACGCCGTATCGGCAGCGATGCGCAGATCGCTCATCAGCGCCAGGATCAGTCCACCACCTGCGGCGACACCATTGATGGCGGCAATGATCGGCTTCGGCACTTCAAGCAGATAACTGAAAATGCCGGGCAGCGCTTCGCTCTTTGGTGCCTCGGCTGCCTGGGGTTGTGAGGTGACGGCAGCCAGGGTTGCGGAGTCGAGCCCGGCGCTGAATCCACGGCCTGTTCCCGTGATGACAATACCCACCACACGACGGTCGCTGGCGCAGGTGTCTACCGCCGCACGGATGTCCCGCAACGTGTCATAGGTGAACGCATTGAGTTTCTCAGGTCTGTTGAGGCGAATGATCCCGACCGGATCTTCAATGGAGAGTTCGACGTCAGCCATGTGGAGTCACCTGTTTGAAAATGAGGGACATCAAGCCGCAAGCTAGCTCGAAAACATGCGACCGCGCAATCCTGCCGATCGGCGCAGACAGCGCCACAGGCTGCCATAGGCTGCCATAGGTCAATACAGATTGCTGCCGGTCATCTGCGCGATATGTCGATGCAGATTCTGGTTGCCGGGTTCGTTGCGGCCAAACAGTACGGGCGATCCATCCATCGCCGCCAGCGCCGCGCTGATTCCGAAAGTCGTTGCATAGTCTTCATCGCGGACTACCTGCTCGTAGTTGAGACGGCGGGCCTCGGCCATTGCAACGGTTTCTTCAGTAACAGGTTCACGAAAGTACTGGTGCTGTATCGTGGTCGACTGCGCAACAGTCGGACCCGGCAACAATCGACTGAGCATGAGTGCATCACCCTGCCCACCGGAAATCGAGATGTTCGGGAACACGAAGTGCACCAGACTCATGTAGTCCGCCAGAACCCACTCCTCTGCCGGCAGGGTATCGATATCTTCAATGCGGCGATTGGCAAAGCCGATTCGTACATGTGGCCCGAAGAGATCATACGTATTGCGATTGGTAATCGCCTTGCGACCGATGGAGTCCTTGTGCAGGAAGCCGATGTGATAACCATCGAGATAACCGTCTACCGCAATCTTCCAGTTTGGGCTGGCCAATGTGGTCGTCGGACGATAGGGATACAGATGGTCAAGGTCCAGCGCTTCCAGTGACGGCAGCATTTCGCCGAGCCATGTGTTCAGGTCCAGCGTCGCATCGGCTGACAAACAGGCGAACACCATCCCCGCACGTTCCTCGCTCGGCAACTCGATCAGACCCTTCACTTCATGCTCACCGAAGGATTCTGATTCCGTCATGCCAACCAGACGGCCGGCGCGATCATAGGTCCAGGCGTGATAGGGACAGATGAACCGCCGCACATGGCCACAATCCGCGCCGGCCAATCTGGCACCACGGTGCCGACAGACGTTGAGGAAAACACGGACTCGCCCATCATCACCACGAACAACCACAATCGGTCGACCGGCGATCTGCAAGGCAACATAGTCACCGGACTGCCGAACGTCGCAGGACAATGCAACGAGGAGTGGCATGCGCAGAAAGATCGCATCGATCTCGCGTTGCCATTGACCGGAATCGCGATACACCTGCGCCGGAACCGACAAGCTCGTTGCGGCTTGATCCGGCAGGCGACGCCTGACGTTGACGAGGAGCCGTTCGCAGATCGATTTCAGTAACGGATGAGGCTTCGGCATCGTTTTGCGTCCCTAGAGAAAATCTCTGGCGCCAACTTCCAGTGCGTGGCGTGCATAACGCCGTGCCATGGCGGTGAACATGGCGTCACCTCGGTCGGTCTGCACCACCGAAACGGTTGAAATGACGGTGAGGGCAAATCCGGCGTAGGCGGCACGTCGATATTCCAGCCAGCACTGCTCCCGGGAAAAGTCACGCACACCTGCTGCCACCAGAGCACTGTGATACTCACGGATCAGATCGCCTTCGATCTCACGACGCACTTCAGGCTCTACGCCGGCAGCCAGAAAGATGCAGACATCGTTGAGAGGACGACCGGTCCGCATGCCTTGCCAGTCAACAGTGATAACCTTCGGCTCCGGCTTGCTCACGTCAATCATGATGTTATCGGGACGGAAATCCCGATGCTCCAGACAGAACGGAGATCCGACAGGAAGGTAGAGGGGCGCACTTGTGGACGCTCCCAGGTCGGTGATGATCGCTACTTCTTCCGGATCCAGTCGATGGGCAAGCCGATCAAGAAAACCTGGCAAGGCGCCGTTGTAGACTTTTCGCATGTCCGCAAAAAAACTGCCAGGCTGATCCATGAAGCGTGTCCCCAGTGCTTCATCACACCAGATCGGCGCCTGCAATCCGACCAGCTGCAGCACCGCTGCACGCGCAACCTCCGGCAAACAGCCGGCCAGCTGATCACCCTGCTCTGCAGGGCTTAAGTCCTCCATGAGAATCAGGAAATACTCGCCGCTCTCACTCACCTCCAGATAGTAGGTTCGTGGCAGATTCATGGTCAGGCGCGGCGCAACATCACGGTAGAAGTCCACCTCCCGCTGATACAGCCCCATCATCATGCAGCTCTTGCGACTGGTTTCATCCGCCGAAGGAAATTTTGCCACCAGCGTTGTCGGTGCACCGGCTTGTTTGCCCTGGGCATAGGTCAGGTGCAATCGCGAACAGGCGGCCGCTTGGCCGGTGCCAATCCGATGGCTCCTGACCTGTGTTACCACGGCGCCGGGGTAACCGTTCGCCGCCAGGACCTGGCTCAGCCACTCCGGTCTGATTTCGTCGGGCGCCGGGATAGTTGTCATCGTCTACTCCATAGATGGCCCGCTGAGCTGGTCGCCGAGAAAATACCTTCCTGAACGCTTCCATCGGTCGCAGGTTTTGCCCGCTTGTCACCACTCAAAGCGCAGTGCCGCCATCAACCGGCAGGATCGCGCCATTGATGCCAATGCCTAATTCCGACACCAGCAGCATGGCCAACCCGGCAATCTCTGCCACCGTGTTCAGGCGTTTGGTCGAGGCATCCTGTGCGTAGTTGTCCAGGAATTTTTCATAGCTCAAACCTTGCGCTGCCGCCGCGTCACGCCCGGAAATCGTCATCAGATCAGTTTCGACTGCACCAGGACTGATGGCATTGCAGGTAATGCCTTGGGCACCGTATTCAAATGCCACCGCCTTGGTAAAGCCATTGAGCGCATGTTTGAATGTGATGTAGTGGCTGCAACTGGCTTTGTTGGCCTGTTTACCTTCCACCGATGAGATGTTGATGATCCGGCCCCAGCCGCGAGTGCGCATATCCCGAAGCGCGAGCCGGGTCGCCCAGAATGCAGAGTGCAGAATCCAGGCTGCTGCCTGTTGCCAAGCCTCATCAGTCAGCTCCGCAACTGGCGCAAAGCCCGAAGATCCGCCTGCATTGTTGACAAGAATATCCACGCGACCAAAAGTTTGCATGGCGCTGTTGATGGCGGCTTCCACATCCAGCCGCCGGGTCACGTCGCCAGCCACAAACAGCGTGCGTTTGGGCTGGGCGAGTTCTGCCATTGCTGCCCGGCCTTTATCCGCACTGCGGCCATTGATGACTACACTTGCACCCGCCTCAAGGAATGCCTGGGCAATACCAAAACCGATGCCGCGTGTCCCACCCGTAATGACGGCTACCTTGCCGCTCAGATCAACCGTGCTCATGTCTGCTCCGCTTGAAGGAAATTCACTTCGACCTACTCTCCACTGTGCCGAAACTCGGGCGGCATCGCCACCCGGTTAGCACAGGCACGCCAATTCGGTGAGGTATCAGTCGCCATTATTGAAGTGAATCAGAGCAGTCAACAGAAGTCAGAAACGCACACACCGGACGAGAGAAACTCGTCCGGCGGTCATATGCGGCACCACAGAATCAGATGTCGTACCCACGCTCGTTGTGCAGGACCAGATCGAGGCCTTCCACTTCTTCGTCCTCGGATACTCGATTGCCGACCAGCACGTTCGTCACTTTCAGAATGACCCAGGTGACGACGGCCGTGTAGCCGATGGTCGCAACGATACCGATGGCCTGCACACCAAGCTGGCCACCAATGCTGATGTCTTCCTGGCCGCTGAAGATGCCCAGTGCACTGCTGGCAAACACTGCGGTCAGCAGCGTGCCGAGGATGCCGCCCACACCGTGTACCGGGAACACGTCCAGCGAGTCGTCAATCTTCAGCCCACGCTTTAGGTAATTGGTTGCCAAGAAGCAGATGATGCCCGCGAGAATACCAATCACCAGCGCGCCAGCCGGGCCGACGTAGCCTGAAGCAGGCGTGATCGTGCCGAGCCCTGCCACCATGCCGGTGACGGCGCCCAAGGCGCTTGGTTTGCCATAACGAACCCACTCTGCCGTCAACCAGGTCATCGCCCCGGCAGCCGCGGAGATGTGGGTAACCAGCATGGCCATACCGGCATCACCGTTGGCCGCGAGCGCCGAGCCACCGTTGAAACCGAACCAGCCTACCCACAGCAGACCGGCGCCGGTGATGGTCAGTGGCATGTTGTGCGGCGGCATCGGCAGGTTCGGAAAACCACGTCGTGTGCCAAGCGTAATTGCAGCCACAATTGCCGCCACGCCAGCGGTGATGTGTACAACGACGCCACCAGCGAAATCCATCACTCCGCGGGTGCCGAGTTGGCTCAGCCAGCCACCGCCCCACACCCAGTGACAAACCGGCGCATACACAAGCAGCAACCACGCCGAACTGAACAGCAGCACCGCAGAGAAGCGCATGCGTTCGGCAAAACCACCCAGAATCAGGGCAGGTGTGATGATCGCGAAGGTCATCTGAAACAGCGCAAAGGCGCTTTCCGGAATGCTGCCCTGCATCGAATCCTGGCCCACACCCGCGAACAGCACCTTGCTGAAACCACCAATGAAGCCCGAACCCTCACTGAACGCCAGGCTGTAGCCAACGATGAGCCAGAGCAGCGACATCAGGCAGGTCAGGGCAAAACACTGCATCAGTACACTGAGTACGTTTTTGTTGCGGACCAGCCCGCCGTAGAACAGCGAGAGACCTGGAATGGTCATCATGAGGACCAATGCCGTCGAGATGAGGACCCAGGCCGTGTTACCCGTATCGAGTCCGTCGCCTCCATCCGCATAGGCGGTTGCGCAGCCCATGAGCAGCGCTAGTCCGAACATCACCTGTTTCATGCTCCCCCTCCTGTTTGTGACGTGACTTTTTCTAGTGTGACTTATTGTGGCGTGACGTATGGTTCTTAAATTGGTCGCGGTACGTGTTGGTGCGGTGCGAACGGGTTCTGTGAGCAATTTTGGTGCCAGCTCTTCTCCCTAAGCACCAAACACCGGCTTATGTTCCCATCGGTAACAAAAAAGTTTAGATCACCCATCGATGTGCGCCCTCAACCGGCAAGCTTGCCAAGCTCCCGCACCAATGCGGGGCCACGGTAGATAAACCCGGTATAGATCTGCACCAATGTAGCGCCTGCATGAAGCATCGCCTGGGCATCCGCCAGGCAATTGATCCCGCCCACGCCAATGATCGGTATCGATGCATCGAGCCGGCAGCGCAACGACGCGACAGTCGCCAGCGATAGCGCCTTGAGTGGTTCCCCGCTCAGCCCTCCTGCTTCCCTCTGCCAGACACTCGCGAGCGACGGCGGCAAAACACTTCGATCAATGGTGGTATTCGTCGCGATCACGCCATCAATCCCGAACTCCAGAACACAGGCACTGATCGCATCCAGATCATCCGCTACCAGATCAGGTGCAATCTTCAACACCAATGGTCGATTTCCACCACGCGAACCCAACCGGTTTCTGGTCTCGACCACCGGTCCGAGCAATGTCCGTAGTGCATTGGCGGATTGCAGCGTGCGTAGTCCTGGCGTGTTCGGCGAGGACAGGTTGAGCGTCACATAGTCCGCATAGTCATGCACCGCTTCAAGTCCAACAACATAGTCCCGATGGGCTTGTTCAATGGGCGTGTCCTTGTTCTTGCCGATGTTGACGCCGAGGATCACGCCTTGCAGTCGCCCCCGCTCACGCAGCGCTGCCAGTCGCGGCACCATGCCGGCCAGCCCTTCGCTGTTGAAGCCCATCCGATTGATGATCGCGGAAGCTTCAGGAATTCGAAACAACCGCGGCTTGGGATTGCCAGGCTGAGGAAGCGGCGTCACCGTGCCCACTTCGACGCTGCCAAATCCAAGTGCTGCAAATCCCTCAACCGATCGGGCGTCCTTGTCGAGCCCGGCCGCAAGCCCTACCCGATTTGGAAACCGAAGGCCCATGCATTCAACGGCGTGGTCCGTTGCAGGAGCTGCGCGAGGCAGCAGACCCAAGGCACCGATGCCGGCCAGGGCCAGATGATGAGAGGCTTCCGTCGGCAGGCAGAAAAAGGCCCGTCGCAGCAAGGGATAAAGCAGATCGGATGAAAAAGGATCGGACGAAAACGGATTGGAGGAGCGTGGGTTGGACATGCCACCAAGTCTATCGTCACTCGGTGGCCGAATTGAACCCGCCATCGCCGCAAATCACGCCATGAAATCACGGCTCGACAGGCAAGTTGGGCACCCCGGCCGATTCGTCAATCAGCCCAGTCGCTCAAATCTCTCCAGCCGATGTGCTGCGTTGACCCGCAAACGAAACGTGCCACGTACACCGTCCGTCGCCACGTAGGGTCGAAGGATTGCCGCAGGGAACATGACCCGTTGGCCGTTGCGCGCAACCGCATGGACCTGCCGCGCATCACCTGCGTAGAACTTGAGGACTTCATCCCGGGGAATGTTGAGGTCAAAAATATATTGCATGAACACAATCCGCACTCCAGATAAGCGTAGCAATGAATCATGTCGACAGGAGCCGACAAAAAAAGCGGCGGGAAGTCAGGGAACGCATGCAACGACTTGGTACAGGGCGAAGGCGCCCCGCTACAATACCGCTCACTTTGATCACTGCAGGACCCCACACTCATGAATGCCGGCCAATTCGAAGGTATCCGCGCCGTAGCCGGCTGGCTGTCCTCTCGCATCATCGGTCAGGAGCAACTGTTGCAGCGTCTGCTGATCGCTTTGCTGCAGGGGGGACATCTCCTGGTCGAAGGGGCTCCAGGCCTCGCCAAGACCCGCGCCATCAAGGAACTCGCCAAGGCCATTCAGGGCGACTTCCATCGCATTCAATTCACACCGGACCTGCTGCCCAGCGACGTCACCGGCAGCGAGATCTATCGACCGGAGGACGGCACCTTCAAGTTTCAGCCCGGTCCGGTGTTCCACAACCTGGTTCTGGCTGACGAGATCAATCGCGCACCGGCCAAGGTGCAGTCCGCACTGCTCGAGGCGATGGCTGAACACCAGGTCAGCGTTGGCCGCCAGACTTTCAAGCTGCCAAAGCTGTTCCTCGTGATGGCGACGCAGAATCCCATCGAACAGGAAGGCACCTATCCGCTGCCCGAAGCGCAGCTCGACCGTTTCCTCATGCACGTGAAAGTCGGTTATCCCGATGCCACCGCCGAGACTGCGATTCTGCACCTGGTGCGCGCCGAAAATCGTGGCCAGCAGCCCGGCGAAGGGGCAACCGAGCCACCGTGTCGGCTCAGTGAAGAAGAATTGCTGACCGCGCGTCGTGCCATTCTCGACCTGCACATGGCCAAACCCGTCGAGGAGTACATCGTGCAGCTGGTGATGGCTTCGCGGCAGCCGACCGGCAAACTCAAGGAGTGGATCGAGTATGGCGCGAGTCCGCGCGGCACAATTGCCCTGGATGCCTGCTCCCGAGCCCATGCCTGGCTGGCGGGACGCGACTTCGTCACACCGGATGATGTCCAGGCCATTGCCCACGACGTACTCAGGCACCGCATCCTGCTGACCTTTGAAGCCCAGGCCCAGGGCATCGATGCAGATCACACCATCGATACCCTGCTTGAGGTCGTACCGGCACCCTGATGACTGTCCTGACCGGCGCCTATGTCGAAGGCAGTGCATTGCTGGCGCTGCGTTACCGACGCAGTGGTTCGCCTGCGCAGGGTGGTCGACAATTTGGCCGTCAGGCCGGGTTGAAGTTATCTCGTCAGAAAGGTCGCGGAGTGGACTTCGCAGAAGTCCGTCTCTACGAACCGGGTGACGACGTGCGCACCATCGACTGGCGGGTCACCGCCCGCAAGCAGAAGGTCCACACCAAGGTCTTTCGCGAAGAGCGCGAACGACCCGTGCTCTTTTTCGTCGACCAAAGCCAGAGCCTCTTTTTCGGCTCGCGGCAACGACTGAAATCCGTGGCGGTGGCTGAAGCTGCTGCCCTCCTCGCTTGGCAAACACTCGAAGATCACGATCGTGTAGGTGGCATGGTGCTGGGTAACCACCGTTACACGGTGCATCGGCCGTTCCGCAGTCTGCGACCGGTGGCACGATTCATGTTCGACATCGCCGAGTTCAATCAGACCCTGGCACGGGTTGGCACAGCAGATCGCGAGGTGCGGGTGGAGGCATTGTTCGCCTTCCGACGTCTGGTACGCACCGGCTATCGTGTGGTGCTGATCAGTGATTTCGCCACCGACATCGATCTGTGGCGCGATGTCGCCAACGCGCTCTCCCGCCACAACCGGGTGACGCTGGTGCAGGTGGTCGACCCGCTTGAGGCTGTGCTGCCTCCTGATGATCTCTACGCAGTAACAGATGGTCACACGCGCCTGCAGTTCGACAGTGCGGAGCCGGCACTGCGCTCGCAGTATCAGGCGCGATTTGAAACCCGGCTGGCAGACATTGAAGCATTGAGTCGTCGTGGCGAGATCGCTTATCGACGTGTCAGCACTGCAGACGCGGACCTGCTGCCGATCCTGGCCAGGCTCTGACCATGCAGAACGATCCACTCGATCAATTGCGCGACGTCCAGCTACCCGACACACCAATCTGGTGGCCACCAGCGCCGGGCTGGTGGATCGTCGCAGTGCTGGTGCTACTGCTCCTGGCCTGGTCGATCAATCGCATCGTGCAACGACGCAGGCGAAGCGCGCCGCGCCGGGCAGCCCTTCGCGAACTGGACGCCTGTTTCAACGCGTGGCAATCCGGCACTCGACCAGCGACCGACTGCATCAACGATTGCAACGCGCTGCTGAAGCGGCTTTGGGTACACGTCGACGGCGCCAGCCACGTGGCGGCGTTATCCGGCGACGAGTGGCTCGCCTATCTGGACCGGCGCAGCGCTTCGCTCCAGTTCACCGGTGGCGCTGGCCGATTGCTGGGCAACCAACGTTTTTCATCCGTCAGTGATGACTCCGAGCTGCCCGCACTGCAGCCCCTGCTCCGCAAGCTGCTGCAGTCTGCGCCGGTGACGACATGATCGAATTTGTCTGGCCATGGATGTTCGCCGTACTGCCGCTGCCTTTGCTGGTGCGCTTCTGGCGTCGCCACGCCGAGGCTGAACAACCGGCGCTGACAGTGCCTGCACTGACCGCATATCAATTCGAGACAGGCAGTCTCAGCGTGCGACGCAGGCGTTCAGGATTTCCGTTGGCGCTTCTGTTGCTGACGCTGGCCTGGATATCCATGGTGACTGCGGCTGCCCGCCCTCAGTGGACTGGCGAACCGGTGGCATTGCCAGTGACTGGTCGCGATCTGATGCTGGCCGTCGACATCTCCGGCAGCATGGGTACCGAAGACATGGAACTCGCAGGCCGTTACGTCGATCGGCTGAGTATCGTCAAACAGGTGATTGCAGCCTTTCTGGAACTGCGTGGTGGTGATCGTGTCGGGCTCATCCTGTTTGGGACCAACGCCTATCTGCAGGCGCCATTGACGTTTGATCTGCAAACCGTGCGTACGCTACTCACAGAAGCGCCGATTGGTATTGCCGGTGGCAAGACCGCAGTCGGTGACGCCATCGGGCTTGGTGTCAAACGACTGCGCCAGCGACCGGACGGTGATCGGGTGATGATTCTGTTGACCGATGGCGCCAGTAACGCTGGCGAAGTTGCACCGGTGAAGGCGGCCGAGCTGGCGGCCAGTGTGGGCGTGAAGATCTATACGATTGGTGTCGGCGCAACCGAGATGCGGGTACCCGGACTATTCGGCCGCTTTGGCAACCGCATCGTCAATCCGTCAGCGGATCTTGATGAAGACGCGCTCAACAAGGTTGCGGAAACTACTGGAGGACAGTACTACCGCGCGGAAAATCCGGCGGAACTGGCCCAGATCTACGCGCAGATCGATGCACTCGAACCCGTCGAGCAGGAAGCGGAGCTGTTTCGTCCCATTCAGTCGTTATTCCCGTGGCCACTTGGCTGCGGCCTCGTTTTGCTGGTATTGACGATGCTCCTGCCGGTATTGCGGCGAGGTGTCCATGCAGCCTGAGCAGATCCTCCAGAACCTGCATTTGCTGCGCCCTTGGTGGCTGTTGGCGCTGGTGCCGGTCACCTTCCTGTATTGGCTCTGGCTTCGCCGTCAACAAATCACCGCACGCTGGCAGCGCAGTGTCGACCCTGAACTGCTGTCGGTACTGATCGACGATCAGCGAAGCGGCACCGGCAAACGCGCCAACTGGCCACTCCTGCTGGTCCTGATCTCTGCCGTGCTGGGGCTCGCAGGTCCCACCTTCGAGCGACTGCCACAGCCGGTGGAACAGAAAGCCGATGCGCTGGTGATCGCACTCGACCTGTCACTGTCGATGTATGCACAGGACATCGCACCATCGCGACTGACCCGCGCCAAGCAGAAGATCATCGACATCCTGCGCAGTCGTGAAGAAGGGGTGACCGGCTTGGTGGTGTGGGCCGGCAGTGCGCACGCAGTCGTCCCGCTCACCGACGACACCAAGACCATCGCCAATCTGCTGGAATCTCTGGAACCGGCCATCATGCCGGTCGCCGGTAGTCGACCAGCTGCCGCGCTCGAAGTAGTCAGCGCCCTGTTCGCCAACGCACATCTGGGGAAGGGTCGCATCCTGCTGGTCACCGACGGGATTGACAACCTCGCCGACATTACGGATTACCGCGACCCGATGTTCCCGATTTCGATATTGGGGATCGGAACACCGGATGGGGCGCCCATTCCCCTCGACTTCGTGGAACAGCCCGGCCAATTCCTGACCACTCGCGAGGGCGAGGTGATCACGGCTAGGCTCGATGAGGAACGACTGGCGGAAAGTGCGGAGCTTGGCTACGGCGAATACGCCCGCGTGGTGCTGGGTGATGCCGACCTCGACACGGTACTGGGTACCACCCTGCCGGGTGACGATGATCTCAGCCAGGTGGAACGTGAGTTCGATCTGTGGCATGACCTCGGTTACTTCCTCGCCGTGATCGCGTTGCCACTTTTGTTATTCGGTTTCCGCCGGGGTGTCATCGCCGGCCTCGCCCTGTGTGTCATGCCACTCGACAGTCATGCTGGCATCTGGGAAAACCTCTGGCAACGTGATGACCAACAGGCGTATTCAGCACTCAAAGACGGCGAACCGGAGCGTGCTGCAACGCTGACCGAGCGAAAGGACTGGCGCGGTGTGGCTGAGTATCGGGCGGGAAACTACTCGTCTGCCGTGGGCTCCTTCACGGGCCTCGACGACGTTCGCAATACCTACAATCTCGGCAACGCGCTGGCCCGGGCAGGCGATCTGGACGGCGCCATTGCTGCCTACGACGCAGTGCTCTCCCGTGATCCTGAACACGAAGATGCTGCCTTCAACAAGGCGCTTCTGGAACAGCAGAAGGAAGCGCAGCAACAAGCCAGCGAACAGGACAACAACGAACAGCAACAGGATAGCGAAAACCAGAGCGAAGAATCCCGCAATGGTGACAGCAGCGGCGCCAATGAACAGGGACAGGATGCACAGGAGCCCAGCGCCCAGGACAAAACGCCGCCCGGCAAGGAAGAGGAGAATCAGGCTGAACAAGGCGAGCCTGAAGAACCCAAAGAAGGTGACAAGGAGCAGCAGGCACAATCGCGGGACGAGCAGTCCGATGCCATGGAGCAGTGGCTGCGCCGAGTGCCCGATGATCCAGGCGGACTCCTGCGGCGAAAGTTCCAGTACGAAAACCAGCAGCGCCTGCGCGAGGGTGACTATCGATACCGCCAGGGGGACAAGATATGGTGAAACGCGGTGTTTACCTGCTATTCGCCATTGGCATGCTGATGTATGTCGCGGAGTTGCGGGCGGCCATTCTTACCGAAGTGCAGCCGCGTGAGATTGACATCATGCAGGCCATGCAGCTGCAGGTGCGCGTCACCGGCACCGACGATGTCGAAGGTCTTGACCTCTCGCCACTGGACAACGACTTCGAAGTTGAGGCGACCAGCACCCAAAGCCAGCTGCGTGTTGTCAACGGCGAGGTCACCAGCTGGGTTGATGTGCTCATCACCCTGCGCCCCAAACGAACCGGTCAGCTGACCATTCCATCACTATCGCTGGGTGGTGAACGCAGCGATCCAATCTCCGTCAACGTACGGCCTGTAGCTTCCAACCTGCAAAACGAAATCGACAAACTCGTGTATTTCGACATTTCTGTCGACCGCAGTGAGGTCTACGTCCAGGCCCAGGTGCGCTACACGCGCAGGCTTTATTACACCACCGGTGTGCAGATCTATGGCGATCTGCCTGGGGCTCCGGTGATCGCGGACGCGGTGGTGTTGCCTCTGGGTGAAACCACCCAGGACATCACCATGCGCAACGACACACGTTACGGCGTGCTTGAACAACGCTATGCCATTTTTCCCGAGCGCAGTGGACAGTTCGTCATTCCGGGATTTGCGGTTCAGAGTTCGGTGCGGCTGAATGATGTCCGGCGCGGTGTGCAGGTCATGGCGGCTGACAAGACGATCAACGTACTGCCGATTCCGGCGTCGTGGCCGGCAGGCAAACCGTGGTTCCCGGTCGAAGATCTCGCGATTCGTGAACAGTGGGATCCGGACGTCCCGAACATCCGGGCCGGCGATTCGTTGCGTCGAACCATCGAGATCACTGCGAATGGCAATACCGGATCGTCGATTCCACCACCCACCACATCCTTTGACAGCGAGTTGATCCGGCAATATCCGGAAGCGCCGGTACTTGAAGACGACACCCGCGGCGAGTCCGTCAACGGCAAGCGCGTGCAGAACGACAGCTTTGTCCCGGCCTGGGGTGGCACAGTCGAAATTCCTGGTATCGATATCAGCTGGTGGGATACCGAGAAGAAGCTCGTACGACTGACACGACTGCCTGCACGGACGTTAAACATCTCGGGCGAGAAGCCACCGGTTACATCGACAAAAACCACATCGGTGGACCAGGCGGCTACATCCTCTGCAGGCGATCATACAGAAGCGACACCTGCCCTTTCCGCCCGCTGGTGGCCGGCATTGTTGGCTGCCCTCCTGGGGCTGATCATGGTCGTGATCCTCAGGTTCCGCACTGGCAATGAAAGCTCACCCATCAACTGGTCCGCCACCGCTCGCAGCGCCATTCGCAACAAGAATCTGCACGGACTGCGGGAAGCGATCATCCACGGCGCAATGCTGCACCATGCGGTAAGACGCAACGAGGCGCTTGACCACCTGGCCAACGAACCGGAGTGGCAGCTGTTGCAGACATCAGGCAATCAGCGTTTTGCCGCCAGCGTCAGTGCGGTAGACCTCGCTCGGGCGATGCAGGAGTCGCTGAAGCTGGTGCGCAGGTTGAACCAGACGAAGCCTGGTAAAACCCGTGCAGTGCTGCCTCCCCTCTATGCGCGGTAGAAGCGGTCGGGTTATGCGCCGGCAAGGCTCTTGGTGACTACTTCAAAGACATCCCGCGACAGGTTTTCCGCAGCGGCAATACGTTCCAGCTCTGCTCGCATCAGCCGCTGACGCACGGAATCGTAGCGTCGAAACCGCGTCAGCTCCGTGGTCAATCGCGAGGCAATCTGCGGATTGAATTCGTTCAGTTGCAGAACCCGATCGGCAATGAACCGGTAACCCGACCCATCGATGGCATGGAACACCCGGAAGTTGCGCGCGGCAAAGGCGCTGTACAAAGCCCGCACCTTGTTGGGATTACGAACATCAAAGGCCGGGTGACCTTCAAGTGCCTGCATACCCTCAAGACTCGTGAGCCGACTCGCCGCCTGGGCTGAGAACCAGCCGTCAACCACCAGCGCTTCTGCCTTGAATCGTTCGTAGAACCGCTGACAGATCGATGCACGCAGCCCGGTTGAAAGTGAGTCCGCCGCGCAGATTTCCACCAGCGCTGCACGTCGATCCGTGAGGTTATCCGCGGAGTCAAATTGGCCAACCAGCAGCGCTTCGACGTCAGCTGCACTGCCACTGGCCGCAAGATAACCGAGCGCAACATTGGCCAGCGTTCGCTGCGCCATCGCACCGGCGGCCGGCGAAAACGGCTGACCGGTCTGGCTGATCTGGTAGAGCTTTTTCCACTGCGTGTGCAGGATGCGCCCCAGACTGCCCAGCAGGTGATCGCGTGCATCGCAGATCACATCCACCTGCACCGGCGTAATCGATTCAAACAGATAGGCTTCATCCGGACACACCAGCATGGCCGCCAACAGGAAACGGGTATCCGCGTCCGTTGCCACCAGAGCCTGATCCAGCAAGGTGCGAAACACCTCGACGACCACCGTATCGATGTCGCCCGGCGCTGTGCGCAGTCGTGATATCTCGCCTACCAGCAGACTCTGCAGCGCATCCCAGCGTGCAAAACCATCCGTATCGTGGCCGGCAAGGATTGCGAGCGTCGCAGGTGAGCGCGCCATTTCCAAACGTACCGGCGCCGAAAAACCGCGCAGCAAACTCGGTACGGCACCGACTCCTGCACCCTTGATCCGCAGCGTGTGTGTCGGCTTGTCGAGATGGACCAGCAGATCGCCGTCCCGCACTTCGGTATGTGCATCGCCCGACAGCATCAGCCGATTCCATTGCACCGCTTGGCCGCGTGCATCCAGCATTCCCATCAGCATGGGAATGTGGAAGGCCTCCTTGACGGCCTGTCCGGGAGTTGCAGGACACCTCTGGGAAAACTGCAACACCAGTTCGGCGCCCTCTTCGCTGGCTTCAACGCTTACCACTGGCGTGCCGGCCTGGGTATACCACCGCTGAAACTGAGTGAGATCGATATCGGTCTGCGCCTGCATGGCGGCGAGGAAATCATCGGTGGTTGCGGCCATGCCATCATGCAACGAAAAGTAGACATCGGAACCGCGCCGGAATTTCTCCCGCCCCAGCAGTGTCTGCAGCATGCGCACCACTTCCGCGCCTTTTTCGTAAATGGTGACCGTGTAGAAGTTGGAGATTTCTATGTAGGACGCTGGTCGTATCGGATGAGCGAGCGGACCGGCGTCTTCGGCAAACTGCACACTTCTCAGAAACTGTACGTCCTCGATCCGCTTCACCGTGCGTGAGTTCATGTCCGCGGAAAACTCGGCGTCACGAAACACGGTGAAGCCTTCCTTGAGACTGAGCTGGAACCAGTCGCGACAGGTCACACGATTGCCGGACCAGTTGTGAAAATACTCGTGCGCAACCACGGCTTCGACACGTTGATAGGCAAGATCCGTCGCCGTATCCGGCGAAGCCAGCACACACGACGTGTTGAAAACGTTGAGCCCCTTGTTTTCCATCGCCCCCATGTTGAAGTCTTCAACCGCGACGATCATGAAGATGTCGAGATCGTATTCCCTGCCAAACACCTCTTCATCCCAGCGCATGGAACGCTTCAACGCATCCATCGCGTAGTCACACTGGCCAATATTGTGTGGTTCGGAGTAGATGAAGAGTTTCACCTCGCGTCCACTCATCGTCACAAACCGGTCTTCGATGTGCGCAAGGTCTCCAGCCACCAGGGCAAACAGGTAGGACGGCTTCGGAAAAGGATCTTCCCAGGTCACGGTTCGGCGACCATCGGTCACCTGCTCGGCGATACGATTGCCATTGGCCAGCAATACCGGATAACGCTGCGCATCGGCTTCGATGGTTGTGGTAAAACGGGCCAGCACATCCGGCCGATCCTGGTAGTACGTGATCCGACGAAAGCCTTCCGCCTCGCACTGGGTGCAGTACATCGTTTTCGACTTGTACAGTCCCATCAGCGTCGAATTGGTTTCCGGATGAATGCGATTGACGATATGGATCTGGGCTTCGGCACCCGGTTCGTGAATCACCAGCCGATCTGCCGTCGCTTCGTACTCGTTGTCACTCAGCAGCACCCCATTGACGCTGACCGAGTGAAGCTGCAGTCCATCACCATTGAGTTCAAGGCTGCCCGCAGCGCCAAACCGCCGCACTTTCAGCGTGCTGTTGACGGTGGTTTCCCCATCGCGGATGTCGACATGCAGATCAACCCGCTCGGTCCGATACCGCGGTGGTTGATAGTCGGTGAGGCGAATGGTCTGCGGTTCAGCTTCTTTCATGTTGATTCCTTCTCCATGACGATCTCCTGTACACGACAACCCACTGCTTCAATCCTGCATTACAGGGGCACACAGGATGATGGTTCAGGCTGGCCGCGTCTTCGGTACTCCCGCCAGCAGACTGAGCAAGCCGCCGCTGACAAGTCCGCCCCAGTGTGCCCCATTGGCCACCTGCATGCCAAACGACTCAGTGATGCCAGTACTGAACAGCACGAGGAACGAAAGCATCGATAGCGCGACCGATGGATGCATGGCCCAGGCCTTGTTCTGCGGATCGAACTTCTGGCGCACGAGGATATAGCCCAGCAGGGCATAACCCACACCCGAGAGCCCGCCAAACAGAGGCCCCAACCCGGTGAGCACCTGTACGAGGTTGGATAACACGCCTGTGATGATGACCAGCAGCAGGAAGATGAAGGTGCCTTGAGCCACTTCGATACGCCGACCGAATTCGAATATCACCGCCGCGTTGAAGGCAATGTGCATGAAGGAGAAGTGGATAAAGACCGGCGTCAGCCAGCGCCACGGTTCGAAGTCCTGCGCCAGCCGTGTCAGCGTGACATCGTTTCCACCCTCGACGTTGACGATCAGCAGCAGCGCCGACAGTGCGTTCAATTCGCCATCGGCCAATGAAATCACCCACGGATACACCACGAAGGTGATGAGCAGCAAGACGGCCAGACCGGGATACTGCCGCGCACGAAGGACGAGTGTTCGCCAGTTGATTGCGTCGGGTGCCGGCCTTCCCCCCTTCGCCCAGCTTCGCTCGCCACGATTCCAGCCCGCATGCAGTTGCCGCACCAGGCTCGCTGTGTGGTCATCGGGAACTTCAAGGATGATCTGCCCCTGCTCTTCAAAGCTGCGCACCGGTACGCGGGCATGGTGTAGCGCCTCGACAAAGGCGCCGGTTTCCGCAATAACAGGAAGAACCAGCGCCCTGATCATCGGGAATCCATTAGCAGGCAGCTCGATACGTGGTGGTAGAATTCTAGTCGAGTGTTTAGTTCAGGAATACCAGCGATGCAGGCGGTGGATCTCGAAGTACTGCGCAGTGTGCGCGATTGGCTCAAGGCAGGTGAAACCTGCTGGCTGGCAACCGTGGTTGCAACCTGGGGCTCATCTCCCCGTCCGGTGGGTTCACTGTTTGCCTGTAACAAAGGTGGACACGTCACAGGCTCCCTCTCGGGCGGCTGTGTCGAAGACGATCTGCTGGAGAAGTTGACCCAGGGGGAACTCGCTGCCGATCATCCCCAGTTCTTCAAATACGGCATCACGGCGGAAGAAACCGAGCGTCTGGGGCTGCCCTGCGGCGGCCAACTCGACATCATTGTTGAACCTCACAAACCCGGCATCAACGCACAGGCTCATTTTGATCTACTGGCCGGCGCGCTTGAGGCGCGGCGTACCGTCGCACGGGAAGTGAATCTGCGCAGTGGTCAGTTCTCGGCCTCAGCTACGGATCACTTCTCACCAGTGCAATGGGACGCCAACAACCAGGTTCTGCGACACACGCTGGGACCTCGCCTGCAGCTGTTCATCATCGGCGCCGGCATGGTGTCCCAGTACCTGGCGCACATGGCCCAGTCGCTGGACTTCGAAATCACGGTTTGTGATCCACGCGATCATCTGCTCGCGGATTTCCCGGGTGACGGCATTCGCAAGATAGCCGACATGCCGGACGACGCGGTACGTCTGTATGCACACGATCAGGCTTCGGCGATCGTCGCACTGACCCACGATCCGCGTATCGACGACATGGGGCTGATGGAAGCACTTAAAACCGATGCGTTTTATATCGGCGCCATGGGCTCGACACGAACCTCAGCCAATCGGCGGGTACGCCTCAAGGCCCTGGATATCACCGATGCGGAACTGGCTCGATTGCGAGCGCCCATTGGTCTGCCCATCGGTTCACGCACGCCGCCAGAAATTGCCATTGCCATCCTGGCGGAAATCACCGCCGTCCGGCATGGCCGTGCCGCACAGGCCCTGGAGGCGATCGGAGCACAGGTGAGTGCCGGCTAGGGAAGCTCTGAAAGAGCAGAGCATCATGATCGGCGCGATCATACTGGCCGCGGGTCGCAGCCGACGATTCGGTGGTGACAAGCGACGTCACGTGCTGCCCAGCGGGCTGAGCATGCTGGCAACAACAACAAGCCTCTTTCAGCAGGCGTTCCCCGCAATCAGGATTGTCGTTTCACCTCGCGATGAAAATCTGCTCTCCTCCCTTGGCATCAATCTGCGATCGACGGATGAACTCATCATCGCCGCAGACGCCGACCTCGGGATGGGACACTCTCTGGCGGCCGGTGCCACCGCGCTGCATTGGGAGCAGACGTTTGTCGGGCTGGCCGACATGCCCTACCTCAAAGAAGAAACGCTCTGGGAATTGATCGCCCGCGCCCAACTGCTTTCGCCGCAGGACGTACTGGTGCCCACCCATAAGGGCCAACGTGGCCATCCGGTGTGTTTCGGGGCGGCACATTTACCGACCTTGTGTACCTTGACCGGTGATCAGGGCGCTCGGGCCATGCTGGGCACGCAACAACCGATCCTCATCGAAGTGAATGACGAGGGCATCCTCCTCGACGTGGATCAGCCACCACCCAATCGGGTGGCCCAGTCGAGTTTGGAGCGGCACGAACCGTAGAAGCTGTGCCCGGTCGGGAACAGCATGCGCAATGACGCAGGATGTTTGCGGATCCGCAGTACATCACTGTTAGCCAGGTCAAGATGAACCTGTGAATCACAACTGGCCTTGGGTTGTGTGGACCCTGCATTCTTGATGACAACCCGGATTTCCGAATCGCCTGATACCACCAGCGGACGCGATGTCAGGGTGTGCGGAAACATGGGCACGATGACGATGGCGTTCAGGCTCGGATGCATGATCGGCCCACCGGCCGACAGTGAATAGGCGGTTGATCCGGTGGGTGAGGCGATGATGAGTCCGTCACCACGCTGGTCATATACCCACTCATCATTCACGTAGACGCTGAACTCCAGCATGTGCGACACACCACCGGCATGCACGACCACATCATTCAGCGCCAGCGAACTGCCTGATGCAGCGGCGTCTCGCATCGTTTCGGCGTGCAACAGAAAGTGATCTTCCGAGGCAAATTGCCCATCCAGTACGCGGTTCAGTTCTGCATCGATGACTTCAGGTGAGATGCCAGCAAGAAATCCCAGGCCACCACGATTCACGCCCACCACCGGCTTGCCGGCGTGACACAGATCCCGGGCAACACCCAGCAGACTGCCGTCCCCGCCGATCACGACCACCAGATCGCTGCGCACACCAAGTTCAACGCGAGGTACCGCGCTCACGCCAGCCGGGTTATCCAGCATAACGGCCGTGGCCGTTTCGACAACAACCCCGACTTTCCGTCGACGCAGAGTCGCGACCACTGCCAGGGTGCTGTCGCGGACCAGATCACTTCCCACGCGTGCCACTACGCCAACCGTGCTGAACATCGTCTGCCTTAGCTCCTGCGCTCTGATTACCGCCACTTCATGGGGACTCGATCTTCTGACCCCGCAGGAGATCTCCCGATCGCGAACCCGATGCATCGAACTACCCTTCGCGGTCGAAGATCGCGTCCGAACAGACTGGATAATCGAGCGATAGCTGCGGCACGTTAGCAGGTTGTGACAAAAGTGCATCATCGCGCGAGTGCATGCTAGGCTTCCGGACCTCGAACACGCCAATGGGCAAGTACCAGCAATCGTGGGTATCCAAACGTGGGCAGCATGACCAATCCGCCGGAATATCGTTTTCGCGAAGTCCTCCGCCAGTCGCTACCGAGTCACAAGACCGAGCGCCTGAACAAACCCGAGGATCTGTGGCCACTGATGCGCAGCGAAGCCGAACGCAAGGCGCTTGAAGAACCCATACTCGGCAGCTACTTCCACGCCACGATCCTGAACCATCCAACGTTTGGTGCTGCACTCAGCTTCCGTCTGGCCAGCAAGCTGGAAAATCCGATGCTGCCGACCATGCTGATCCGCGATGTCATCAGCCAGGCGATGGAGGCGGAACCATCGATTCTTGCAGCGGCGCAGATCGACGTGGTGGCCACCTACGCCCGTGACCCGGCTTGTGAAGACCTGTCGACGCCATTCCTGTTCTTCAAGGGTTTTCATGCGCTGCAATCCTATCGGGTGGCGCACTGGCTCTGGCATCAAGGCCGCCGGACGCTGGCCCGTTTTTTCCAGAACCAGATCAGTGCAACCCTCGGCGTCGACATTCACCCCGCAGCGCAAATTGGCTCGGGCATCATGCTCGATCACGCCACCGGCATCGTCGTTGGCGAAACTGCAGTGATTGAAGACGACGTCTCGATCCTGCATTCCGTCACGTTGGGTGGCACGGGAAAAACCAGTGGTGATCGGCATCCGAAGATTCGGCGCGGTGTCCTGCTGGCAGCAGGAGCCAAGATCATTGGCAACATCGAAGTCGGAACGTGCGCCAAGGTTGGTGCTGGCAGTGTAGTGCTGGAAGACGTACCCCCGCACACCACGGTGGCTGGCGTACCTGCAAAAGTAGTCTCGACCCACGCGGCGCATCAGCCTGCCATGGACATGGACCAGTGGTTCGAATGAGATGAGCGAACCGGTTTGTCCGAAGTGTGAGGTTGCCGGCGTTGATCACATCGTCTCGAAGGACAGCAAGGAGCGCTCTCTCGCGAAGCAGCCCTGGTTCATCATCGTGCATTGCAATCAGTGTGGGCATGTCTACAACGTGCTGACCAAGCACGTATTTGCAGAGACCACCGGGCCGAGACTGACGATCCCCAAGCTCTGACTGAGGTCAGGCTGGCGCGACGAGCTTCTGCTTGGCGCGTGTGATGAAAGACGCCATGACCTCGGCATTCTGGGCACCGGGAATCGGGAATGCGCCACCCAGGAGAAAACAAGGCACCCCACTGACCCCGACATCCATCGCCCGATCCAGTTCCGCCTGTACCTGCGCGATACCACCATCACCGGCCAGATAGTCGCGCGCCAGAGGCGCATCCAGTCCGACCGTTGCGCCGATTGCGAGCAGCGTTTCCCGATCGCCGACGTCCTTGCCCTGCTGGAAATACGCCTGAAAAAGCGCCTCGGCCAGTTCATGCTGAAGCGCTGCGCCACCGGAAGTTTCTGCGTAGGCCATGAGCCGATGGCCGAGAAAGGTATTCGGCATCCTATCGATTGCCGCGAAATTCATGATGATGCCTTCAAGACCGGCTTCTTCCACAATTCGGGTCGGCACTTTTTTGCTATCGGTACCAAACCTGGCCGCGTAGTAGCCCGCTCGATCGACCCCTTCGACGGGTAATCGTGGTGCCAGTTGATACGCACGCCAGTGGACTTCAACGTCTTCGCCAACCGGCGAGGCCAGCACCCGGTCAAGCCGTCGTTTGCCAATGAAACACCAGGGACAGACGAGGTCGGAAAAGATCTCTATGGTCAGTGACATGTGGTCGTTCCAGTCGGCGTTCGAGGTTAGCCCGCACTATTCATGAAGGGTCGTCGCGAGGGCGTCGAGAGCCGTGAAAACGCTGGGAGGCGCAGACCGGAGTGCGCGCAGGCGTGCTCTACAGCACGTCGAGCACACGGAGGGAGCACGCCCGGTGTTTTCGCTGCTATCGGCGTCCGCAGCAGGCAATTCATGAATAGTGCGGGCTAGAGTATACGCGCCTGGTTGATCTGCAGTAGACGGAGCGATCTGCTGATCTGTGGGAGCACGGGAGTCCGCTCCTGCAAAACCGTCGACCACCCGTCGGTGTCATTCCGCGATCAGGAGGCCAATCAGCAGTCCGAGTTCAAGATCATCCATCGCCCCCATACGATGGGCGCGGATGTTTCCCGCACGGTCGATGAGAATCGTTGTCGGTGTACCACGCATGCCATACGCCTGCATCGTCGCGGGTATCGCAGTTCCAGGTACAGGAATATCAACGCCCACTGGATGGGTCACCTTGTACTCGTGCAGGAAGGCTTCAAGCGCGACCGGTCGCATGGCCTCATGGTGCTCGAAAACCGTGTGCAGGCCGATGACGGCAAGATCATCCGATGCAAATCGGCGATGCAGCTTTTCAGCTTGTGGAATCGCATGGCTGACACAACCTGGACAGAGCATCTGGAAGGCATGAAACAGGATTACCTGCCCGCGCAACCCTTCAAGAGTCGGTGGTTCTGACGTGTTGAACCATTGACTGACATGCCACTCTGCCGCCATCACCGGTGTTTGTGTGGACAAGTCTGTCAGGCTCCAGCAAGTGCGCTCATGTCCACCTGCCCGGTAGTCATGGCCGCAGTGAATCCACCATCAACCAGCAGATTGACGCCGTTGACGTAACTTGCGAGATCCGAACCCAGGAACGCAAGCGCCTTCGCCTGATCACGTGGTGTTCTACCCGCCCCGCGCCTTCGGCAATGGCCCAGTCGATGATCTTGTCGGTCATGGTGGCACGAAACTCAGGCAGCAGCGGGGTATCCACCGGTGAAAGGCAAATGCTGTTGACCCGAATTCCCTGACGGATCGCCGGGCGGTCAAGCCAACGTGCGAACTTTTTTCTCGCGTGCCCACTGTCGGGTGGCTGCCGCGACAAGAAATCCATTTACGTCGCCAACTCCCATTACCCCGGCATCGCGCTCGATTTGTGCGGCCTTGAGAAGGGCTTCGGCACCGACATCGATGGCAATGGCCTTGAGATGACCGAAGGCATCGCGTACGAAATCGACAGCCGCGGCTTCGCTGCACAAAGCCTTGCACGCAGGTGCAGAAAGTATCAGCGCTACCGCATCGAACAGCACCGATGGTGAGCCTGCAAGCTGGCCGTCGGCGGCCAGTTTTGTATTGTCAGCCAGCATCACCCCACCTACGCGTGGAGCGAGAATCTTCACCTGCGCACCAGCGGCAATGGCTGCTTTCTTGAGTTTCGCAACCGTCGCGCCGTCCGAACCATCAGCTACCAGTATGGCGATGACTCGACCAGACAGTGTGTGCTTGGCCTTGTCAATAAGGCCCAATGAACGAGACGGCGGCAGCGACAGCACCGGCATGAAAGGCTTGGGGGCTTCGGGCAGTTCATCGAGCCCGAGTCCAACGCTAACGCGCTGCGCGAGGTTTTCGTCGATGAGCCGCAAGTGTCCCACCATGGCCTGCTTCACATGCAGGTGCGCAACCTTCGACAATTCGAACACCAGCGACGATGCGAGGTGGGCCTGCTCAAGTGCGTTCTGACTGATCCAGAACTGGCGAGCCTGGCTGTAGTGGTCACCAAAGCTCTCATCGCGGGTGCGGCCGCGCGTTCCGCCTTCCTTGACCAAGGCGCTCGAAAAGCCGATGGACTTATCCCCACGCGGCGCATCGGGTGAGAGTGTCTGAGGCTCGTATGCCACCCGACCCGCCGGTTGGGTCATCTGCATGTGGCCATCGCGCTGCTGATGAGCGAAAGGGCACTTGGGCGCATTGATCGGCAGCTGAGCAAAGTTCGCCGAGCCAAGACGCGAGAGCTGCGTATCGAGGTACGAAAACAGGCGACCCTGCAGCAGCGGGTCATTTGAAAAGTCGATTCCCGGTACGAGATGCGAGGGACAGAACGCTACCTGCTCTGTGGCTGCAAAAAAATTGTCCGGCCAGCGGTCAAGCACGAGGCGGCCGATCACTTCCAGCGGAACCAGCTCTTCGGGAATCAACTTGGTCGCGTCGAGGTGATTGAACGGAAACTTCGCCGCTTCGGCCTCCGAGAAGAGCTGTACTGCAAACTCCCACTCAGCCACTCCGCCTGCGTCGAGCGCTTCGAAGAGTTCACGGCGATGGAAATCAGGGTCGGCGCCGGAGATCTTGACGGCCTCGTCCCACAGGGTGGACTGCAAACCAAGTCTGGGCCGCCAATGGAACTTCACGAAGCTCGATTCGCCAGCTTCGTTGATGAAACGGAAGCTGTGCACACCGAAACCTTCGATCATGCGCAATGAACGCGGTAGCGTCCGATCCGACATGATCCACATCACCATGTGCATGGCTTCAGGCGTCAGCGAAATGAAGTCCCAGAACGTGTCGTGCGCCGTCGCTGCCTGCGGGAATCCCCGATCGGGTTCCATCTTCACAGCGTGAATCAGGTCCGGGACCTTGATCGCATCTTGAATGAAAAACACCGGCACGTTATTGCCGACGATGTCCCAGTTGCCTTGCGAGGTATAGAACTTGATTGCAAACCCGCGTACGTCGCGCGGTGTATCGGACGAGCCCGAACCACCAGCCACCGTGGAGATTCGCGCAAAGACAGGGGTTTTTACACCGACTTCCGTCAATACTTTCGCAGTGGTAAACGCTTGCAGAGAACGCGTGAGCTCGAAGAATCCATGAGCGCCGGAACCACGTGCGTGCACGACACGCTCGGGAATGCGCTCGTGGTCGAAGTGAGTGATCTTCTCGCGCAGGATGAAATCTTCCAGCAATGTCGGGCCTGGAGAGTGCGCGCGCAGAGAGTTCTGGTTGTCTCCCACCACCACGCCCTGCTGGGTCGTCAGGGGTGGGTGATCCTTGTTGGCCTGTTGGTGCAATTCACCACCCATGCCCAGATTGGTGTCGTGTTCAGGTTGCTTGGTCATGTGTCTTCCTGCTTGCTGGCTCTGACAAATAGGCCGCGAATTTTTCGGTTTCTGAACGATCGATCCGGCATCGTGTCGCTCACATCACACATCAGGGCACGCCAACACTTGTTCGATGGCGCGCCCGAGTGTGATGAGTGGCTTGTCTACAAGGCGTTCTGAATCGCAGGAGGTTTCGTGCCGTAGTAAGCGTGAATACCTTTTTCCCACGTCGGATCGGCCATGTCCGGCCAATCGTCCTTGTCGAATCCAGGCGCGGTCTCGAGCCTGTCCTTGGCAACATCCAGGGTGAATCGTTTGTTCTGCGTATCGAGAGTCAACGCATCCCAAGGCACCGCAAACAGTTTCTCGCCAATACCGAGAAATCCGCCGAATGACAACACCGCGTAGCCGATCCGGCCCGATCGCATGTCGAGCATGATCTCCTTGATGTCACCCAGGTCTTCGGATTTTTTGTTGTAGACATCGTTACCAACGAGGGTATCGGCGCCCATCAGCTGCGGCCCTGGGCCTTGATCCTTTATTGAGTTGTTCGATTTTCCACTCGATCGATACATACCAAACGTGTCGCGTTCTTCGTAATTCATATCCTTCTCCAGCGATACTAAAGTGAATGGTTAGATTCGACGACTGATGACAGACGTGTCATCACAATCTGTGCTCGTCTTGAAACCTGGTCTGTGCGGAATCAAACGAAGCTGGTGACTCAGATTCAGGATCGCTTCACGTGACCCAATGGAAATTGCCGCGTCGACCGCGGCTCACGAAGTCGCCGTACGCTTGGCGCTTTTTTTGTTCTTCAGTGCCCTGGAGTCAACGGCTACGTTATGTGTGACAGACGACAGACCGATGCCAGGAACACCATCAATGTTGCAGTTCAAAACAGGAAGGAACTGACAATGACCATTAAATCATTTGTGGTAATGGACGCAGTCGTCGCAGGACAGAATGGTCAAGCCAGTGGCGCGAAAGTGGGTACGTCTGACGCAGGTCCGAGTGCTGTAGCCTGGGGAGCGATACTGGCAGGCGCTGCAGCTGCAGCTGCATTGTCGCTTATCCTGTTGATACTCGGCACAGGATTGGGTCTTGCATCCGTTTCACCCTGGGCGCAGGCGAGTGTGAGCGCCGCAACTTTTGGGGTGTCGACAATTCTGTGGATCACCTTCACCCAACTCACCGCATCCGGCATGGGCGGTTATCTGGCGGGCAGACTTCGCACCCGTTGGACTTCAGTGCAGCGTGATGAAGTGTATTTCCGTGATACGGCCCATGGGTTTCTGGCCTGGGCCATCGCCTCACTGGCGACTGCAGCGCTGCTGAGTTCCGTGATCGCTTCGATAGTCGGAACCGGTGCTCAAATGAGTGCCTCGATTGCTGGAGCCACTACTGACGCCGCAAAGATTCCTGCACAGGTTGTGCTAAATGATTCTGCGAATTCTGGTGCCGTTGCCTCTGGGGCAACTTATTTCGTGGACACCCTGTTCCGACAATCTCCAGGGGACGCTGAGCCAACGAGAAATGATTTGCCCGCCTCACCTACTGCGGAAGTATTGAGGATATTTGCAAACAACGCAGCTAACGCCCGGTTACCCGATGACGATTTGCGTTACTTAGGGCAAATGGTTGCGGCGAGAACCGGGTTGACAGAAAAAGAGGCAACGCAGCGAGTGCTCGCCACCTATGAGCGGATGCAGGAACAGGCGCGCATGGTCGCGACCAGCGTGAAGGAAGCAGCCGACGCGACCAGAAAGGCCACAAGTTATGCGGCGCTCTGGCTCTTCGTTTCACTACTTGCTGGAGCGTTCGTGGCGAGTTTCACAGCGACACTCGGTGGCCGACAACGCGATTTGTAACCCCTACCAACCACCAACCAAACCAGGACAGATAAATGCGCTCAATACTCTTGTTTTTCCTCGGCATTCCAATCCCGATCATCATCCTGATTGCACTGTTCACTTGATGGACACTTAACTACCCCACCTGAAAAAAGGACCGAAATGGACCTGAAAAGCAATTCGACCCAGAAGCGGTACAAAAAGCCATGCATGACCATGAACTGGTGCCGGAGGGGACAGTTGAACATGCCACGCTGAAGTCGCTGATATCGGAGGTCGAGGGCGTTGAGCCTGACGGCGAAATGTTCGATGCCAAAATCAAGGACCTGAGCGAATACGTGAAGCATCACCTCAAGGAAGAGCAGAACGAAATTTTCCCGAAAGCGAAGGCCACCGACCGCGACATGAAAACGCTCGGCGCCAGCATGGCCGCACGCAAGCAAGAGCTCGTTGCAGAACGCAAAGAGGGATAGGGTCACCAGGTGGAATGATTTGGGGAAGGTCTAATTTATCAGACCTTCCCAAGTCAAGCGCAAGTCGTGCACACAGACGAGCTACCGTACCAAGGCAGGCCAGCGCTTCCCTCAGTTACTTGGACATCGTCACGCCATTGGGCTTGGTTGCTTTGTTGGCCGCCAGATACTTCTCGAAGGCAGCAGATTCTTTGGTCTGGTTCGTGACTATGGCCCTCGCCATCTTCACCATCTCCGGATTCTTGCCATTCTTGATCTGGCTGTTAGCCATCTGGATGCCCATCTCGTGATGCATCTTCATGTTTGCAGCAAAGTCATAGTCCGCGTTGCCGGTTTTGGACATGCCTGAGGCACCATGACTGCCGTCCATTCTGCCGTGATCCATTGGGGTACCTTGCCTGGGCACACCATCCATGCTGGTGCTGCTCGTCGAATTTGTGCTGTCAGGCACGCCGTTCATCCGGTTTTGGTCTGCTGCGCTGGCGAGGACAGGCGTCAAGCCGACAACGGCAAGACCCAGTGCAAACACCAGGGCTGATTTTCTGGGGGTTTGGATTTTCATATGAAGTCTCTTGGTAAATTTTCTGGTTCAAGGCTCTTGCGCGAGGGTTGAAGCTCAGGTCCGCAGTGTGGCATCCACATCGCTACCTGCTCTCTTCGCTATACACCGACGCGCTCCTTCGTGTGCGAACACAATGCGGCACGCGAACAACTGAGTCAGTGCGTTGGCACTCCAACAGGAAGCCGCCAAAATCGTCGATAAACACGCCGCCACAGAATTGAACCAACGGTGTCACTCCTGAACTGAACGGTGCTTTGCACTTCGTTTGTGGTCCGGGTGGCGTCATACTCACGCCGGCTTCCCAAGAGACGGCTTATGCCGCGCAATCCAGGACATGTGTTCGTTTCACATGCAC
>JANNBJ010000020.1:0-15756 GCA_031385325.1 Gammaproteobacteria bacterium | reverse complement strand
GATCATCGAAGTAGGGCACATCGAAGGCGCGGCGTTTGAGGTGTCCAAGATGTTTGATCGCCTGCAGCATCCTGCGCGCGGCCGTTATGGGGGTGGCAATGGTGCTGCGGGCAAGGTCTATCTCGACACGGGCGAAGCCTTGCGTGGCAAGGGTCGCGAGGAGGTCCCGGCGGGGGCCACGATCATCTTCGAAACTCCGGGTGGTGGCGGTTTGGGCAAAGCCTGAGCCGGAATCTTTGTGTCGCAATGCCTCTGGAGTACAGCCCCCATTCAAGGGGGCTCAAGGCATGCAGCGTGGAATGTCAGAAGCTGACGTTGACGCTGACTCCCCACCATTCTGGTCGCCCGTAATACTGTTCAACCAGTCCAAACACGTTAGGGCCGGAGAGATCGAACGTCTGCACCAGATACTTTTCGTTGGTGATGTTGTTGATGAACGCGGTGACACTCCACAGATCATCAGCGCCGGTATAACTGATTGATGCGTTGGCGACGTTATAGGACTTCTGTGTGACGGTTTCCAGACGCGTCAGTGCGAAATAATGCTTCGAGCGATTGACGACATCGTATTGGAGCGCCACATGTCCGGGGCCGACCGGAATTTCATATCGTGCGAGAGCATTGACGTTCCACTTCGGTGACTGAATGGAGGTCGTTTTGGGTGAGCCATTGAGCAGGTCGACTTCGACGTCGTTGTAGGCCGCACCCAACAGGAACTCCAGTCCTTCAACCGGGCTGACTTTCACTTCCAGCTCGCTGCCCCATGATGTGCCCTCTGCGTTCGAGGTGATGGTATCGATGCCGATGATCTGAAAGGCCTGATAGTCCTGGTAGTCGTAGTAGTACGCCGCGCCATTGACCTGCAACAAACCGTCGCGCCAGATCGACTTGAAACCAACTTCATAGGCATCCAGCTGCTCCGGGTCGTAACTCATGACGTCATCAACATAGTCGAGAGGTGGCGACAGCGGGAAGATCGGCGCGTTGAAACCACCACTCTTCACCCCTCGATTGTAACTTGCATACAGCATCGCGTTTTCGCTCACCTGGTAGTTCAGTCCCAGGCGCCAGGCGAATTCGGAATCGGTCCGCGAACCTTCGTAGCTGCCGAGTGTGGCGATAATGTTTGGATTGCCGTTCCGGAAACGCGTTCCGGGAATGAAGTCCACCGCATTCGTGACGTAAGTGTGGTCCTTCTTGTCATGGATCCACCGCAAGCCGACGATGCCAGTCAGGGCGTCGGTGAAGTCCCATTCCATCTGGCCAAAAGCTGAGATCGACTTGGTGTCGGTTTCATAAGGGTTGTCGAGTCCGGATACATCCGGCGTATCAGAGTTCGGGTCGATGAAGGGCTCGGTCTCGGCACCGTTTGAATCGTTGACCTGCAGATCCAGGTAGTAGAGGCCGGCCACCCAGTTCATCTGCTCGTTACCGCCGTTCAGCCGGATTTCCTGGGAAAACTGTTCAGCGTCGGTGGTGAGGAAGAAGTTGAAAAGAGGCACTGGCGATGCGTCAGAGTCTTCGACGTAGTCGCGTTTGACGGTTGAAAAGTCGGTGATCGACGTCAGCGTAAAGGCTTCGAAGTCCCACTTCACGGTGCCGCTGTAACCACGGGATTCCAGGTCGTTGAAACCTTCGCGATCGTAGTCACCTTTGAACACATCACCATCGTTGTCGATGTAGCCGGTCACCTGATTGACTTCGTTTGGAGTCAGCACGCCAACCCGATTTGCGGTGACATGCTCGAAAAATCCGGTATCGATCTTCTGATCACCGGTCCGCACATTGAGCAGCACTTCCATGTCATCGGTTGGTGTCCACAGCAGCTGTGCGCGCAGTGCGTCGTCGTTGGCGTTGTTGAGCTTGCCAGCCAGCCGGTTTTCGGCGTAACCATCGTTGTCATGTTTGGCGAAGGACACGCGCGCCATGAGTGATTCGGTAATCGGACCACCCAGCGCACCTTCCAGCTTCAGCTGGTCGTATTTGCCGGCGGTGACCTGAGCGTATCCATCGAGCTCTTCCGTCGGTTTGCGCGTCACGTAGTGGGCAAGGCCGCCGGTGGCATTGCGGCCGTACAGGGTGCCCTGGGGACCACGCAGGATCTCGACTCGCTCCATGTCAAACAGCATGAATCCGGCGCCGGACATCTGGCTGATGTAAACCTCATCCAGATAGATCGCGACCGGACTTTCGACATTGGTGGTGAAGTCGCTGTTGGCGACGCCGCGAATGGCGATCGAGTAGTTGGCCTCGCCATTGGGCTGAACCGTGGAAACGCCGGGTGCCATCGCCGTAACCTGCTGCGCGTTGGTGAACCCGAGTTGCCGCATCTGATCGCCAGTCACTGCGCTGATGGCAATGCCGACGTCCTGCGGATTCTGTTCGCGTTTCTGCGCGGTCACGACGATTTCTTCCATGATCGCCGCTTGTGCAGAAAAGTGCCCAAACGTTCCCGTGACCGAGGCGATCGTGGCGATTGGCAATATCCAGCGATGCGGTCTGCGATTCATCATGTGATTCGTCCATGCCGTAAGCGGCTTAGCAGAGGATTGAATTGATGAGGTGCCAGACTTCCCCAAGGGAGTTTCGGCATTACCCAACTGATTGACGATGGATTGATAATCCAGAATTCCTTCAATCGCGTTGTAGATCGTCAAGGCGCGCACTATATTGCCGTTCAGCTGCCGAGGCCATACCTGACCATGGTCTTGTTGCGTATGTCGCCCAACTTCCGCGTCAGGTCTGCCAGGAGATCGCACAGGACATGCAAATCGAAACGTTGCTGAAACCCTCGAAGCGAAGCTGTCTCCAATTATTCCGCCCTTTGTTCCGTCTTGCCCTGTTATGCATTATCCCGGGGTATGTAGCCGCCGAGCTGCCAGCAGAGCCAGTCGGTGCAGACCAGTCCGTCAAACTCGCGACACCCTATCCCGCAAGCTACGTGATGGCACACGACTTTTCTTTCGGTGCGATCATCGACTCGGCATTTGCTCTGGTCGATATCGAGACAGGAACGTTCAAGGGCATGTTGAGCGCGGGTCAGTTTGCAACGCTCAGCTATTCCCTCAAGCGACAGAAATTCTACGTCGGTGAGACGGTCCATAGTCGAGGTCATCGAGGCACGCGGGAAGATCTGGTGGCCATCTACGACTTTGCCAATCTGGCGTTGCAGAAAGACATCGTGTTGCAACCCAGACGGTCCAACAGCGTCAATCTGAAGAACAGCACTGCGGTGACCGCGGACGATCGTTTCCTGGTGGTCTTCAACATGAGCCCCGCGACTTCAGTAACAGTCATCGATCTCGATACCGAATCCATCGTCAACGAGTTTGATACACCCGGTTGTTCACTGGTGTTCCCGGACCTGCATGGCGATTTTTTCATGCTCTGCGGCAATGGATCGTTGCTTGCGGTCGACCTCGATGACAAGGGTCAGGTCGCCGGCACTACGGTGAGCCCCGTGTTCAATGGGATCGACCAGGATCCGCTGTCGGAAAAAGCCAGCCTCGTGGGAGACAGCTGGTACTTTGCGTCCTTTGCAGGCGAAGTTCAGCCGATCAAGGTCAGCGGCGATAAGCCCGAGATCATGCCGCGCTGGTGGCTCACGTCGGCAGCCGAGCGCAAATCCAACTGGCGGCCTGCAGGGTGGCATGGCACCGCAGGGTCGGGGCGGTCCGATGGCTTGTTGTGGATCGCCATGACACCACAGGGTTATCCCGGCAGCCACAAGGATCCGGCTACCGAAGTGTGGCTGTTCGATACTACAAAACAAACGCGACTGGCCCGTATTCGTCTGCAGACATCGGCGATTTCCATCAGCGTGACCGGCGCGGCCAATCCACGCCTCGTGGTGGCCAACGTCGAGAGTGCTCTTGATATCTATGATGCTCGCACCGGCAAACGTCTGAATACGATTCATGATCTGGGCGAATCGCCCTATCAGGTGTATTCGGTGGGTCTCGATGCTGGCCAGGCGAACTAAGGGGGCGTGACGATGAGCATGTTTGAAAAAGCCGCTGAGCACGTTACCCGCAGGATTGCGCAACAAAGCTCTCGACGCGGTTTCATCGGTCGATTGGGAAGTTTGCTGGTTGGTGTTGCTGCGATTCCACTATTACCTGTAGCCCGGGCCAGCAGTTCGGGTGGGCCATCACGCGTGCCGCCGCAATCGACTGGAAATCCTGGTGATCCGGGTGATCCGAGCACATGCGATTACTGGCGTTACTGCGGTATCGACGGGTTCCTCTGCAGTTGCTGTGGCGGCACCCAGAACACCTGTCCACCGGGCACTGAAATGTCGCCGTTGACGTGGGTTGGTACCTGCCGCAATCCGGCGGATGGACTGAACTATGTCATCTCGTACAACGACTGCTGTGGCAAGAGCAGTTGTGGGCGATGCCTGTGCAACAGAAACGAGGACGATTTGCCGATCTATCGTCCGAATGCCAACAACGACATCAACTGGTGCATGGGCACCACCAATGTCTACAACTGTTCGACGGCGGTGATTCTGGGATTGGGTCCGACTGAATGAAGCCGTCGACGATGGCGTCGGCGTTATTGATGCTGGTACTTGTGGCGTCGATCACAACGGCGCATGCCGACGGGATCGCTGAGCCCATGGGGGTGATTCAGCAATTGCCTGCAACCTATCCGGATCACTGGATGATGATTCAGGACGTATCCTTCTTCCACATGTCAGAAGGAGAAATCGTCGTTGTCGATCCGCTGGCGACCACTCAACCCGCCCAGTACAAAGGCATGCTCACGGCCAGTTTCATGGCCGCTTATCAACGTAGCCACAGTCGTCGTGAGCACTATGTTATTGAGACCTTCACGGCTCGCGGTACGCGTGGTGGCGAACGTACCGACGTCGTGACGATCTACGACAATGCCGGTTTGAAGGTTCAGGACGAAATCGTGATTCCGGCCAAACGGCTGAATGGCATGCCAAAACCGATTGCCACTGGCCTGTCTGCCGATGAGCGCCTGCTCATGGTGTACAACTTCACCCCGGCGCAGTCGGTCAGCATCGTTGATCTTGAAGCACGTACGTTTGTGGATGAAGTTCCAACGCCCGGCTGCGGTTTCGTGGTTCCCATCGGCGAGCGCAGTTTTTTCTCCCTTTGTTCCAACGGCAGTTTGCGCACAACGCACCTTGACCACACTGGAAAACCGGTGAGCAGCGAACAGACTGACAAGCTGTTCGACGCGGATGTCGACCCGGTTTTCGAAGCGTATGGCGCAAGTCGAGGGGTCGCTTACTTTCCGACTTTTCAAGGGCGTGTGCTGCCGGTCGACATCGCTGGTGAATCGCCAGTACAGGGTGAACCCTGGTGGTTGACCGAAGCCAGTGAGCGATCCTGGCGCCCTGCAGGTATCCGGCCGGTGATCACTGATGCTGATGGCGTCGGGTATTTCCTCATGCAGCCTGATGGCGCTGAAGGCACCCACAAGGACGGTGGCCCCGAAGTGTGGGTGTTCGACCTGAAAAAGCACCAGCGCATGGCCAGACTCGTACTGAAGAACCGGGGTCTCACCCTGGGCACCAGCGGGGGTGGAAAAAGTCGTCTGCTGGCAGTCACGAACACGGAGATGAAAGTGGACATCTATCGTTTGCCTGCGGGAGAGTTTGTGCAGACGCTGGGCATTGAGGCAGAAACGCCACTGGCCGTGCACGGAGCGAATTGACATGTTTCCACAGCGGTTGCAGACAGGTTCCCGGTGATGAACTCAGACAGACATTCACACACAGGCGGGGTCGTGGACCGTTTGACCGAACGCTTCAGCCGGTCGGTTGCCAGTCGGACTTCTCGTCGAGGGCTGCTTGGCTGGCTCGGCGGAGCCGTAGCTGGCGGTGCGTTGTTTCCCTTGTTACCCGTGGCCCGTGCGACTGATCCATCGCAAGCCACCGGATCCATCGCAGATGGTGGCGACTCCACCAGTTGCGACTATTGGCGATACTGCGCGATCGACGGGTTTCTGTGCAGTTGCTGCGGTGGAACGGTGAACAGCTGTCCGCCGGGCACTGAGCAATCTCCAGTCACCTGGATTGGATCCTGCCTCAATCCTGAGGACGGCAAAAAGTACATCATTTCGTACAACGATTGTTGCGGTAAATCCGGTTGTGGCAGCTGTCTGTGCAACCGCAATGAAGGTGATCGACCGATGTATCTGCCGAGCAAGAGCAACGACTTGAACTGGTGCCTCGGCACCAGCAGCGCAATCTACAACTGTTCGACGGCAATCATTACCGGCCTTGCGTTGCCTGAGTCCTGATTGAAACTGCGTCGATTTCTCGTGTTCCTGATGTCGTTGACTGGCGCTTCGGCAGCCATTGGCGCAGACGCGGGCCTGGCAATGGCAGGCGTGGAAAACCCCGCCCGTGCGCGTGTCAACTACATGTTGAATTGTCAGGGTTGTCACGGCCCCACAGGTGCGGGTATGGCCAATGGCACCGTCCCGAACATCAATGGGTACCTCGCGCGTTATCTGCATGTCGAGGGAGGTCGGGAGTATCTCGTTCAGGTACCAGGCTCTGCCAACGCCGGCATCACACCTGCGGCGCTGGCGGAAGTTCTGAACTGGATGCTGGCGACCATGGATGCCACCCATCTGCCTTCGAACTTCGTGCCCTATGCTGCGGATGAAGTCGGGGCGCTGCGATCACGGCCATTGCGAGAGGTTGCGGCCACGCGAGCTGTGCTGCTGGCCCGGCTGGCTGATCAGAGGTAGTGGATAGACAGCGCACCGGTCACAGATGAGGTCTGGTGATCGTGAACTGACTGGTTCGCAGTCTGGCAGCCGTACGCATAGGGTTACGAATCGACCTCAATTCCCACAACACGGGGATTCCGGTTTGCCAAATGCGATTCGTTGGTTAGAATGCGCGTCCTTTCGAGAAGTCTTCCAAGCGGGAATAGCTCAGTTGGTAGAGCACGACCTTGCCAAGGTCGGGGTCGCGAGTTCGAGTCTCGTTTCCCGCTCCATTCTTGACTTCTTTCAATGTTCTTTCGTGTTGACCCATCCGTGACGTAGTCGTCAGGGCTCCTGACTGATGTTGGTCAAAGATTGTTCGGTTCTTGCCCAGGTGAGGAAGCGGTCGCAATACCTCGGCGCAGACCACAAATTTTCTCGACCCGTGTGGCTACAATGCGGCGACAGTTCGTCGCCTACAGAGTCCCGCTGCGTGTCCAAGCCATCCCCCAGGGTCAACATCATCAGCCTGCGCATGCATAACCATGCGGGTCCGTCCGGGTATCACCATGCGGGTACCGGACTGGACCCGGATCCGATACTCATCGAGGACAAATTCAATATTCCCACCCGGGCCTTCTTGAAACTTGCCAAACCCTGGATCGAAGGCAGTGGTAGCACCTGGTATCACCGCGACAGCTTTTGGGGTGAGTGCAAGGCGGCCGGTCGCTGGTTAAGTGGAAGCGGCCAGATCTTTCACTTTCTGTATGGTGAAAACCTGTATCGCTATCTCGGCACCATGAAGAAATTCGCGTCCCGCCAAAATGCGGTGGTCGCGACGTACCACACCCCGGCCTGGCGCATGCAGGAACTGGTTACCGATCGGTCTCATCTACAGCAACTTGATGCGATGGTCGTGATGGCGGAGTCACAGCGGGAATATCTGCAGACCCTGGCGCCTGCAGTGCCGGTCCATTTCATCCCGCATGGCGTTGATACCAACTACTTTCACCCACTGGTCGGCGAGCAGCATTCAACTAGCGGGCCTATCAAGCTGTTGTGTGTTGGTGCGCACCTGCGGGATTTTTCCGTCTTTGCCGAGGTTGCCCGCAATCTGCTGACGATAGATCCAGACATCGAGTTTCATCTCGTGTGCAATACCAAGGATGCGGCCAGTGTCCCGGATCAACCCAACATCAAGAAGTGGTCGGCTGTCACCGATGCCGATCTGCTGCGTGTTTATCAGACCAGCACAGCCCTGTTGTTACCGCTGATCGATGCGACGGCGAACAATGCTTTACTCGAGGGCATGGCGTGTGGATTGCCGATTCTCTCTACTGATCTTCCGGGTGTGCATGATTACACTTCGGCGGCATGTCGAGTGCTCGCACCCAAAGGTGATGTGTGTGCCATGACCGACATCGTGAAATCGATCCGCAGCCTGGACCTCGCTGCCATGGCAGACGCCAGTCGGCGACAAGCGCAGACGCTTGCCTGGAGCGAGATTCGAAGTCGATTGAGTGCGCTCTACCAGAGCCTTTGTTGAGGCCCGGGAGCTCATTTGAAACCAAGACGGTGCTCGGAAAAAAAATGAAAATCCTGCTGTTGGTGAACAGCCACCTGCCAGAAATTGGCGGGCGAGAGCTGGTCGTCCATAACCTCGCCATGCAGTACCTGAAGGCCGGACACAGCGTGACGGTGGGTGGTATGGCCGGATTGATCAGTGGTCGACACATTCAATTTGCCTATCCGGTTTCGCGCTGGCCACTGTTGTCACGTTGGCCTCTGGCCAGTCGGTGGGTTGCTGGTGCGCTGCATGCCTTGAGCCACCGTTACGACGTAGTTCATGTCCATGCCACGTACCCGAGCGGTTATGTCGCGATTCTTCTGCGATCCCTGTTCGGCGCGCCGATCGTCGTGACGCCGCATGGGGAAGACATCAACATCGTCGAGGAGATCCGCTTCGGTCAGCGACTCGATCCGGTTCAGCGCCCACTCATCGAGTCTACGGTTCAACGCGCTGACGCGGTCACTGCCATCAGCCAGACGGTTCACGCCTCGTTGCTGGACGCTGGAGCGCCGGAATCGCTGATTCACGATATCGCCAATGGCGTTGATATGGAGCGTTTCAGCATTAAGCCGCTGAACTCGGTTCCAGAACGGTTTGGATTTCAACCTGGCACGCCACTGGTCGTTTCCATTGGCAACTATCACGCGGTCAAAGGCCACGAAATGCTGGTCGACGCTGTGGCGCAGGCGCATGCGCGTGGTCAGAATCTGGGTCTGGTCATTGTTGGCCGTACCTGCGCCGAGTTTTGCGAGCAGGTTGCCGCTCGTGGGTTTGGAGAGTTCATCAAGTTTGCCGGGGTCTTGCCGGTTCCCGACTGGCAAGCGCAAGCTCCCGATCTGCTCGCGGAACTGTTGGTGTCCTCCAGAATCTATGTGTCTGCAAGTATTGGCGAGGGTGCTGAAGGTCTGTCGCTTTCGCTGCTCGAAGGCATGGCCGCTGGTGCTTGCCCGGTCGTGACCGATATCTCCGGTAACCGGGACATGGTTCAGGATGGTGTCAACGGTCGAGTAGTACCACCGGCCAACGCGTCGGCGCTGGCTGACGCGCTGTGTGACCTACTCAATGACGAGCCGGCTCGACAACGGTTCGCCGGTACGGCGCGACAGACCGCCAGCCGATTCAGCTGGGCGGCAGTGGCTGATCAGTATCTCGCGCTCTATCGTCGACTGCTCAAGCGATAGCTCGTATTGCTTCGAACTGAGGTTTTCTCTGTCTGCCCAATCTGGGAGACTCTCCAACCGTCCGAGAATCGAGAACCATCGCCATGCTGACTTTTGCTGACCCACTGCGCCGAGCGCTGCAGATTGCTGCGAATCGAACGGCAGTTATCGATGGGGATCGGTCATTTACCTATACCGAGTTCAATGAACGCTGTGAGCGTCTGGCCGGCGGGTTGTACGGCTTGGGCCTGAAGGCGGGCGACCGGGTCGCGATTCTGGCCGGCAACAGCCATGCGTATATCGAGACCTATGTTGGTGTTCCGGCAGCGGGTCTGGTTGTGGTGCCGCTCAATACCCGACATGCGGAGCCGGAACTGCAATACGCACTGGAGGATTCTGCGACCAGCGTACTCATTACCGACCGCGAGCCAGGAGCCTTGGCCTCGTCAGTGGGTCGAGTGATCCGAGTTGGTTCGGAATATGAAGCGCTGCTGGCCGGTGCAACGGCACGCCGTCTTGGCACGGGGATCACTGAAGACACGCTTGCAGGGCTGTTTTATACCGGTGGAACCACGGGCAAATCGAAGGGTGTGATGCTGTCGCACCGCAACCTGATTGCCAACACCTATCACTGGCTGACCTCGGCGCCGCAGGATGCCAACGACGTGATGCTGGTCATGGCGCCGCTGTTCCACGCAGCGGGTTCCAACGGTGTGCTTGCGTCGATCTGGACGGGCGGCGTACAAATCCCGTTGGCGACGTTCGACGCCGCAGCGGCCTTGAATGTCATCGAAAAATACGGCACCACGATAACGTTGGGGGTACCCACCATGTTGTCTGCACTGGCCGAAGAGCAGCTGGTTCGTCCACGCAAGGTGAGCAGCATGCGTGTCATCGCCCATGGTGGTTCGCCGATAGCAACAGAGGTGGCGCGCCGGACATCGGTGGCGTTCCCTGGTGCTGAACTGGTTCATGTTTATGGCGCCACTGAGTTGTCGCCACTGACGACGGTGTTACGTCATGAGGAGACCTGGCTCGATAATGATCGCGCACGCTCGTGCGGCCAATCCATCGTCGGCACGGAGGTGCGAATTCGCGATGCCGCCGGCCGGGAACTGCCGTGTCGTGAGATCGGTGAAGTGGTGGTGCGCGGGCCACACGTCATGCTCGGTTACTGGAACAAACCCGAGCAGACCGCGTCGGTCCTGAAAGACGGTTCCTACTGGACCGGAGACCTTGGTTTCATGGACGAAGAGGGTTATGTCTTTCTCGTCGACCGCAGCAAGGACATGATCGTCAGCGGTGGCGAAAACGTGTACTGCACGGAAGTGGAGGAGGTACTGTTCAAACATCCGGCGGTGCTCGAAGCAGCGGCGTTTGGCGTTCCTGATGACAAATGGGGAGAAGCGGTTTATGCCGTCGTCGTCCCACGTGCCGAACACAGCAACGTTGATCCCCAGGACATCATCCGCTTCTGCAGGGAGCGTATTGCAGGTTACAAGGTGCCCAAGGGCATCGACATCCGCCAGGAACCGTTGCCAAAGTCAGGTCCGGGCAAAGTCCTGAAACGCGAGTTGCGAGCGCCTTTCTGGGAAGGCCGGGATCGAAGTGTCAACTGAACCTAACAGAATCAATCAGCACGAAGGAGAAGACTGTGTCCGCCATTGAAAATGCTCAAGCCACTCTGGCTGCGAACATCGGTAAAGCCAGCCAGCCGACCGACTGGTTTGAAATCACGCAGGATCGAATCAATCTGTTTGCCGACGCAACACTGGATCATCAGTGGATTCACATTGATCCGGAACGTGCTAAGAGTGGTCCATTCGGCAAGGCCATCGCTCACGGGCAGTTGACCATGTCGATCATGAGCTTTTTGCCTGGTGGCGAAGGTGTCGGGTTGCCAAAGGTCGAGGGCATGAAACTCGGCATCAACTATGGCTGGAACAAAGTGAGATTTCCGTCGCCCGTAGCGGTCGGCGCCAGGATTCGGACACGAGGCATGCTCAAGGAAGTGAGCATCAAGGGCAACATGATCGAAGTGATCAATGAACTGACGCTTGAAGTCGAGGGGCAGGACAAACCAGCCTGTGTGGCAGAGTCCGTCTTGCGTCTGGTGTTTTAACGAGCGAGCGCACGCCTGAGTCTGCGGTCGTTTTGTGGGATTGTTGACTCGTCACGATCCCGATTCTGGAGCAACTATGGAAATTGGCGTTTGTGTGGCTTCTCACATTGCGGACATCGGCTACATCGAGCGAGCGGAACAGCTCGGTTATTCCCATGCGTGGTGCGCCGATTCGCAGATGTTGTGGTCGGATTGTTATGCAACGCTTGCGGTGGCGGCAACCCGCACGTCCCGCATCAACCTGGGAACCGGTGTTGCAGTCACGGGTACCCGACCTGCACCGGTGAATGCGGCGGGGATCGCGACGATCAATGCGCTGGCACCGGGGCGGACGTTTTTTGGCGTTGGCGCGGGCAATACCGCCATGCGGGTGATGGGCAAGGCGCCACATCGATTGGCGGAATACGACGCGTATCTGGCGGCCATGCGTCCCTTGCTCGCAGGTCAGGAGGCGATGTGGGAAGGCCGGCCGATACGGCACATCATGCCGGATCGGGGATTCGTCAATTTTGATTCACCCATCCCGATGTATGTCTCCGGTTTCGGGCCGAAATCATTGGCCCTGGCGGGCAAACATGGCGATGGCGCGGTGATCGCCATGGCGGCGCACCCTGCGGCGATGGCGAGCATCTGGCACATGATCGAATCGGGAGCAAACGCTTCCGGCCGAATGCTCGACCGTGCCAGCTTCAAGATTACTGCACTCACGACCATGGTGATTCTTGAGAGAGACGAGCCCATCGATAGTCCGCGGGTCAAGGCACAATGCGGTGCAATGGCCATGGCTGCCGTGCACTACAGTTATGATCAGTGGCGCAACTTCGGGTTTCAGCCACCCAACGCCCTGCATGGCATCTGGGAAGATTATTCAACGCTGCTCGAAAGTTACCCGGAAGAGCGTCGCCATCAGCGTATCCATGGTGGCCACAATTGCTGGGTATTGCCTGAAGAAGAGCAGTTCCTGACGCCAGCTGTGCTGCAGGCCAGCGCGATGATTGGTACTGCGGATCAGTTGCGTGATCGTCTGGCCGGGCTCGCGTCCGCCGGATTGTCACAAGTCATGATTTTGCCGAATTTTGATACACGTTTTGACGTCCTTGAGGACGTCGCCAGAGAATTGATCGGAAAAGTATGATGTTCACTTACCTGAATCCCACCGTGCGAAGCAAACTGATCGCCGATGGCAAACTATGGCGAATCGATGACGAAGGCCAGCGCATCGACACCGAGCTGCCGATTCAACTCGGTGCGCAGGCCATCAACATTCTCGGACCCATTCCATTGCCGGTACATCTGCCTTCGGCGCATCTCACCGTACAGTGGTATGCGACGGTTCGCAGCACGGAGCTTGGGCAGGTCGAAACGCTGGCCAGCGACTTGAGGGCGCGGGGTGGACAGCATCTGTTTTCGCACCTGGCGTCCTTCATGGCGGTCAACAGCGTGTTGAAGATCGGTGACCCGCAAGAGAATCCACTGCTGCGAGTGCATTCGAATTGCCTGACCGGTGACGTGTTTGGCTCCGAGCGCTGCGAGTGCGGACCGCAGCTGCATGGAGCCATCGAGCGTATCGCCGCGGATCCGCAGGGTGGGTACCTGATCTACATGGCAGGTCACGAAGGGCGAGGCATTGGACTTTGGGCGAAAGCCGCAACCTATCTCCTGCAGGATGGTGGCGAAAACACGTATCAGGCCAATAGAACGCTGGGCTTACCCGAAGATTCGCGCGATTTCAGTGATGCCGCCGCGCTCATCAAACACTTTGTCGGTAATCGCCCAATGCGTTTGCTGACCAACAACCCCAAGAAGCTCGATGATCTGTCGGAGTATGGACTGACCCATATCACGCCTCAGAAACATGTCACCGGAGTCAGCGACTGGAACAAACGGTACCTCAACGCAAAACGCAGCTGGGGGCATCAGCTTTCAGAGGATGACCTCGGCTGATCTTCGCGTCTCTTCAGTCACCTGCAATCGGTCCAGACCTGTGCGCTGAACGCGCTTCCGCTTCCAGGACACGCGCCCCTTTCAGGATGCCTGTGAACGAATAGTTGCCCTCGTGGCACGCATACTCGAACAATCGTTCGTCGGTCGCGGGCCATGGGTATTCACCACTCCAGGGAGACTCCCAGGTGTCGGGATCGGTGACTGTAAACGCGTAGCGTAGTGTCTTGTCGTCGAGGCGTGAAAAACGCTCTTCCACCACCATGGATGGAGAGCCCATCCAGTCTCCGCGTTTGTCACGAAATCCGCGTGTCGTAACCACCAGGGTGTTGCCCTCCCAGTGCCCAGCGGAATTACCCAGCCACTTCGGCACCACGTTTGTGTCAGGTGTTCTGTTACCGGTCTTGTTGACAGGGATGATGCGCGTATCGTGGTTCATCTCGTTGTGGATGATCACGTAATCTTCGGTCTGGACGATCCGCTTGAGGTTGTTGTACATGACCGGGAGTGCGGGTGGTCCGGCGGTTGAACCGAAACCGAGAATGCAGCGCTCGCCGAGTGGTCGCATTTCCGGATGATCGAAAGGACCGAGGGGCAGATCGATCCACCACGCATCCCCGGTGTTTTCGTGTTCATCCAGCTGATTGTGAGGGTACTGTGCAAATCGGCGTTGGCCAGCTTGTGAAATCACCGGCATCTGACCGTTGGCCGGGTAGGTGATGATCGATGTCCGAAACGCGCCGTCCAGTTTGAAAGCACTACTGCCGATGTCGACATAAAATGCGTTGTAGCCACCAACCTTGCCGGCAGCCCCCTCGAACTCCGGTACAGCTGCCCGCACACCACCTGCGGGCGGTGCATCACGATCGGGGTTGCTGGTCTCGCCATCTTTCGCAAGGCTGGATTGCCAGTACGCGGCGATCTCGGCCGCCTCTGCCTCGGTAAAGGTTGCTCTGTCACCGAGAGCGGTTGGTCGTTCAAGTGGCGTCAGTGTGGCCACGTTGTAGGTGCCGCTGAGATCGGGATGGGTGTCTGACGACTGAACAGCCGATGTCATGAACATGGCGGACAACAGTAGCAACAAAAGCATCAGTGGATAGATGCGCATCTCTAGTTCCAGTCAGATCGTGAGGCGGTAGGGTAGCGCGTCAGATCGCGGCGCACCAAGCGGTCGTGATCAGCATGATGGTGCCTGTTCCGGCCAACCATTGGCCGAGTAATCCCACGTGCCTGGTGTTCAATCTGGCGTACAGATAACCGGCTGCAAATCCGAAGGCGAATCCAAAGAGGTGCCCGAAGAGATCGATGTTTTCGCCACTCGTGCCGGTGAATGCAATCATGGCGATAGCTGCAAAAGCCGGGGCGAATCGCCTGCGCGGGTTGTCACTGACGAAATAACCACGCTGCCATGCGTAAGCGCCAATCAGTCCGAGCGCAGCAAACACGGCGGTAGAGGCGCCGAGCGCCCGAAAGTCGTCGGTTTGAACCAATGCAGAAGCGAGATTTGCCATGGCGGCACAGAACACGGCTAGCAGCCAACCGACGCCAGCACCCAATGAACGCGCCAGCAGGTAGCCGAACACGCCTCCAAAAAGACTGTTACCAGCGATATGACCTAAGTCTGCGTGCAGCGTCAGCGCAGTAACAACCTGCCACCATGCGCCGTCGCGCACTGCCGATGCATGCAGCACACCCGCATCCCGCAAGTGTTGCAGGCCGAGTTGTCCTTCAAGCCAGGGGAGCATCCAGATCACACCCAGAAATCCCGTCACGCCGACCCAGCCCTTACCCCTGCCAATGATTGGTTGGGGGCGTTTCGGTTTGGCCTTGTTTTCCACCAGATAGGTGGCGAGCTGACGGCTTGCTTCAGGCGCGTCATCGGGACGGACAAGAAGATTCCATTGATCCAGGATGTGGTGGGTTCGCTGTTCGATGCCAATGGCGTCGAGCACGAGGGCTGCGTCGAGAACAAATTGACGGGAATCGTGCTGCAGCAGACTCACCCACTGAGGTGGCTTGCTCTCTCCGGCGCCGGGATCGGGTGCGCCAGGAATCGGCTGGTCAGGATCAGTCAGCGAGCCCACTTCACGCTCACCCTGAAATGGACTGCGGAAGACATTCTCATAGGAGCCTGTCTGGCTTGAGCGATCGTCGCGAGCCGAGTGGGATAGCGATGACAGTATTACACGATTTCGAGGCGCATAGTTGAACTATGCAACGAGAAATCGGCGAAAAATCGACCGCTCTTCCCACCGGCGAAGTAGAAC
>JANNBJ010000019.1:0-4997 GCA_031385325.1 Gammaproteobacteria bacterium | reverse complement strand
GCGATACCCATCCATCGGATTGTCGAATACACCGACGATACTGGAGTAGGGGTGGAACATCAGGTTTTTACCCACCAGGCCACTGCCGTTGGCCAGACCGTTCGGAAATCGTGGTGAAGTCGAGTTGAGCAGGATGCGCGGCGTACCGACACCGTTGGAAGCCAGAATCACGACTTCCGCGGCTTGAAACTGCTCATTGCCCTCGGCGTCGTAGTAGATGACACCGGTGGCCATGCCCTGGGCATTTACGGCGATTTCACGTACTCGACAGCGGGTACGTAGTTCGACACCCGCGCGAATCGCATGTGGCCAGTAGGTGATATCCGTGCTCGCCTTGGCACCCTGTGCGCAGCCATGCAGACAGTGACCGAGATTGATGCAGCGCGCACGACCGTCATAGTCTTCAGTCGCCACCGCGCTGTCGGAAGGCCACCAATGCCAACCCAGTGTATTGAACGCCTTGGCGAGACGAGTGCCGGTCTTGCCGAGTGGCACTGGCTTCATCATGGCTGTTTTGGGTGGATAGGCCGGATCGCCCGCCAGCCCGGAGATCCCCATCATGCGATCGTTGGTCGCGTAGTAGGGCTCGAGTGTCGCATAGTCGATCGGCCAGTCATCGGCCACACCATCCAGGGTCCGGACGTGAAAGTCAGCCGGATGAAAACGCGGGAAGTGCCCTGCGAACAATACCGTGCCCCCGCCGACGCCGTTGTAGTTGGCGATCTTGATGGGCGATGCATCTTCGTTAATCGGATAATCACCGATGTTCTGTCGCCGATTCGGATTCCAGCTGTACTCCCCCATGGCGCGAGCTTCCCAGTCGCGCCCCGTAGCGGGGTAGTTGGCAGGGTTGGGCCATTCGCCCTGCTCCAGGCAGAGAATACGCATGCGCGTATCGGCAAGGCTCCAGGCTGCCGCGGCGCCGGATGCACCAGCGCCGATGATGAGGACGTCGACGGGATCGTTCATGACAATGTCAGTGGTTCAACAGCTTGTGCCGTCGTCCTACTCCGTCACGTCCTTCGCCATCTCCTCCATCGCCTGATACGTCAGCACCTTGAAATTCCCGGCGAGGCTGGTGCGATGGGGCAGGCTCTGCACCATGAAGATGCCGATGAGGTTTTCCCTGGGGTCGATCCAGAATCGGGTGCCTGCAGCGCCGCCCCAGTTGTACTCGCCATCGGAGCCGGAATCGCCTGTCAGACCTGCGTCCTTGACCACCGCGAAGTCCAGGCCAAAGCCTGAGCCCTGACGTCCCAGACCCATGGCAACGGGACCCAGGTGATCGCGGCTCATGAGCGCGACGGTGGTTGGTGACAGGATTCGGACACCATTCAATTCGCCGCCGTTCAGCATCATCTGGCAAAAGCGCAGGTAATCCTCTGCCGTCCCGACCAATCCACCGCCGCCACTCTCAAAGGTTGCGCCTTTGATGTAATTGCGGTTGGCCATCTCCGGTGCCACCACGAGTTCCGTCGAGGTATTCGGCGCCAACCAGGCATTGGCACCGTTGGGTGTTCCCTTGGGTGAATAGAGCTGGGCGAATCGTTTCAGTTTGTTGTTCGGGACGATGAAGCTCGTGTCTTTCATCCCGAGTGGCTTGAAGAGACGTTGTTCGAGGAAGTCGCTGAACTTCATGCCGGACAGCACTTCAACCAGACGACCTTGCACGTCCACCGACACCGAGTAGTGCCAGCGCGTACCGGGTTCGTACTGGAGTGGGATCTTGCCGAGCTTGGCGACAAAGTCCTGCAGGTCGGGATGATTCGAAAGAAGCTCTACCGCACGATAGGCCTGGTCGACTTCCGTATTGCCAAACACCCCATAGGTGAAGCCTGCAGTGTGGGTCATGAGATCGCGGATCGTCGGCTGACGAGCCGGCGCACGCGTCTTGCCGGCCTTGGAGGTGTCCCCTGCACCGGTAGAACTCGACTGTGTGCCGTCGCTGACGGCAGTCACGCCGCCTTCGGCGGTGGCCAGCGAGACCTGCAGATTTGCAAGCTCCGGAATGTATTTGGCGACTGGCTCGTTGAGCAGAAATTTGCCTTCTTCGTAGAGCATCATCAACGCAACGCCAGTGATCGGCTTGCTCATCGAATACAGGCGGTGAATGGTGTCTTTTTCCATCGGCAGCCTGTTTTCACGATCCCGCTGACCCCAGGTTTCGTTGTAGATGACGTTGCCGTCGCGTGCGATGACGCCTTGACCGCCAACCATCACGCCATCTTTCACGGCACGTTCCATGTAGGCATCGATTCGATTCAGGCGATCGGCAGAAAAACCTTCCTCTGCAGGTTTGACCGTGGGGATCTCCCGCGCCTGCAGATGCAGGGCGGGGATCAGGGTGAATACTGCAATCAGGGTTGCGGTAAAGCGCAGGCGCATCAATTACTCCGTTCTTTGGTTTTTGGTCGCGCTAATGGTATTCGTCTAGGAAACCTTTTCGGAACCATGTCGACCGGTCACACCAGCCACCATGTCTCTCTGATCTCCGGTGGCCTTTTTGGTCGGCTCGCGACCACGCGCGAAATTGAAGGGCTCAGTGTCGATATCGTCGAGGACGATTTCTCGATTCAGTACCTTGCGTTTCCAGGCCTGATGATTGGCCTCATCGGCGTGAAATTCCGGCATCACTTCTTTGGCGAATAGCTTGAGGCTGTCACAGATGTCTTCGTGGGTGTTTTTACCCGCCTGATTGAGCAGGATCACCTGATCAACGTTGGCATCGCGCAGTTCGCGCAGCCGCTGACGGATGGTTTCTGGCGAGCCAATCAGTTCCGAACCAGAGCGGAACTGCCCGGCCGGGGTCTTCCGCCATTCCTGGTAACGTTCCCAGAAGTTCACTTCGCCCGGCTCGAAAGGACCTTCCTGGCCGTACAAACGCAATGCGAACTGGAAGAAGGTCCAGCCATCGGCTTTTTGCCAGGCTTCTTCATCGGTCCGGGCGCACATGAAGCCACCGACGACGGCGATATTGGGATTGGTCTGGTAATCCGTGAGTTTTTCCAGATGATTCAGGTAGGTGTTGTAGTAGGCGTTGACCCACGCGCGTGCGGAACTCATATCGACAAACTTGAAGCACAGCGCGCCCATGCCGCGGTGCGCCGTGTACTTGATGGTGTCGAGTTGTGAACAAGCCACCCACAACGGCGGGTGCGGTTTCTGCAGCGGCTTGGGGACGACGGCCCGTTTCGGGAAGGAGAAGTACTTGCCTTCGTATTCCCAGCCGTGGTTGTAGAACATCGGCAGGGTGCAGCGGACGGCGTCTTCCCAGACGTCGCGCTTGTCGCGAAATCGCAGGTTGAACGGATGCAGTTCAGTGACCGACGAACCTTCGCCTAAACCGAGGTCGACACGGCCATCAGAAACCAGATCGAGGGTGGCTACTTTTTCCGCAACCCGGGCCGGGTGATTTGTCGTCAGCTGGATGATGCCGTGACCGAGGCGAATGTTTTTCGTGCGCTGACTGGCCGCAGCCAGAAACACTTCAGGTGCGGAGGAGTGCGAGTACTCCTCCATGAAATGATGTTCCACCTCCCAGGCGTAGTCGAAACCCAGTTGGTCGGCGAGTTCGATCTGATCCAGGGAATTCTTGAACAGCTTGTGCTCGCTGAACTCATCCCAGTCACGTGGCAGTTGATGCTCGTAGAAAATTCCGAATTTCATAGATGTCCCCTGATGGTCTCCCGGCGCGCCCGAGTTTGGCACAGGCCGGCCCGACGCGGCTAGAAGCGCGGTTGGAAACAGAAGCGTGGCTGGAAACGTCGGGCATCGCCATACGGTCGGATCACCGCGGATGTCTGCCTTGACTGCCTGCCAGTGGGTGCCGATAGTGGGGTGGACGATGGGGTAAACGAAAAGAGAGGGGCACACCATGAGCTATGGATTTCCGGTCATTTCAGCTGATTCACATATTACCGAGCATCCTGACACCTACTCCGCGTTCATCGACAGCAAATGGAAGGACAAGGCACCACGCATGGTGAACGCCGGCGCCAAAGGTGACCTCTTCATCATCGACGGCATGGATCGACCCATCGCCATGGGTCTGGTGGCGGCGGCCGGCAAGCTGCCTGAAGAAATCACTGAAACCGGCGTGACCTTTGCGGAACTGCATCGTGGCGGCTGGGATTCGACAGCACGGTTACTGGATCAGGATCGGGATGGCGTATCGGCGGAGATCATTTACCCGACGGTTGGCATGGTGCTCTGCAATCACAAGGATTTTGCCTACAAGGACGCGTGTTTTGCCGCGTACAACCGCTGGATCGCCGAATACTGTGCACATTCACCGACCCGTTTGCTGGGTTGTGGACAAACGGCAGCCACGGATCCTGCAACCACCGTCGCCGATCTGCACGCCATGAAAAAACTTGGCCTGCGTGGTGTCATGATGTCAGGCAACCCGGGCACCGAGGATTTTGACTCGGAAATCTGGAACCCGGTGTGGGAGGCGGCCATCGAACTTGGGCTGCCGGTTTCCTTCCATATTCTGACGACGCGCGGTGGTGGCGGTGTGCGTGGTCCAAGACTCAACAGTTTCATGTCCATCATTCGTGGCAATCAGGACATCATGGGGACGCTGATCTTTGGTGGGGTCTTCGAACGTTACCCCGCACTCAACGTCTGTTGTGTCGAAGCCGATGCCGGCTGGGTACCGCATTATCTGTATCGCATGGACCACGCGTATAACCGCCATCGTAACTGGCTTGGCAAAGGTACGAAGCTGTCGCGCCAGCCGAGTGAGTACTTCAGTGATCATATCTACACCACATTCCAGGATGACTGGGTGGCCTTCAAGTGCGCTAACGACATGAACTGGCGGCGCCTGATGTGGGCCAATGATTTTCCACACAGTGACTCAACCTGGCCGTGGTCACAGGCCATGCTGGCTGAGCAGACCAAGAACCTCACCGCTGAACAGACCCGCGCGATACTTTGTGACAACGTCGCCCAGCTGTACGGCATCGACACCAGCAAGCTGCCACAGGCTGCCT
>JANNBJ010000229.1:0-6097 GCA_031385325.1 Gammaproteobacteria bacterium | reverse complement strand
TGCGTTCCTGCGTCTGGGCGTACTGGGCCAGCCAGAGCCTGAACTGTTCATTCAAGGTTTTCAGGCGTGTCGGTCACAGGTGTAACAATCGGGGTTGCGGATAGTCGGCAGTGTAGCGTGCAGAACATCATCGGCCGCCTCGAAGTATGGAACACCACCGTGTCGGCCAAGCTCAGGGCGAGTGCTCTCACGCGCCCTCTCCCTCTCTCTTTACACGAAGCTCGTGTACACTGCTTTCGTGTGTTTCAACACCTTGCCAGGCGCCTATCATGAAGAACATCACCTTCACGGCCGACGAAGCCCTGATCGAAGCTGCGCGGGCACGCGCGCGCGCCGAAAACTCCACCTTGAATGAACAGTTCAGGCTCTGGCTGGCCCAGTACGCCCAGACGCAGGAACGCATGCGGCGCTACGACGCGACGATGAAGGGCCTGCGCGGCAGGATGAAACTTGGCGCCAAGCTGTCGCGGGATGCGATGAATGAGCGCTGAGCACTTTATCGATACCAACGTCTTCATCTATCACCTCGATACATCGGACGCACGTAAACACGCAGTGGCCGATACCATCGTTCGCAACGCCCTGGTTACAGGCCAGGGTTGCATCAGTACGCAGGTGGCGCAGGAGTGCCTGAACGTGGCCCTGCGCAAAGCGGCAGTGGCCTTGAGCCTAAAGGCCGCACACCAGTATCTTGAGGTGGTGCTCGCGCCACTGATTCAGGTGGCGACCACGGCTCCTTTGCTGGCCCGTGCGGTAGACAACCAAGCGCGTTGGGGCTTCAGCTTCTACGATTCTTTAATCGTTGCCGGCGCCCAGGTTGCGCAATGCCGTGTGCTCTACAGCGAAGACCTCCAGCATGGCCAGGATCTGAACGGTCTGCGGGTGGTGAATCCGTTTCTCTGAACTGCCGTACGTCAAACTGTGCCTACTAAAACGAAGACACCTCGCGAAGGGGAATGACTGCAGGGAGTGGCGAACGGTTGTTGGAGCGATCTCCCAATCGCGAATTCGGGGAAGGTTCGCGGACCGTTTGTTACGCCGCAAACTTTGCACCAGCAGTCGACGACGGATTGCCGGGCCTGGTCAGGCCAGCATCTGGGGGAATATCGACAACGTTGCTAAAACCGATTTCCAGGGAAAGTGTATCTACATTGAAGATACATCGGAGAATAGAACGTGCGTGTAACTGTGAAGAAGTGGGGCAACAGCGCAGCAGTGCGCATCCCTTCTGCCGTCATGACAGCAGCGCGATTGAGCCTCGACGAACCAGTAGATATCCGTGAAGAAGATGGCCGGATCGTCATCGAACCGATCCGCCCGGGTAAATATGACCTTTCGCAGCTGCTGGCCGGCATAACGAAGGAAAATCTGCACGGCGAAGTCGGTTTCGGCAAACCGACAGGTAAAGAAGCGCTCTGATGGTTCGTCGGTATGTACCTGAAGCGGGCGACATCGTCTGGTTACACTTCGATCCACAGTCCGGGCACGAACAGGCCGGCCACAGACCGGCATTGGTTGTGAGTGGCTCTGCCTACAACGGCAAAACCGGACTGATGCTCTGTTGTCCCATGACAACGCAGCTGAAGGGTTATCCGTTTGAGGTGTCGATCGCCGGTGCTCGCCCGGGCGTAGCCTTGGCAGATCAGGTCAATAATCTGGACTGGGTTGCGCGCAAGGCTCGATACAAAGGCAAGGCATCCACCGTCGAGTTAGCTGAGGTAAGAGCCAAAATCACTGCACTTTTGGATTCGACCGGCTGAGTGATTTGAACGAAGCCACGCTGCCGGCGGTTTTCAAGCTGGTTGTCGCATGACGGGATGAGATTGAGGTTTTATTGGTACTTTTTCCGGCGCTTTGTTTTTTTGGCGATCTGGATTGAGATGAACGCTATCGATGAAGTGCCAGTTTCGGGTTTGCTTTGACCAGCGCGAAGGGTTTGCCAGTCGAGCACGCTGGAAGACTGTGTCGCGGTTTGCCAGCAGCGCACGATCACTACTGCAATGACGCTGCTCGGGCGTGACGAAGCGGATGGCGCTGTGACGGTGCTCGTGGTTATACCAGTGTACAAGTTCAGTCATATGGTGCCGGTCCGCCAGCAGATCGTTAAAAGGTTCGATGGGTAGCAGTTGGGGAACCACCAAACCACCAAGACACACCTCGAGGATGCACATCCCGGGGAATCTCAAATGCCAGCCCCAATAAAAACAGCGACGACGACGAAGCCAATCGCAAACTCCCAAGCGCAACGTCGGGGTTCGTAGGCCATCGTCGCTGTTTCTTTGAGTTGTAGTCTCGAGCAGCGAGGTGTGTCTTAGTACTCCGACCGGTGTGTGCCGTTGGTTGCGGCACGACGTTAGATTTCGCTTTCGTCTCTCCCGCGGTACCATCGTTTAAACACAGTCCCAACAGGTTTAGCCGATGAGCAGCCCTAAGTCCGAGGTAGTTGAGATGCTGAATGCTCTTCCTGATCACTCAAGCTTCGAAGACATTCAGTACCACTTATATGTCTTGGAAAAGATAAGGCGAGGCATTGATCGGGCCCAGGGCGAAGGCACAATTTCCCACCAGGACGCGAAAGTTCGCCTTGAGCGATGGCTGTCCAACTAGCTTGGTCACCTGAGGCGCTGGAAGATATCGAACAGATCGCCGAGTACATCGAACGCGATTCCACATGGTACGCCCAAGCCGTAGTTTCACGTCTTTTTGAAGCCGCTGACACCCTGATCGAATTTCCGCTCCGAGGACGCATCGTGCCAGAGTTTCGCAACGAGGCGGTCCGCGAACGATTCGTCTACAGCTATCGCCTGATTTATCGGGTGGAGGCTGCGAGAGTAACCGTTGTCGCCGTCGTTCACGGTCATCGGTTGCTTGGTCCACTAATCGAGCAGATCGACGACGAAATCTGACAAACAAATATGGATTGGTCGTACGTAGCCGCAACATTGATCCGGATTGGACAAGCTTGGGGAAGGGTTCGAGTACTTGGGCAAAGTCAGCGTTGAGCCGTTCGAGCTACGGGATTGTAGTTTTTTCCCACCGAGTGCGCATGCGATCCCGGGGTTCGTGTTGCGCCTGTTGTGCAACATCCAGTTCTGGATTCCTCCCCACCCAACGTACAGCAACGTCGGTGCCATTGTCAGGCGTGACTATTACGATGCCACCCGTATTTGCAACGCTTCCTGCACAATACTATTGATGCTTTTGCCCTCAGCTTGGGCAGCGATTGCAATGCGTTCATGCAACTCAGGGGAGATGCGCAGATTAAACCTGCCTGAAAAGTCTCGGCGCGGTTCAATTCCCTTCTCGTTACAAACGGCGAGAAACACCTCGAGCGATTTTTTGAACTCCGCTCGCAATTCTCTCGGATTCTTCCCGTAGAAATCAGCTCCGCCATTCAGACCAAGGATCTCGCCTCGGAATTGATCGAGATCTTCGTCATATTCAATCTTTGCTTGGTAGCCGTCGTATGTCATCAAATTCATGGTTCGATACCGTGTTGTTCCAACCACTTGCGAATGCTTGCCACTGCACCTTTATCGGTATTGGGCGAAGGATGAGGTCTGTGGAAGACACGCACCTCGCCGAAAAGTACAACCGCTATTCGGCTTCCTTCTCGTTCACTGATTTCAGCTCCTAATTCGACAAAGAGCATTTCAATGTCTCGCCACTGCACGTTCGCGCTGGTTGGGCGTGCGTAGATCAGTTCCAGCGTGCGGGTGTGCCTGCGCTTCATGGCCCATGGTACCACTAGTCGGTACTGCCGTAGCAATTCCGCTCACGCCTAACGGCTGTATAAACGTTGGCACGTCGCGAAGAACATACCAAGGGCGTGACAAACACGGGTTGGACCTGAGGGTCAGGTTCGCGGAAGGAGCCTGCTCCTACAGGCGCTGGATCGTTCGAATGAGATCCTCCACATCCCCTGCTACGATATCGCCAGAAGGGGAGCACATCGTGAGCACACAACTTTCCGCCATCGGCGACGCGCTGGTCGACTACCTGCGCACGCACTGGCACGAGGACATCACCTGCACCGACATCAGCCAGATACCCGGTGGCGCGTCGCGCGAAACCTTTCGGGTAAAACTATCGGTTGATGGTTCGCCACAAGGTGTGATCCTGCGCCGCGACCCACCCTCGAGCCTGATCGATACCGAACGTGCCCACGAATACAACACGTACAAGGCGGTGTTCGGGTCGGCCGTGCCGGTACCCGAACCGCTGGTGCTGGAGGATCAGCATCCTGCGGGGCTACTGCGACCCTTCTCCATTACCCGCGAGATTCCAGGCTGCGAAGCCTCCCCCGCTTTACTGGCGATGCCGCCGTTTGTGGCACATCGCCAACGCATCGGCGAACGCAAATGGACGATTCTGGGGCAGCTTGCGGCCCTCGATGTCGACGCGCTTGATCTGCAGTTCATGCAGCGCCCGGCGCATCCGGCCGCACATGAACTCGACTATTGGGCGGGCGTTATCAACACCGACTCGCTGCATCCACAGCCCATCGCACAAGCAGCCATTCGATGGCTGCGCCGCAACCTCCCCGGCCTACCCACAAAGCTGGCGCTGGTGCATGGCGACTTCCGATCCGGCAACTTCCTCTACGACGCCCACGGCAACATTCACGCCGTGCTCGACTGGGAAATGGCGCACATCGGCGATCCGCTGGAAGACCTGGCGTGGTCGTTCGATCCACTCTGGTGCTGGCCCGAAAAAACCCTTGCCGGCAACCTGCTGCCACGTGCCGAAGCACTGGCCATCTGGGAACAAGCCAGCGGAATCACTGTGAATCGACAGGCTTTTCGCTGGTGGCAGATCTTTGCCTCGGTAAAGGCCATCGCCATCTGGATATCTTCTGCAGAAGACTATGTGAACGGCACCACCAAGGAGCCGATTCTCGCTTATGCGGGCTGGCCATTGATCGATCGGCAGAACCGGATCCTGCTGGACCGGCTCTCTCCCGATTCACGACATGTTTATGCAGGGGCGCTGCTGTGATTCCGGAACCAGGCCGTGCACTGACTGATCTGGCAATGCGTCTGCTGCTGACGATTGCTCCACAGACCTCAAACACCTTTGCCGCAGCGGACAGCAGCCTGGTCGGCCAGCTCATGTTGACCATGGCCCAGGAATTCGAGCGCGCCATTGCAACCCGCATGCAGGACATTGATGAGCTGCGTGACCTGTTTGCCAGCGCCGCGCCAAACGCCGAGCGCGACGCATTTCAGTCCGCTGCTCCGGCGTCGCTGCATCTGCGTGATGTGAACCGCCTGCATGATGAAGGGATGCGCCTGCTGATCGAACTGCATACCGACATCGAGCTGTCCGACCCAGCGTTGAATGGGCGCATCTGGAATTTTCTGCGAGCACATAGTGAACGTCACAAGTTCGACTAGAGGGCTGAAGGAGATGAACCGCATGCTGATACTTGTGTGCATGCTGCTGTTATCCAGCACGGCCCTAAGCGCCGACCTGGACTGGCCCACCTACGGTGGCAACCCGGCGTCACAGAAATACTCCACCGCCACGCAGATCAACGCGGACAACGTGGCCTCCCTCGCCGTGGCGTGGGAATGGCAATCGCCCGACAATCCCCTGGTCAGCAAAAATTCCGCACTCACACCATGGACCTACAAGGTCACCCCGCTGAAAGTTGGCAACCGCTTGTTTGTGAGCACGTCACTCGGCTTTGTTGCCGCCCTGGACGCCGCGACTGGCAAGGAAATCTGGCGGTTCGATACCGGTTCCCATAAGCAGGGGCGCCCGACGAATCTCGGTTTCAATCACCGCGGCGTGGCGTACTGGAGTGACGGTCAATCCGCACGCATCCTCATGCCCACTAACGATGCCTTTCTGTGGTCCCTCGACGCCTCAACCGGCCAGCCTGACCCCGGATTTGGTGAACGCGGTGCGATCGATCTGACCCAAGGCCTTGGCCGGGACATCGATCGAAAGTTCTACTCCGTCATTTCCGCGCCATCCATCTTCGACGATGTGGTGATCGTCGGCTCATCCATCATGGACGGACCGACGCACAAGACCATGCCACCCGGCCACGTGCGAGGCTTTGATGTGCGCACCGGCAAACAGCGCTGGA
>JANNBJ010000217.1:0-29671 GCA_031385325.1 Gammaproteobacteria bacterium | reverse complement strand
TCCAGTTGCAGGGCAGCACCCTCGCGACGTGCGCCATCTTGTATTGCTTCGACAAATCCCATCGCTCGAACTGTCGTGCCAGATCAGCGATGAAGTCATCGAACGGCGCGCAGTTCTGGTCGGGATTGATGAAGACAAATCCGCCCCAGAGTCCCACCGGAATTTCCGGCAACGAAAATTCCCTGGTATCAATGTGAGGGAAATCCCATTGAGCCGGGATGTCCTTGAAACAGCCGTCCAGTTGCCAGGCAAATCCATGAAATGGACAACGCAACTCGGTCGCTCGCCCATCGAACTCCTTGAGCATACGGCCCCGATGCAGGCAGGCATTCGGAAATGCCTTGATGGCGCCCTTTTCGTTGCGGACGATCAGAAATGAAAGCCCGGCAATGTCATAACGAAGGTGATCCCCGACTTCAGGAATTTCTTCTTCGCGACACGCGAATTGCCAGACCTTGCGCCACAGGTGCTCAACTTCCCGGTCGTGCCACGCTTTCGAGGTATACCGCTCGACAGAGATCATCATGTCAGGAATGTGCTTGGGCGACTCTTCGCGCAGTACCGCTGGAACCGGGCGTGTGTCCTGATCGAGTAGTTGCTGATAGCTCAGGCCCGGGGATCGGACCATGGTGTCCGGATTGAGATTCTGGATTGGCTCGGCCATAAGGTTGCCTGTGATCGGTAAAGAATAACTGGGGACAGTAGCGCAACAGCCGCGCACGCATCAACCTGTGGTTGCTGCGCCTAGTTCGATACTCAGTTCATAGGACAAAATTGCCAGAAACGCGGCAAGCCCAAGATAGAGCGCGCCATAGCTCATGCGGATGCCGGGACTGGCGATGTAGTACTCCGGTGGCTGGTCCTTCCAACCCCTGATCGCACGGTAGGCAGCTGGTGCCGCCAGCAGCGCAACGAGAATCAGAATCGGGCTCGGTCGCCAGAAGAACATTGCAATCAGAATCGGCAACCCGACCAGCCACAATTTCGGCGACAACACCTGACTGATCCGTCCACCGTCAAACGGCAACAGGGGAATCAGGTTGAACAGATTGATGAAACACCCTGCATACGCCAGCGCCAGCAGCAACCGACTATCCGCAGCATGCCCTAGAAACAGGCAAGCCAACGCGCCAAAGGTGCCCGCCAGGGGTCCCCAGATGCCGATGTACGCTTCCGTTTCTGCATCATGAGGCATCGACTTCAACGCGACCCAGGCGCCCACAAAGGGGATGAACATCGGCAGCCCGACGTCCAGGCCACGTCTTCGTGCTGCGACGTAGTGACCCATCTCGTGCACAAAAATCAGGATCACGAAACCGACGGCATACGGCCAGCCAAAGAGCAGCGAGTAAGCAAATACCGACACCAGCATGGTGCCGCTGCTGGCCAGCACCTTGCCGATCTTTGCTGCGTTGAGCGCAAGTAAAAGTAGCTTGATCACCTGGCTTCGACCGATGGAAAACCAGTCAGCACTGTACAACTTATCCGTCGCGTAGAAGAGCCGCGTAGATAGAGCCGCACACTGCCCGGCAATCACTACTGTGGTTAATGCCTATGTCAGTCAGAGCGGAGACCTGTTGCAATTCACCTATATTCACAGGAAGAACGCAGATGTTGCACGAAGTGACCGGTGACATTCTCCTCAGCAGGGCAAACACGATTGCACACGGCGTAAGTCCCAATGATCACTTCAATCAGGGACTGGCGCTGTCCCTGCGTGAGCAATGGCCATCAATGTACAAGGACTTCCGGCACTTTGAAAAGCAGGCAACGCCCGCGCCCGGCAGCATCTGGGCGTGGATGGGGTACGGCGGACAACGTGTCATCAGCCTTTTTACCCAGGAACCTGGTGTCGGCCACGGCGACCACGCAGGGAAGGCGTCTCTCACACACGTCGGACATGCACTCAAGGCACTGAGCCACTTTATCGTTGACGAGAAAATATCCAGCCTTGCTCTACCTCGTCTGGCAACCGGTGTGGGCGGCCTGGCGTGGAAGGACGTACATCCGATCGTGACCCATCACCTCGGCAATCTTGAAATACCAGTGTTCATCTATACCACCTACGTCAAGTCGCAACAGGCCGACGAGTACGGTGCGCTCGAATAGTCTGCAGCGAAAACGAGAGGGGTGCGCGACGTTTCGAGCGACGTGTAACATCCTTTTTGATTCGTTCTATTTGATTCGCTCTATTTGATTAGTTCTATACGCTTGGCTGTGAATTGATCGTCACGACTGAACGCTACCGAGCGCCCGGAAGTTCCGACCAGATCGAACCCACCCGCCCAACCAGCCACCCAACCAGGGCGGCATTGACCGCGAGCGGCTGCTCCTGAGCCATCCAGTGGCCACTGTCGATGACCCGCTCCACGAGATTCGTGCATCCCGCGCGCATGGGTTCTGCCAGGCGAGACACCATGCTTTCGCAGACATAGTCGTAGCGGGCGTGCAGGAACAGAACCGGCATGGTGATCTGCCTGGCCGCGTCAGCCAGAAAGACCGCATTGGCCTGATGATTCATGTAGTACGAGTCAGGACCAAAGAAGCTGTTTCGACGCAGACTTTCGGCATACGTCTCAAGTTCTGCCTCGGAAATCACATCACCATCGCGCGGGACGTCCGGGGCTGCATCCAGTGGACCGAACCATCCGCCATTCCGGCGAACCATGGCGGTCGACGCCGGTTGACCCGCGCCGACCGGGCTGCCTTTGCGAAACAACAATTTTGCAGTGTTGTAAGGATTGGCATCGAACACCGATGTGGCCCGTTCGAAGCGTTCCTCGTAGAACTTCATGTACTCCCACTGACCGTAGGGAAACTCCGTTTCCGGATAGAGCTTTCTATCAACAAGTTTGCGCACGGATTCGAGGCCCTCCTCCAGGGCAAACCCGGGAACACACAGATTGGCGACCGCCACACAACGTTCCGGGTGCAGGCGAGCCAGGCTCCATACCGTCGCACAACCCCAGTCGTGGCCAATCCAGATGGCCTGTTCACGACCGAGGCTATCCAGCAGTTCAATCATGTCCGCAACCACTTCGGATTGGGCAAAGGCTTCATGTTTGTCGTAATTGGACGACTGTCCGTAGCCTCGCATATCCGGTGCAATGACCCGAAACCCAAGGCCTGCGAACACCGGCATTTGATGGCGCCAGCTCAGCGAAAGCTCAGGCCAGCCGTGCACAAATATCATGAGCGGACCATCGATCGGCCCGGCTGCCAGATAGTGCGTCGAGTGGCGCGTTGTACGAGTGAACAACGATTCAACTGAAGCATGACGCATCACAACACCGAACAAAAACAGTCAGATCGCCGGATGATCCGCGCTTGTTTGGATCGGAGCAACTGACTTTATCGCTGACTCCGGGATCTCGCCATGAATAATCTGTCGACCCAGCAACAGGTAAAACGCAGGTACGACAAACAAGGTGAACAAGGTTCCGATGCCAAGACCCGAAGCAATGACCAGGCCGATCTGATATCGACTGACTGCTCCGGGACCACTGGCCACCAGCAACGGAACCATTGCGACCAGCATGGCAACGGTGGTCATCAGAATCGGGCGCAGCCGAATGGACGCCGCCCGCTCCACCGCCTGCCTGGGCGACAGGCCTTCTTCCAGTTGCAATCGATTGGCAAAGTCGACGATCAGGATGCCGTTTTTGGCGATGAGGCCGATGAGCGTGATGAGACCAACCTGCGTGTACAGGTTGATGGTCGCAAACCCCAGGGTCACGAAGATGAGTGCCCCGGCAATCGACATGGGCACCGAGATAAGAATGATCAGCGGATCACGCCAGCTTTCAAACTGTGCAGCCAGCACCAGATAGATCACGGCCAGCGACAGGAAGAACGTCAGCACCAGTGTGCTGCCTTGTTGTTTGTACTGCCGCGACTCACCGATGTAGTCGTAATTGAATCCGCGCGGGAACAGGCTGGTCGCAGTCTCTTCCATGAAGGTAACCGCCTCACCAATGGTCACGCCCGGCGCCATTACTCCACTGATGGTCACCGAGTTGAGTTGCTGGAACTGAACTCGCTGGGTGGGTTCGATGGTTTGCTCGAACGAGACGAGACCAGACAGCGGCACCAGATCACCCGTTCGGGTTCGCACGTAGTAGTTGTTCAGATCTTCATGGCTGGGCCGAAAATCGCGTGGCACCTGCGGGATCACTTCATAACTGCGACCAGAAAGGCTGAATCGATTCACGTAGTTGCCACCCAGCAGAGTCGAAAGCGTGCTGCCGATCTCATCCATGCCCACGCCGAGATCTCCGGCCCGTTCGCGATCGATGTTGACCCGCATTCTGGGCAAGGCCATGTCGAGTGACTTTGCGACAAAAACAAACTTGCCGCTCGCATAGGCCGCTCCCATCATTTCGCCAGCGACAGCATCGAGCTGGTCGAAGTCCTGATCGGAGGTGATGACAAATTGCAGAGGCGCTCCTTGCGCTGCACCGGGCAAGGATGGAAAAGAGAACACCGCAACCTGTACGCCTGCGATTTTGCTCACCTTCTGTTGCAGTTCCGCATGCAGCTGAGCCTGGGTCCGCTCTCGATCGGCAACCGGCAGGAATCGAACACCACCAAACGACGTCGCCGGTGAACCACCACCGCCGATCAGCACAAAACTGCGCAGATACTCGGGAATGCTTTCGTAGGCGTTGACGACTTCGCGCACGTAGGTTGTTGCGTATTCCAGTGTCGCCGTCTCAGGGCCCTTGATCTGTACATTCAGTACTTCGCGATCTTCAGTAGGTGTCAATTCGTTGGTGCTGCTGATGAACATGAAGTAGATGCTGGCCACCATGACAGCAGCAAACAGATAGGTCACGGGTCGCCAGTTCAGGCTGTTGTGCAACAAGCGTCGATAGGTGTTGGCCAACTTGTCAAAGAAGTGTTCAACGGCCAGTTCGAACCGTTCGGGCGCTTCGCTACTGGTGAGTACACGCGACGACAGCATTGGCGAAAATGTCAGCGCGACGATCCCGGAGATGAGCACAGCACCGGCAAGTGAGTACGCGAACTCCGTGAACACGATGCCGACCAGACCACCAACAAAGGCAATCGGCGCGTAGACCGCAAGCAGCGTTGTGGTCATGGAGATGATCGGCAATGCCAGTTCCCGGGTGGCATCCCTGGCGGCGAGTAACGGCGTTTTCCCCTGGGCGATATGGCGATGCACGTTTTCGACTACAACAATCGCGTCGTCGACGACCAGACCAATCGCCAGCAGCATGGCCAACAGGGTCAACAAATTGATTGAAAAACCCATCAACAGCATGAGGAAGCTTGCGCCGATCAGTGACAGCGGAACCGACACGGCAGGGACGATGGCGGCGTGCCAGGAACCGAGCGAAACCAGCACGATGAGCAAGACGATCACCACCGCTTCGGCCAGCGTACGCAGCACCTCGGCGATGGAATCTTCGATGTACTGACTACCATCGTGCACTTTGTTGAGCGTCAAGCCTTCGGGCAGCTGACGGGCGATCTCGTCAACCAGCGTGCGAACTTCTGCGGAAACCTCCAGCGGATTCGCTCCCGGCGCAGCTTCCAGCGCTACCATGATGGCGGGTTTGCCGTTGAACCAGCTCGTCATCTCGTAATTCGCCGCATCCAGGGCAATGGTTGCGATGTCTTCGAGGCGCGTAAGCGTCGGGCCGTCGGTTCGAACCACCAGGTCTTCGAACGCCTTGACGTCGGCGATCGACGTCGTGACGCTCAACTGGATGCCGACCAGGTCGCCCTTGGTCTGACCGACGCCGGCGAGAAAGTTGTTGCGCAGGAGGGCAGCACGCACGTCGGCAGCCGTTACACCCAGGGCCACCATCCGTTCCGGATTCAGCCAGACACGCATGGCAAAATTCTGGTTGCCATTGATGGAGGCCTTGGCCACACCGTCCACAGCCTGCAATCGAGGCAGCACACCACGCACCAGATAGTCGGTGATCTGGCTGGGATTCATCTCCTCGCTGACAAAGGCGAGATACATCAGCGCAAAGCTCGAACTGGTCCGCAGGTCGATCACCGGATCTGTGGCTTCGCGCGGCAACTGGTTTCGCTGGCTCGCCACCTTGGCCTGAATCTCGGCGATTGCGGCATTGGGATCGTGGTTCAACTCCATCGTTGCCTCGATCACAGAGACGCCCTGCCTGGAGGTCGCAGTCAGGTAGTCGATGCCTTCGGCCTCGGAGATGGAACGTTGTAACGGCGTTGAGATAAAACTCTGGACCAGCGACGCATCGGCCCCGGGATAGGCCGTGGTGACCATGACCACCGCGCGATCGGCGCGCGGGTATTCCCGCAGTTCAAGTAGCCCAAGGGAACGTGCGCCGACCAGCAGAATGAGCAGAGAAAGAACGGTCGCCAATACTGGCCGATCAACGAAGGTATCAGTGAACTTCACCCGCGCACCACGCCTTCGGGTAACTCGACCGAATTGTCGATCACCACCGGTTGTCCGGACCGCAATTTCAGCTGGCCTGCGTTAACCACCTTGTCACCATTTGAAACACCTGACAACATCTCGACCCTGCCTTCCCGCACTCGACCCGTGGTGACATGCCGCCGCTCCGTTGTCATCTCCTCACCTTCACCGAGAATCACGAACACCGAGTCTCCGTAGGGATAAAAGCTGATCGCCGTGCGGGGCAGAGTCAGTACTGACTCCTTGCTGCCGGAGAGCACGGTCACTTTGGCAAACATTCCCGGGCGCAGCAGTGTTTCCTCGTTAGGAACTGTGGCGCGTACCTCCACATTGCGGGTTTTGTCGTCTATCCGGGGACTGATCGCGCTGATCGTGCCGGTGAATTCACGATCGGGGGACGCTGCAGTCGACAGCGTGACCGTCTGACCCTGCTGGAGCTGCTGCAGGTATCGCTCGGGAACATTGAAGTCTGCATAAAGCACATCGATCCGCTGCAAACTGACTACGGCCGTACCCGGCGCGAGATACTCTCCAACATCTACCTTGCGGATACCCAGTGTTCCCCCGAATGGCGCCCGAATGGATTTGCGATCGATCGTTGCACGCTGGGCATCGGCTTGTGCAGCGAGGCTGTCGAGCTGGCTCCGGGCCCGATCAAGCTGCGCCTGGGATAACGCCGTTCTCAGCGCGAGCCCGGTTGCGCGCTCGTAATCCAGCCGGGCGAGCTTCAGTTGTGCTTCAAGCGCCCGCAGATCGGCCAGCTCAGTGGTTGCGTCAAGCTGCACGAGCAGAGCACCTTGTTTGATGGTCGAACCGGAATCGAAACCGATCGAGTCAATGATCCCGGCAACTTCGGAGCTGACCTCAACCCCCTGAATCGCACTCAGCGTACCGACTGCTGGCACACTCGACCGCCACCTTTCCGAAGTGACTACGGTCGACGCCACAGTCGCTGCCGGAGGTTTCATGGACGCAACTGCGATACGACTTTGCTCTGCCTTGTGATGCTTCCAGCCAAAAATGCCTCCGAAGAGGCCTCCCAGGACAACCAGCAGGACCAGCAGACGTTTGAGCATGTAATGGGCGGCACGAAGTACAGACGATTGCCCGATGGTACGCACGTAACACATGTTCGACCAACAAGGGTTTGTACGAGGCCTGGTGGTTCCAGCCAACGGCTGACTCGAACCGGCAAATAACACTTGAATGTAGATGCGAATAATTTGCATTTAGATTGGCGTTGAGGAAAACTGCCCTACCACTTTCGACCGGACAAGTTTTCATGCGATCCGTACTCGCCCTTGCGGCTGTGCTGGCCACTGGCATCGCCAACGCCAGTGATGTCACTCAACCTCCTGAAGATCTCGCCGCACTGTGGAAAATTGTGCAGGCCCAGCAGACCGAGATAGCGGCCTTGCGCTCGCAGCTCGACGAGACACGCCAGCAGGTCACCGCGACACACGACAAGGTCGAGATCGCCGAAGAACAACTTGGGGTAACAGCGGACTATCTGGATCAGGTCAGAACCTCAACCGCCGCGACCAATGACTCCACCCAGTTGGGAGGTTACGGTGAACTGCATTACAACAATCTGGACATCGAGGACGACGGTCGTGACCGTTCTGTCGATTTCCATCGCTTCGTCTTGATGTTCAACCACAGTTTCAGCGACCGCCTCCGGTTCTTCTCGGAACTGGAAGTTGAACACTCCGTCTCAGCCAGCGATGCACCCGGTGAAGTGGCGCTGGAACAGGCTTTTCTGGAATTCGATCTGAATGACGAACATTTCGCACGGGCGGGCGTGTTCCTGGTACCCGTAGGTATTACCAACGAAACCCATGAACCACCGACGTTCTATGGCGTCGAACGTAATGACGTCGAAAATATCATCCTGCCTACCACCTGGTCAGAAGCAGGTGCCGGTGTTGGCGGTCGCTACGCGAGCGGATTGTCGTGGGATCTGGCTGTCCACTCCGGCATGAAGACCCCAACCTCCGGAGGCAGCGCCTTCCGGGTGCGCAGCGGCAGACAGGAGGTCGCCGAAGCGACAGCCAACGACCTCGCGTACACGGCGAGACTGAAGTACACCGGGATTCCCGGGCTGGAACTCTCGGGTAGTTACCACTATCAGACAGACGCCAGCCAGTTCGAGGGCGATGGACTTGGTGCTGCCCACCTGTTGAGCGCGCACGGCATCTGGACTCAGGGTCCCTTTACCTTGCGAGCGCTCTGGGCGGAATGGAATCTTGAAGGATCAGGTGTTGAACTGGCCGGTGTCGACCAGCAGACCGGTTGGTATGTAGAGCCGAGTTACCGCATTGGCCTGGGCGAAAACAACCTGGGTTTATACGGTCGCTGGGAAGACGTGAAAGGCGCGAGGACTTTTGATCGGTTTGACCAATGGGAAGTCGGCTTCAATTTCTGGCCGCATCCCGATGTGGTGTTGAAAGCAGATTGGCGAGTTCGAGATCACGACCTCGACACCGAAGGCGGTCGTGATTTCGAAGGTTTCGATCTGGGTGTTGGCTACCAGTTCTGAGGGTTCCATTTTGGCTGGCGGCAGAGCAGAATTCCGGTTATGAAAATGCGACGCATTCTTAATACGATTACGGAAAACGCCAGACGGTGGACACTCGGAATCGTCGTTTTATTTGCAGGGTTTCCTGCATTTCTGCCAGCCGCGGAACATGGAACGTATCAAACTACGGATGCCTTTGTGACCGAAGTTTTTGGTGCCAACTCACCGCCGGCTCGCGCGCTGTGGATGCGCGCCGAATTGCGTGATGAAGTGGCCGCGGTGCTGGGCCGTGAACCGGCACCACGAGTACGTTATTGGCAGTTGGACGGGCGAACCGTGTGGGTCCTCGAAGCCATCGGCAAGGATCAACCCATTACCGCTGGCGTCGTCGTGGAAAATGGCGCGATCGGTGATATCCGTGTCCTTGCCTTCCGTGAAAGTCGCGGCTGGGAAATCCGTTATCCCTTTTTTACCGACCAGTTTCACGACGCACTCCTGACTCCGGAGCGCAAGCTGGATCGCCGGATTGATGGCATCACCGGCGCGACACTCTCGGTGCGAGCCATGACCAACATGGCTCGTGTTGCCCTTCTGCTCGACGCTCACACTCGTCAATCGGCAACGACCTTCGCCGCTGCGCGCTGATCAATGACCGGCATTGAGCGCGGTCGACATCACTGGCTACAGCTGTACCGTCGCAGACGGTGGTTGCACCGCTGGCATCGCACCATTGGGGCGCTCGTCGCGGGGTTCCTTGTGTATCTGATCGCGACCGGCCTGCCCCTGCAGTTCAGCAACGAACTCGCGCTAGGCCTGCGTTACGTGGATCAGGACTGGATCCTCGACTGGTACGGCATCGAGGCGCCAAACCGCGTCATTGAAAGTGGAGGCATTTCAAGCGTCGCGAATATCGTATTCAGAAATGGACAAGCCATCGGGCAACTCGAGGGATTTCGCGGCGCGATCGCGTTCGATGGTCTGTTGCTGATCGCCGGTGAAAACGAGATTCTGCTGCATGATCCGCAGACCAACTCCATGCTGGATCGATTTGCGCAACCGGAGGGAATTCTTCGGATCGGTACAATGGATGCAGCGCCGGTAGTCCAGACCACATCAGGCATCATCCAATCCGACCCGGAACTGGTGAACTGGCAACGTGTGGATGCGGATCCTGCGCAGGTAACCTGGTCAACAATCGCCGAAGTTTCCGATACGAACTCCGATCACTTGCGTGCACTGGTCAGAAAACAACTGCTGCCGGTGGAGCGATTGTTCCAGGATCTGCACAGCGGCAGATTTTTCGGCACGATCGGCATCGTCCTTATCGATATCTCAAGTATTTTGCTGCTGTTTCTGGCCTTCACCGGATTAGCACTGTGGTGGCGCCGTGCAGGACATCACCACTGAACGCAGCTGGTCATTTGGCACGTCGGCCGCTCTTTTTCGAAGTCCGCCGGCTACTTCCGTTCCTTGACAAAGAACACGTCCGCACTATTGCGCTCTGCAGACGATTCGGTGACCACGCGCCAGTCCTGCGATAGTGCATATTCGATGCGCAGCGTCGACAGTGCCTGCAGCAGCGAGATCCCATAGCTGACGTACAGATCAGGCGTGAGGTATTTGCCCAGCACCAGCGCAGCCGTTTCATTGCCCTCTCCGGCTGGCACCTCGATGCCGACCTGGTCGAGACCAAGACCACCCCCCAGTCGCTTTGTCAGAAAATCCCCCGCCCGTACGCCGAGCGCCAGCGCGGCTTCGTTCATGACGGATGTTTCAGCGGAAGATGCTGACTGCAACGGCCTGCCAAACAGCAACCAGGACAGCTGCTCCGACTGTGGCATTCCCGGCACCGAATACAACTTCACTTCCGGGCGCTCGATCGCGCCGCTGGCGCGCAGACCGACGGTGACCTCCTTGGACGGTGCTCGACTCGCATCCACGTCGATGGCAGGTTTGAGAAGCGGCGTGTCGCTCCACAACAGACGTCCCCGATTCACGGCGAGTTTTTGCCCGTACGCGGTGTAAGTTCCCTTCCGTGTGACGATCGAGCCATTGGCGGTGGTCGATCGACCGCGCTGCTTCAGCGCAACACTTCCGCCCAGCGTCGTATCCAGGCCGAACCCGGTAAATTGCACGTCCTCACCGAAACGAAGATTGATGTCTGCCCGCACCGAATAGGTAGTTTTCTGAATGGTTTCTGCCGCCGGACCACCGATTCGTTGATCCCCGCTGACCGTGACCGCAGAAACCGGGCGCTCGCGAATCCTGACTCGAGCCTTGGGAATGAGCACTTCGCCCGCCAGAGTCACCAACCCCTGTTCAAGGTGCACCGTCACGTCCGGCGACGCCTGAATCTGCGCGAGGTCAGTGTTCAGTACACGTACGACGTCGCCAGTGAGTCGGCCGTCTCCCACAGAAGTCTTGATGTTGCCGGTCCAGTCGACCGCGCCCTTCAGCGCCAGGGTGCCATCCCCGGAAGTACCCTGACCCAGCACTTCGATACGTCGCACGCCTTGGTCTGTCAGCGACGGAAAGGCGACTTCCATGGAGACGTTGGTCCAGGACAATCCCTGCTCAGGCTGTTGAAACTTGCCGCGGGTCCACTGCAACACACCTTCGAGCACCGGGTCCCCCAGGGTTCCTGCAAGTGTCACCTCTCCTGATGCGGCGCCCTCAAGGTCTGTGGCGTAGGGCAGGACGGTTTCGAGCAGTGCGACATCGGCCAGCGCGGCGTTGAACGAACCTGCAATTCTGGAAGCTCGCCAGTCGCTTGTTTCGAAGTACAGGGTGGCGTCGCCGGCCAATCCACGGACGGGGACGTCCGGTTGCCGCAAGGCAAACAACCATGGACCCGCGTCTGTGCTCTTCAACGTCACCTGAATCGGGTGTACTCGAAATGGTTCCAGTGCGGGTTCATCGATAACCGATCCTGCACTCGCCGAACCCTGATTTTCAGGATCGACGTTTGGCGAAGAAATCACGATTGAAGACGTCGACAGAGTGAAATCAGGTTGCCATTGCACCTTGGCCGCAGGGTCGAAACGCCAGCTGCCGAACAGATCTGCAGCACCATCCAGTTCATAGTTATTGGGCAACTGCCCGATCAGCCCTGGCAACGGCATGTTCTTCAACGAAAGTGTCCCCGATCCGCCCTGTGCCTGCCATTCACCGGCCACACACAACCGCGAATTCACCGAGACGAGGCAGGATGGTTCCACCGCAATCTGGCCTGGCTGCCAGTGCACACTGCCGGTGGACTTCCATGTCCGGGTGCGATCCGGATCTTCCAGCGTCCATTCCGGCCGATCGACCAGTGCAGGCACTCGCAGACTCAATTTCGTGAGCTCTGCGCGGTAGTCTGAAGGGCGCATTCCGGCATGTTCAAGCGCCCCTGACCATGCCACGTCCACAGGGAATTCCGCCAGGGAAATTTGCAACGAAACCCGGTGCCGGCGCAACGAACCGTCTGCTTCCAGAATGAGGCGCGTCAGGTCGCGGTCGCCCCATCCAAACCATTCACCTGACACTGTCAACATAAATTGAGGATCGGCTGGGTTGCCTTGAACTCTCAATCCGACCGACGCCCGGCCTCTCGCTTCACTTAGCCACTCTCCGAGGTCAGGGGTTTCCAGAGTCGCCACAAGCTCTATCGCCTCATTTTTACTGCCCGAGATCTCGACCAGGCTGTGGCCATATTGAGCTGTAAATTTATTGATGTTCCACGTTTTTCCATCCAATCCGCCAACCGCGGACAACTGGAATGGCAGCTCACGCACTCGACCATCCAGATCGAGTTGAAGGACCTCAACTTCAAGATCTGCACCATTCCCGGAGCTGGTCATCGCCACCTGAGCGGTTCCATTGAGGACGGCTGGCAGGTCTTTAGGCCAGGTTTCCCACCATGATTCAGGATTTATCTTGTCAATGGAAAGTTCAAATTGGGCCCTCATTTCTCCGTCCCAGTCGATAGTCCCCGTGCCGTGTAGTTGCTCTGCAACCTTCCCGATCAAGAGTTCGTCGATCGCAGTTCCCGAAGGCGAAACAGACCCCGCGATGGTCAACGGAACCGTGACCAGGGGTTGTCCTTCCCAATCGACCAGAAGTTGTGTTCGGTAGTCCATTTCTGCACCACGACCAGTGCCTTCAATCGGCCCCGCCACTCGAATCTGCGGCCAACTGGTTTTCAAATCATGGAGCCCGATGCTGACCGGACCGGCCAGCGAGTACTCTCCGGAATGACTGGTTTTGATGACCAGAGACGCCGTGTAGGGCGCCTCGATTTCCGCACCGAGAATTGGATTGGCCAACCCGCCGGATACCGCCAACTCGGCTTGCAGATCCGGAAGGTCTGGCAGGAGCGCCTGTACCCGAAGCCGCCCCGAGAGGTTATGCGGAGCTTCACCATCGACGTTCGCCGCGCCTTGCACATTCCCGAATGGTCCGTCGACATCGACTGATCTGATCTCCAGTCCTCCGCTGTCCCAATGGGCGACCAGCGTTACGGAGTCCAGGGTAATCGGCGCGCTGTCCCCGCTTTGCCAGCGGACGATTTTGGCGGACATCCTGCGCAGGGTAATCGGTAACGGTGGTTCAGGAAGTGTGGGCAGCGCCGTAGGCGACGACGTCCCAGCCTGCCAGTGGATCACAACCCCAGCCGCGACCAGTGAATCGACCGTCAGCGCACCATCCAGAAGATCGAGCCAGCTGACCTCCACCTCAACCCGGTCGAGCTCGAACCGCAATCGGTCCTGTTTCCAGCTGACCGATTCAACTGACAATCCATTTGCCAGACTTCCGCGGTGCTTGCCGAGTGTGAGTGCGCCATCCGTCAAGTGAGTTGATTTTTGCAGTAGCCAGGAAGTACCCGCTTCTGTGTTGACCAGTGCGCCGACCGCGATTGCCAACAAGATGGCAAGACCCAGAACTGTCGCCAGTGCGATACCGGCCAACCTGGAGGTCGTCAACCTCACAGATCCGGGCCCAGACCCAGGTGCAATCGAACGCCTGAAGTGCCATCCAGCGGTTTCGCAACATCCACCCGAATCATGCCGACCGGGGATCGATATCGGAAACCGATGCCTACCGATTCATGTTGACCGCCAAACGCAGTCTCGCTGGCACCGCCTCGATCATAAAACGCGGCAATACCAAAATCGCGCAGAATCAGCTTGTCGACCTCAACCGACTGATTGAAATAGTGCGCCCCACCAATGTCGTCTCCCGCTGCGTTGCGCGGCGACAAGCTCTCAAACGCATAACCGCGAACGCTGCGGTCGCCGCCTGTGAAAAATCGTTGGGTCGGTGGCAACGCATCAAAATCATCGGCCTGAATCACCCCGATCGCACCACGCAGGATCAATCGGGACGAGCGTGTCAGTGGCCACACTGCTGTGGCGTTGGCTGAGGCATGGACGAAGCTGGTGTCGGAGAGCAGCGATTTCACGCCACCATGCACATCCACACTGCCGCTGAAGCCGCGGCGAGTGAACAGGAGATCGTCTCCCTTCTGCACGGACAAGCGGATGCCTGGTGTCAACACATCCGATGCTCGATTCGGACCATCGCCAAAATTGAAAACTTCGTGGCTGTATTCCAGATACATCGCCCTGCGCAGCCCCAGCCACCCGTCTTCCAGACGACCGCCGAAAGTGTACTGATCACTGTTCGCATCGCCGATGTCTGCCCGTTCCGCACGGGTATAGAACTTCAGCAGATCAGTGTGCACATCCCGAACTGGAATGGCGTACTCAAGCCCACCCTGGGTGCGGATACGCGATGCCTGCAGATCAAGTCGTAATCGATGTCCTGCCTGGTTGAGACGGCGCAACTCGATTCCGGAGGTCACACGTGGACCGGTATCTGTTCCGAACCCCAGGCCGAGTTTGTAGTTCTGCGAAGCTCGAGGTGTGGCGGTGACGGTGACTGGCACACGCCCATCCACCGCGGCATCTTTCTCGATGCCGACGGCAACTTCGTTGAAATACCCTGAATTGATCAGCCGTATTTGCAGATTGTTCAGCTGAGCGCCGTTGAAAGGGGTTCCGGGCTGAATCTGGATGTAACGCCGGGCGAACGCTTCGTTGAGTGCAGTCTGTACCAGTCGAATATCACCAAATTCATATCGTGGACCACGTGTGATCTGCCAATGAACATCCGCGGCTGCCAGCTCAGGGAAAACATCGAGCGTTGCCTGCACCACCGTCGCGTCCAGAAACCCTTCGGATCGCATGGATTCGAGCAGAACTTCCTTGGTCCTTTCATAACGTCCGTGATGCAGGCGTTTACCTTCGACGAGATAGATTTCGGCAGCGGGCTCAGGGGCGGGGATATTCGTGAACTCGGCCCCATCGACCTCGATCCGAACCGTTCGCAGGCGGGTTGGCGGCCCACGTTCAATACGGTAGTTCGCAATCCAGTCCTTCTCGACCCGTTTCAGGGTCGAATCGATCTGGCTCTGGTAGTAGCCGAGTGCCTGGAGGGCATTGGTGATGTCGACCGGCGCACGTTGGTGTCTGCGCCTCACCTCAGCTGCGCTGACCCGGGATCCTGCTGCGGATCGAGCCACGAGCTCCGAAATCGCCAGGTGCGCCTCGATATTTTTCAGAACCGCGCCACGCACCCCTTCAATGCTGACCCGCACGTCCGCCATGACCGGTGTGGCCAGAACCAACAGGCACGATAACCGCCACAACCAAACGAACGATGGACGCGCGCTCACCGATTTCCTGTCCTGCGTACTACCTCGTGATTGTCGCAATTCCGACCCATTCGCGATACGCGATATGATCGCTGACTTCAAAACACTGGAACTGGCGCCATGAATCTGCAGGACGAACGCATGCATCCGGTTGGCGATGCACCCGCCTGGAGTGAGAGTTACTACTTCAATTTTGTCGATCCCGACTCAAAGCTCGCGATGTTCACCCGAATGGGCTTTCGTCCGGGTGATGGCTGGGCCGATGGCCTGCACGTTGTGTATCTGGGTGGTGACCGGGTGGCGTTTACCTATGGTCGCCGCGATATCGGCCGCGACTTGACCGCCTACAACGGAGACCTGAAGGCGGGTGCACTGGCAATCGAATGCCTTGATCCTTTCAAACACTGGCGAATCGGCTACGACGGCCCGGCGCAGGACATCACCGACTCAGCCATCCTGCTTGCGCGTCGCAAGTCACGACCTGCGGACTGGTTTACCCCAGCTCGATTGACCATGTCCGTCGACTTCCGTGGAATCTCCGAACCGCATTACGCTTCCGGCGGTGAGCGTGGACACTTCGAGCAGACCGGCCGAGTGAGCGGCACGATTCGGATCGGTGACAAGACCTTCAACGTCAACGGTTATGGAGTGCGGGACAAGTCCTGGGGTCCACGTGACTGGGGCACAGGTGCATCCGGACCGTCAGAACCAAAGGTCATCCCCACTGGACCTGCGCCATTCGTCAACTGGTTCTCAATGAACTTCGGCCCTGATCTCGCGCTCGGCGGTGCCTGTGTGCGGGCGGCAGATGGCCGGATGCGTGGCAGTGGCTGGTTCAATGCTGACGGGCGAAATGAGGAACTGGACGATGTTCTCATCGAGTCAGACTATCGACCCGACAGCATCTGGCATACCGATGTGCAGCTGACCGCCCGAACCCGCTCTGGCCGGCGGCTCGATATCAAAGGTCGAGTGCTGACAGTCTGCCCCACCAAGATTCCCATGCGGGGCGGTGCAACCTTTGTCAATGAAGGTCTGGCCGAGTTCACACTGGATGGCAAGACGGGCTACGGCATCGCGGAACACTGGCACGCGGTGCTGGGCGTGGATTGAACAAAGCCCTCAAGTGCTTGAGGATGGAACCACCATCGACTGGCTGCTGCGGGCATTGGCCCGCCGCAGGTGTCCTGTTCGACAAGCGGACCACGTTCATGCAGCATCCTCTCAATAACCTCATGACCACCTCATAACCTCAACCCTCGAAGCAGGAGATTCAGATGTCTGCGTTGCAATCCATTCCACTGAAAACGATCAACGACAAACCAGCCACCCTTGGCGACTACAACGGCAAGGTCGTTCTGGTTGTAAACGTCGCTTCCAAGTGCGGTCTCACACCGCAATATGAAGGCCTCGAGAAACTGCACGAAACCTACGCTGGCAAGGGCCTGGTCGTCACCGGATTTCCGGCCAATGATTTTGGTGCGCAGGAACCCGGCACCAATCAGGAGATCGCCGAGTTTTGTTCCACCAAGTTCTCGGTTGCGTTCCCCATGTTTTCGAAGATTGCCGTGACGGGTGCAGACAAACATCCGTTGTACCAGGCTCTGACCGCTGCAGCCCCGGCAAAGTCAGGCGATGCTGGAAGCTTTCGCGAACGGCTTCGTGGTTATGGCATGACACCCACCGAAGATCCGGAAGTGCTGTGGAACTTCGAAAAATTCCTGATTGGTCGTGATGGCAATGTGGTCGGACGATTTGCTCCGACCGTGGCACCGGATGATGCGACCCTGGTTTCTGCAATCGAAAAGGCGCTGGCGGGCTGATTGGGGGCATCTCTGATCAATTCGCTGCTGCGAATTGATGGGTCCGGTCAATTCGCTGCTGCGAATTGATGGGTCTGATCAATTCGCTGCTGCGAATTGATGGGGTCGAAGGGCAGTTTCCGAAAACGGCCCTTCGACCGATTGCATCACGACACCACGTTGTTCCTGGCGCCCTGCTATCGCGAACCCGACGTCGACCCTACCGCACCAATTCCGTCCTCGATTCAACATGCCCCTGAAGATCTTCAGGCATCCACCAGGATGGCTTCAGCCGGCGTTCGGAGAAAACGGTTCGAGCCTGATCGTTGTAATGAGGCGATTCTTTTCGATCACTTTCCCCTAACGGGATGTAGCTGAAACTCTGGATTGGTCTGGATAACACAACCACCTGCGTGGAGGTCTGACCCTGTTGACCCCATCGTTCGTGGTTGAGATTGGGTGGGCCGTAACCCATGGAGCGCATGGTCGTCAGACCGAACTGATCACCACCACCGCCATCAACCGGCCAGCTCTGGTCATCCCTGCCGACTCTGAAGACCCGCCCCCAGGGCGCGTCGAGTGTGCCAAGTTCTGATTGCATCTTCTCCATCGCCTGTTTCCAGGTCGACACAATCAACGCCTTGTCCGCGTGCACGAGTTCAATGGCCCGAGGTGTCCGATCTTCAACGATGGCGTAGTGATCGTCGATCCTGGCACGCAATGCCGGACCGGCTCCATCAGCCTCGAGAGCCAATCGCCAGTAGGCGTAACGCAGAGCGGGTACGGACTCCTTCAACAATTGCCCATCCCAGGCAAACAACGCACTGGCTGAAGGATCATCCGGCAGTGCGGACTTGAGTGCACCCAACCAACGATCGATACCAAACGGACGCACGTCATTGGCATACGCCAACATCTCATCCACGGTCACCGACGAGTCCGCGCTCAGCAGTTCCAGCGCGCGGGCACCCCGCTGGTTGGTCCAGCCGTGCAAAGGGCCATAGGCGGCGCTACCCCACACATAACTCGTGTATTTTTCGGGTTTGAAGGCACCACCACGAATCATGCCTTCCGGCGGGATATTGCAGTTCTGCATGTATCCCGCCTCTGGATTGAGTACCTGGACCAGTTCATCTGCAGGGTGGAACCCTTTCCATTCGGTCGCCTTGATGTTGCCCGGCACCGGCTTCGACCAGTCGTAGTGCACATCGCGTACCGGCACTCTGCCGACTCGCTGGTAGTGAATATTGCCGGCGGTATCGGCCACCATCACGTTTTGTGGAAACATGGCCAATGTCGCACCCGCTTTCAATGCCCCCTGATAGTCCTTGGCGAAGTTCAGCTCGGTCCATGCGGCATTACGGTCAGCGGTGTCGTCGTACGGAATGCGCGCCGCATAAGCCTTGTTTTTTTCCTGCGCGAGAATCGGCCCGTGGTGCGAGAAGCGCAGGGTCACCGTCCGTTCGGACCCATCCGGAAAATGCAACGTAACCATCTTGTTGGTGATCGGCTTCCACTCACCTTCATATTCATAACGAGAACCGTCCGCACTGAGGGACAGCTCGTAAACGTCAGCGGTATCCGGGCCACCCGTCGTCATCGCCCAAGCCATGTTCGCATTGTGGCCGAGGCCGATGAACGGCGAACCTGCCAGCCCTACCCCACTACCTTCCAGTTCTCCTGCGTGTATTCGCATCTCCCAGAATCGCGAAGGGCCGAGCCAGTTCAGGTGCGGATCAATCAGGAGCATGGCATCACCATTCGCAGAGCGGCTGGGAGCCACGACAAACTGGTTCGAGCCCCGGGAAGTCATCGTAAAATCCGGTTCAATGCCACCCCGCTTGATATCGCCGATCGCTTCATCGATCGACCAGTTGTTGAGGAACATGCGACCAAAAGCATCTGCCATGGCTGGCGTGACCTTGCCATGCAACCACCACTTGGGCACATCTTCGGGGTGGGCCGCATACCACGCGTTGATCCCGTCAACAAACGACTGAACACGACGGCGCGCAATCTGCGGTTGTGCTTCCGAGGCGCGCTTGGCAATTCCGTAGTGATCAAACAGCAGCGACAGTACCGAAGTCGTCACGCCGTCTTCTCCAGCCACTTCCGTGAATTCGCCCATCGCGATCTTGAAGTTCATGAGCAGTTGTTGCGGGCGATCCTCTGCCTGGGCATAACCCTGGGCATAGAGCCCGTCCTCAACGGTCGGTGCATAGATGTGCGGGACGCCCCAGGTATCGCGATAGATCACGATCTTGCCAGCGTCGGCTACAGTTCCTGGCAATGCTGTGTTCAGCGGTACCGCGGTCAGCTCGGTCTGAATTGGCTCGGCCTGGCCCGGCTCGGCATTGGCGGGATGAAAGATGGCGAGGGTCATCCCCAGCATCCAGCTCAGTCGTTTCATCTTCCTGACTCCGTGTTTGTTGCCGATCGAGAACCACTGACGAGAGAATACCGAACACCGCCATCTACTCAAGCCCTCCCCAGGCTGTTACGACAAAGCCTCCTGCGTAGGTATACCGAGCGATCTGCGGTGCATTTCTTGTTAATCTTGGGGAACAAGTTTTGGAGTATCACGATGGGTTCAAAGACAACGCCTGACTATGATGTCATCGCCGTAGGGGCAGGCTTCGCCGGACTGGCTTTGATTCATTACGTACGCGAGGCAGGTCTGTCGATCCGGGTGTTCGACAAGGCATCCGACATTGGTGGCACGTGGACCTGGAACCGTTATCCAGGCGCAGCCAGCGATAGCGAGTGTTATTACTATTGCCTGACGTTCTCGAAGGAACTGCTGCAGGACTGGAGCTGGTCGGTACGTTATCCCGGTTGGGAAGAGAACCTGCGCTACATGCACTTTGTCGCCGATCGCTGCGACATGTGGCCACACATACAGCTGAATACCGCGATCGTGCGCGCCGATTTCCAGGAAGGGTCGAAGCTGTGGTTGATCCAGACCGCTGGCGGAGAGAGCTTCACCTGCAAATACTTCATCAGCGCAATGGGGATGATTTCCGAACCGGTGATCCCGAACTTCAAGGGATTGGGCACCTTCAAGGGGCCTTGTTTCCATTCCTCTCGCTGGCCGCAGGAAGGCCTGGACTACGCAGGCAAGCGTATCGCGATCATCGGCAGTGGCGCGACCACCGTCCAGATGCTGCCGGTGGTGGCACAGACCGCCGGAGACGTCACGGTGTTCCAGCGCACGGCAAATTTTGTCATGCCCGCTGTCCAGAAGCAGATGACACCCGAGTGGGAAAAAGAGATCAAGGCCAACTACGACGAGATCGTTGCCAAGTGCCGCAACCACGTCTTCGGCATGGCGTTCGATAGCCCGGTTGGTCGTAATCTGGCAGACACGCCTGCAGACGAAGTGCAGAAAATTCTCGAGGAGCATTGGCCACGAGGCAGCTTCCGGTTTGTGTTCGAAACCTTTGACGATCTTCTGGGCAACGCAGAATCCAACCGGGTAGTCGGCGATTTTGTCATGCGCAAGATGCTGGCGAACGTCAAGGACTCCAAGGTCCGCGACATGCTCACGCCGCGCGGGTATCCATTTTTCGCCAAGCGACCACCGCTCGATCACGGTTATTTCGAAACCTTCAATCGGCCGAACGTACATCTGGTTGATATCAATGAGCGGGAGCCGATAGTCGAGATCACTGAAACAGGAATTCGCACGACCAAGCAGCACTACGAGTTTGACATCATCGTGCTGGCCACTGGCTTTCAGGCTTATACAGGTGCCCAGGAAGCACTGCCCATCCGCGGTCGAAATGGATTGCTGCTGAGAAACAAGTGGGAGGACGTCTCCAGTTCGATCATGGGTGTTTTTGTGGCCGAATTCCCGAACCTGTTCATGATCACCGGTCCACAGGCACCGTTTGCCAACCTGCCAACTTCTATCGAGCAGAACAGCATTTATGTCGTGGACTGCATCAAGAAAATGGAGCGCGAAGGTTACGACCTGTGCGAACCGAAGGCTGCAGCGGAAGAAGCGTGGGTCGCCCATACGGCAGATATCCATCGTCAGACGCTTATGGCCCAGGGCGACAAGGTCCATTCCTGGATGATGGGCGCCAACCTGGAAAAACGCAGCCCACGGGTATTGATCTACTTTGGCGGCGCGAATGTCTACTACGACAAGCTGCGCGAGTCAGCCGACGCCGGGTTCCCGGAAGTCGAGTTTGAGCGCAGTGCGGGCTAGGAGTCTGCGCGGCAGACTTTCCCGCGTGGTGCCGGGATGCACCGGCATTTGGCCACGTGAAGCGAAGGAACGTTTTACCAGGATTGGGAGCGTAACGTGAAGAGTTCCAACGTAGCTTTCCAGGATGACCAACAGTTCTTCACACGCATGGCAACATTCGTTGCGTTGTTGATTGCGTTCGGGTTTGTCCAGTTTGCAGCACGCGGCATGGTTAACTTTGGGGCAGTACCCTGGTGGGTCCATCTACATGCTGCAGTAATGGTCAGTTGGCTCGGCCTCTTCGTGACACAAAACGTCCTCGCAGGGCGCGGAAAGCTGCAGGTACACCGTCGGCTCGGCTGGATTGGCCTGGTGCTGGCACTCGTCATCGCGCCGTTGGGGGTGTATTCCGGTCAAATGGCGATTGCACTGAACCGGGTTCCACCATTTTTCCCTGATCCGTTTTTCCTGGCCCTGACATCCGTCGAAGCTATCAGCTTTGCACTGATTGTCATCGCAGCGATTCTTCTGCGTCGACAGACGCAGTGGCACCGCCGATTCATGCTGGTCAGTACCGTAGTCATCATGGAACCTGGCCTCGGCAGACTCTTGCCCTTGCCATACATGGGGAATTGGGGGGAGTGGGCCGTACTCGCGGTGCAGTTGATGGTGCTGGCAGTGGCCTTTCGGCACGATAAACAAGTACGTGGTGCAGTCCATCCCGCACTCTGGGTTGGCGCTGCATGGGTGGTGCTGATCCATTGTGTGGTCCAGGGGCTCGCGATTACCGACTGGGCACAGACTGCTGCGCTAGCGCTCAAATCCGACTAGCTATTCTCTGAAGCAGCTGCTCCGATCGCGTTGTTCGTAAACACCGGGCCAGTCGAATTCCAATGTCATTCGACACGTTTGAGCATTGATCCGGTAGCACCTGAATTCCAAGGCCGATAACACAAACCATCTCGGCCTTTCACGGCGTTGTCAGTCAATGCGCAGAGTTGCCAACGCCCTGGTCTGCCAGGCCATCGTCGCGGCACGTCGCTGAGCAAGCACTTCCGGCGCCAGCCCCCAGCCGTCCATGTAATGCAACGCCGCTGCGCAAACGAACAGATCCCACCACGGCAAACGCGCCATGTTGACCCGCGCCAGCCGAGAGTAGGCTTCCGTAAAGCGATCAGCCGTTGTTTCGTCTCGCGCGCAGCACAATTCGACACGAGCGCAGGCGACATCTGCCAGCGGATCACCGATTGCCGCGTCTTCCCAATCGAGTACGGCGATCAGTTTTTCATCACGCCACATCACATTGCCAGGCCAGTAGTCACCGTGCAGAAGACTTGGCACGCCCTCGAAATGGCCGCATGCCGCGCGCATTTCGTCTCGCAGGACGTGTTCCCCGCTCGCAATTTCAACCGCGAAGAGTGACGGCAGCCACTCCACCAATGCGGGGAGCGGATCATCGAGTAATGGTAGCGCGGGAAGCGTGTCGTCCAACTCCGTTGCGTGAATTGCGGCCAAGGTGGACGCGAGCGCGTCAACAGGATCGCCTGGAAGTACCGTACTGCCTTCAACATGGTCCAGGACCAGCGTATCGGGCGGCACAAACAAGCGGGAACGGGGAACGGCCACGCCACGTTTGTTTAACAAGCCAAGTAACACATGTTCTCGCGCAGCACGTTCGTGGCGGTCGGCCTTGCCGTCGATGGTCCTGTGCCTGCGCAGCACTACCCGATCCTGCGCACCGTCAGGCTTGATAAACGTCACTGCATGCACTTCTGCGGAGACCCCGCCTACGAGTGGCGCCGAACCGGTTACTCGAGCGCCCGGCGCAAGCAGTTCAATGATCGTGGGGATATCCATTCGATGGCTCAGACGTCCAGGGTCATCTGTAGTTTTGGGGTGGGCCTATGGCACAGGAATGGTCGGCGGTGCAGCTTGCTCTTTAACCATGAAGATGAGGATTTTCGCAGGCTCTGTGGCACTGGCGTTTTCACTGACGGTATGAACATCGTCAGGAGTTTCATAAAACGTCTCGCCCGCCTTCAGTATCTTTCTTTCGCCTCCAGCTACCTGCATCACAACCGATCCTGCCAGCACATAAACAAAGGTATGGGCGTTGTGACGGTGACTCGCACTCTTCACCCCCGCCGGATAATCCACCACCAGCATCAGACCTTCCTGATTTTTCAGGTCATCCAGTTTGACTTGTAACAATGGGGTGACACTTGCTTCATGCGCGAACGCGTCACCAGCAAACAACAACCCGCTCATCAGAAGCAGCGCAACAAGACGTTTCATGTTCTGTCCTCGGTGAGAGTTCATGACGAGCGAATATTAGCCAATTGAAGTAAGGGATTCCCGGGCAAGGTGTACGCCAAACAAAGGCCGCGTCGTCGACCAGTGTGACCATTGGATTGTCAGCGGCATATGAAATCACTGATCGTTAGCGTGGGGTCACGCGTTGGCGGCAACTCCCCGATGTTCAGTCATGCAGCGGCTCAAACCCGAATACCCATGGCGTGTCGGTATCCACTGATACCTTGACTGCCTTGATCTCGGGCGCACCATAGACCTGCAATCGGGTGATGTTGGCGTACTTGGGTGCTTCGCTTTCTCCGCCCGACACCATGAATGGCCGGTCAATGACAAGTTCGTGAAAGTCGCCATTGATCAACAACACCGGCTTGCCAAATTTTGCACCCAGATCCCTGATTGCCAACGCCATCCAGTGAAAGGGTCCATCACTGCCACCACGTATCGCCCTACGGCTGAAGTCGCCGCCATCCTCGTCGGTGAACATGCCAGCATGCAAGGCGATGACAACCGCCTTGGACTGCTTTTCGGTGGCCGAAGCAAACAACCGTTTCAGCCAGTCGATGTTGGCCTTGTTGCGACCAATTGCCTCCATTGCGCGCGCCGTGTCGTTTATAAAAAAGTTGTTGCCGGAACCGGGAACGTGGACGGTACCAAAGCTGACGCCACCTTTGTCCCACATGGCATTCTCGACCATGTCTTTATGCTCAGAGACATCGGCTTGTCGCGTGAGCTTGATGGTCTTGCCGCCGAGACTCCGATCACTTGCAAAAAAGACGCTGCGGATGGTCTTCAGGCTGGAAAGGCCGTCTGCAGAGAGGCGCCGCTCATAACCACCGTCCAGTCCGATCCCGTCCTGAAGGACACCGAAGTCCTCCCGTGTTGCCTTGCCCGACAAATAGCGCTGGACCATGGGCACTTGCTCGGGTTTGACGCAATCGACCCACTCGTTATCGCCGGGGGTGTAAATGACGGGCTGCCGGTAATCCTGAAAAAAGCCCAGAATCCGTCTGTGTTCTGTCTCGGAGCATTCAATCGCTCCCCACGTATCACCCACATGAATGGAGAAGGCGGGCTTTGCCGAGTTGATCCGCTGGATCAGGCTGGAATAGATCGGGTAATCGCGTGGCAGGTTATAGGCAGTGTCGCCCAGAGCCACAAACTCGAATCGTTCAGCGAAAGCTGACGGCGAATGCACAAATCCGGCGAGCAACGCGCAGACACCCATACAACCCCGAAATCCCGTACGAGCCACGTTGACTCCCCCGATGCTTGATCCATGAAGCCCTACGCTACCGCTTTTTTCGCGAGCGTTACAAGGGTGTTGGACATCACGGCATGGGTCCGCCAGCTAGAGGTGCGCAAGTGCGGGCTAGCAGCCTGTCGGACTTGAGCGATCGTAGCGAGCCAAGTGGGAGAGCGAGGACAGTTTTTCACGATTTCGAGGCGCATAGCGGCGCTATGCAACGAGAAATCGGGGAAAAATGGACCGCTCTTCCCACTGGCGCAGTAGATCAGTCTCAAGTCCGACAGGCTGCTAGGAGTCTGCGCGGCAGAAGCTCGACTGGCTGCGGCGGCGCCACTTCGATGTGGCTGATCGCCGGCCTCTTTCTGGTCGTTGAGCGCGGCGGAATCCTTGCCTGGTCAGGCGTCATCATCAGAGCCCTCCTGCTAACAAAGCTGTTCGCCCGGCCAACCGCAATCGATGTGACGTTAGTCTTGGGTAGTGTGCTCGTTTGGGCGCGCACGTGGGTACTCGATCTGGATGACACCGCTGTCATCACCTATGACGCCGAACCGGAAATCGTCGCCGCCCTGTTATCCGGAACGCCGGTCAAAATGACGCCCAACGGTGAAGCGCGAAGCCTCCAACCGAAGACAACACCGGTTGATAACGTGCCGCCAGAACAAATGACCCGGATCTTTGATCTCATGAATGAAAAGTACGGCGAACGAAACACAGCGACCGGGATTTACTAACCGATGCTGGGACGCTCGCGTGACCGGATTGCCGTGATTGTCTCGTTTGAAAACGCCCTGGCAGGCGCAGTCGGATTACCTTCCCCGGATCAGGGCCAATCAGGAGTGGACCCGTCTGATTGAATCCATCCATCGGTCAATTGCCACACTCGCTCCGCGATGTCGGAATCGTTTGATTCTGTGCTCGACGGACTGACATGACAGTCCAGCAGATACTGGCCAGCCAACTCGGTTGCGGGTTCATGAACTGCAGCCCACACGGTAGTCGCTGCACCCTGCGATCGCGTTTTCGTGAACGGCCGTATCAGCTTGATCAGCGCGCCTACCACCGCCGAATGACGACCGATCTCTGTCGCGATCAATGTCCCGGGATGCAGAGCGCAGGCAACCAGTCCACGACTTGCGTAGCGACGCTGTAACGACTTCGCCATCAGAACATTGCACAGCTTGGCCTGCCCATAAGCGGTCAGGCCGTTAAAGTTCTCCTTCGACATCGGAAACTTCGTGAAGTCGAGCCTGGCCGGTAGCTTGTGGCTATTGCTCGATACCATGACGACACGGGGTCCAGGGGCCGCGAGCAGTTTCGGCATGAGCAGTCGGGTCAACAGAAAGTGGCCGATATGACAGACACCGACGGTTCGCTCGTACCCCTCGGTGGTTGCGGCAAAGCTCATGAGTGACAAGCCAGCGTTGCAGACGAGGGTATCAACACGTTCGATGGCAAGGGTATCGACAAAACGCCGGATGCTCGTGAACGACGCCAGGTCCAGTTCTGCGAACTCGGCGCGGGCGTCGGGATACACCACGCGCGTCCGGCGCACTGCGGCTTCACCGGTGCCGCGCTCGCGACACGCGTAGATCACCCGGGCACCGACCCCGGCCAGCGCCTGGGCTGCAGCTTCACCAATGCCTGTATTCGCGCCGGTCACAATGATGATCTGACTCGAGAGGTCGAGCCCCGACACAACCTCCTCCGCAGAAGTTCGTCCGCCAAATGCCGTCTTGCCTTCAGTACCTGCCATTTCCGCCGTCCTCTGCTGTGCTGTTTGCGTGTTTGCTCGCTGCCTGCGAACGAGACTATAGAGCATGGGTCCGCCACCCCGTCACCCATTATTTTGAATCAGCCTCAGGGCACGACACCGTTGAGACCAATGCCATAATCGGTCAGTTATCTAAAGGACGCCCGCCGATGTCAGTTCAAGCCAGATCACTGAAAATAGACGCTCCCGTTGGCGCTACCTTGCGCCGAATCGCAGCCGACGCAGTACGCCTTGAGGCACTGGGCTACGACGGATTACGCGTCGCTGAACTTAACCACGACCCCTTCCTGCCATTGACGCTCGCGGCAGAACATACCCAGCGCATTGAACTCGTCACTTCGGTTGCGGTTGCACTATCGCGCAATCCAATGACCATGGCCGTGCTCGCCCACGACCTTAACGCGTATTCGAACGGACGCCTGGTGCTTGGACTCGGCTCACAGGTCAAACCACATATCGAACGTCGTTTCAGCATGCCGTGGCACAAGGCCGCCGAGCAGATGCGTGAATTCATCGATGCCATGAATGCCATCTTCAATTGCTGGTACAACGGCGCTCGGCTCGCGTTCGAGGGTGAGTACTACCAGCACACGTTGATGCCCTCGACCTTTGCGCCTGAAGATATCACCGCGCCACGCCCGAGAATTGTGCTCTCTGCAACAGGTCCGCTCATGACCCAGGTCGCCGCCGAAGTTGCCGACGGCATGATCATGCATCCCTTTTCGTCGGAACGGTTCATGCGGGAAGTGACACTGCCTGCCATCGAACGTGGTCTCGCCACAGCAGGACGATCGCTCGATGATTTTGCTCTCGACTATGCGCCGATGCTGGCAACTGGGCGTACCGATGAGGCGCTCGACAAGGCCATCGACGTGGTCCGTGGGCGCATTGCATTTTACGGCTGTACCGTCGCCTACAAACCCGTTCTCGACATCCATGGCTGGGGTGATTTGCAGGACGAACTGATCGCATTGAATCGCCAGCATCGCACCGAGGCTATGGCCGCACTGATTACAGACGAAATGGTGGACACCATCGCCATCGTCGGCAAGCCCGAGCAGGTGGTCGACCGGATGAAGGCACGATTCGGCGGATTGATTGCTCGCACCGGTTTTGGCGCGCCGGATCTGGGTGGCGAAGAACTGGGCGCTCTGCTTGAGAGATTACGTAGTTGAAAAGTCTGCGATCGGCAAACCACCAGCGCCTCCGGACCCATGCTCCTTGATCTTGGCGGGCGGGATCGCCAATCTCTGCACGGGGAGAATCGTGGGGAAACAGCGTGAGCACCGTCGACACCATTCCAGTGAAGCCACAGCATCGGTTTGATGAAACCAGACTGGCGCACTACCTGCGCGCCAACATGCCCGGATTCACCCCACCACTCACCGTGGCCCAGTTTGAAGGTGGCCAATCCAATCCAACCTACTTTTTAAGCACGGGCGCAGGCAACTACGTTCTGCGGCGCAAACCGCCGGGTCAACTGGTGGCCTCGGCGCATGCCGTTGACCGTGAATATCGGGTGATCCGGGCACTCAAGGGTTCCGGCGTACCGATTCCGGATGCCGTGGTGCTCTGCGAAGATCCTGCCGTCATCGGCACACCGTTTTTCGTGATGAGCCACGTGCCAGGACGAGTTCTGTCCGATCCGACACTGCCTGACTTGTCAGCTGCTGATCGACGCGCCCTGATCTTCAGCTACATCGACACCCTGGTGAAACTGCAGGCCGTCGATCTTGATCAGGTTGGTCTGCGGGACTTTGGCAAACCGGGTAACTACTTCGCGCGGCAGATCTCGCGTTGGGGGCGGCAGTACCAGGAGACGGAGACCGTCCCCATCCCGGAAATGCACACCTTGCTGGCGTGGCTTGAACAACACGTTCCCCAACAAACAGCAACCACCATCGTCCACGGCGATTTTCAGTCCGGCAATTCACTCACTCATCCCACACAACCGCGCATCGTCGCCGTGCTCGACTGGGAACTATCGACCATCGGCGATCCTCTCGCCGACTTCACGTACTTCACCGGACCATGGCACTCTCCTGCTGGTGAACGCAGTTTTGCCGGTCACGATCTTCATGCCGAAGGCATACCCCGATATGAAGAACTGGTTGAACACTATTGTTCGCAGACCCGTCGACACGGAATTCCCCACGAGTGGTTTTATCGCGCCTTTCACTCATTCCGTAGTGCAGCGATCCTGCAGGGCATCATTCGTCGTGCCATGCAGGGGAACAACGCCGGTGCCATGGCTCTGACCTTCACCCCGGAAAACGTGCGGCTTGGTGCGCAGCGCGGACTTGGGCACGTCGAGCGGATTGGCCGATGAACGAACGTACTGACCAATTTCAACTTTGATGAGGCAACTGACTTGCAAACCATAGCTACCGGCCTGCGTTTTCCAGAGGGCCCGATCGCCATGCCGGATGGCAGCGTCATCCTGGTTGAAATCGAGCGTGGCACACTCAGCCGCGTCGCGCCGAACGGCACTGTTTCAGTCGTGGCCCAGCTCGGTGGCGGGCCGAATGGTGCCGCGATGGGTCCGGATGGCGCGATTTACGTCTGCAATAACGGTGGCTTCAAGTGGCAACGCCCGGATGGATTGCTCGTCCCGGCAGGTACACCCGAGGACTACTCTGGTGGTCGCATTGAACGCGTGGATCTCAAAACCGGCGCGGTTACCACGCTGTACCGCGACTGTG
>JANNBJ010000203.1:0-10920 GCA_031385325.1 Gammaproteobacteria bacterium | reverse complement strand
GCGCGACCGCTTCCTCAGGCTTGATCTCGGCGCGCTGTTCGGTCCACGCCTGGTGCAGACGCTGGATTCACCAGTGCCAGACGTGTCTACAGTGCAGTCTCAAGTTACTCCCGATGCCGTGATGCCTGTTTATCAGGCGATTCCCTATCCGGGCAGCCGCGTACAGCCGGCTCAGATGGAGGGTGGCCTGACCCTGCTGCGTGTACGCCTGCCCGTACTGGCACAGGATTCTCGTACCGGGCAGGCACAGCCGCTGTGGATTGAAGCCGATGTTCTGGTCGGAGCGGATGGCCTGGCCCGGGCAATTCGAACGGACAATGTTGCAAGGGCTGATCACGTTTTGCCTACTCATGTGATGGAGAAATACCAATGAAGAAAAGAACCAGCTGGCTGATCGGCGTGTCCTTTGCGGGGATGGTATTGGCGTCGATGAAAGTGGTCGGCGCGCAGAGTCCCGCACAAGCCCCTCATCCGGCGTCCATTGTCGCGGCCGTTGGCGAGTCTACCGTTGCGTCCGTGGAAAGCGCGATTCCTGCGCAAGCGAATCAATTTGTCTTTTTTGGCAATGCACCGATGATGCCGTTTGGTCCTGGCATGTCAGTGATCGGCGGTGGTGGCAGCGTGCCGGGACAGCCGGTATTGGGCAAGCCGATGAGCGCCGAGATGACTACCGAGTTCGTGCAGGTTCTGCAGGACGGCAATCGGATCGTTCACACCAGCAGGACCAGGATGGCGCGAGATGGCCATGGCCGCACCCGTGTTGAGCATGGATTGAGTGCGCCCGAGCAGATCGATCCTGGCCTGCAGCGAAGCATGGTGATGATTGATGATCCAGTGGCCGAGAAGAGTTACATGCTGGAGCCAACGGGCCGGGTTGCCATCGAGTTGCCACGTTATTCGTTCAACCCATCCGCGGCTTCCGGCGTCATGGACGGTGTTTCGCCGAACGGTCTGTCGGCGACAACGGACACGGTCATGTTGCCACCTCCCGCAGGCGCAATGAACGGGGCCGATATCGTGTATTCCGCAGTCGCTTCGCCTGAAGTTTTTGGCAATGCCATTGTTACCGGCAACGCGCCGGAGCATCGGCAGGAAGATCTTGGAGAACAGCGAATCGAAGGGGTGATGGCCAAGGGTGTACGGCAGATCGATATCATTCCTGCCGGAGCGGTGGGTAACGAACAACCCATCGAGTCGATAACAGAAATCTGGACGGCGGAGTCGATTGGCATGCCGGTACTGTTCCGGCGAACCGACCCCATGATGGGCGAAATCACCAGCCGAACCACCAACTTGTCACTGGAGGAGCCAGATCCGGATCTGTTCGTGGTACCGGCCGACTACACGATTCAACCCGTGCCACAGGCTGCACGGGGAACTCAACGCTGACGTCTTTCCTTGCCGCGTTCACGCTGACGCTCGCGCATTCGCTCCAGTGCGCGGGCGCGTTCCTGAGGTTCGAGTTTTCTGAACTCATTGCGCAGTTCGTGACGGCGCTGCGGTGACATGTTTTGCAGCCGGCGCATCTGTCCGCGAATCTGCCGGCGCTGCGTATCCGACAGGGCACGATAGTTCTGCAGGCGCTGAATGAGGATGTTGCGCTCGGTGGCGGACATCGTTTGCCAGCGGGCGTGCCGTTCATTGAATGCTCGCCGTTGGTCCGCATTCATGGTGAGCCAGCGATCGGCGCCCAGGGTCAGTGTCTTCTGGCGATCCTCGGTCATGGTCGGCCAGTCCTGCTGATGTGGCGCCAGCAGCTTGCGCTGCTCATCCGTGAGTTGGTCCCAGGGAGCAGCAATTACGCTCACGCTGGTTACCAGCAAGCAGATCGTCGCCAGTCCCAGACGCAGTTGAAGACCGAAAAATCGTCGTACGTTCATGGCCGGTCTCCGCTGGAAGTGCGGGATAACGGCGGTTGCGGTTCGTATGGCTCGGCAGGTTTGGTCATCGTTTCGTGCGACCGGTTGTCGGTCTGGTCAGGTGACAGCGCCTGGAAGGCTTCCATATCCAGAGCATCGACATAGTTGCCGTCATCTTCGACCAGGTTCCCCAGATACTCGAGCAGTCCTGGCTCGGGCAGAACTTCATCCGCCCGCAGATGCGTTGACACAGACAAGCCAATCAACACGATGGCCATCACCTCAACCCGATGCTGCACTGGAGGCTTCCTCTTCCATCCAGGCCAGGAACTCGAGATCTTCGAGCACATCCAGGTCATTGATTGCCGCCAGTTCATCGGCAGCCAGGTGGACAGGCAGTGGCTCGATGCCTTCGATGCCAGGACCTGGTTCCGGTACCAGTGCAATAGTCACCAATACCGCGGCAGCACTGGTCGCGAGTGCTGCCGGTATCCAGAAGCCTGCGGTTCGACGAGGCTTGTCAACCACAGCCACTGCATCCTGCCGCATAACACGCAGTCGTTCCGCTACGCCATCGGGCACCTGAGAGTTCCGGGCACGGAGATCGCGAGCCAGATCACCCAGCGAATCGGTTTTGTCTTCGTTGTTCATGATGCAGGATTCTCGAGCTGTTGCCGCAGACTTGCCAGCGCACGAGACAGATGGGTTTTCACGGTGCCCTCCGAACATTGCATGCCGGCTGCAGTATCGGCCACGGACAGCCCCTCGACATGGCGAAGCAGGAAAACCTGTCGCTGTCGCTCCGGCAGGTTGGCGAGCGCTGCATCGAGGGTGGAAACGTCGGATGCAACCGACAACTGATCAAGCGGATCGACCACTCCTTCATCGACGAGGTCAGAGATCGCCTGGTCAACCTCGTCTGCAGTCTTCGATCGGGCCCAGCCGAAAAATCGTTCCCGAAAGGTGCCGCGTCGCTGGTGGTCGGTGATACGGCTGCGCAGGATCGTGAAAAAGAGGGCCGGCCACTCATCGACCGGCCGGTCCCCATATTTGCGGGCCAGCGTGAACATGGTGTCCTGCACGATATCGAGCGCATCATCATCGTTCCTCACTTCGTAACGGGCCATGTGCCACGCACGCTTTTCCACACCCGCCAGGAAAACATTCAGTTGTGCAGCCTGGCTCATCGGTTGGCTGTGACAAACCCGGGCACGTGACGTGCCCGGGCAGTTCCACTTCTGGCCGTGCCTGCCTCAGCCGCCTGAACCTGTACTCTTGAAGACAAAGCTTACTCGTGCCGTCGCCAGTTCTGCGTCATCGGCAGTATAACGACCTTGTGCGGTGATGCGGTGAAGCTTCGCGCCAGTGTTGAGCTCGGCGACCACTGCCTCGACCATCGCGCCGAAGTCGCGGAAAAGAGTGGCTTTTTCGTCGCCACGCTTGATCACTGCGTACACACCACGACCATCGACCGGTGCAATCAGCGCGAGTTCTTCCAGATCCGATTCGCGGTCACGGCCACGACCACCAAGTTCCAGCTCCGCGCGCGCCGCAGAGAGGTCCAGCGCAAGACGGGTTGGTGAAGAAGAGAGGAACGGCCTGGCCGAACCATTCTGCCAGCCAACCTTGACACCAGCGCCACGGTTATCGGTATCCACTTCAGTGATACTGCGTGCCAGGAAGTCCGGCGGGGCAAATCCGAAGCGATTGACAAGCCCATGCACCTGGATGAAATCACCAGCCGTCAGCTCGTCGGCGATGCCATTGGCACTACGGATCTCGTAACGGTCTGGGTTGGCATCATCGCCAGTGGTGATACCGGTGCCGGCAAAGTTGAACACGGAAGGCCGTCGACCGTTCAGGAACTCGAGGTCAACGACCAGCGGATTAGCGCCCACTACCTGGCCTGCGATGCGATTCATCTGCATGTGCATACGACCTGCCGTCGCGTCGAGGTTGTTGTCGGTGGTCAGATTGCCACTCACGGCAACACGTTGACCCACGGATACCGACAACTGATCCAGATCTTCGGTTGCAAGACCCGGTGCACTCACCGCCGTGTCATTGCCGACCAGAACAGTGACGCTGCGACGGAACTCGAAACGTCCCTCCCGCGTGGAGATTGCCACACCGGAGAGCGTCAGGCGGTCGCTGCTGCGTGCAGTCACCACACCGTGTGCCACTTCTACATTCGCCCATGGCACGCTGGTTCCGGCCAGCAGGCGATCCGCCCGCAGTGCACCATCACGAACAAACGCGTGCGCAACCACCGGCGTGTCCTTCGGCTTGCCTGCCAGTGCAGCCAGGCCAGCGCTGCCCTCCAGGCTGTCACCATCGATTTCATAGTCCGCATCCGTCGTCATGGTGAACGTCGTGGAACCAAACGAACCGGTACGATGTCGGAACGGGCGCACCTTGAGGGTCACTTTGCCATCGGCCTCGACAACGGTATCCAGCAGGCCACGAACACGGTGTTCCCGATTGGCTTCCAGCTCGGAGGTAGCCAGCAGGACCGGTTCAACTCGAACCGTTGGCGGGTTGGTCGACAGATCGACCGTATTCGAAGCATCGAGATCAAAGTCGAGACTCATGGCCCGCAAGCTGCGTGGCGTGATCCGGATGATGTCGTTGCCAGTGAGTTCCAGCTCGACGTCCAGGATCGTGACGGCATTGCCATTTACATCCCTCAGATTCGCCGTTACCGGCTCGCCGGCGGCGTTTTGCACCATGACTTCAGCGTTGGTGTAGTCCAGACGCAGTGACACCTTGTCGTAGTTGCCCACTGGCACGCTGGCGACGCTCAGTAGTTCTGTCAGCTCAGCCAGTTGGGTAAAGTCGATGCGCGTGCGAGTTGGCAACACATTGACGATGTCACCGTTGGTGCGTTTGAGTTCGATCGCGACCACGTCGACCAGATAGGAGACGAAATCTCCCTCGGCATCAGTAATGGCGAAGAGCAGTTCACCATTGTCCTGGACGGGTGCCTGACCGGATGGTGCCTGACCCGCTGGCGCAGGGGCGGCGGCCGAACCACCACCACCACCACAACCGGCGAGTGATAGAAGTGCGACGCTGGAAAATACCGCCAGGTTACGGCGGCAACTACTTAACCAGTTCGTTTGCATGATGTTGAATCTCTTGTTGGGATGGACGGCTTGACTTGCCGTGTTGAAAAAAGGGATAAAAAACAGGACGACGCTTCTGGGGGAAAGCGTCATCCCGGGGGAGAGCTCTGTCTAATTCCGACGATCGATCCGGTCACCCTTGCGATCAAGCTTGCGGTCGATGCGATGACCCTTGCGATCCAGCCGGTTATCGATCCGGTCGCCCTTGCGATCCAGGTGACGTGCCGCGGCTTCATGACCGTTGGCTTCAGCCACAGCGGCTTTACGATCCAGGCGGTTGTCGATGATGTCGCCTTTACGGTCGAGGCGATCCTCGATGCGATCGCCTTTGCGATCGAGATGTTCGTTGATGGCATCACCCGGTTCTGCGTTGGCCGACATTGCGGACAGCAGGCCCGTGAAGGTGACGACGGTGATGAACTTGAGTGATTTCATGATCCTGGTTTTCCTTGAGTTTCGGGTGTTCCCATAGACAGGAACGCATGGTGACGAGATTGGTTGACACGCCGTGCAAAAAAATTCGAAAGTCGGCAACAGTGTGACCGAAGTCACACTTCAGGTTGGTTCTGGTGAGGCGCAGGCACCTCGTCGTTGCAACCGGCTGACATAAACTCCTCGATACAGATCCGACGACCCGGGACTACAACCATGCGACGTGCAGGCCAAATCCGACCAGAGCCGTTTTTGTTACCTCTGTATGTGACCGGCGCACTGTTCTTTCCTGGGCGGGCTTTCGACGTACAGGCGCTCGAGGCCATCAATCCAAAACGTTCGACGCTGGTCTGGCTGTCGAGCGGAGTCGGGGATAGCAGTCGATCTGCATCCACCAACGTACTGGCCTACGATGCGCAATCCCGCTCCGTGCAACTCGGTATCGAGCGTGGTCTCACGGACATTTTCACTGCTGGTGTATCGTTAGGACGGAGCGCCTACGATGTCGATACAACCGGCCAGGACAAAGATGAGTCGAAGGCCACGGACATTCAGGTGCTCGGCCGACTGTCTCTTGGCGACTATCGCCTGTCCGGCAGCGTCGCGATGCGTGATCATGAAACGGATCAGGCGCGGGTATTCCTGTTCGGTCGAGGTGATGTCACGCGCAGGCTTGTGCTCGATGCAAACATCGATGCAACGGAATGGATTTTCAATGTGGCTGCCAGCCGCGACTTCGATATCGGTGACCGCAGTTTTCTGAGCCCCGGGTTTTCGCTCACCCACATTCGAGTCTCCACTGACAACTTCATCGAAACATCTTCTGGGCTGGCAGGTATCGAAGTACGCACGGCCGATCAGAATCAGTGGCTGGCGGGTGCCAGTCTGAATGGAGGCACCCTGTGGCCCGTGGGTGACTGGGTGTGGTCCGTGGGTGGCTTGATTGGCGTCGAGTGGCTTGTTGCGGCGGATCGACCGCGCAGCGCGTCCACCTTTGTCGGATCACGTTATGCGTTTACGACTGAAGGTTATGATCAGTCGAAGACGGGCTTCCTCATGGGTGCGAGTCTCTCTGCACGGCATCTTGGTGGCATGGGTGCATCACTCGGGATTGCGCACAATCGACAGGACGGGTTTCGGAATACGTCGCTGTCTCTGGAGATTGAGTACGATTTTTAGGTTAACTCTGATTAATTCGCTCCTGCGAATCAATCAAGTCCAAGCAAGTCGCTGCAGCGACTTGTAGAGGTCGGAGCCTGGACGTCTCCTCGCCCTGTCTTTTGCAAAGAAGCCCTGCGTTTCACGTATGAAAAATGGTGGAGTGACAAATCAGAGTTTTCCTACTCCAACTGCTTCTGGCTTCGTACTTCAGGTTTCCTGAGGCATGTGTCGGCTGTCTCTACACATCGTGAGGATATGTCGAAAAAATTGAATTTCTCCGACATATCTTGCTCAGATGGTTGTTCTTCTCTTCTTTACAACCTCACCCCCGCCGACCCCAAAGGCGCCCACGCCAGCAACGACGCATCCCCCGCAAACGTATTGCGCACGAGTTTGACACCGGCGCCGTCGGCCATCTCCTTGTACTGCATCCATGACTGCACGGCGGCAATCGGGGTGCCCGGGCCGTCGTCGAACTGCACGGGACCGTAGACATTGGCGGTATAGATCAGGTCGTCGGCACTGACCCTTTGGGTTGATTCGTGTCGTGCGCCAGCGGGTTCGTAGAACCACACCCCCGGACCGTAACCGTCAGGTGGACCGGCGCGATAGCCGATGCGTCCGCGGAGGATGAGGAAGTCGGCAGCGCCGAGATGATAGTGCGGGCCTGCGACGCCGTTGTGCCGGACGATCAGCGTGGTGATGCCGGTTTCTTCACTCACTCGCAGCACCTTGAGTGCAAGGTCCGGCAGGCCCGGGTTTTCGATCCACGGGACCGTCCGCGTATCCACGAAGTGCGGATTGGTCGATTTGCTGCCGGATGCGGAGATGGCAGCCGCTTCATCGACCAGGGCCTTTGAATCGGAGCCCGTGATGGCGAGTGGTTCTGCAGGGCCTTGATAGGCGCGCGGTCGAGGGGCCATGCATTCGGCCAGGGTGTTTGGGATCAGCGTGACACCACGATCACGGGCTGCCGCGAGTACGTCGAGCGCGGTGAGGAGGCTTGTCACGCTCTTGCCGTCGCTGCCGAGAAACGCGACAGGGCCATAGTAGTTGCCGAGAAACTCGGTATCCGTGTTCGCGGTCAGCTGATTGATGCGTGCGTTGGCAGGGATATAGCCCCAGATGCCGGGCTCAAGCGTGCTTGCCAGCGGACCTTCGCCGTAGGTCATCGAACCGGACAGCAGGATCATATCCATGGCGCCGAGGTGGACGAGGCCGGTGAGTGTGGTCCCGGCCTTCAGCTGCACGATGATGGAGAACATGCCGCTCTCGCTGCTGGCGCGCAGTGGTTTGATGGACATGCCCGGTGCCTGGGGCAGGGTGATCCAGGGCAGGGTGTTCGTGTCCACGCCGCCTTCGATACCGGTGGGATTGAACTCCGGGTTGTAGCCTGCGTTCATCGTTTGCGTGCTCCAGTCGTTGATTCGTTGATTCGTTGATTCGTTGGTATAGGTGTTATTGGTTCTGGTGGGATGGCTTGTCAATTACCAGGGATGAATGTCGCCGGTCCATTTGAGGAAGGTGCCGGTGTTGGCCATCGTCATGTCGGCGATCACGCGTCGCACGCCTTCCGCACTTTCCTGTGGCGAGATGTCGGCCACGTCGCCCGCCATTTCGGTTTTTACCCAGCCTGGATGCAGTGGCACGATGATCACGCCCTGGTCCTTGTATTCCGTCGCAAGGCCGGTCATCAGCCGGTTGACGGCTGCTTTTGCGCTGGCATAGGAGTAGCCGATCAGGTGGTCGTAGGCATGTGCGCCGGTCTGACTGGAGATGGTGATGATCTTCCGTCCTGCGCCCGCCAGTACGTTTGGCATGAATGCCTGGATTACGCGAAACGGTCCCATGGCCATGATATTCAACTCGTGCGCCCAGTTGTCATAGTCCATGTTCTGGAAAGTCTGCGTGTCGAGCCCGCCCCAGACACCGGCGTTGTTGATGAGGATGTCGATGGGCATGTTGCCGATGGCGGCGGCGCAGCTCCGAACGGAAGCGCTGTCACCAACCTCCATTCTGTGCACAGTCAATCGGCCGCCCGATGCTGCTGCAGCAGCGTTCAGTTGCGTCGCTTTCTCGGGTGACCTGCATGTGGCAAGCACACGATCACCGGCTTGTGCGTACTGCTGTGCCAGTTGAAAGCCAATGCCCCGTGCGGCGCCCGTGATCAGAACCGTACTCATGCGTTTGCTCCCTTGTCTGTGACGTCCAGGGTCTTCATCAGCGTGCGATGAAAGTGGCGGACTCGTATTTCCTGATAATTGCCGAGTGTCGCACCGGGTTTGAGTGCAGTGAGCGCGCCTTCATGCGCGGCTTGCATGTTGCCGGTGTCCTGGTCGAACACATGACCGACATACGGGTCCATGCCCGGCACGGTGGTGTAGGACTCTTCGGCTTTCAGCCAATAGGGTTCTGCGGGCTCAACGGGCGTGCCGTCTTTGGGCCGGGGTTTGAGCAGGATCAGATCGAACAACGAGCGATCGTGCGCCTGTCCGAGCGGCCGGAAGCGGTAGACGATGGGGAAAGTGTGCCCCACGAAAAACTGCTGGTTAGGGAATACAAAGTAGGCGATGGAGTCGACGATTTCCGAATCGCTGACGCCTGAGATGTCCTGACCCGCTTTCGCCACATTGTCCCGGAAGAACTGGGCCATCACTCGTCGAGCGGTGCCACCGGGTGGAACGATGAGCTTGTCACTGACCTCGGATCGATCACCCACCAGGAACAGATCGAGAATGTCCTGCTCGGAGAGTTCTTCCTTGCAGAAACTGCTGGGTGTGCCCGCGACGTTGATCAGCCGGCTGATGTGATCGCCATAGAAGTCGTACTGGGTGTTGGCATCACCGTTGGTGCGGCTGAGCTGCGAGTGGGTTTCCATCACGTGGTACGCCTCGAGGAACGCCTCGGACGCAATCTTCCAGTTGCAGTTGAGTTCCTTCTGCACGTGTTGTGCGATGTAGCGGTCTGCGAACACCGCGTTGTCGATGTGGGCCGTCATCGCGCCCAGATACTGTGCCAGTGGCGCGGCGTTCTGGTCGAAGTTCACAAAAACAAAACCACCCCAGCATTCCGCTCGAACCGGTGTCAGTGACACCTTGTCTGGCTCGACGTGCGGGAAGTCCCACTCGCAGGGGAACGCTTTGATGGTGCCTTCGAGATGCCAGTCCCAGCCGTGATAGGGGCAGCGGATCGATGCTGCATGCCCGCTGGAAAAGGACGGCTTCAGTTTGGTGCCACGATGCATGCAGGAGTTGCGATACGCCTTGATTGCGCCTTCGGTCGTGCGCATGACGATGGCGGAGTAGGGGCCAACGTCATAAACGTGGTAGTCGCCGGCTTCAGGAATGTGCTCTTCACGGCAGGCCCATTGCCAGGTGCGTGGCCACAGATGCCTGATTTCCAGATCATGGAATTCGCGAGAGACGTACCGGCTGTACGGGATGTCTTCATCGCCAAGAAACTCGTAGGAATGCGTGGTGAGGTAGTCCGGCACGTTGCGACTGTCGCGTGCCAGAAGGTCTTGCACGGATTCTCCGGGGCAGCGAGCGTCACCCGGAACCATTTTGCCGCGAGCGATTGAAAGCTGTTCTGTCATGGTTTCCTCCCTTGGGCCAACTTTACCCAAGTGGCGGTGCTTATGACACGCAGACTGAGTTCCGTGGTCTTTCGACGTGCTATCGCTGCTGCGGATAGGGCTGTTGCTGGGGGTAACCCTGTTGTTGCGGGTAACCCTGCTGTTGTGGATAGCCCGGTTGTGGAGGTGCACCGGTCTGGCCGGGATAACCAGGCTGAGGTGGTGTACCGGGTTGAGGCGGTTGTGCTGGCTGGCCGGGTTGGCTCGATGGTGGGAACCCTCCCTGTTGCGGCGGATAACCTTGTGGCGCGGGCTGGATCGGCAGCCCAGCCGACTTCCACGCTTCGATGCCTCCTCGATACCACAGCACGTTCGTGTAACCAAGCTTGATGGCCCTCAGTGCAGCGTTGTACGACATCCAGCATTGTGTCGACAGGCAATAGAAAATCAGCGGGATGTCCGTTCTGCCTTGGGTACCTTGACGAAGCATCTGGCTGAATTGCTGCGAGATTGGATCGTCGAATGAACCGGCCTGTGCCAGCCACGCGGATGGCATGGCACCTGGCAGCGTCTCAGGTCCGCCGAGCACATCAAACAGGAAGTAGGGCGTCTGCTGACCTTGCACCAGTGCAGACAGACCCTTCGTGGTGATCAATTGGCCGCCGGGAATGCTGGACGGCGTCGGGCCGTGGAATGCGCCGGTGTGCAACTGATCCGTGGCCGGGATGCCGAAGTCCTGTCGCTCGGCCGTCATCAGCTGATCGAGAGC
>JANNBJ010000137.1:0-17243 GCA_031385325.1 Gammaproteobacteria bacterium | reverse complement strand
TGGTATTGGCGAGGCGGTGGTCCGCCGCTTTGTGCAGGAAGGCGCGGAGGTGATGATTGCTGATCGCAATCTCGCCGGTGCGCAGAACCTGACACAAATCCTCGGCTCGCAGGTCTGTGCGATTCAGTGCGATGTTGGCAGCGAACTCGCAGTCAAGGAAGTCGCTGATGCGGCCATACGTCGATGGGGGCGGGTGGACGTGCTGGTCAACAATGCAGGGTCAGAACTGAATCGCAGTTATGACCAGACCACGGTCGAAGAATGGGATCGTGTGCTGGACACCGATCTCAAAGGTCCATGGCTGTTCTGCAAACATGTCGTCCCACACATGGTCAAGGCCGGTCGTGGCAGTGTGATCAACGTGTCATCACTCAATGGTCTGGTTGGGTTCCCGCTCTCCACCGCATATGGCAGCGCCAAGGGTGGCCTGGTTGTCTTCACCAAGGACATTGCCATTGAACTTGCGCAGAGCGGTGTGCGTTTCAACTGTGTGTGCCCGGGCGTCATTGCCACACCGATGATGGAGCGATGGACCGATCTGATGCCCGACAAAGCCGAGGCGCAAAAAATGCTGCGGGGTGTCATGCCCATCGGGCGGATGGGTACCGCCGAAGAAGTGGCTGGTGCGATCTACTTTTTTGCGTCCGATGACTCAGCGCTTTGTCAGGGGGCGGTGTTATCCGTCGATGGCGGTTTTGTTGCCCAATAGGAACATCTTCACTTCGGTGGAGTCTGCGCTGGGTCGATGACTGGATTTTCGAATGCGGAATGAGAAAGAGACGGGATGAAGAGTCTGCTCAAGACATCTCAACAGCGACCAGTGGCCAGACCATTCCTGCTGTTTGTTTTGTTGTGCCTGGCAAGCGTTGGTCTGTTCACCCTGCAGACGATGCTTGATGGGTCTACGCCACAGAGTCTTGCGGCCTGGTTGCGCGCCTATGAGGTCGAGCGGGCGCAAACCGTGCTCGGCAACCTCGCGCAGGTTCTGGCTGCAGTGCTGGCGGTGGCAGTCACGGTGGTGGCCATCGTTGTCGAACTGGCCGCCAACCGTTATAGCCATGAGATCACACGACTGTTCCTGCGCGAACCGGTCAACCTCGTCGTTCTTGGTCTGTTGGTGATCACCACCGTGCTGTGCGTGTGGACCGTGGTGTTCATGAGCGATGCCAACCCGGATGCCCTGATACCGCAGGCCGGATTCGTGCTGACCCTCGGGCTCGGCACGCTCAGTCTCCTGCTGCTGGTTCCGTACATGTATTTTGTGTTCACTTTCCTGTCGCCGGTCAGCGTCATCGAGCGGATCTGCAAGGATGCGTATGGCGTCATTCAGAAAGTGAATGGCCGGCACATTGAACGGGACCAGCGCCGTGTTCTGGAAGCCATCGATGAATTGCAGGACGTCACCCGCAGTGCCCTGCAACAAGGTGATCGCAGCATCGCCATGGCGTCGGTCAATGCCATGGCGACCTTGCTGTTCGACTATGCGATGGAGCGCGCACACATGCCGGCTGCCTGGTTTGTGGTGTCCGGAGCGGTTGCTGAAGATCCTGACTTCATTGCGCTGGCGCCAGAGTACGTGCAGGAAGTTCGAGAACGAGGCACCTGGCTGGAACAAAAAATATTCCGCCGCTATGTCGCGTTGATGGGTCAGGCGTCGCCACAGGCCAGGGACGTGGCCTATCTGATCGGCATCAATACGGGTCGCATCGCCATGGAACTGGGCAATACCCGGCCTGAGTTGCTCGAGCTTGCGCTGCGTACATTCAACAGCTACCTGCGAACCACGCTCAGCAGCCGGGATGTGCGTACCAACTACTATGTGATGCACCTGTACCGGCAGATTGCGGGACATCAGCTGGAACAAAATGGCGCACGGACGAGTATCGAGATCGCGGCCTACATTGCCGAGTATGGGCGGCTGGCGCAGAAAATGGGGCTGACGTTTCTGCTCGAAACCGCTGCCCATGATCTTGTGGAGCTCATCGAGGAGGCTGCTGACAAACAACTCGACGCCGTTGATCCGCTACTCGATATCCTGCTCGACCTTGATGAGGAGGCGCGGGCCGAAGATCAGGTAGAGAGTCTGCTCGGTGTACGGCGTGCACAGATTCAGTTGGCGACGGGATTTCTGCAACGTGGCTGGCAGGCGCGAGCCGACCGGATAGTCGAGGACCTCGCAACGGAACGACTGGAACGCCTGGAGCGACTGCGGGTCGGCATGGAAACCGATGATCGACAGCAGTTCTGGGAACTCACCGATCGCGGGACGAATTTTGCGTGGTTATCGCCGGCTCGACGCCCACACCTGAAGACTCTGTTTGACGCCTTGTCTGCGCGAGCTGCGCACAGGTCGGTCGATGAATCCGGATTGACGCCGTTCTGATGTGATCCTGAAGATGGAACGTGTCATCACCCATTTCGCAATTCTGCCGCGAGGAGGCTAGCAGCCTGTCGGACTTGAGCGATCGTCGCGAGCCGGGTGGGAGAGCGAGGCTAGTTTTGCACGATTTCGAGGCGCATAGTGGAACTATGCAACGAGGAATCGGGGAAAAATGGACCGCTCGTCCCACCGGCGCAGTAGATCAGTCTCAAGTCCGACAGGCTGTTAGTCCCATGACCGATGAATCCCTGCTGGCCCGACGTGATCGTGCACTCGGTAAAGGGGCCGCGCTGTTTTATGAGAAGCCCCTGCATATCGTTCGAGGTCATGGGGCTCATCTGTTTGATGCAGATGGCCGCCGTTATGTCGACATGTACAACAACGTGCCCTGTGTTGGCCATGCCAATCCTGCCGTAGTTGCAGCGATGACCCGACAACAATCCACGCTGAATGTGCACAGCCGTTACCTGCACGAAGGCATCGTCGAATACGCAGAACGACTGGCTGGTTTGCATGGACCGCAGATTGAGTCAGTTGTTTTCAGCTGTTCTGGAACTGAAGCCAACGAAGCCGCACTACGCATGGCGCGCATCGCCACCGGCAAGCGAGGCATCGTGTTCAGCGATGCGACGTATCACGGCAACAGCGAAGTGGTCGGGATGCTGAGTGGCGGGCGGCGAAAGTCGACCACCAACCCCGAAATTGCATCGTTTCCGTTCCCTGATCTCTATCGTCCGCTCATGGCAGGTGTGGACGAAGGCACGCTCGTTGATGCCTATCTCCAACGGATTGACTCCGCGATCGAGAAGCTCGAAGCCAGCGGTGCAGGTGTTGCCTGTCTGATCGTCTGCTCGATCTTTGCCAATGAAGGCCTGCCGAATGTGCCGGCTCGGTTCATGGCACGAGCGGCGCAGCGTGTGCGCGCCGCCGGTGGGTTGATCATCGCCGATGAAGTTCAGGCCGGGTATTGCCGCACGGGTCACTGGTGGGGTTACGAAGTGACGGGCTTCACCCCGGATATCGTGGTCACCGGCAAGCCGATGGGTAATGGATTGCCACTCGCAGCAACCGCGTCCAGCCAGGACATTGTTGGGCGATTCCGCGCCGCCACACGATACTTCAACACGTTTGCATCATCGCCCCTGCAGGCTGCCGTCGGCATGACGGTGCTTGATGAAATCGAGCGGCTGGATTTGCGCCGCCATGCCGACGTTGTTGGTTCGGCGCTGACCGAAAAACTCGCCGAGCGAGCACCTCGTCATGACTTCATTGGCGACGTGCGTGGTCAGGGGCTGTTCATCGGCATAGAGATGGTGAAGAGCAAGGCAGTCAAGGAGCCAGATGTCGAGCGTGCGGTGGCTTTTGCCAACGAGTTGAAGAAACGTGGATTTTTAACCAGCAATGCAGGTGCCCTGGGCAATGTCCTGAAAATCCGCCCGCCGCTGGTGTTTTCACAAGCGGATGCGGATGAGTTCCTGGCTGCCTTCGATGCAACCCTCGAGTCGGAGGGATGACCGACAGCCAGACGCAGGCGCGTTATCTGGCGGCAGCCAGAGAGGCGATTGGCTCCTTTCCTGTGACGGTTAAATCACTGGATTTGATCAACGTGTCAGAGAACATCACGTGGCGCGTCACCGATGCAGGTGGTGCGCGTTATGTCCTGCGCCTGCATCGACCTGGTTATCACACGCAGGAAGAACTGAATGCCGAGCGTTTATGGATACGCGCCCTGGACGAATCGGGCATCGGTGTTCCACAAGGCATCCGCACGGTAAGTGGTGCGGAGTATGCAACCGTGCAAATCGGGGATAGCGCCGAGTGGCGGCATGCGGGTCTCGCACAATGGGCCGATGGCGAAGTGATGGGTGATCAGATCGAAGCCCAGAGCGGATTTCTGGAAGACCTGGAACGGGTTGATCGCTGGTTCGGTCAACTCGGGGCGTTGATCGCCGTGATGCACAATCAGGCCAGCGGGTGGACGGTGCCGGCGGCATTCAAGCGACATTCACTGGACGCTGATGGATTGATTGGTGAAGCGCCATTCTGGGGACGGTTCTGGGAGCATCCTGCGTTCAACGTGGAACAGTCCGGGCTCTTTTCACAAGCACGCGCACGCCTGCACGCAGTCTTGAGCAGACTCGACCAGTCGCCCGAGACGTACAGCGTCATTCATGCTGACCTGCACCCGTACAATCTGCTGGTGCAAGGGTCGACGCTTTCGGTGATTGACTTTGACGATGCTGGCTTCGGTTGGCATGCCTACGATCTTGCGGTCGCGCTACTGCCCTATCGGACAGCGAATAGCTTCAGCAATATTCAGGACGCTGTGTTTCGCGGATATCGCAGCCGGCGGCCACTGCCCGAGGTCGTGACAAGGATGATCCCCACCTTCCTGCTGGTCAGACGTCTGGCCATTGTTGGCTGGATGATGCATCGACCTGAGCTCGGTCGCACCATGGAGCCTGCTGCGATCAAGTCCTTGTGTCAGGCGGTCAGGGATTATCGCGAGCCCTGAACTTTGTCAGCCCTTGGACGCCTGCAGGGCGTCATCAAAGATTGCCACGGCTCGTGTCCACCCGGCAGATGCGCCACGAATCTTGTGCGGAAAGCAGGACACGTAGAATCCGTTGCCGGGCAACGACTCCAGGTTGTGCAGTTTTTCGATGTGGCAATAACCAATGTCACGGCCGGCTTTGTGGCCTTCCCAGATCAGTGAAGCATCCTTCGACTCCGCGTACTTGCCCGCGGTATGTACAAACGGGGCGTCCCAGCTCCAGGCATCGGTGCCGGTGAGGCGCACGCCCCGTTCCAGCAAGTACATGGTGGCGTCGTAACCCATGCCACATCCCGCAGACACGTAATCGGGATTTCCATAATGCGAACCGGCGCGAGTATTGATCATGACGATCTCGAGTGGCGACAGGGTGTGACCGATTCGGTCCAGTTCGGCGGCCACGTCTTGAGCGGTAACGACATAACCGTCGGCAAGATGTCGAAAGTCCAGTTTCACGCCGGGTTGGAAACACCAATCGAGAGGTACTTCATGAATGGTGAGGGCAGTTTTTTTCTCACCAAGTGCGGCATCCATGGTGCTGTGAAAGTGATAGGGCGCATCGAGATGGGTGCCGTTGTGGGTGGAGAGCTGAACCGTTTCCACCGCCCAGCCTTCACCGTCTGGCAGATCTTCCTTGCGTAGTCCCGGGAAAAACGGCGCCATTTGCGCGAACGTATTTTCGTGAGTGAAATAGCGGATCTTCGGTGCCATGCCCGGCGGATCGGAGGCAACGTCGTTTTCCAGAAAGATGGAGAGATCAACGAGACGTCGTGTCATGTGTGCTTCCAGACGAACCAGGTTCAGGAATCATAGCGGATACGTTTGCGTCCGCGCTTGCCACATCCCGCTCGGCCCGCAGATAACCGAGGATCAATCGGCACAGGGCGTCTTCGAAGCCTGGGTCCTGCAACAGGTTTTCGTCATGAAGCAGGGCTGCGCGCAAGGCACCACTCACCGCGCGGGCAAGTACAAAACGCTGGATGAAATCGAGCTTCGGGACAAATCCTGCCAATGGCCCCGTGGCAGAAAACGAGGTTGTCATGAAGTTCAGCCCATGCGTCATGATCTCTTCATCGATCAGGTGCGCCTGCCCGCCGCTGGCCAGTGCCTGCAGGAGCTTTTTGCGTGCATGCAATCGGCCGTCCAGAGCCGAGAGCATGATCCGAACCGCGGCGCGCACCTGGGTGTGAGGCGAGACGTCACTCACAGAGTCAGTGATCGTGCCCAGACGATCAAAGGTTCTGGCGACCTCGCGTTTCACCAATGCGAGCAGCAACGCATCCTTGTCCGGGAAGTACTGGTACAACGTGCCGATGCTGACGCCTGCGACCGCCGCGATGCGATTGGTGGTCAATGGACCAAGGTGGTCCGCCTCGAGGATCCGCAAGGCCGCTTCGAACATGAGTTCGAGCTTGGCCACCGCCCGATCCTGTCGTGGCGATCTTCGCGTAACTGTTTGATTATCTGAAGTTTTCATGCGAGCTCTACGGTTCTGGAAACGCGAGTTTGTAAACATGAGCATTGCTCATATCATGATTGCATCGTAACTGAGGTTGAAGACTGCTGCCATGCCGGAACTTACCGTCGTCCTGCTTGTTGCTGGTCCCTTTGTGTTGTTGGCTTCACTGGCGGAAGCGCTGGTGCTGACCTGGCGCGCTCGGCGGATTCGTGCACGGCGAGAAAATCTGATCGCGGGTGGCCCGATAAATCCACCTGACATCGAGGACTACGACTGGCGCGCCATGGGCGTCAGCCTGCTCGATCAGGTCGGTCGCGGACTGGTGCGGCTGATCCCGATCACACTCGCCGCGCCTGCCTTCGCCTTGGCGGAAGAGCACCGCCTGTTCAATCTTGAACTGAACTCCGTGTCCTCCCTGCTGATCCTCTTTTTCGGCCAGGAGTTTCTCTACTACTGGTTTCACCGTACCGCGCATCGGGTTCGATTTTTCTGGGTCAACCACTCGATACATCACTCACCAACCCAGCTGAATCTATCGGCTGCGTATCGATTGGGCTGGTTTGGTCAGTTCGCAGGTGCCTCCATTTTCTTCACACCCCTTGTCTGGCTTGGTTTTGACAAGACTGTCGTGCTGACCGTAGTGGGCATCAACCTGCTGTACCAGTTCTGGATTCACGCCACCTGGATTCCGAAGCTTGGCTGGCTTGAACGCGTTCTCAATACGCCTTCGGCGCATCGGGTTCATCACGCGTCCAATCTGCGGTATCTGGATGCCAACTATGGTGGTGTCCTGATTGTCTTCGATCGACTGTTTGGTACCTACATCGAAGAGCGCGAGGACGAACCCTGCATTTATGGCTGGGTGAAACCGATACGCAGTTATAACCCGCTGCGCATTGAACTTACTCCGTGGATCACCTTGTTTCAGGACATGTCCGGTGCACGCACGGTGGGGGAAGCACTTGGCTTTCTGCTGCGTGCGCCGGGTTGGCGGCCGGATGGTCCGGGTGAAACAACGGAAGAACTTCGGGCGCGGGCTGGAATGGGGTTGACGGGGGGAGCGACTGCTTCGTCTGCGTATCCCATCGGTAGAGCAGGCACCTCGTGAGGACCTCAGTGTAACAAGCCTCGTTCGGACCTGACAGACTGGTTTGTTGGCCGGGAGCGGCGTACAACGCCCAACCCGTCTCCTGATCCGACTCAGCTCGGAAGGTGCTTCATGCCAAGCCGTCGCCCGGTCACTCGTCTTCAGGCATCCAGGCAGTTACTGCGAACCCTCACTGACAGTCCGGCGTTACCGGCATTTGTACGTCAACTACCGTCGCCCGTTCTGAAGCGGTTGATCGAACACGTAGGCGTGCGTGATGCCGGCAGTCTGGTGGCGTTGACGACCACCAATCAATTGCGCGAAGTCTTTGAAGAGTCGCTCTGGCAGACGCTGGTACCCGGCCAGGCGGAAACACTCCGCCCGGATAAATTCATCGAGTGGCTCGATGTGTTGTTGGAAGTCGGCACCGCTTTTGCCGTCGATCGACTCATGGAGTTGGGTGATACGTTTGTGGTTCTCAATTTCTCGCCGCTCATCACCGTGTTCGAAGCCAGCGTCGCGGCTGAGCACCAGGATCCGCCTCCGTGCGCCTGCGTGTTATGCCAGTTGTCCGAACGAGGTCAAGGGTTCCTGATCTTCGGTGACTACGTGGTGGTTGCCCGCCATGAAGATGAGTGGGAGAGCATCCAGACGGCGCTGGAAGGCATGCAGGACGAAGACGCTGAATTCCTGCAGCGGGTTCTTGCGCGATGTTGCAATGCACCTACGGTGCTGGGGTATGCCGACGACGGCCAGGCGCTGCTCGAAGACGAAACCTTCGAGCGCGAACAAAAACGTGAACGCAGCGGTTATGTCACACCTCCCATGGCGGCCAGATTCCTGAAATCAACGCGGCTGACGGCGCTGACAGAACTATGCACACAGACCGGCTATGACCCGATCAGTCAGCGTTACTTCGAACAGCTCAATGCGCAAGTCCCAAAGGATGAGCAGACCAACGCGGAAACCGCAGCTGAAGCCGAAGACGAGCTCGATCGGTCGGTGGTCTCACCGAGCGAACTGCGTGCGCTCGAAACGGCGCTGGCCGATGCTCAGATCATCGGCGATGAAAAACCACTGCTGCTCACCGGCCCTGCTGACAGCAAGGAAACTGTTCTGCCGTTGCAGTCGTATCTGGATCGTCTGTTGATGACCAACCCGGCAGCGTTCACCAGCCGGCTCAGTGAACTGGTGTTCCTGGCCAACGTATTGATCGCAGGCAGCTGGTATCGAGGCGCGCGTTTCAAGGAAGATGAAGCGGCGCAGGCGGCCCTTGCGTGTGCCAATCTCGGTCTGGACTACCTGCTTGCCGGGCAGGAAACCCAGCGACCTGTTGACCGTTTCGATGTGATCGAAAAGTCGCTCGAGGAACAGCCGGGCGTAGTCGGCCTGTTCAGGATCGGCTGGAATCTGCTGCAATCATTGCCGGTGCGGGGTGCGCAGGCGTTGATCGCGGCGCTGCGCTCGGAACATGTGCGCGAGCAGTTGCTGCGCAAGACCTGGATTGTCGATGAGATCGAAACTGCGCTATGCAACCCGGACATTCTCGATCTCATCGAGCAGGGCGAATTTGAAGATATCGGGGACAATCTGCTACTGCTGAACCTCATTCTCGATGTGCGGGCTTGTCAGTGTCTGCGCACCCTGATCAGTGACTTTCCGCGTTACCCGATGCAGCTGTCGATCGGTTTCAGACCACCACAGGCAACCAGCAGCGAGAGCCGGCACCTGAGCTCGATGCAACAGTTCAACAAGGTCATCAGTTTCTTCGAATCGCTGGATGATCACCTGAAAATCTAGCGATTGCGACTGCTAGACTGCGCGACTTTTACCCAGGCCCTCATGGCCCGCGGAGTCACTTAGCTTGGCCGGAGTCATGGATGTCTGACGCAGTGCCGCACAGCGCGGCCATTTCCCATCGACGGGTTTATCTCCTGCTTTGCGGCAGTATCGCCGCACAGGCGATGGGGCAGAGTGCGATGTTTGCCGTGTTGCCCTCGATCGGCCGCGAGGTGGGTCTGCTGGAGATTCAGGTTGGCGCGATCATCGCGGCGTCTTCGCTGGTGTTCTTCTTTGCGGGGCCTTACTGGGGACGCGCCAGTGATCGAATCGGCCGCCGCAAGGTCTTTCTGATTGGCCAGCTCGGTTATGTCATCGGTGGATCGCTGTTTGCGGCCAGCTTCTGGTTTGCACTGGAAGGGTTGATGGCACCCTTTTATGCATGGCTGTGCATGATCGCTGCGCGCATGACCCAGGCGACCCTTATGTCCGCCTCCCAACCTGCGGCCGGTGCATACGTTGCAGACATTACCGGCGCCGGCAGTCGCGCCAAGGGCCTCGCGCGGATCGGCGCGGCAAACAACTTGGGATCCATCGCCGGTCCTGCCATCGGCGGGCTGCTGGCGATGGTCTCGTTGCTTGCGCCGTTTTTACTGGCCGTGGCCTGTGTCGCGGTTGCCGCAGTCTTGTCGTGGATCTATCTGCCTTCCGCACCAAGGGCGCCGAGTCAGTTAGCACGACCCAAAGTCGGGTTCACGGATCCGCGGCTGTTGCCCTGGATCATCCCCGGCATCCTCATGTTCATGGGCGCGGCGGTTGTGCAACAGACCCTGTCGTTTCGAATTCAGGATTCGCTGCATCTTGATGCTGCGGCTGGCGCGAGCGCGTTTGGTTACACGATGGTGGGGTCCGCGGTTGCCGGTCTGCTGGCACAATCGGTCATCGTTCAGCGAGTGTCATTGCCACCGGCTGGCTGGTTGGGTATCGGTTTGCCCTTGATAACCGTGGCGCTGCTGATCATGGCGGTGTTTGTGTCGTTCAATGCCTTTCTTTTTGCCAATGTGTGCATGGGTCTCGGCATGGGGTTCGCGGGTGCCGGCTTCAGTGCCGGAGCCTCGTTGGCCGTATCAGCGGAAGAGCAGGGTGGTGTAGCGGGTATCAGTGCTGCGTGTTCGTCGGCAGGATGGATTGTCGGACCATTGATGGGCCCCGGGTTGTACGGGTTGATGCCGGAGCTGCCGTTTCTGTTGACGGCGCTGATGGTCGCCAGCGCGGCGATCTATGTTGTGCTGCGGGTTCGTCGTGAATCGACGATTCGTTAGCGTCCTGGTCCTGTGGGTGCTGATGGTGTCACCCATGGTTGAAGCCCGTCGCACAGGTGTAGTGCGGACCAACCCCATCGACATGATCGTCATTCATTCCACCGGGGGTCCATTCTGTGATGCATCGAGCGGGTTACCGATCTGGGTACCCGCAGGCAACCTTGCAGAGAATCTTCGCCAGATCGAAACACATCCGGTGCTTGGCATTCACTACATGATTGATCGGGATGGCACCGCGCGTGCCAGCGTCCCCGAAGACCAGCTGGCGCACCACGTGCTCAGTTTCAGCGGCCGATCCATTGCCGTCGAACTGATCAATGACGGTGACGGCGTCGATCAGTTTGGCGAGGCGCAGCTATCGGCGCTGCTCACGCTGCTGCAGGACATCGTCCGGCGGCGTGGCATCGGACAGGGCGGAATCATGCGTCACTCCGACCTCGATCACGGGGTGTTGCCGTGTGATCGTTCGCGCCGTCGGAAGGTGGACCCGGGGGATGCCTTTCCTTTTGAGCAGATACTGGCTCGGGTGTTCGACTCCGATCCGGAACGTTCGGACACGAAAAAGCCCGGGGCTCGGCTGCCGGGCTGAGGCGGGTAGGCTCCTGATGATAAGATCGCGCCCTTTTCCGCAATCAGAGCAGGCTTCATCGTGTCAGTCATTCTTCAGTCTCTTCCCGTTGGTGCCAAGGTTGGCATCGCCTTCTCGGGCGGCCTGGACACCAGTGCAGCGCTGCACTGGATGCGGGCCAAAGGAGCCATTCCCTATGCCTACACGGCCAATCTCGGCCAGCCCGATGAATCCAGCTATGACGACATTCCACGCAAGGCACGCGAGTACGGCGCAGAACTTGCCCGACTGATCGACGCGCGTGCACAGCTCGTTGCCGAAGGCATTGCAGCGATCCAGAGTGGTGCCTTCCACATCACCACCGCCGGCGCGACCTATTTTAATACCACGCCCCTCGGTCGAGCCGTTACCGGCACCATGCTGGTGGCTGCCATGCGGGAAGACGACGTGAACATCTGGGGTGATGGCAGTACCTACAAGGGCAACGACATCGAACGGTTCTATCGCTACGGATTGATGGTCAATCCGAATCTGCAGGTCTACAAACCATGGCTTGACCAGGCCTTTGTGGATGAGTTTGGTGGTCGAGCGGAGATGTCTGCCTATCTACGCGCCGCAGGTTTTGACTACAAGATGAGTGCGGAGAAGGCGTATTCGACGGATTCCAATCTGCTGGGCGCCACCCATGAAGCGAAGGACCTCGAGTTTCTCGACAAAGGCATCCGCATCGTCAACCCGATCATGGGCGTTGCGTTCTGGAAAGATGAAGTGGCGGTCAAGGCGGAAACCGTTCGGATCAGCTTCGAGGAAGGCGTGCCGGTGGCACTCAACGGCGTGACTTACACCGACCCTGTTGCACTCATGCTCGAAGCGAACGTGATTGGTGGACGGCATGGCCTTGGCATGTCGGACCAGATCGAAAACCGGATCATCGAAGCCAAGAGCCGGGGTGTGTACGAAGCACCTGGCATGGCCTTGCTGTTCATTGCCTATGAACGTCTGGTGACGGGCATTCACAACGAAGACACCATCGAGCAGTACCGCACCAACGGCCGACGACTGGGGCGGCTGCTCTATCAGGGCCGCTGGTTCGACTCGCAGGCCATGATGCTGCGCGAAACAGCGCAGCGCTGGATTGCCAGTGCCATCACCGGCGAAGTCACGATTGAACTGCGTCGTGGCAATGACTATTCACTGCTCGATACCCAGAGTGCGAACCTCACCTATCACCCGGAGCGGCTGACCATGGAACGGGGTGAAGGGGCCTTCACCCCGGCCGATCGTATCGGCCAGTTGACCATGCGTAACCTGGATATTGCCGACTCGCGGGACAAGCTGTTTGTCTATGGTCGGGCAGGCCTTTTGAGCGATGGCAAGGATGGCATGGCTCGGTTACTGGCACCAAAAAAACCTTGAGGGGAGCGTTCGCCATGCTGAGTCCGCGCCAGATCCCGTTCGTTGGCAACAACACTCGCTGGTCTCCAGTCAGCGTGCTGTGGGTAATGATCATGATGTGTGTGGTCGCCGGTTGTGGAGGCTCGGATGAACCACCTCCGGTTACCGATACTGCCGCCGTGCGCACGATCGAACAAGGCAAGATGGTCGGCTATGCACATCCGGCGCGTGCCGCACATGTGTGGAAAGGCATTCCGTTTGCAGCGCCACCGGTGGGTGATCTGCGTTGGCGCGCTCCCAGGATGCCCGCTGCCTGGGAAGGCACACGTGAAGCGCTGACAGCTGGAAGCGAATGCCCGCAGCTGGACATGCAGGACGCGACCAAGGTGAAAGGCAACGAAGATTGCCTGTTCCTGGACGTGTTTGCGCCACGCTTTGCTGCCGATGCCATCCCGCAGGGTGATGATCGTCGACCAGTGATGGTATGGATACACGGTGGTGGCAACTCCATCGGCAGTGCGCAGGTTTACGATGCATCGCGCCTGGTCGTCACGGGAGACGTGGTCGTCGTGAACGTGCAGTATCGTCTGGGTGTACTCGGCTGGTTCAGTCATCCGGCGTTACGATAGCAGACGACCGACCCGGACGATGCATCGGGAAACTACGGAACCCTGGATACGATTCGTGCGCTCGAATGGGTGCAGAACAACATCGCGGCGTTTGGTGGCAACCCGGACAATGTGACGATCTTCGGTGAGTCTGCCGGCGGTGTGGATGTGTACGCGCTTTTGTTATCACCCCGGGCCAAGGGATTGTTCCACAAGGCCATCGCACAGAGCGGTGTGCTGGTGAGTACACCCCGCGCCGATGCAGAGGGCTTCGCCGATGACCATCCGCGCCATGTTCCAGGTAGCAACGAGCTGGTGCTGCGGTATCTGCTCGCGGATGGCAAGGTCACCGATCGTGCCGCTGCGAAGGCGGCAATGACCGACATGTCGAGCACGCAGGTCGAATCCTATCTGCGTGGCAAGACCGCAGGCGAATTGCTCTCGATCTTCAGTGCCGACGCCGGCGGGGCAATGTACTACGTGCCACAGGTGATTCGCGACGGCCATGTCATTGTCGACATGGATCCTCTACAGGCAGTCGCAACACCGGGTGCCTATAACAATGTGCCCTTCATCGCTGGAACCAACCGAGAAGAAACCAAGCTGTTCGAAATGCTCGGCTCGAAACATGTACGTCGGGTCATGGGGATCCCGGTCGGTGTCACCGACGAGCGCGGCTTTGATCTTGAAGGGGAGTACGGCGGCTTGTTATGGAAAGCGCAAGGCAGTGATGTACCGCTGGCGGCCATGCGAGCCAGTGGCCGAACCGATGTCTACGGTTATCGGTTCGACTGGGACGAGCAGGGCAAGCTGCTCTGGGTTGATCTGTCCAAGCTGCTCGGCGCCGCCCACGCGATCGAACTGCTGTTTGTGTTCGGCTTCACCGACCTCGGCTGGTTCACCGATGTCATGTATGCGGATCAACCATCGGCATCAACGCTTTCGGACCAGATGCAGTCGTACTGGACCGAGTTTGCACATACCGATGCGCCCGGTCGCGGACTGAAGGGAGACCTGACCGAGTGGCAGGCATGGGGAGAACAGCCCGACGATAACAAGTTCATGGTGCTGGATTCGGCGGCTGGTGGTGGCATACGGATGTCGAACGAGGCAGTCACCGTTGAGTCTGTGGTTGCCAGGCTCGATGCCGATAGCCGGGTGGTCGATACAGAAGAACGTTGTGGTCTGTATCGCCGCATGGTGCGCGGTTTCTACATTCCCAAATCGCTCGACTATGCAGCCTTTCAGGCGGGCGCCTGTACACAATGGCCGATCGAGCAGCCTGTGTTGAGTGGGGAGGGCGCGCAGTAGACTGGGTCAGAAGCAGGCGTGATGACCTTCGGGGTAATTGTGCAACTGCACCAGACACTGCAATCTCGTTCTCACCAGCCACTCAGGAGAGATCGTTTGTCCATCCGCTTGTTGACGTTGATCACAGTCGTTGTCGCCTTCGCTGCACTGACGACATTGGCGCTTCTCGACGTGGGATATTTCGGCATTCTCGAACCACACTTCCAGAGTTGGGGTGGTGCCCAGGTATTTGTCGATCTGGTCATCGTCTGTGTGCTGGCCTGCATCTGGATGGTGAACGATGCCCCTTCGCGCGGGCTCAGTGCCTGGCCGTTTGTGCTGATCACACTGGTTGCGGGCTCCTTTGGCCCGCTGACGTACCTGGTGTTTCGTGAATGGCGTTCCAAAGCCTGATCGACCGGGTGACTGAACAGGTCGGTGTGGTTCTCAGCATCGGCGTGTTGATGTTCTGGTTGACGGGATGCTCGGCAATAACCCTTCAACCGCTGCCAGGACACCCGCTTCAAGCCGAATCGATCGCCTTATGCCTCCAAGATAGACATTGGCTGATCAGACCATGCGCTCCTTCGCCAGCAGATCCTCAGCATAGGTGCGCGAGGCAAGATAGTAGTGCAGCGCAGCCCACAACCATCCCACCGTGACCATGCACATCAGCGCATAACGCATCGATTCCTTGCCGTAGGTCACCGCAAACTGGTCGGACAGAAAACCAACCAGTGGTGGGCCGATACTCATGCCAATCAATGTCGAGGTTGTCAGCAACAACGCAGCCGCTTGCGCCCGCATGTTAGGCGGAGCCAGGCTCTGGATATGATTGAAAACGAGCGGCAAGGTTGCCGGGATCAGCGGGCCGATCATCACCAGCACCATGACGGTCGAAGCGGTTTCGGAGTTGTAATACACCAACGCCACCACCAGGTGCAGGAGCAGAAAGATGGCTGGCAGTCTGGGCGCCCACGGCGACTGGGCGGCAATCAACCGATCGGCGATCCAGCCGGCCGAATAATAGCCCGTCATCGCCAGTAACCCCGCTGCGCCAATCATCGTCCCGATACTTGAAGGCGCGAGACCAAAACTGCGTTCCAGGAACACCACGTCGAAACTCTGGGCACTCACCGCGATCACCCAGATCGAGTAAGCGATCACCGTGTGAACAAATGCCGGCAGTTTCACAAGGAAGCGAACGGTTTCGCCAAAGCTCGCATTGGGAATGGTCTCAACTCTGGTCTGCCAATACCCGCGGGTTGGTTCTTTCAGAAACCGCCAGATCACAAGGGCCAGTAACAATCCCGGTATACCGACGATGAGCAGGACCGTTTGCCAACCGAGGTATTCGCGCCCCCAACCACCGATCATGGAGCCGATCGCTGCCCCCACCGGGAGCTGGAAGGCAAAGATCGCAAAGGCTCGGGCGCGGCGTTCAGGCGCCACGAAGTCGGTGATCAGCGATTGAGATGCCGGCCCGCTGCCTGCCTCACCCATCGCCACAGCAGCACGCGCCGCGGCGAGTGTCAAAAAACCCACGGCTGCCGCCTGTACCATCGTCATGGTGCTCCAGAAGGCGAGTGCAAGGGCGATGATGCTGACCCGTTTTGCCTGATCGGCAATGCGTGCAATGGGAATCTGGGACAGCGCGTAGAAGATGCCGAACGCGGGTCCGGTGAACATGCCGAGCTGCCAGTCGGTGAGCTGCAGGTCCTTGGCGATTGGCACCAACAAAAGGTTGATGATGGAGCGATCAATCAGGTTGACTGTTGCCACACCCAACAACATGCCCAACGCAAAGGTGGTGTAACGCTGGCCAAATTCAGGTTCGCGCAGCGCAGGTGTGAGCGGTACGCCCGACTGTGGAGAATCCGATTGAGCCATGCGTGATTCCAGTGTGGAAAAGGTCAGCGTGGACTCGCACCACCACCAACACGATTGATTCTACCGTTCATGCGGCAGCTTGCCGCATCTGGAACGAGGTAGATAGACTCATCATTGATGTCTTGCGAGCGACCTGGCCGACCCAATCATGTTTCTCCAGGCGGTAGCAGCGGCAGAGGAGCCAGCCTTTCCCTGACCTTCGGACGACAAACGACATGAACACAAGAAGAGCTGAGCATTGGTTGGAAAGGCACGGCCGTGCCGTCGACCAGGCTACCGTCGTGTATGTCATCGGAGGAGAGGCTGAGCCTCTTTACGATGCGTTGACACGGTATGCCAACAAGGACGGCGGTTTCGGGAATGCACTGGAACCCGATGTAAGACTTGCAGAATCATCCGTTCTCGCCACTACGGTTGCGTTGCAACTGCTCGCCATGGGTGGGGCGACGGCTGAAAACAGCCTCGTTGCGAAAGCGATGAACTACCTTGCACGTACGATGAAGTCAGACGTAAATGCCTGGCAAATTGTGCCGGAAAATGTCGGCGACGCTGCACACGCGCCATGGTGGAATTTCAAGGATATCGGCGGAAACATGATCAACCCTCGCGCGGAGATCGTAGGGTACATGTATTGATGGCCAGGTTTTTTCGACGATAGCCTGATGGACAGAATCATTCGCGACATTGATGGTCATATGGCTAACGCCGAACAGCTTGAGATGCATGACCTCCTGTGTCTGGACCGAATGATTTTGTCGCCCGGATATCCTGCTCAGCTTCTTGCGAGCCAGTCCTCGAAGTTTTACGAGCTCGCGAAGAAGAAGGTGTCTACCGACCCTGCAGAGTGGGATCACTAGCCCGCATTATTCATGAAGGAACGTAGCGAGGGCGTCGAGAGTAACGAAAAGACT
>JANNBJ010000102.1:0-2008 GCA_031385325.1 Gammaproteobacteria bacterium | reverse complement strand
GCTCTGAGAGCTATGGTGCGACCTCATCGGGGAGCCGCACGTTGGTCACCGAGCGGTCCGGCTCTGTAACGATGCAGAACCACACGCCACCTTCGTGATAGACGGAAGTCAATTTGAAACCGTGCTCCAGCGCGGCATCGTTGGCTTTCCGGTCTTGCTCATCCAGTTCACCCCAGTCACCGAGCGAGTGGCGCAACACTGAAATCAGAATTTGAATTTCAGACACGCACGCCAGACCTCCTTTGCTCGCCACAACCTGGCCCAGCTTGACCTGTTGTACGATCGATATCATGGCTTGATCCTCCTGGATCAAAGACCGGCCGGATTGCATCCGGCCGGTTTGTTGGTCATTCGTTATTCAATTGTCGGACTTGGTTTCGCCTGTTTCCCTTGCATTGAGATCCACAGGTTGGCCAAGGTAAATGCCGTCGAAATCAAGGCGAGTTCGACAGGTCCATACGAGGTACAATCTTTCCACTGGTCTCCGGACTTGTACTGACAGCTGAATGTCGCTGCGTACCGTACACCTCCGCCATTGGTCTGATTGGCCCAGATCGCCACTTTAACTCCACCCAATTTGATTTCATGAATTGGTTTTTGTTTTTCTTCCATACACATTCCTGTTTTGCGAGAGAGTGCAAGTCGCCACCTCTGTGGTCGGCTTACACATGTTGATAGGCAACGGTGCTCATCACTGTTGCCGAAAAAGCGGACGGCCCGGAGGTCGTCCGAAAACCAATTACAACCTGATGGTTCACGCCACCGCAGCAATCTGCGGCGACGTATCGTCCGGGAAGTGTTGGTGAGAAACCGACTTCGCGAACACCTATCTGCGGACCGAAAGCTGCGTGAGAATCAAATTGGGCACGAATCAGAACTCTTCGACTCCCCAATCCCACGCTGCATATTCGGTCTCAAACTTGACATCGCGGTAGGGTTGTCCCGGGATACCGTGCACGAGCGCGGTGATCGCGGGCCCATCTCCGATGACCCTGTCGAGGTCATAAGCCGTGATGCCCGATCTTACTGCGAATTGCAGGGCGCCGAGGTGTTTTGGCGACGCGATGCCAAAGTCCACAACGGTGGCCGGTGACGGCCATTCATCCTGAATCAGGCAGTCGCATAGACGACTCGCCAACGACAGGTCGGCGAACGGACGTTTGTCGGGTGCTGGTCCTCTTTTCCGATGAAAGTCGGTCAATTGGATGCCAAGTTCAAACGTGTCCTGGAGCACGATAAGCGTACAGTGACCGCAATCACTGCACTGTCCCGTCATGCTTCTGATATGGACGTCCATGATTCTCAACTTGCCTCCGCATTTGCAGGTATTGCAATCGTATCGTGTTCTCATATTCCTCCTGTGTGAGTGCCGATCCGAATGAATCGGCCCGGCGTTGTCGTTGATGGAGAATTGCACACGGGCATCGGCGATGCCCGCTCATCCCCACGCTTCGCTAGGGACGGCCCGGAGGCCGCCCGAAAACCAGATTCAAACTCCTGTGCAAACCTACTGACGTCTTGCTCTGGACTGTTGCATTGACGTCAGGTATTCCGTCACATGCTTCATCACCTCTTCGAGATCACCGATCTCGTCGACCGGAATAAAGGTTCCGAGTTCCTTGCCTTTGCGAGTGGGCTTCCATCGCCCGACACAAAGCGACAGAGCGCCCCTGCGGTAACCGCCCGCAGGAAAAATCTGTGCGCCAACGTCGTGCTCGTTGAATTGCTTAATCGGCTCAGGCATTGCTCCTTCCTGGAACCACTGCCCACAGCACTTGCATCGTTGTTCGTTGATCACGCGACTTACTAACCATCGCCATGGCCATCGAGCGCGCCAGTACTGCGGATTTCTTCGGACGTGTGGCATGCTGGTCTCTCCAGCAATTCGGAAGACCGCGTTCCCATGAACGTCGGCTCTCCTACGGTTTACAAAAGGATCTTGCGTCCCGGTGTTTTTCCATGCTCCTGGGACCAGAGCGAAACAAAACCCTGCGAGAGGGAGTGTCGA
>JANNBJ010000096.1:0-2335 GCA_031385325.1 Gammaproteobacteria bacterium | reverse complement strand
TGCGAGGCGAGTGTCAATTCGAGTCCGATTTTTCGTTCGTTTGAGACGCGTAGTGGGTGCTACGCAACGAAAACGAACGGAAAAGCGGGCCATCGTTGCGCCGCCGCAGCCTGTCGAGCTTCTGCCGCGCAGACTCCTAGGCGCGATCTTCGGATCGCGAAGCCATCACCAATGCGTTAGATATCTTGTTATTCCGGGGCCGGACATTCCTTACACCACTTCCCCTTACTTGTCTCCATCGTGTCACCGGCGGACACCGGCTATAGTGCGTGCTCCTTTCATCGTTCACGGAGTAACGAGACCGTATGCTGCCGCCGATTGCCGATCGAATAGCCTCGGAGCTTGATGTCAGAGCTGCCCAGATCAATGCCGCTATTGCACTGATGGACGAAGGTGCCACGGTGCCGTTCATCGCGCGCTACCGCAAGGAGGTTACCGGTGGTCTGGACGACACCCAGCTGCGTCATCTCGAAGAACGCCTCGGCTATCTGCGCGAACTTGAGGAGCGACGCGGTGCGGTACTCGAAGCGATCGAAGCACAGGGCAAGCTCACACCAACGCTTCGCACTTCGGTCGAAGATGCCGACACCAAGCAGCGACTTGAGGATCTCTACCTGCCATACAAGATCAAACGCAGAACCAAGGCCCAGATTGCTCGAGAAGCGGGACTTGAGGCGTTGGCAGATCAGCTGCTTGCGGACCCGACCATTCAACCCGATGCGATCGCGAACACGTTTCTTCGTGAGCCGTTCACCACCGAAGCCGGTGACAATCCAGGAGTCGCCGATACCAAAGCGGCGCTTGATGGTGCCTCATCAATCCTCATCGATCGATTTGCAGAGGATGCTGACCTGCTCGCTGACCTGCGGAGCCATCAATGGGAAAAGGGACTGCTGGTCTCTGAAGTCGTGCCCGAAAAAGCTTCCGGCGGCGAAAAGTTCCGGGATTACTTTCAGTACTCCGAGCTGATCTCCCGCCTTCCACCGCATCGCGCGCTGGCTGTTTTTCGTGGCCGCTCGGAAGGTGTACTCAAGCTTTCACTCAAGCTTGCCGAAGAGATCGAAGCCACCGGCTGGAGTGCCACGCCTGGAACATGCGAGCGGCGTATTGCCTCCCACATCAAGTGGCGAGACGAAGGTCGCGCCGCCGACACATGGATCGGCAGCACGGTACGACTGACCTGGCGAGCGAAACTCTCGCAGACCATTGAAACCACACTGTTCGGAGATTTACGCGGAACCGCCGAGACGGAAGCCATACGTGTGTTCGCGCGCAATCTGCGCGATCTGCTGCTGGCTGCACCGGCCGGTGCTCGCACCACCATGGGCCTTGATCCTGGCATCCGCACAGGGGTGAAGGTTGCGGTTATCGACAGCACAGGAAAATTACTGGATACCGACACGATCTATCCGTTCGCGCCGCGCAATGACATTCGTGGCAGCCTTGCCACACTGGCGCAGCTGTCGGCCAGGCACAAGGTTGACCTCATTGCCATTGGCAACGGCACCGCCTCCCGCGAAACCGATGCATTGGTAAGTGCACTGAAGAAACAGTCGCCCGAGCTTGGCTTTCGTGCCATTACCGTTTCCGAAGCCGGTGCATCGGTGTATTCAGCCTCGGCATTGGCTGCAAAAGAATTTCCCCAGCTCGACGTCAGCTTGCGCGGCGCAGTGTCCATTGCTCGAAGGCTGCAAGATCCACTCGCCGAACTGGTCAAGATCGACCCGAAGTCGATTGGCGTCGGTCAGTATCAGCACGACGCCAATCAGGTTCAGCTGGCACGGGCGCTGGATGGGGTTGTTGAAGACTGCGTAAACAGTGTTGGCGTTGACGTCAACACGGCGTCTGCTCCCTTGTTAGCGAGAGTTGCCGGTCTCACCACGACACTTGCTGAAAACGTCGTGCAGCTACGTGATGAGCGTGGTCCCTTTCGTACACGTAAAGAACTTCTCGACGTGCCACGACTCGGCCCAAAGGCGTTCGAACAAGCCGCGGGCTTTCTGCGTATTGCCAACGGTGCCAACCCGCTCGATGCCTCAGCCGTGCACCCCGAAGCCTATCCGGTGGTTGAAAAAATCCTTCGTGATCTTCAGCAACCGGTCAGCGTTGTGATGCAGCAGCCGCATCTGCTGAAAGCCGTGAACCCTGGCAAATACACCGACGACCGATTCGGTCTCCCAACCGTCAAGGACATCCTTGCAGAGCTGGAAAAACCCGGACGCGATCCACGTCCGGAATTCAAGACCGCCCGATTCAACGAATCCGTCAACGAACTGAAAGACCTGCAGCCCGACATGGTGCTGGAAGGTGTGGTAACCAACGTCACCAACTTCGG
>JANNBJ010000012.1:0-7879 GCA_031385325.1 Gammaproteobacteria bacterium | reverse complement strand
CAAACCGACCCGCGGTGGGCAGCGTGGAAGGCAGAATGGGTCGCGCGGTGACGCCATGAATCTGCGACAGATTCTGGAAGGCCTGCGGCATCATTTGGTGCACGCTTTGTGATCGTGCATCGTATTCGGTGAATTGCATGCCGCCAAATCCACCGGACCCGAACAGTACCTGCCACATGAACGTGGAGCCGGGCAGGTCCTGCATGGCTGCGACCACGTCGTACATGTAGCGCTCGGTGTAGTCGAGTGACGCTTCGGGTGGAGCGGTGATGACCACTCGAATATTGCCCTGATCTTCGAGCGGCGCCAGTTCCGAACCTGACATGAAGTAGAACGGTATCGCCAGCAGCGAAACAAACAATGCAACAAACAGCACTTGAGCGTTTCGTGCGAGCAGATGATCCAGCAGACTTCGGTAGCGTCGCTGCAGGGCTGCAAATCCGCGATTGACCCGTTTGGTGAATCGAGTTTCGTCGGCAACCACCCACGCACTCATGATGGGTGACAGCGTCAACGCGAGCAAACCGGAGATGAGTACGGCAACCGCGAGTGTGAAAGCAAATTCCTTGAACAGCACGCCGGTCAGGCCGGACAGAAAACCGATCGGGGCATATACCGCGGAGAGAGTCAGAGTCATCGCGATGATCGGGGCAAACAGCTGGCGCGAACTGGCCAGTGCGGCTTCCATGCGTGTCATGCCTTCACGCATGTAACGGGCGACGTTTTCAACGACAACGATGGCATCGTCGACCACCAGACCCACGGCCAGGACGATGGCCAGTACCGTCAGCAGATTCAGCGAAAATCCCATCAGTGACATCGCCGCGATTGCGCCGAGCAGGGATATGGGGATGGTGATCAGTGGTACCAGCGCCGTTCGTAACGAGCCCATGAACACGATGACGACGATCCCTACCAGCAGCACTGTCTCGGCCAGCGTGATGAAGATTTCCCGCAGCGCATCGCGCATGTACAACGTCACATCGTAGCCGATGCCAATGTGGAGTCCATCGGGCAGCGTCTTGTTGATGTCATCGAGCATCACGTACATGGCATCAGCAATGTCGATCTCGTTGGCACCTGGCAGCGGCCAGACGGCGATGAAGACGGCGGGTTGCTGGGAAATCCGGGCGGTACCGGAAGGTTCAATGCCATCCAGTTCGACGGCTGCCACATCGGCGATGCGGATCATCGCGTCGTCGTTGCGGCGGATGACGATGCGCGCAAATTCGTCGGCATCGTGCAGGGTCGAATCCACCAGCAGATTCACACGCCGATCGCCGTTCTGGCTCGAACCCACGGTGCCGATCACGTTGTTGCGACCGAGCGCGCGTTCAATGTCCTGGGTACTGACGTTGTAGGCAGCCATCCGGTCCGGGTCGAGCCAGACCCGCATGGCAGGGTCACGTCCGCCTTCGAGCGTAATTTCCTGTACGCCTGGTATTGCAGCGAGTAGCGGATTCACACGACGTGTCAGATAGTCCGTGACCGTGGCGCGACCCATGCCTTCATTCAACGGAACGTCCAGATACCAGCCGGCCTGGGGTCGGTCGGCACGTCGCACCCGGACGGAAGGATCTTCGGCTCCTGCTGGCAGCTCGAAACGGATCTGACTGAGTCGGGTCGTCAGTTCTGCCAGCGCGTCGGTGCTGCGCTCGTTCAGCTTCAGCCAGACGGTGACCGTGCTCATGCCGGCAGTGGTCGTGGAGTCGACGTAGTCGATGCCGGGAATGGAAGAGGCGGCCCGTTCAATCGGCTCGGTGACAAAACCCTGGACGGTCTTCGCGTCGGCGCCGATGTAGGGGGTGGTGATGACCAGCGATGAGCTCTCGATTTCAGGGTATTGCAGTACCGGCATGTCGACGGCGGTACGCAGTCCGACCAGTACGAGCGCGAGCGAGAGGACGACGGCGAGCACTGGACGACGAACAAAGATATCGGTGATCCGCGGCCTGGTGGCTGCCGACGTCAATTCGGGGGGTGACATCTGCGCGGCACTCACTGACCAACGACACGATCAACCGCTGCAGGATCGCGTTCAACGACCTGCACCAGAGATCCGTTTCGCAACTTGAACGCACCGCTGGCGGCGATCCGTTCGCCGGCGGCCAGACCCGCTTCGATAACCAGTTGATCCGCAGCGTCCGGAATGCCAACTGCCGACACCACCACCGGGCGTCGCTCGGCGCGCAGCTTGGTCTGGCCGTTTTCACTGGTTTCCTTCAACACGTACACACAGGCGCCGAGGCTGTCCTGCCGAATCGACTGGGAAGGTACGGTGACGAGCTGACGCACATCACCCATTGGCACATGCACCTTGATCAGCATCCCGGGTAACAGTCCAGCCGGTGGTTCACTGAGTTCAGCGCGAAAACGCAGATTGCGAGAACTTGCCTGAACGGAAGGGTCCCTGGCAATCACGGTCGCCTCAAGCTCACCAAGCTGAAGGTCATCTGCCCTGATCTGGACTACCGCCTTCGGCTGCAGATCCGCCTGTGACTGCGGTACCGAAAAATCGATCCACAGATTCCGATCGTGGCCGACCAGCGTCGCGACCATGGATCCCGCCGGCAGGTACTGACCGGCTTCCAGCTGGTGCAGGCTGGCGACACCTGCAAAGGGTGCTCGAAGAGTCTTTTTGTCGATGATTGCGGATAACGCACGCGTGCGCGCGCTGGCTTCTTCGAACTGTGCCTTGGCCTGGTCACGTGCTTCAACTGAGCCGGCGCCCGATTTGACCAGTCGTTCTGCTCTGGCCAGTGCAAGCCTTGCAATCTCGAGGCTCGCTTGTGTCTCGGCCAACTGGGCTCGTTCCTGTGTCGTATCGAGCCCGACGAGCAATTGCCCCTGCGTGACAAGCGAACCTGCCGCGAAGCCGACCGAGGCGATGCGACCCGGTAACTCGTTGCGCAGTTCCGCTGATTGGGTGGCAACCACCACGCCGCTGACGGTGAGACCGGATTGCCGCTCGATCGCGGCAGCAGTGACTGCCACAACGGCTTCCATGGTTTCGGGAAACGCTTTGCCCCGGGCGATGGCGCTCTGGATCACGCTGTATTTATAGAAAGCAAGGCCTGCAGCAGTCAGCAGACATAAGCCAATCACCAGAATCCAACTCCAGAACCGCAAGCCGCTTCCCCAGAATTTCGCGTCATCGAAGTGTAACCCGATGGTCCGGGTTTACAGCAGCGACCACTTGTAAGCGCGAACACGCCGCCACTTCGTGACCACATGGTCGGGAAAAGCGCGGATAATCGCGCGGAACTTTCCGGTCCCTGGAGTTTGGCGGGTATGCAGTCTTTCGGTCGAGCGATGCTGGGTTGGAAGTGGTATGCGGCGGCGCTGACGTTCCTGATGGCGATTGTCGGATTTCGCAGTGGCGTTGATCTTACGGAGACAGTGCATGTGGGTGCCGCCGGGCTGCTGACCCAGGCCTACTTCAGTCTCGGGCTGTTTGTGATAGGCGGTCTGGATATTGGTACGCCAACCGGCGGACCGCTCTGGGGTCAGGTGATGTTGTGGATCGCCTACTTCGGATCGCCGTTGTTGACGGCGTCGGCGGTGATCGAAGCCGTGGTTCGCGTGCTCTCACCCACCCGCTGGCGGCTCAATCATCTGGAGGATCATGTGATCGTGGTCGGCTCAGGTGAGCTGACGACCAGCTATTTGCGGGTGCTGCGCCGGTTGGACCCGCAGATTCAGGTGTTGGTTGTCGATCGTCGGTTCGAGCCTGGGCGGGAACGTGAGCTTGAGCAGTCTTTCCATGCGTTCGTGATCACTGGCGACACCACACACGATTTCCTGTTGACAGAACTGCGGTTACGTCGAGCCCGCCGGCTGGTGTTGTTGGGTGATGATGATTTTGCAACCTTTGAAACCGCTGCACGTGTGCTCGCCCGTTATCCGAAGCTGAATGGAAAGATCGTTCTGCACAGTCACAATCTGCGCTTCATGCGTTCGCTTGCGGAAACGGAAGTTGCGCGTCACTGCGTGACTTTCAATGCCTACAATTTTGCGGCCATGAATCTGGTCAGCAAACAGCTGCTCCAGCACTTTGAACGAACCCAGGCCCAGGATGTGGTGGTACTGGCTGGTTTCGGCAGATTCGGCCAGACGGTACTGGAAGAACTTGAACAGCATGCACCGCACGAACTGGCGAGGATCGTGATCATCGATGTTGATGCAGACCGGCGATTGCAGGTCGTCGAGGAACAGGAACGATTGAGCAGCAATCAGCGTCGTCTGGTGTTGCAGGGTGATGTTTCCCACCCAGAGGTGTGGCGCAAGCTGCGATCAAGTGTCGATCTGGAAGTCGGCGAGCCAGTCATCATTCTTGGCACGGGCGATGCTGCACATAATCTGCGGACCTCGCTCTGGATCAAGCGCAACTGGCCGAATTGCCTGGTGTATTCGCGTACCCATGATGCGTCCGAACTGACGGCGCAGATGCACGCAGAGCATGGCATACAGTCATTGAGTATCACCGAACTGCTGGAGGAGAACTTCCCGCAGGGCTGGGTGACATGAAAGGTCCGGGGTTTCAACAAGGAGACCAACGATGTCTGATATGACGACCGGTGTAGACGTGGCCATTGTTGGCGGCGGTCTTGGTGGCAGCGCGCTCGGCGGATATCTCGCGCGAGCCGGAATGCGGGTCCTGCTGCTAGAGCAATCGACGCAGTTTGAAGACCGCGTGCGCGGTGAGTGGATGGCACCCTGGGGCGTCGCTGAGTTGAAGCGGGTCGGGCTCTATGACCGGTTCATGGCTGCTGGCGGACATCACCTGCGGCGCAGCATCGGCTATGACGAACTGATTCCTCCACCGCAGGCGGAAGCCATGGGTGGGCCGATGTCGCAGCTGCGGGAAGACATCCCGGGCCCGCTGTGCATGCAACATGTGGTCATGCAGAACGAATCGCTGGCTGCAGCGATCGAGGCGGGTGTTGATGTGCGTCGTGGTATCAGCCGGGTGACGGTGGTCGCTGGCGGCGCTCCGCAGGTGAACTTTGCACAGGGTGGCGCGAATCACAGCGTTCAGTGTCGTCTGATCGTCGGCGCCGATGGGCGAGGTTCAACGGTCCGACGTCAGTTGGCGATTACCTTGAACGAAGCACCCCTCGATCATCTGCTTGCAGGACTATTGATCGAAGGGGCACACGGCTGGCCGGAAGATCTTCAATCCGTCGGCAAGGTGGGCGACATTCACTATCTGGTGTTTCCCCAGGGCGGTGGCCGCGTCCGGCTGTATGCGGACTACGCCTATGCAGGGCGCGCGCGATTCACCGGACCAGACGGTGCAAAAGAGATGCTGGCCCTGTTCAACATGCCGCAGGTGCCGCACAGCGAAGTGATTGCCAATGCACGACCCGCCGGCCCCTGCAAATCGTGGCCGAGCCAGGATGCCTGGGTTGATGTTCCGTGTGCTCCGGGTGCTGTGCTGATCGGCGATGCGGCGGGTTACAACGATCCGATTATGGGGCAGGGCATGTCCGTCACCTTGCGCGACGTGCGCACGGTAGGCGAAATCCTCATCGGTGGCTCAGATTGGTCTGTGGACCGGTTTCGTCCGTACGTCGAAGAACGGCGAGAACGCATGCGTCGTTTGCGGTATGCCGCGTCCTTCGTCACCACGCTGATGGCCAGATTTGGTGAGGTGGATGTGCAACGCCGGATACGGGCGATGACCCTGTTTGCGGAGCAGCCGGAACTGGCGGAAACGACTCAGGCCGCCTTCATCGGTCCCGAGCGTGTGCCGGCAGAACGCTTCACGGCCGAGCACTACGAGCGTGTGTTTGGAACGCGCGAGTATCTGGTGGCGTAATGAGCGCGAGCGCTATGAGCGTTGACAATCATCAGCGTGGGCATGCAAAGTGCCGGCCGCTGTGGTGCGCCACAGCGACTCACGGAAAACAACGAACCAGTGAATTGAACATGTCCCGCAAACCCTCCCTGTCCATGTGCATCACCCGGCCGACCACCAACGATGTGGCGCTGCTGGCGTGTGCCCATGGTTGGGGTGAATCGGGGAGAGCAGGCGGATAGATAACCCGCCCGTCGAATCAAAACCCCGGTGTCCATCCAGATCCCGGGGTTTTTTTTTGGCCGCGCAAGGTCGACCGTCACGCAGGAGAAATCAGATGACCCAATGGATTCGCTTCAATGCCTGGCAAGGGCTGCAGGGCAATCTGCCAAAGTCCATGCTGTTGGCTTTTTTCCAGGTATTCCTGGTGATCATTCCCATCATCGTGCCGTACTTTCAGCAGCATGGTTTGACCATGCAGCAGGTTTTTCTCACGCAGGCATGGTTTGGCGCCGTGGTCGTGATCATGGAAATTCCCAGCGGTGTGCTGGCTGATCGTTTTGGTCGCAAGCAGGCGCTGGTGCTGGGCACGTTTTTTCTGGCGTGTGGTCACCTGTCATTGCTGTGGGCAGATTCACTGACCGGCTTCCTGATCTTTGAAGGACTGCTGGGTATCGGTGTGAGTCTGATTTCCGGGGCTGACCTGGCTCTGCTGTACGACACTGAACTGGCACTCAACCGCGTTGATGAATCACCACGTGCAGTTGCTAATCTGTACACCATGCACTCAGCCTCTGAAGCCATTGCGGCGGTCGCCTGTTCATTGCTGTTGCTGGTGTCGATACATGCCGTGATCGTCATCCAGGTGATCGCCGGGTGTCTGCCGATGCTGATAGCGATGACGCTGGTCGAGCCTGATCACAAGGCTGGCCGGGAACATGAACCCCTGCGTTTTGCCGAGGTGCTGAAGCATCTCGTGGTCAATGGTTCGATCATGCGCTGGACCGTGCTGTCGCTCTCGTTGTGGAGCCTGACGACATTTTTTGCGGTCTGGATTCTGCAGCGATACTGGTTTGAGCATGACGTACCACTGGCCGTGTTCGGTTATCTGTGGGCGGGGTATACCGCCATAGCAGGTCTTGCGGGTCGGTGGGCGGTACGTATAGAAACTCGCCTTGGCGTGCCGGCTCTGCTGGTGTTGATCGGCCTGTTGCCCGTGCTTGGGTACATCGGGCTTGCGACGTTGCCTTTGCTGTTTGCACTGGTTGTGTCGATCGCGTTTTTTGTCGCCCGCGGACTCGGTCTGGTGGTGCTGCGTGATGCGCTCAATCGTCGTACGCCGTCGCACTTTCGCGCTACGGCGAACTCGATGGCGAGTTTCGGCTTTCGGGCGTCGTTTGTGGTGGCGGGGCCCCTGGCCGGTGCGTTCATGGATGTGACTGACATGACGTCGACGTTGTGGCTGTTGGCGATCGGATCGACGGTGATTTCGGTCAGCGTCCTGGTGCCACTGTGGCAGGCGATTGGCCGGGCTGAACTTAAGCAGGTGGTTGGTGTCCCAGTCACCATGAACCCCGCCCAAAAAAAAGGACGTGACTGATGTTCAAATCCGGATTTCTGGGTGCGGTGCTGCTCTTCGGTTTAGTGAGTGTGGCCACAAACCAGAGCGTTGCATCAACCACCGGTGGCGTCGTCTGGCAGCCCTATGACGACGCCGTTTTCGAGCGAGCCCGAGCGGAGAAGAAGATCGTTCTTCTCAACCTGGAAGCCGTCTGGTGCCATTGGTGTCATGTCATGGCAGCCGAAACCTATGCCGATGCGCAGGTGCAGGCGCTGATCGCCAGACACTTCATTGCCGTCAAGGTCGATCAGGATGCGCGGCCAGATCTGTCGACGCGCTACCGGGATTGGGGTTGGCCGGCGACGGTCTTTCTCACGGGTGACGGTGTTGATGTGGTGAAGCGGGCAGGCTTCATTGGCCCGGTTCCGTTCGCCCGCCTGTTGCAGGCCATCGTTGCCGACCCGACACCGGAACCTGCGTCTGCACGGCCTCCCATAACGAGCTTTGCAGTCAGTGCA
>JANNBJ010000208.1:0-14152 GCA_031385325.1 Gammaproteobacteria bacterium | reverse complement strand
CGAGGTGCTGGCCGAACTGGCAGCCGGTGAGACAAGGCAGACGACTGCCCCTCCAGTCGGAACTGACGATCCGCATCCGTTGCCACTTGAGGGACTCCGCATCCTCGACCTGTCCATGTTTTTCGCAGGCCCTGTCTGCGCACAGATGTGTGCCGATGCAGGCGCTGACGTCATCAAGGTCGAGTCCGTGCAGCGCATCGATGGTTGGCGCGGCAGCGGCTCGATATCATCGGGTTCCGTTCCCGACTGGGAATCCTCGCCGTATTTCAACTGGGTTAACCGTAACAAGCGCGATATCACCCTGGATCTGACGGATGCACGTGGCCGCGATATCCTGAAGACGTTGGTCCGTGACGCCGACGTGCTGATCGAGAACTACACACCACGGGTGATGGCGCAGTTCGGTCTCGATTACGCGACGCTGCGTGCGCTTAATTCGCGATTGATCATGATTTCTCTGTCGGGATTCGGCGCAACCGGCTCATGGAAGGACTATGTCGCCTTTGGCATGTCGACGGAACAGTTCGCAGGCTTTACGCATCTGACTGGATACGCCGATGAAGAACCGATGTTCACAGGCACGACCGGTGGCGATCTGTATTCCGGCGTGCTGGGTGCCACTGCCGTGCTTTCTGCGTTGTACTTCCGCAAACGGACCGATGAAGGACAACACATCGACTTCAGTCAAATCGAAGCGTGCAATCTTTATGTCGGCGATCTCATGACCGGCTGGTCACTCGCGAGGCATGATCCGGGGCGTGTTGGCAATGCACATGGGGTGCATGCACCGCAGGGCATCTATCCCTGCCGTGACAATGGCTGGATCGGCATTACCTGTGCGGGGGATTCGCAGTGGCAGTTACTGGCGCACCTTATGGGGCGAGATGATCTGCTCGCAGAACACGAGCTGAACTTCGCCAGTGGTCGTCGCGCAGCTCAGGAACGTCTCGATGCTGTGATCGCAGACTGGACACGCGATCACCAGCACATTGAACTCATGCATGTTTTGCAACAAGCCGGGGTGACAGCGGGTGCTGTCATGAATGGTCCGGAACTGCTCGCCGATCCACATCTGCAGGCACGCGGTGCCTTTATTCCACAGGAGCGGCCCGGCCTGGGCACACATCATTACCCGGTGCAGCCTTATCACTTTGCCAAGACGCAGCCGCCACCAACGCGGCGGGCGCCGCTGCTGGGTGAACACCTCAGCGAAGTACTGACAACACTTGCTGGCCTCAGCGATGACGATATCGTGCCGCTGTTTATTGACGATGTCGTTGGTACAGTACCGGTTGCCGCCCGATGAAGTGATACCCGGCCGACAGAATCCAGTCACACAGGAACAGCGTGCCATGCCCTACATCGCAGACCGCATCGTTCATGATGCCGACGCCCACGTCATGGAGACCCGTGACTGGTTGACGCCGTTTGCCGATCCCCACGTGCGGGACGCGGTGCGCGCAGCGTTCAATCGCCCCTTCGAGAACCGGGAAGTTCAATTCGAAGCAGTGCTCGCCAAACAGAACGACCCGGTTTTTCGTTCCCGGGACGATGTTGAATTCATGGCACGCAAGAACAACCTCGCCATTGGTTCCTTTCGCAAAGAGGACCGCTCGAAGGCACTCGATCTGATCGGTGTCGCCTCGCAGCTCGTGTTTCCGACCACGTCCAACGTCCTGCTGGAGAGCCTTGAACACGGCGACGACTACGAACTGCTGTACGGCATGGCGCGCGCCAGCAATCGTGCACAGGTCGAGTTCTGCAGCGTTGATCCGCGGTTGCTGCCGGTTTGCAATGTGCCGCTCGCTGATATGGAACGAGCGGTTCAAACAGCCGGCGATGCGATCACCATCGGCGCCCGGGCACTGCTGATTCCCTGGGCGTGCCCCAGGCATCACGCCACCAGTCATGTCGGTCTGGATGGTGTCTGGGCTAGAGCGCAGGAAGCCGGCCTGCCAATCATCTTCCACGTCGGAGCGGCCGATTTTGTGTTGCCAGCAGCGCACAAGAACAATGGCCTGCCTGTGGTTCCTGACTTCCACGGCGGTGACGAGAACTTTCGTTCGATCTCTTACATGGCTATTCCCTCCGGACCGCAGCAGGCACTGTCGATGCTCATCCTGGATGGTGTGCTCGATCGTTTCCCAAAGCTCAAGGTTGGCATTATCGAACTCGGCGCGGTATGGGTGCCCGGGTACCTGCGCCAACTCGACGCCGCACTGGAAGCGTTCGGGCGTCACGAGGAGCGTTTGCAGCAGCTCGAGCTCAAGCCTTCGGAATACGTGGCGAGGCAGGTGCGCGTCACGCCATACCCCACAGAACCCACTGGTTGGATCATTGAGAACTCAGGGCCGGAGATCTGCATGTTCAGTACGGACTACCCCCACGTCGAAGGCGGCCGGAATCCGTATGGACGTTTTCAGAAGTCGACTGAAGGTCTGCCTGCGGCGAAGCTTGATGCCTTCTACCGTGGCAACTTCGAAGACATGATGGGGCATAGCCTGACGGCTGGGGGCTGACAGAGGTCGGGGCGACCTGTGCGCCTCGCGCTTTCCCTACATTGCCTCGGCAATCGCGTGTTGGCGGGCGTCCGCTTGCTCACGGGCCTGCACCATGGTTTCGATGCGGTTGAACATCAGGACGTAATACAGACCACCGGATGCGGCGAGCAGTCCTGCGACAGGAAAGAACAGGGTCCAGCCGACAGTCGCACCCAACACGCCAGCCGTTGATCCCGCCACCCAGATGCCCATGTTCCAGACACTCGACTGCATGCTGTAGTCCGTGCCGGCCTGTGCCTTGGAGACCCAGCGAAAGCGAGAAGTGCTGAGGGCATATCCATAGGGCGAGGTCACGAATTGTGCGGTTGCGACCAATACAATGAGCATCGGCATGGCGGGCAGATCTGGTAGCCAGGCCAGCAGGCCGAAGAGGATACCCTGCAGGGGCAGCGTTGCGACTCCGATCAAGCCGGCATTGCGTAATCCCAGACGGTCCACCAGCCACGGTGTTACCACCGCACCAAGGCCACCACCGATGAATGCGCAAGCCGCGTTGAAGAGGCCGAACTGGGTGAGCGTCCAGCCCTTGTCGGCGAAAAAAGGGCCGACCATCGAACCGAAGAAGTGACCGCCAAATCCGAACACAAACAGCAGGGGAAGAATGCGCCAGGAGTCCGGTCGTCGCAGCGCTGTCAGCAGGCTGGGTGCTTCACCGCGCGCCAACCGCTGACGAGTCAACTCCGGGGGCGGTGGCTCCTTGCGAATGATGGCGGGGAGTGCAGCCAGGATCAGCAGTGAAGACGCGGCCATGGTGGCTGTGGTCCAGCCGAAGCTGTCGACCAGCGCGACAGCACCCAGACCCAGCATGCCACCGACCGCAGCCAGGAAGTTGATGATCGATGTGCCGACTGAGCGTTCGTGTGCCTAGATCGATTCGGCGGCATACGCGTCCACGGCAATGTCCTGGGCCGCCATGATGCAGGTCTTGAAAAACAGGATACCGACGATGGGATAGAGCAGATCCAGTTTTGGGGGGAAGAATGACAGCACGCCATAACAACAGGCGCCGATGATGGTGCACGGGATGATCCAGGTTTTGCGATGGCCGATGCGCTGGATACTGTAGCGGTCCACCACCAGAGCGATCAGCCACTTGAACCAGTTGGGGATTGCGATCAGGGCCAGCACCCAGAACATTTCCAGCGGAAGACCTTCCTTGCGAAATACAAACGGCAATGCACTGCCGATGAAAGCCATCGGAAAATACTGGCCCATGTGCAGGATACCGAGCACAAACAGCTTGGGGTAATCCCGCGGCGCCGCTGGTTCCGCGTCGTTTGCTGTTATGAGGGGGGCGTTCGAGGCAGTGCTCACAGGTTAAGGAAGGTCTGATCAATCAGACCTTCCTTTGTGGTGCAGGGAAGCACCACCATTTTTCGTGCGTGAAACGCAGGGAAAATGCGAGGAACACGTAGTGTTCCGATCTGATCGATTCGCAGGAGCGAATTGATCAGAGTGACCTTAACGAGACTGGTTTTGAGTGCGTGTGGTCGCTTCGGCCGGTGGTTCAACCTCGGTGCCAGGTTGGCAGCCAGGTGTCGTCCTTCTTGCCTTCACGTTCTTCCTTGCGCGCGCCTTCCAGCATCATGGGCATCGCGTAGTTGCCTTCGTGACAGGCATACTCAAACATCTGCTTGTCGGTCAGCACCATCTCGAATTCACCGGTCCAGGCGGTAGCGTAGGTGCGCGTGTCATCGATGGTGTATTGATACAGCAGGCGTTCCTTGCTCAAGCGCTTGAATTTCTCGGTGAGCTTGAGGTCCTCCGTGGTACCGAACGCCCGGGTCTGCGGGTTGAAGTTGGTGGTGACGACCACAAAAGTGTCGCCATCCCAGGCACCGGAGGAATTACCTTTCCACAGCCGCATGTTGTCCGGCAGTGGTGGCACGGGCAGGGTCGGGATGACACGATGATCGTTCACCATTTCTGCATGAAACGCGACGTTGTCCCTGGTTTGAAAGATCTCAACGAAATTGTTGTAGGCCCCGGGTGTGTAGGGTGGTCCGGAATTGAATCCGAGCAGACAGCGCTCGGCGGGCGTGCGGTCTTCAGGGCCACGTGGTGGTCGGCTCAGTGCCGCTTGCCAGGCCTTGCGACGGTCCTTGGCCTCCTGCGTGCGCGCCGGCAGGTAGCCGGTATTGGGATCGATGATCTGTGAGGTACGCATGGTCGCGTTGAACTTGCTGCCGCCATCCAGGAAGAAGGAGTTGTAGCCGACATCAACATCACCCTGGCCTTCGAAGGCAGTGTTGTCCGGCACGACACGACGATCAGCGACATATTTTTCGATGGCTGCCTTGTCTTCGAGCGTGATGAACTCCTTGTCCTTGTACGTTTCGGGGCGTTCGAGGGGCGCAATCGTCGCGAAGTCCCAGGTTCCGCGCAGATCCGGATCACCCCACGGCGTGCGAGGGATGTCGTCGGCCGCGATGGCCAGACCGGCAACAGCGGCCCAACTGGCCAGAGCGGCCAGAGCAAGTTGGGTGTTGAAGATGCCAACAAGTTTACGAAGTTGCATAAGTACTCTCCTGAAGGCGGCGAAACAGGACATCACCGGGCACGGGCCCTGGCTTGTCCATCCAGCAGTTCATAGATCCGGGATACGGCGAGTGGGTCCGCACCAGCTTCCGTGATCCCGAGTGTTTGTGCGTGTGCAGTCAGATCGACCTGCCTGGCGGCATTATCCGCGCTGACCCCGGCGTCGTGCAGAGCCTTGGTTTTTTGCCACAGATCACGGTAGTAGGCTTGCACAAAGTCGATGCGATTGCGCTCCGTGATGATCGGGCCATGTCCGGGTAGCATGATGTCGAAGTCCAGCGCCTTGAGTTTTTCAAGTGTCGCCGGCCACTCATCAACGTAGCCATCACCCAGCCAGGACACGCCGCCTAGCATCATGTCACCGGTGAACACGACACGTTCCTTCGGCAGGAAGGTCGCAATGTCTCCGGCGGTATGCGCACGGCCCAGGAACAGCAGTTGAATCTCGCGTCCGCCGCGAAACAGCGTCATGCGATCGTTCATGGTGACGTTGGGGGCAAGGGGCGTTATTTCCTTTGTCGCTTCGATGTGGTTCTTCAGCATCTCGATCTGACCTTCGACCGTCCGGCGTTCTGCCTCGTCGGTGGTGGCTGCGAGTTTGGTCTGCAGACCCTCCAGATACTTCGGCATGTTGGTCTTGTCTCGCAGGAACGTGGCTTCTTCGAGAGGCGTTGCGGTCATCCTGGCGCGAGTGAACTCGTGACCGATGATCTCGATGTCCGGGCCGAAGGACTGATTGCCGTGTGAATGGTCATAGTGGAAGTGCGAATTGATGAGTGTGGTGACGGGCTTGTCAGTGACGCGCTTGATATCGGTAATCAGGCTGCGAGCAGCAGCGGGTGTGATATGAGAGTCCACCACCACCACACCATTGTCATTGACGATCACCAGCGAGTTGCTCATCACAAACACCTTGCCGATTCCGGTGACGAAGTAGACCCCGTCTGCCACCTTCTCGAACTTGTGCACGTCGGTAGTGATGGTTTCGTATTCGGCGCGGACCCAGGGCGTCAACAGCACCAGCAGCAACAGGCAGAGTCGATGGATCAAAGTCGTTCCTCCGTTTGGTCGCATCTGGTCATTTCCTGGATTTGCGCCGTGATTCTTTTGGCGCATCCGCGGACGGAGCAGTTTGGGCGTCCTGACGAAGATGGCCGTACATCATGTCTTCGGCAAATTCGACACACTTGTATTCGAGGATGCGTGCGTTGTCTTCGACGCGGCGATAGAGCGGCATGCGGATCTTCCACGACCGGGTGAAAACGTCAGGGTCTTCGATGGTGGCTTCATAATCGATGTGGCTCTGGTCCTTCATCGTATAACGCTCGGTCACGACGAGATTTTCACCATGATAGTTGCCGGCGCTGTCGAACCAGGTGTCGGGCATCTGGGCGGTGACGTTGACCACCAGGGTGTTGTCTTCCCAGTGACCGAGTGAATAACCCATCCACGACGGGATTTCCGCTTCAGTACTCGGGCGGTCCATGTGGATCACCCGACTGTTCGAACCCCATTCGTAGGCGATGAAGATCTTGTTGCCGGACTGGACGATGTGGAAGGGCAGTGGCATGTAGGTACTGCGGGGAATGCCGGGAATGTAGCACTTCACCTCCGGATCCAACTTCGTCCACTGCGCCAGATTGTCTGCGCGTTTTTGCAGCGCTGACGCCTGATAAGGAATCGTGCCGCCTTCAACCACGCTGACCCCACCTGGAATTCCGCCTAGTGCACCCAGTACATTCGTGACCGGTCCCTTGCTGGCGGTGTGACCTTCGAGATTCCAGTGGGCACTGCCCATGGTTTGCCAGACCCCGCTTAGATCAGGATGTCCATCGGCATCCACGATAGGCGCGAAGATGGGTTTTGGCGCATCCTCAGCCTGAGTTGCGCCTACACAGACGATGAAACTTATGGTGACAAGGATCAACGCGCGAGAAGATCGTGTGTTCATGGTGCTGGTTTTATCCCCGTGGTTCGGGCTGTGCTGGTGTGGGCTTGTTTGCCGCCGCGGCCTGTTGCGCCGTGCGCGCCTTGATCGCTTCGGAAATCAGGAACTGATGTATCGCGTTGGCGTCTTCTGCAGTGAGTTCATTGGCAAAACTGCGCATGCCGAGGTCTCGCTTCATGCCGCCAAGCACGATAGCCAGGAACGCCTCGTGGGTTTGTGCCGTCATCATGCGCAGGTCTGGCTCTGCGGTTGCGACGATGGAAGGCACACCAAGACCACGATGACAGTTGGCGCAGTGGTGATGATAGAGCGCGTTGCCCTGGTCCAGCGTCTGCGCTTCAGCCGTCAACGGTGGTTGTTCAGGGACCAACAGATTGCGTTTGGGCGGCTCGGGAAGCGTGGCCTTGCCATTCAACTTGAAGACCAGCACTTCACCTGGTGCTGCGTAGGGGAGGTTGCCGCTGCGCAGGGTGGCTACGTACTGCTCGTCGTCGATCTCATAGGTGATGACTGGTGCGTGAATCATGCCGTAGGCGTTGTACTCCCAGAGTTTGCTGCCGTCCTTGACGCTGCGAACCGACAGCTTGCCATTGCCTTCTCCCTGGAACAGCAGACCTGATGTGGTGGCAAGCACTCCACCATTCGAAGCTGCTTCGAGTTCTAGCTTCCAGCGATTCTTGCCTGACAGAGGATCAAACGCGACCAGATAGGCCTGTGTCCTGGGCTCCGGCCCGGCTTTCTCCTGCAAGGCTTGTCGATACGGACCATAGCCCGTACCCAGGCTCAGCCCGGTCGCATTCATGTCGTAGTTGCCGGTCTTCACGAACGTCTCGTCGAGAGAATAGAAGTTCGGCATGTCGTGATAATAGAAGTACATGATCCCGATTCGCTGATCCCACGACATCGGTTCCCAGTTGTGCGCACCACCATTGGCCGGGATGATCCATGCACCAGCCTTGTCGTAGTTCGAGACGGGCGTTTCCACTGGTCGGCCGGTCGCCATGTCCACGTGGGTGGCCCAGTTGATCTGTTCGGTATACGGATGCGCACGCAGAAGCTTGCCATTGGTGCGATCGATCACATAGAAAAATCCGTTCTTCGGCGCCTGCATCAGGACTTTGGTGGACTTGCCATCGACATTCAACTCACCGAGCACCATGTCCATCGCGGAACTGTAGTCCCAGTTGTCACCCGGTGTGGTCTGGTAGTACCACTTCATGCGTGCCGTGTTGACGTCGACGGCGATGATCGATGAGAGAAACAGATTGTCGCCGCCGCCTGGTGCACGAATTGTGCGCGGCCATGGCGCGCCGTTGCCAACGCCGATGTAAAGGGTTTCCAGCTCTTCGTCGTAGACCAGCGAGTTCCACGCGGTGCCGCCGCCGCCCTTTTTCCACCACTCGCCATTCCACGTTTTGGCCGCGAGTTCCATCTCGGCATGTTCAAATGGTTTGGAGGGATCACCGGGTACGATGAAAAAACGCCAGGTCTGCTTGCCAGTGTCGGCATCATAGGCGGTGACATAACCACGCCGACGGCCGTTTTCGGAGCTGCCCTGACCGATGAACACTTTGCCGGCGGCGGCACGTGGTGCGCCGGTGATGTTGAATCGACCGAGCGCGGTTTCGTCGTACGTGTCGACTTCCCACGACAGCTTGCCGGTTGCTGCATCGATGGCGACCAGGCGACCATCGTTGGTGCCAACGTAGACACGACCCTTGTAAACAGCCACACCGCGATTAACAACACCACCACAACAGGAGTACTGAACGAACTGACGATCCGTCTTCGGATCATAGGACCAGATCTCTTCACCAGTCCTGGCATTCAGTGCATAGACCACATTCCAGCCACTGGTGACATACATGACCCCATCGACGATCAAGGGCGTGGCTTCCATGCGTTCACGATTGCCGCCGATGGGTTTCGACCAGGCCAGACCCAGGGTGTTGATATTGTCTGGCGTGATTCGGGCAAGCGTAGAGAAACGTTGTTCCTTGTAGGTCTGCCCATAGGTCAGCCAGGAACCGGGCTCCTCTTCAGATGAACGCTTGATGCGCTGATCGTCGACATTTCCGGCCGCCGCCTGCGCCGCATGACCCAGTTGCGGGACAAGCGCTGCGAATGTGATGCCCAGCGTCAACGCGAGCTGACAAAGCAGCACACGGCAAACAAGCGCACGAAAGACGTGACTGGTCCGTGCCAGACTCGATGGAAGCATTGACTGATCCCCCCTCACGGCGACAGTTGTCGCAGCGCTTTGTTACCCCTGTATCGCTCCAGACCTTTGCGAGTTTGTCAGGGTTGCGCAGCCCCTTGATCTGCGCCACCTTCGGTCGGGTCTGAGCCGTCCTTCGGCGCACCGGTGCCCGATGAACCCATGAAAATGCGTCGACCGTCCGGAAACGTAATGTCACGACCACTGCCGCGGCATTCCGGCTGACAGGCGCGGTCCTTGCTCTGATAACCGCGCACCATCACTTCCGTGCCGGGCAACAACAGCTTCTTCGTCAATCCAGCCCGCAACAGGGTGTTTGGTGTACCCCCCTCGAACATCCAGGCCTGCCTGGTGCCATCGGCCTGCGTCGCGTCGACGTGAATCCAGCTGTGTGGATTGATCCACTCCACACGCGAGACGGTTCCCGTCATCTTGAAGGGTGCGGAGGCATCAAACTCGGACGAAAACGCATGGTGTGCCTGGGTCAAAGGCGACAGGACAGTGAGCATCAGCGTGCTGAGCCAGCAGAGGGTTGCGCGTAGACATTTCAATGGGATCGACAGGCGCATGCGGGTTTGGCTCCACCGGTGGATGATCTGTTTACAGGGACAGATGATGTTTGCAAAACACTATGTGTTTCCAAAGGCATTAGCCAATTCTTGTCCGGTATGGCAGTTGTCAGTGTTTGCATGTCAGTGGCTCGAATCAGCCTCAGCTGGGGCGGGCTCCTCGGGTGCTTCGCCTGGAAAGGGTGGTATCACCTGGCCTGGATACCAGAACTGGAGGTGACATCCTTCGCAGATCTTCTCCAGTGAATCGCCTGCATCGAGCATGCCCTGTGTATTACGAGCATCGATGGCCGCGAGAAAGTCCTGCCCGGTTGATCGCAGTGCCGTCACGTAGCCGACATAAACTTCTCGGTTGGCCGCGATCGCCGCTTCGGCCTCCTCGGCAGTCAGATTTCCTGGAGTGCCGTGGTCATCAAGGTGTTCGATACCTGCCCGGACCACACGCCGGCCATCCATCAACAGCAAGTTGGATACTTCGATCATGGTCAGCGCATGGGCGTGAACCTCTTCCCAATCTTCTGGCGTGGATGGTGCAAGTTCCTCTTCACCGGCTGCGGTCACAGTGGTGCTCACCGATGCCCATAGTGCTTCAGCGGCAGGGGTCAACTGCCACTTCATGAGGTCCTGGATTCCGGCGACGGGAACCAGCGTCGGTACCTGTGTCAGCACTGATGCGGCGGAAGCGGGACCCGATGCTGCGGGTTCAGGTTGCGCCGGCGGGCTGCATCCTAACAAGCCGGCCAGCACAAGACCTGCCAGCAGTGTCGCCGCAGGGTATACCCCGTTCTGAGAACGTATGGTCATGGTGTCTCCCCAAGAGTGTGTCACTGGTCGTCGCGGTGAATCCTGTACCGGAAAGTTGATTCATTCAAGGCAGGCTGAAGGCGTAGTACGCCGATCCCGATGGCGGACCCTGCCGACCACCGCCACCGCTGATGACGACAAATTGTTTGCCGCCGACGCTGTAGGTGATGGGTGTGGAAAACCCGGCTGCCTTCAATTCGTACTGCCAGAGCGTCTCGCCGCTGCGAGCATCGTACGCCCGCATCATCTTGTCCGGTGTTGCCGCGATGAAGATGAGTCCGCTGGCAGTGACCACTGGTCCACCGTAACTCACGGCGCCGAAGCCGAGCCCCGGGTGGGACAGGAAGTCACCAAAAGGAATCTTCCAGTTGATGTTGCCAGTGGCGAGGTCGACGGCGTTGAGCGTTCCCCACGGTGGTGAGTTGCCAGGCAATCCCTCGTGGTCCTTCAGGTAGACGTACCCCGCCATGACGTAGTCCACCGCCTTGCTTGGTTCGTCAACCACGGGTTCTGGAGAGGCGATGTAGGTGAGGATACGACGGCCTTCATCCGGTGCAAACTTGAAAGCCGGCATGCGGCCTCGACCCTGGCCAACGATGTCGATGACCTCGGCCAACGTGCGACGCTTGAAGAGATCGCGCAAGGGCGGCGCGCTTTCGGTGCCTTCAAGCATGAGCCCGTGACAACTGCCACACTGGGCTGCATAGGTGCCGTAGTTGCTTGTGCCCACCGGAATTTCATGCAGCGAGAGGACACCTGCGGCATCGTTGGCGTTGACAATCAGCTGGTTGCTGGCTGGGTCAAAGGCTGATCCACCCCACTCGCCACCGCCATCGAACCACGGATAGAAGAGCACGGTGCCCACTTTGGGTGGCGCCCAAGGGCGTTGGTCCCACCCTTTGATCTGCTTCTCGACAAAGGCGCGCGCCTCTGGTGTCCTGTTAGTGATTTCGAACTGTTGCCGACTGATGGCCACCGACGAGACCCGTTGGGTCGCGGCGGGTACTTCACCGGGCAGCGTGCTGGGTAAACCCGGTACTTCGATCAGCGGGTAGATCGACTCGCCGCTGTCACGATCAAAAACGTAGAGATGGCCCGATTTGGTGGTCATGGCCACCGCTTCAATGTGTTTCCCGTCCTTCTCGAATTCCACCAGGGTTGGCGGAGAAGGGTTGTCTCGATCCCACAGATCGTGTCGAACGACCTGGTAGTGCCACTTCAGGGATCCCGTGTTGGCATCCAGTGCCAGCAGGCAGTTGGCGAACAGGTTGTCACCCAGTCGCTTCGCACCATAGAAGTCCGGCGTTGCTGAACCGGTGGGCGCAAACAGCATTTCGCGCTCTTCGTCGAGGGTCATGCCAGTCCAGACATTGGCGCCACCTGCCAGATCCAATGCGCCGTCAGCCCAGGTCTCCGAGCCGGGTTGTCCGGCTTGTGGCACCGTGTCGAACTGCCAGACGAGGCGGCCATCAACAGCGGAAAAAGCGCGAATCGAGCCCGGACGCGCCTGCGCGTCCTCGTTGGTGGTGAAACCGAAGATCAGGAGATCCTTGAAAACCAAGCCAGGGACGGTGACGCCAGCGCCACCTAGGCTCTTGCGCGTACTGCGCGGCTCAGCAGGGGTTAGGTCAAGACGACCGTTCTTGCCAAAAGCCTGCACCGGCTGACCGCTGCGGGCATCCAGCGCAACAAGCTCTGCGCCCGCGGTGAAGAAGATTCGATGCTCCGTATCACTGCGCCAACTCATCAAGCCGCGTTGGGCGCCTGGAGCCAGGCCAAGATCCACCCGCCAGAGCTCCTTTCCGGTGGCGGCGTCCAGCGCAAAAGGAACCAGCTTCGGCGACAGCCCATAGAGCACGCCATCGATCACGAGCGGGCTCGTGTACATCAAGCCACTTTCATCTTCCTTGAGTGAACCGGAGTCATAACGCCAAGCCAGCGTCAACTGGTCGACGTTGTTCCGGGTGATTTGTTGAAGGGGTGAAAAATGGCTGCGTGCCGAGTCGCCCAGGTAGACCGGCCAATCGGTATCACCCGGATTCCTGTCGGCATCCGTCATGCAAGAAGCCAGTGCGGTGATGCCTAGTGTCAACACCACAAGGGTCGTTCGGGTTGTCTTGGTACTATTCACTGCGGCCCCTCTATTCAGGAGTGTAGATGGTTCGTTGCTCCGGCTTGCGGGCTGGTTACCAGGTATCGATGTAGGGGTACTTTTTGCCCTCACGAACGGGTGTCGGTGGCAACGACTTCAGCCCGGTGACGATCCAGCTGCGGGTTTCTGCCGGATCGATGACATCGTCCAGTCCACCGCCAACGCCGGCGTTGACGGCCTTTGCGCCTTCGTAGGCACGTTGTACCCGTACGTCGAATTCAGCCCGCCGTGCGTCCGGGTCCTCAATGGCAGCCAGTTCCTTTCGATAGCCGAGTTTCACCGATCCTTCGATGTTCATGCCGGCGAATTCTGCCGTAGGCCAGGCGACGGTGAAAAAGGGGACGCCGGAGCTGGCGCCGCACATGGCCTGTACACCTAGCCCATAGGCCTTTCGTATCACGACACCGAACATCGGCGTGGTCAGGTTCGCACCCACGTTGAACATGCGAACGCAGTGTCTGACCAGTGCGGTGCGCTCGACGTCAGGGCCGACCATCATGCCAGGACAGTCCATCAGGCTTAGCACCGGGATATCAAAGGCGTCACACAACTGTACGAAACGAGCGCCTTTGTCAGCGGCCGGGGAGTCGATGGCCCCGGCCAGATGATGCGGGTTGTTGGCGATGACGCCCATGGGTCGGCCTTCGACGCGAATGAAGGAGGTAATCACGCCAATGCCGAACTTCTCGCGAATTTCGAGCACCGAGTCCGCATCGGCGATGGTATGGATGATCTCGCGCATGTCGTACAGACGCAGGCGATTTTCCGGAACGATGTGACGCAACCGGCGTTGATCCGGTTTTTCCCAGGCATCGATCGCACCCTGGAAGTAGGAGAGGTATTTTTGAGCCGTGAAGACGGCCTCCACTTCATCCTTGACCAGGATGTCGACTACGCCGTTAGGCACCTGGAAGGACATGGGACCCACCTCTTCCGGGGTATAGATCCCCAGGCCACCCCCTTCGATCATGGCCGGGCCCCCCATGGCGAGTGTCGTGTCTTCGGTGGCGATGATCACGTCGCTGCAAGCGACCAGTGCCGTATTCCCGGCAAAGGTGCGTCCGTTGACGATGGCGATGAGGGGCACCAGTCCACTGAGCTTGGCATATTGAGTAAAGGTGTGCGTGTCGAACGCGACGCCTGGTCCACCCGAGTCATCGCCTGGTCTTCCGCCACCGCCTTCGCCGAACAGAATGAGGGGCAGACGCAGGCGATAGGCGAGTTCGAACATCCGATCCTGTTTGTAGTGGTTGCGTCCGCCCTGGGTACCGGCGAGCACCGTGTAGTCGTAGGCGACAACCATGGCGCGGCTGTGGACATCGTCAAACAGTCCGCCGTTGATCGTACCGATGCCGGCGACCA
>JANNBJ010000196.1:0-1855 GCA_031385325.1 Gammaproteobacteria bacterium | reverse complement strand
GCCAACCAACTTGCCCGCCACCTAGAAATTCTCGGCGAGGAAGCAGCGGTTGAAGCCTGCCACCAGCATCTTGCGGACTTCTGGCCTCCGCAGATGAAGGCCGCAATTCAGGCAGGAGATCGCAACGGTCTCAATCCGATAGAAAGGGCAGCCGTGGAGCGGCTTCTCAACTAGCTTGCGAAGGCCTGATTTAGAGCCTGCCATGCATGAGAGGCCCCCTGTCATCAAACGCAGTGACGTCCAATTTGTGCGGGGCTTCCTATTAGGCGGTCATGACCAATGTCGATTCAACGGAACTCCGCTCAGCACTCGGTTGCTTCGCAACCGGCGTCACAGTTATCACTGCCTGTGCGGCTGACGGGACTTCTGTAGGTGTAACCTCAAATAGCTTCAACTCCGTTTCGCTAGAACCACCCCTGGTACTTTGGTCAATCGCAAGAACGTCGCGATCGTTTGCGACATTCATGGAAGCCAGACGTTTCGTTGTCCATGTCCTGGCTAGTGGACAGCAAGACTTGTCAAACAGATTTGCGTCGAAAGCTGACGACAAATTTGCAGGCGCTGAACTTGAGATCGAAAGAACCGCAGATGGCGTCCCGGTTCTAGCGGGATGCGCAGCCTGGTTCGAATGTCAGACCGCGCAAACCCACGATGGCGGTGATCATGTGATCATTATTGGCGAAGTCATGATGTTTAGGGCTGCGCTGCAAGCTCCACTTCTATTCCACAGCGGGCGCTACGCCCAGATCTCAGACAAATGAGCAGGTGACGGACCATGACAAACGGAATCTCGACCACAGAAGAAATTATCAATGAAGCCCAGAATGGGTGCATGTTCATTCTAGTCGACGATGCAGATCGGGAGAACGAGGGTGATCTCGTGATTCCCGCCCAGATGGCGACCCCAAGCGCCATCAATTTCATGGCATCGCATGGCCGCGGTCTGATTTGCTTGGCCATGACAACGGCACGAGTTACTGAATTGGGTCTGCGGCCGATGAGCACCGAAAATGGAACTCCACTGGGCACTGCGTTCATGAAGTCTATCGAAGCAAGCGCCGGCATTACCACCGGCATTTCGGCAGCAGACCGAGCGCGAACGATCTCAGTTGCGATTGATGGTTCGCAAGAAAAGGGACGCATTGTTTCGCCGGGGCATGTTTTCCCACTTGAGGCTCGCGATGGCGGTGTTCTTATCCGACCAGGACATACAGAGGCTGCTGTCGATGTGTCCCGTCTGGCGGGGCTCAATCCATCCGGGGTTATCTGTGAGATAATGCGGGATGACGGAAAAATGGCGCGTCTGGATGATCTGATTCCCTTCGCTGCAAAGCACAGCTTGAAGATCGGGACGATCAGCGATCTTATCGCCTACCGATTACGGAACGAAAATCTGGTCGAACGTCGCGCCGAAGCTACATTCCAGAGCGAATGGGGCGGTGAATGGAAGGCTATCAGCTTCTTCAACAAGGCAACGGGCACAGAGCAAATTGTATTGCAAAAAGGGGATATCAGCGAGTCCGATCCAACTTTGGTTCGCATGCACGCGTCAACAATATTCTCTGACGTGTTCGGGCAGAAAAATACTAACTCAAGTCAACTGGCGAAGGCCATGCAACTAATAGGTGATGCCGGATCAGGCATTGTAGCATATATAAGTCCCAGTACGTCAAACTACTACTCACAGCAAGTAGAAGGACTTAGCGATAGCCAATCGACTTCAAAACGACAATCGCAAGAATACGGAATTGGCGCGCAGATACTGAATCGCCTTGGTGTGCACGATATGGTGCTAATTTCAAATATTTATCATGATGTGACCGAGCAAATCCGCATGGAGAGAAAAATTTTAGAA
>JANNBJ010000192.1:0-7303 GCA_031385325.1 Gammaproteobacteria bacterium | reverse complement strand
GCCAGCTCGTTGCTGGGAACGAAAGTAACGGCCGTGTCGGGCGGGGCTGCAGGATGTCACCAGACTCGGCCAGTTAGCGCCGTCTCCCATCCCGGGCAATGTCCGGACCGGTCCCTCGCATCCTTCACTGACAAGTTTTGTTAGTGCCGGCAACTTGCCCTCAGCCATCCATTTGGCGAGAAGCATCGGCTCTGCGCCGTCTAGACCAATAAAGAGTACCGGGTGATTCGTGGTCATCTCGTTGGCTCTCCTTGCGGGTCTGCTATGACGCGCTCGGAATCGCGAATCGTATACCGGATGGTCCGCATCACCAGTTGATCAGGCCGCAGATGCTGTCGATAGTAGTCGACGTTCCGCGCCGCAATTGCGTTCCGCAGATCGGGCTCGTCTAACAACCGTTGCACCAGATCGACGCATTCTTCTGCTGAGTGGAATTCCAGGTAGTGTTCGCCGGCGTTGAAACCAGGAACCGGATAGACCAGAGGCTCACTCACAACCGCTTTGCCAAAGGCCACGTATTCGCCCAGCTTCCAGGGATTCGAGCCGAACAGCCCGGTAGTCGAAACGCCAATTGCAGTGCCTTGAAGATAAGAGAAATACGACGCCTTGCTGGTGCTCACATCCGCGATCAGATCCGGATACCACTGCTCCGCCAATGGGGTACGACGGAATCCGACCAGCGCGCTCTGGCCGAACCGTCTTCTCAACAAACGGATGCACGCCGCACGGTGCGCATTCATCTCATGAACGTTTGGTCCAACAGGATGATCATGTCCTTCGGCTGACCATACCTGCGTCAGAAAGATGACCGAAGTTTTCGCGCTGCCAGGGCCAGGCACCATTGCTGATACCGACGGCCGGAACGAGCCGCTCAGCCCAAGTGCCCGGGATAAAACCTTCAACCGCGCCGTGAATCCGACCTCGTTGTGCAAGCCGCGCCAGGCGTCTGTCCAGTCCCGACCATCACCATGGACTTCGTAGTTCAGGCCAAGCGGCACAATGCGCTGCGCGTGCTGGTAACCGGCCATGAACTCCGGTGCGTAACTTCGTTTGAAATAGTAGTCACACTGTTCCAGCAGATCGGTGTCAATTTCAGGCCCGTCGAGGACGTCGTAGTACAGTCTTGCGCCATTGACCAGAGCCTGTACACCCGTACCACCCACATGATGCGATAGCCGAATGCGGCCTTGCCTCGCCAGCAGGGAGAAGCCGGTGAGAAGCTGCGAATAGTGCCCCGCGTAGGTCCGCTGCCCGACGGGGCCGGTCGACAACTGTACGTGCAAGGGTGATGGCCAGAATGACTCCAGACATTCTAGGCGGAGCAGGTGGACATGCCAGAATCCGTTGGTCCGTTTGTGACGCCGGTCAATCCCGCACCGCCGGGCCGAGAAGCGATTGCCACGCCGCACAGACCATGCACGGCGTAAACTTCGCCAGGTTAAAAATTGCCACCTCGCCAGTTATCGCACCCGAAAACGAAGGAGCCACCGTGGACATGTCCACCCCGCCGACCCAGGAAGCGCTGCAGCAGCAGCTGGCAGTCTTTGCAGCGCGAGAAGCGCAGCACCTGAAGGACCTCGCGTCCGCCAACAAGCTGACGCAATCGCTGGCGCAGATCGCGCAGCGTATCAATGAACATCCGGAAGACCTCGACGGCACACTCCTCGTGATCGCTCAGGAGGCGCTCCAGCTGACCGGTGGTGACAGTGCGCGGGTATGGCTTGTGGACGGCGAAATGCTGGTAGGTGGACCTGGCGCAGCCGTCGGGGATCAACCGGCATACGTCACCGCCGGAGCTCAGATTCCGATCAACTCACCGTTCGCTCCTTCCGCCAACGCCGTGCGTTCACGCAAGCTCGTTGCAGTTGATGACATGAGGGATCCAATCCATCTGAGCCACTTTCCAGTAGCGGACCACCCACGGTTGAGCGCATTCATGGCACAGCTCGGCGTTCGATCAACCATCGCAGCTCCTCTGGGAAAAAACGAACCATCAGGGGCGATCGTCGTTGCTCGAACCGAAGTGCGTCCTTTCAATTCCACCGAAGCCACCGCACTTGCGGCATTCGCGGCACAGGCAGCGATCGCGATCGAAACCGCTCGACTCATGCGGGAACTGCACGACAGCAACCAGAAGACCAGTGACGCGCTCGAAGTGCAACGGGTGATGGCCAATGTGCTTGGCATCGTGGCAGCGGCGCCGTCAAACCTTGAAGTCGCACTCAAGGAAATCGGTCAGGCCGCGGAATCACTGACGCGGTCCACGTTCGTGTTGGTATCCATCCAGACTGGAGAGAAGATGACCGCCTGGAACAGCCAGCTCGGCAACTTCTCCTTTACCGAAGGCTTTGATCACGAAGGAAAAGTCGTGCGTAGTGAGTCCATTTCGCAAATCGCCTATAGCGAAAATCGACTCATTGAACTGGTCGGTCCGGTATCGGCATGGGCAGATCGATATCCGCGTTCTGCCGAATTGAACCGCCAACTGGGGCTGGGTGACGGTTCGTTTCTGGCGATTCCGCTTCCCGGCGACGCCGGTCCGATCGGCTCCATGTTTCTGGCACGCCGTCAATCAGTCCACTTCACGGAGTCCGAGAAGTCGATCATCCGGACCCTTTCCAACCAGGCCGTCATCGCCATCCAGAACGCCAGGCTGTTCAGTGAACTGCAGGTGCGTAACAAAGAGATCAACGCGGCGCTGGAACAGCAGACCGCCATCGCTGAAGTTCTGGAGGTTATCGCCAGTGCCCCGGAAGACCTCGATACCGTGTTGCCACGACTCGCCAGCGCGGCGGCGACACTCTGTGAAGCCGATGGCGTGGTGGTCACCTATGGAACCGGGAATGGGCGCCGGGCCTGGGTTTCGGGTGTCGGGTTCGCGTCGCTGGAAGGAATGCCAAGTGCCGAATTGAGCGAGCGTGTTCCCGGAGGCATAGCGTTCCTGACGGGGCAGCCCGTGCGATTTGCAGGGACGCTCGACGCGGTCTCCGAGACTTACCCGAGAGTCGTCGCGGAGATGCGCACACGGGGCCACTCGGCCTACGCGGCGCTTGCAGTACCACTTCCCGGTAACGCAGGGCCGGTCGGCGCCATTGTCGTCTCGCGCAACACGGCCGCTCCGTTTGCCGACCGTCATGTCCCCATTCTCGAAACGTTTGCCAATCAGGCGGTGATCGCCATCGAAAATGCGCGGCTCATTCGCGAACTGCGGGAGAGCAATCGCGAGATCAGAGAAAACCTGGACACCCGGCGCGTGATGTCCGAAGTCTTGTCCATAGTCGCCAGTGCGCCGACGGACCTCAACAAGACCATGCCGAAGATCGCCGAGGCAGCGATGGTGCTGACCCAATCCGACTACGGCGGCGTCTCGTGGGTAGAGGGCGACCAGGCATTCATCTATGTCATGACTGCACAGGGCATCGACGCCACTGAAGGCATCCGTCTTTTGCCACCCGGTCCGACGGCCAGCATCGGGTCGACGGCAAGGATCGAGGGGCGGCCGATTGAGTTTAAAGGGTCCATCGATGCCTTTGTAGAGAAGTGGCCTTTTTCCGCCAGTTATGTCGTCGCCCTTGGCATCAGTGAGATTTCGTCGCTGGCGACGCCAATGTTCGGACCCCACGGCGCGATTGGCGCCATAGTGATCAATCGACGTGAAGCGACGGATTTCTCCGAGCGTGCAAAAACCCTGCTTGGAGCACTCGCGACCCAGGCCGTGGTCGCTGTAGAAAATGCCCGCCTGTTCAAACAACTGCAGATGAAAACCGAAGAGTTGGAAATCGCCTCGCGCCACAAGAGCGAGTTCCTCGCCAACATGTCGCATGAGCTGCGCACGCCGCTGAACGCCATCATCGGCTACTCGGAACTCCTGCAGGAAGAATGTGAAGATCTTGGCCAGCGGGATTTCCTACCCGATCTCGGCAAGATCCAAACTGCCGGCAAACATCTGCTGACCCTGATCAGTGGCATTCTTGATCTCTCCAAGGTCGAGGCCGGACGCATGACCATGTTCCTCGAGGACTTCGACATCGCTACCCTCGTCCACGATGCCGACGCCATCGTGCGGCCTTTGGTTACGAAAAATCGCAACAGCTTCGTCATCGACTGTCCAGACGACATTGGCGTGATGCACGCCGACCTCGTCAAGGTACGCCAGGTGCTCTTCAACCTGCTGTCCAACTCCGCGAAGTTCACCGTGGGCGGGACGATCTCGCTCACCGTCGGCAAACAAGCGCGTGAAGGGACGATCCAATTCGCGATACGAGACACCGGGATAGGGATGACGGAGGAGCAGCTCGGCCGGTTGTTTGCAGCGTTTTCTCAGGCGAACGCAGAGACGAGCCGCAAGTACGGTGGCACGGGTCTCGGCCTCGCACTATCGCGCGAGTTCTGCCGGTTGATGGGTGGCGACATCTCCGTCGAGAGTGAAGTCGGCAACGGCTCGACTTTCACGGTGACGTTGCCCATCACCTGTACGGATGGGGATACCAGCTCATGATCACGCAACGCAGTTGAACACGTCTCGGAATCGGGATAAAGTAAGGATTCCTTACTTATGGAGTCGGCTTGACCATGCTCGCCAAGATGACCTCTAAGAACCAGCTGACCTTGCCCAAAAGCGTGACCAATGCGCTTGGGCCGGTGGAATATTTCGATGTGCAATCGAAGGATGGTCAGATCATCCTCACGCCTGTTCGCATCCAACGTGCCGATGCGGTGCGCGCCAAACTGGCGGAACTCGATTTGCAGGCCAACGACATTGCTGACGCTGTCGTTTGGGCGCGTCAATCAACGCGCAAACGAAAAAAATGAACAGCCCGCCGCGCACAGTGTTGGATACCAATGTGGTTCTATCCGCTTTGGTGTTCTCCGATGGCCGGCTGGCGGAGCTGCGCCGTTGCTGGCAGGACCTGCGCTGCGTGCCGCTTGTCTCGACAACCACCGTCGCCGAACTGATCCGGGTACTCGCGTATCCAAAGTTCAAGCTCGGCGAAGAAGAACAACACGAATTGTTGGCGGACTATCTGCCGTGGTGCGTCACCGTGCAGGTTTCCGATCCGACCCCCGTCATCCCCCGCTGCCGCGATCCATTCGACGCGCCATTCTTGCAACTCGCGCTGGCCGGCGATGCCGCGTACCTCGTCAGCGGTGACCGGGATCTGTTGAGCCTCGCCGATGGTTTTGACTGCCCGATCGTTACCGTCGAGCAGTTTCTGAAATCCCTCGATCTACAGGCCGAGCGCGAGTCATGAAGCCGACGATTGAGCAGCTGCAGATGGAACTGGCGGGGTCCCAGGCACCAGTCGCATATGTCCAACAGGAACGCGATGCCGCGCTGAAGGCGAGCACCGCGGACATTCCATGCAAACTGGAATCGCTGAGGCGGCGATGGCACTGAGTCAGACGGATTCTACTGGTATCTCATGGTTCGACAGCGATGTGCGGCCTATCCATATGGAAGGAACGGACGGCATTCATCCCTTGCCGCATGAAGCCGGCAGAAGCATTGAGCTTGCGGCCATGCATGCTGGTCGACTATTCGAGTTCCACGGATCGGTCGCTGCGTATGTTGAGGGGTGGCCCTCACTCGCATCTTTTCTTCTGCCGGGTTACAGCGACGTTTCGTCGGTCGCCGTGCCGAAGTTCGGGCCGCTGCCAGGCGTGCTTGCGACCCGGGCGGTAGTGCCTGTTAAAACGCGCGGTTGTTCAACCGGCTACAGGAGAAGACTGAAGAATGCAAAGTCCCTTCGCGCCACAAATGCGAGTTTCTCGCCAACATGTCGCATGAGCTGTGCACGCCGTTGAACGCAATCATCGCTTGTACGGAGCTGCTTTCGGAGGAATGTGAAGACCTCGGCCAGCAGGACTTCCTCCCCGATCTCGGCAAGATCCAGTCCGCAGGCAAGCATCTGCTGACACTCATCAGCGGCATCCTCGATCTCTCCAAGGTCGAAGCCGGGCGCATGACCATGTTCCTCGAAGACTTCGACGTGGCGACGATGATCAAGCATGGCGGCAAGGGACTGGGCCTCGCCCTCTCCCGCGAGTTCTGCCGGATGATGCGTGGGCACATCACAGTGGTGAGTGAAATCGGCAAGGGATCAACGTTCACCGTGACATTACCGGTGCGATGCACAGACGCGGAGACGCAATCATGAGCAGTGAAATCGAAATGCTGCGTGCACAACTTGCGCAGGCTGAATCCGAACGCGACGGCGCACTCGTCATCGCAGCGGCCAACGCCCGAATCACCCACCGCATCAACGCCCATCCGCTCGACATGGCGGGCAACCTGCGTGAAATCTGCAGTGCCGCCGCTGAACTCGCGCAAGGCAACGCTGGCGTCGTCTATTTCCTCGACGGTGAACACCTGCGGGTCGCAAACAACAACCATGACTGGCAGGACGGGGTGGCCTATGACCTGAACGCTGAGGTTGTCTCAATCACCAGCGATTGGCCGGTGGCGCGCGCTGTGCGCGAAGGCAGGGCCGTCCAGGAGCTCGACTGGGTCGCTGCCATGCGGTCATCGTGGCGACCGGCGAACCATGAGGCGTTTTACGTCACGATGGAGACGGAGAACATCAGGGCGATGGTTGCCGTGCCGATGGGTACATCGCCGTGCCTGGGTGTCATTCTCGTAGCACGTCAGGAGGTACGCGCGTTCAGTGCCCATCACATCACGACACTCGAAGCCTTCGCCGCGCAGGCCGTGACGGCCATCGAGTCAGCGCGCGTATTACAGTCACTGCAGCAACGCACCCGCGAAGCAGGCGCGGCGCTTGAGCTGCAGACCGGCATCGCCGAAGTGCTCGCGATTGTGGCTGGTAACCCTGAAGCCCTCGACAGCGTCTTGCCACAACTCGCGGCCACTGCCGGCAGGCTGTGCGACGCAGACTCGGTGACTGTCGTTCATGGCACTGGCGTCAGGCGGCGGGCGTGGCACTCGGATGGTGGCTTTCATTTCATTGAAGGCCTGCCCAGTGCCGAAGTGCATGATCGCATGCCTGGCGGTGTGGCCTTCCTGACGAACCAGCCGGTGCGAATTGCGGGTTCACTCGATCAGACTGCTGCGGGCTACCCAAGGCTCGCCGAACAGATGCGTCAACGTGGAATTCCTGCAGCCTCGTGGCTCGCGGTGCCCTTGCAGGAAAAGGGTAACCCGGTGGGCGCCATAGTGGTGTCGCGCGATAACCCGATGCCGTTTACCGACCAGCACCTCACCACGCTCGAGACCTTCGCCCACCAGGCTGTGATCGCGATCGAAAACGCGCGCCTCATTCGTGAACTGCGCGAGAGCAACCGC
>JANNBJ010000186.1:0-12947 GCA_031385325.1 Gammaproteobacteria bacterium | reverse complement strand
CTTGGCAGCGGCGCTGCGATACGCAGTGGCGACCAGAGCGAGCGGTCGATTGCGACCGACAACAGTATCGATGTCCAAACCGATTCGCTCGGTGATGCAAGTGATGCCGTCAGCGAATTCAGTGATGAGGATCTGGTGGGGCTATAGGGAGTTGTAGCAGGTCATTCGCTGACATTCTGAGATGGCGAGACTGCGCATGAGCATCAAACGACCATGCTCAGCTGCGCTTATGCGGTGGCCGATGGTCACCATGGGGTCCTGGAGTGATATGCATCATTTCGGTTGGCTCCAGCACGTTCAAACGGTGCCATTCACCCTTTCGAACAATGCACGCATCACCTGGCCCTAAAACAAGCGGTGCGTCCGGTGCAGAGTCACCCGTCAATCGAAGTTTACCTGAGATGACATACAGGATTTCATCGCCATCAGGATGCATCTCGCCATCGTGCGGCGCGTCATGGCTTACGGTGATGATCCCGACCGTCATCCCGTCAATCCGTTCCGGCGGACCTGACCTGGATGCTCTGGTGGTGATGGAGAGATCGCGATGGATATCAAACAAAAAACCGGACACATCTACCGGATCAATCCCGCTCATGGTCGACGCGCTCCTGAGTAAGTCGGAAGTGTTCCACAAGCAAGGCCAGGGGTTCAACGCCTGGGGGGATGAGTCGAACGCGACGGTGTTACATCAGCGGCGGTCCCTTCGGCATCGTCGACTTCATCGCACGCTGAAACGCTGGCCGCGCCGACATCCGCTGCACAAAATCCTGCACATGCGGAAATTGTTCGAGGTAGTTCTTCTCTCCGCTCAGTATTTCCTTGACGTTGAAGTCTGCACCGGCCGCAATCGGCGCCCCAAGCTTCAGCGCGAAATGCATCATGATGTCGGCGGCGGTAAATTCACTGCCAGCAAAGTAGGGATGTTTGGCGAGTGTGTTGTTCGCATAGTGCATGACACGTTGGGATCCGGTGCGGGAACCGGCAAGCCCCGGCAACTTCATGGGCGGTGGTGGTTCGACACCGGCAGCAACCATGGCCTTGTTCATCCGACGCTCCGTCGCGTCCGCGATGATCTTCGAGAGCCCTGTACCTTCAGCGAAGTGCAGGAACTCCAGATAGGCTGGAAATTCTGGCGCGTCTTCCTTCGGGCGCAGCTTCGAGCCTTTGCCGAACTTCGCCAGCAGGTACTCGAGGATGGCTCCGGATTCCACCATCACCACATCGCCGATATGCACAATCGGCGTCATCCGCATTTCGTGATACTGCTCCAGCGCAAGCAGTGATCCAAGGATATCGCCCTGAATGAAGTCGAGCTCATAGGGCACACCCAGTTCCTCGAGTAGCCAGGCCACACGTTCGGAACGACGGCCTTCAATGTGGCGAATGATGATGCGGTCGTTTTGCGACATGAGTTTCCTGAGGTAGGTGGCAGGTTAATGCTGAACTGGATGTTACCCCTCTACTGCTGGGTACGCAGCGATCAGTGAAGGATTTGCAACGAGCAGGAAATCGAGAAAGTTGGTGGGAACAAGCTTTCCTCAATCAACGAAAACACAGGGCAGGGTTATGCGTCTTCGCGACTTCCCTTGTCATGTGCCTGCCAGTGATGTCCTTCATCAAACCTGATTGAGCTCAGTCGAAGGTCGGATCGTACTCCCACACTGTCGGACTGGAATCACCAAGTGGTGCCACGGGTAATCCCTGAGACCCCCCAAGAATGTACGCCTTCCCGGCGCCAGAAGTGACGCAGTACGTGCGCTTCCCGCCGAAAATCTGCGGGGCTAGCCTTTCAATGGAATCGGTGATCGCATCATGTCGGAACACAGACCTCGGCGGGACGCCACTCCCCCTGATGTTGTCATGCGGCGTTACTTCAAAAACAAGAACCTCTTCACCTACGCCGACACCTCGAAATACTCCCGATTGAAAGGCCTGAGGACTAACGCTCAACGAACTATTCCAAACTCCTGTCGCTGGCTCCAGACGAAACACGTCACCAACTCCATTGGTGCCGGAGCTATCCGAATCCGTTCTACCACCTATGGCTATTACCTGAGTGCCAGTTGCAGCGGCAACACCATCATAGATTGCTTGCGGCAGTACCGGCCCGTTGCGCCATGAATCGCTCAGATCATCGTAAATGCCTACATCGCTCAGTATGCCGAAACGACCTGGGGCCGAAGACAAGCCACCAATGACAAAAACGTCACTCCCGAAAACAGCGACCCCAAAACGGTTCTTTGTTACCGGCAGACTTGCTCCACGCTCCCACGCCCTCGTCACTGGATCGAATTTCCAGACACTCAGGGAAGGATCTGTATCGAGAAGGGATGGATGTGTCGAGACAAATCCGCCCAGCAGAACGATGCGGTTGCCAACAGTTCGTGCTTCTACGTCAACAATCTGCTCCGGCATGCGCGCTACCTTTTCCCAGAGGCCGGTACCTAGATCCATACGCCAGACATCAGCGTCGTATTGCTGGTATGCAGGAAAGAAGCCGCCAAACGAAAACAATCCGCCGTCACTCACCGCGCATCCTGTCAAGTTGCGCTGCGTCGATGGAATATCTGCCAGCTGTCGGACTGGATTGCCAACTACCGTGATGGAAAAAACAGGCATAGCTGTTTCGGTGGTACCGTCGGATACCGTCAATCGAATGTCTGACCAGGTCCGCAGATCAGAATTGGTTGGAGTGCCTTGAATTCTGACAAACGAGGATTCTGGAAACAGAGTCAACCATGGCGGAAGATTACTGGCCCTGTAGGTGAGTTGGAGGCTGTCTACATCGAGTGCCTGTGCAGAAAATGAGTACTGACTGCCCGCAGTGATGTGACTTGTCGGGGTTCTCGTAAGTCGCGGCGGATCATCAACTGGTGTGACCGCAATGCTGACAGTGAATTCGCCGCTCGCGGAACCGTTACCAAGAAGCTTGGCCCGGAACGCATCCAACCCGTTGTAGTCGGGTCGTGGCTGGTAAGTAAAGGCCGGATAACTCCCCTGCAGGCTTCCGTTGGCGGGCGATGCCAAGACCACCATGCTGACCAAGCCGGTATTGGTGGTTCGGAAATTGAGCGTAAAGACGAGAGGCGTGTCCTCTGCCGTTGAAAGAGCCAGGTTCTGTACAGAAAACGACGGCTTGTTCGATCCTCCGGATCCACACCCACACAACATGATCGTCAACACGTACATCAGGTTGCGGATCACGGTTACGGTATCCCACCCTCTGAACAACGCGAAAAAGAAGCCAAACATCAATGAAAAATTCCAAGTTCCATTTGGGATACAAAGCATCCTGCTGCCGTACGCTGGGCTGTGTCAATCGTGATTGCTGTAATCCGTGCTTGCGGCAGACCCGCTCGCATCTTTTACGCAACAAGAATACCGGGCCAAAATTGCTATGGCGAACATCAACCCGGCAACGGCTCCGTATCGGTGTGCGTCATGCACAACGGAAAAATTGAATGTCGAAGGCAACATGGGTTCGACTACAAGCTTGAACCCAAGCAAAACGAATGCCGCTGTGCACATCACCGGATAACGTCTCCAGTGGACGAAGCACCCCACAACGATCAATCCATGCAGAACACCGGATAGTCCTCTGAACCAATCAACTTCGGGGCTGAAAAGGTATAGGCAAAGGCTCACAGCCAGGGAGCAGGTAGTCACCAACAACAGGGATCTGCGGAATCCTTGTAACGTCGGCAGAAACGCCTGCAGAGCACAGAGTGCAACCAGGTTACCCAACAAGTGTTGTCCATCCACATGCACCAGATGCGCAGTCAGTAACCGCCACGGTTCACCCCAAAGAAGACTGCGTCGGTATTCCAGCAGCGAGGCATACTCCGTCCCAAGCGTTGCAACAATGCAGAGCACAACGAATAGCGCGACTGTTGGTAGCGCCTCCGCCTTCCAGTTCATTTAAGGTAACTCTGAAAAATTCGCTCCTGCGAATTTTTCATGTCGAAGCCTAAGCGGCTTATCGCATTTTCCCTGTGTCTCACGCATGAAAAATGGCGGTGCATCCCTGCCCCACACAGGAAGGTCTGATTGACCTTCCTTAAGGGGTTCGGCGTTCACAGAGTTAACAACGCCCGGCGAACTCTAATGAATATCAGGACGAAGATCAGGAGAAGAAATTCCTCGCCAATCGCTCCACCACCACCAGAGCTCTTCGGGGAAGCAGTCGGCGGCGGCGGTCCAGCGGATGGTGGCGCGATACTCGGTGGTACCGAATCCCGGTTGCGAGGATGTGTCGAAGCATCGAACTCGGCCTTGTTGGTGGCACCATCACCGTCTGCATCTTCGCTCGCATCATTACGCAGTGGGTCAAGGCTGTAGGTTACTTCCCAGCCATCACGCATGCCGTCTTCATCCGTATCGGACCGATCAGGGCGCGTCCGCGCCAAATACTCATCCTTGTTCGCAAGTCCGTCGCCATCGGCGTCTCCCGACGCATCACTCGAATCGCTTTTATTCAGTCCGTAAGTGCGCTCCCACCCGTCCGGTAAACCATCACGATCTTCATCCTGCAAGGCGATCCGAACGTTGTCGAGTGCCGCTGCATGACTGTATACAGCAGCATTGAGACCAACGCTGATTTCCCAATGCAACGTATGAATGCCGGTATCCAGCTTGATCGAGTGACTGGCCCAACCGCCGTCCGTGAAGTTCTTCACCACGACACCATCCACCCGCAGACCGTAGTGGACATCCGGGTTCGGACTTTGAACGTTGAAATCGAACGTCACTTCCACTTCGTCGAATCGCTCGGTGAACTCAATCGCCGCAGCTTTCCCGGGTTCAAGCGAGGGCGACGACATACCAAAAGCACCATCGGTCCGGGTAGAACTTTGGAACCATTCGTCAGAATCGCCGGATCCAGTGCTCCATCGAGCCGACAGCGGCTGCTCGAAAGACTCAACCAAGGTGCCTACTGACGTAGGGACAGAGGTGTCTTTGTTTGGATCCGAACTCCGGTCGACTTCCCAACCGTCATTGAACCGATCTCCGTCCGAATCTGGCCGTCTCGGGTCTGATCTCGACTGGCTCAGTTCGTAGGCATCCAGAAGACCGTCGTCATCCGTGTCGCGCTTGAGCGGGTTGGTACCGCGCACAGATATCTCGTCACCGTCCGATAACGAATCTTCATCACTATCGGCCCGTATCGGACTCGTTCGACGGTTATTCACTTCGTCACCGTCCTGCAGGCCATCCTCATCTGTGTCAGCGCTGCGGGGGCGACTACCCACTCGATATTCAGCAAGATTATTCAGGCCATCACGATCATCGTCGTCGACAGCATCGGAGGCACTATTGGGATTCAGGTTGTATTCCCGCTCCCAACCGTCGGGCATGCCATCGGCATCCTGGTCCGACAAGGTCGTGAACGCGTGCAGTACACCTGTTCGCTGCGAACTGATGTAGAGCACGCCATCCTCACCCAGCGCCATTCTTCCGCTCACCGGGAGTTCAAGCACCGCCTGTCGGGTCGCCAGATCAATGAAAAAAGTCTTGAAGTAGGTAGGCACAATCACGTGGGTCAGCGTAACGATCGAAGGTCCGGTCACGATGTTAGGGGACTGCCACCGCCAGATTTCACGGCCGGAAATCGCGTCAAGGGCTGCAAGCGCATCTTCGCGACCAACGTAGATCACACCGTTCGCCCAGGCGGGCTGCGCTTGAGCATCGACTGGTACTATCCAGTTGAGAGATCGTCTCGACAGATCGAATGATCGCAGACCGTCCCAATAGGTCGCGATCATGTCCTGCCGACGTCCCAGCACTGGAGCGCCGCGAATTTCATTGCCCACTCGTACGTAGTTCTCATCCAGCACATTGAACTTCAGTGCACCTGTTCGTCGATCCAGCCCGGTGAAGTTGCCACGCCAGTCGTGTGCATAGAGGGCTATCTCGTCTTTGAGTACCAGTGGGGCGAAGCCATTCCCTGAATCAATATCTGCGCGCCATCGCCTGCGTCCGTTAGTTGCATCAAGCGCCGCAACGCCATCTCGTCCTTCAACGGTGAAGACGTCGCCACCAACGGCCGTTGGTGCAAGCAGATCGCCAAACTCAGAACTGACCTCCCCCCGAAACAGCGGTCTCCCGTCAGCGGCAGCAAAAGCATCGAGTGATTTGACGCCTTGCGACTGAACGAACACCCGGCCTTCCGAGACACCAGGCGCCGATACGGAGAAGGTCTCACGAAGTCGACGCTCCCACATGGAAGTTCCATCGGTGCCTCGAATAGCTTTCAACGACGAAGTCGTCCCCCGCTGCAGCACCACCGCGAACGCCATTCCACCGACGGACGCCACACCTTTCAGCTCACCCGGGCCGTTCTGCAACGTCTGCGACCACAATGCGCGGACATCTCCCTTCAGGATGCGCACCGGGACATAGCCACGATGCAGTTCGTCGCCCTGATAGGCAGACCAGGGTTTGGCTCGGGGCTGGCTAAGTGCAGCCTTGGGATCACTCTCGGCGAAGTACTCCACCAGATTCGAAAATCCATCCCCATCTGTGTCGCCAGCCGAATCAGCAACCCCAGGCTGATAGCCGTTGCGGATTTCCCATCCATCATCCGCACCATCGCCATCTGAATCGCTCGATTGGGGATTGGCGCCGGTCTGGCGCGATTCCTGTCCATCATCTATCCCATCACCGTCGGTGTCCCGATTGCGAGGATTGAGTCCGAGCCTGTATTCCTCAAGCTGACTTAATCCATCACCATCCAGATCGGTCGTCGCATCGTTGGCCGACGCCAGGTCAAAACCATTTCGACGCTCCCAACCGTCATTCAGACCATCTCCATCGCTGTCGGCGCGCAGCGGATCGCTGTGCCATGCCAACTCCTCACCATCACTCAGCCCATCTCGATCCGAGTCTGCCTGGAGGAGATTGGTTCCACTCGTTAGTTCCTGACCGTCTCGCAACCGGTCGTCGTCCGTATCTTCGTGCAGCGGGTCGGACAAGTACGTGAGCACCTCCTGACCATCGGAGATACCATCACCATCACTGTCGGCAATGTCCGCATGAGTGCCGCGCTGAAACTCCACCTGGTTGGTCAAGCCGTCCCCATCCAGATCCACAGCGCGGTCATCAAAGTCATACCGCAGACCATAATGATGTTCCCACCAGTCTGGGAGGCCATCACCATCCGTGTCACGACCGGATCGTGACAGCGTGGCCACCTTCGCGCTTTTAACGAACTCACTGGTCGATGGCAGAATCCGGGCTGTCACCTCACCAGGGTCAACCAAACCGACCCCACCAAGGAACGTTCCAAAAGCCAATCGTCCCGATGGCAACAACGCAAGGTCCTTAACATGGAAACCCGGTACACGAACCTTTCGTAACGAAGTGCCGTCCGAGGCGAACTGCACCAACTCACCAATCCGGTTGGAAAAGGAAACGTTGCCCAACGCATCCACTGCAATGTCGCTGCACAACGCGCAATCAAATCTTCTCGACCAGATACGTTGCAGAGTAGTGCCATCGAACTTCTCTACCTGACCTTCAAAGCCAACCAGTGCGTACACAAATCCATCAAGTCCGAACGTAAGGTCGTAAACAAATTCCGCAGTACCCGTTCGACGCCGATACCTGCCCTCTCGATCAAGCTGCAGAAAACCGTTGAATCTCGACTCATTGATAAGAATCGCCGAAGGAGTCACTACCATTGACTGGATGTCACTCCCACCGCTCGCCACCTGCCGATGCCGCGTCGTTCCATTCAACGAATCGTAGAAACCCACGTAGGATGCAGCCGCGATGGCCAACTGTCCCTCCCCAAAGGAGGCAATCGCTGCAGTGACGTTGGTAGTCACCTTGGACGGAGATGAGATGGAGCGTGCGGCCAGTCGCAGTCGGCCGTCCTCGCCAAATTCCTGAAGATATCCGGCGCTGCCCGCGGAGAATCCACCAGGACGGCTACCAGAAGGGGCAGCCCGACGGAACCTCACATCGTCAAGGTAGGCGACTGCTGCCGGGTTCGATCCGAAGCTTGTGCCAAGGAAGTCGAAAGTGATGCTGTGTCTGCCAGCGGGCACATCAAAACTGTATGTCTGCCAGCTGTTTTTACCCACCAACGCAACCACTCGGTCATCGAGCCAAACCGTCAACGCGCCACAGCAGCGCGGCGGTGTTACACGCGTTGCAAATGAAAACTGCCCGGCAACAAAATCTGCGGTCCATCGCATGGTAGATCGGACGCTACTCCCACCTGCCGCGGATCGCAGGCTCGAAGGTCCGTGCAGACTCTCGTTACGATCTACTGACCAACCACCATTGGTCCCCGGGACTGTCTCCCATGAGCCCGGCATACCATTTTCGAAAGACTCGTGCACATATTCGATACGAGTTGGCCGGCTTGCGGCTGACAACGGATTAGTGGCGTACTCACCTAGTTCCTCACCGTCCGAGCTACCATCACCATCAGTGTCACGACGAACCGGATTCGTTCGGCGGTTCATCGCCTCGTCGCCATCACTCAATCCGTCTCCGTCGAAATCCGCGAGTCCAGGTCGAGTACCATAGCGATGCACTTCGTCACCATCTCGAAGTCCATCAGCATCACTGTCAATCTGGCGCGGTCCCGTTTGATGCATGAACTCGTCAAGATTGTTCAACCCATCTCCGTCGATGTCTCCGGTAGCGTCCGTCGCAAGAGAAAGGTTAAGCCCAAACCACCGCTCCCAGTAGTTCGGCATCCCATCGCTATCGCCATCGGGTGCGGCGTCGAGTTCTACCACCGCAATATTTTCGTTACCTGCAATCAACAGACCCCGATCTGTTGTGAATGCCAACGATCCTGTCATGGGGTGATGCCAGTCGAATTCACGGTCATGGAGATCATAGGACAGAAGTCCTGCATCTCGGGAAGGAACAAACACATGATCCAGTCCGACCAACAGATTTCCCTGCACGTCGCCGAGCGCCAAATTGGGGAGTGGTTGTGACCAGACCACGGATCCGTTCTGTTGGGATAAAGCGGTTAATCTGACACCGTTGTCTAGCTCGATGATATAGAACGAACTCCGATCAGCCGCCGGCAACGTCTCCGGCACAAACGAGCCAGTGCGCACCCAGATCACAGCCCCCGTCGCAGGATCCAGCCTGGCCGCACAGTCCGAGGTGAGCAAAAACAGGTCTCCTTCCGGATCGACCGTGAGCCAGCCAAATCCTGCTGCAGTGCAGCCAGTCACCGTCTGCGAATAGATCTGACTGCCACCGGCTGCATCGAAAGATGTCAGCAAATTTCCAGCGAAAACAACTACCTTACCCTGGTGCAAGGTTGGGGAAATCGTGCGGTCATCAAACGGCGAGGAACGCACACCTGGCACCAGCGCATCCCATTGGCGACTTCCATCCTGCGACGATCGCGCTACCAGGCGGTTCGCTTCAACTCCATAAAGTCGGGCGCTATCCGCCATCATGCTACCGCGCAGCTGAGGTTGATCAGGCCGGCTCCAACGCTGTGCACCGGTTGCGGCATCCACTGCCTCAACCCGGCCATTGCCGGGGCGACTTTCGGTCTGATAAACGAGAAGGTTTCCCGCCACCACAAAACGTCCAGCAAGACCATCGGTGTCGATGGCGCGTGTCCATATCACCTGCCCATCCACCGATCGAATCATCTCGATGGAGCCCAAGCGGGAAACAGGCAGCAGACCATCAGCCAGAACGGCTGCGGTGAATGGACCTGATGTGCGCTCAATGTCCCAACGGGTGTCCATTGGTGCGCGTCGTGATTCAACGGCTTTGAATCCGGAATGGCCAGGATCACCCTGTAGTTGGGAGAAACCACTCCCTATTGGCGCAGCGCCGGCATTGCGGGGGTCGGTACCTGCGCGATACTCCGCATAGTTGCTCACTCCGTCCGCGTCCGCATCCCCATCACGATCGTTAACGAGTGGATTGAACCCATACTGGATCTCCCATCCATCCGGAAGCTCGTCGCCCTCGGTGTCGAAAGCCAGTGGATTGGTCCGGTACACCTGCAACTCCACCCGATCGTTCAGACCATCTCCATCCGTGTCGGATTTTCTCGCATCCGTTCCTGCGGCCTGTTCTTCGCGCGCCAACAGTCCATCACCATCCGCATCAGACCCGGCATCGGAGGCGTTGTCAGGGCGCAATCCGGCACCAATCTCCCAACCATCCGAAAGACCATCGTCATCGCTGTCAGCATCGAGCGGATTCGCATTGGCCGGTCGCTCATCACCATCTTTCAGACCATCTCCGTCAGTGTCAGCACGATTCGGATCGGTTAGCGTCTGATTGATCTCTTCACCGTCGGCCAGGCCATCATCGTCGGAGTCGGCATCGAGCGGATTCACTCGACCATCCGCCACTTCGAAGCCGTCGGTTAGTCCGTCATCATCGGTATCGGCGTCTCGCGGATTGGTGCGCCGGCGATACTCTTCGAGATTGGTCAGACCATCGGCATCCGAATCCACGGCAGCATCAGCGGCATTGTCAGGCGACAGGCCGAACTCTCGCTCCCACCCATCCGCCATGAGATCGCCATCCACATCGACCAGCGGCAATCTCAAGTGCAACCGGCCACTGGAAGCAGTCTTCCCGGCATGTCGAACATCAGGAGTGACGTTCGCGAGCAGAAAAGCCCGGACTTCCGCCGCAGACAGTTCCGGACGCGCGGACGAAATCAGTGCGAGCGCGCCGGTCACATGTGGCGCTGCCATGGAGGTGCCGGATGCACTGGCGTAGCGGCCATCTGGATAGGTGCTATAGACACTCACACCAGGCGCCGACAGATCGACTCGAGCCGCTCCGAAACTGGAAAAGTACGCGAGCGCCCCGGTCTGGTCGTGCGCAGCGACGGCGATGATTCCAGGATCATCAAAAGCGGCAGGATAAACGGGCTGTATATCAACGTCTTCCGCCGAGTTCCCCGCTGCGGCAACCGTGGTGATTCCAGCAGCCGTGGCCATCCGAATCACGTCAGCAAGTATTGGCGATCCACCGCCACGATTACCCCAGGAGTTGTTTGTGGCAACCAGGTTTAGACCACCTCGCCGAAGCTTGATCCCGTATTCGAAACACCGAATGGCGCTGAACAGGCTCCCCACTCCTTGCGAATCCAGAAATTTGCATGTGACGATCTCAGCAGCCCACGTAACACCGACGATACCCTCACCATTGTTGCCTGCTGCAGCGATGATTCCGGAGACGTGAGTGCCGTGACCATTGTCATCTTCGACCGAAAAGGGCGGGGCGAAGCTGATTGCATCCAGACCATTCACGTCATCGACATAGCCGTTGCCATCATCATCCCGATTGTTGCCGGCAACTTCGGATCGATTCACCCACAGATTGGGTGCAAGGTCCGGATGATCTGTATCAATTCCTGTATCAATCACCATGACAGCCACACGTTTGCTGCCGGTGTGCTCGTCCCAGGCTTCAGCGGCATCGATATCCGCATCATCCAGCACAATTGATTGTGGAGTGTGCAGCGACCACTGTTTCGACAGATCCGGATCGTTGGGCAGTCGCAGCGCATAGGCGTACTGGTCCTGTTCAACATCGGCTACCAGATTGCTGCTTTGCAGATACGACATGGCCAGTGACGGCGTAATCGTGGCAGGCAAACGGATCGAATACAGACCGACGATGGTCAAGCGGTCAACGACCGTCGCATCCAGCGTGCGCAGGAGCTGGTCAATGGCGGATCGCCGGGCGTCAGATCGGAACCGGACGATTAGCGTATCAGGGGAAAAATGAGGGCTGTCTGGTGCTTTCGCGCTGAGTCCAGACTGATCAGGCCAGTTGCGGGCCACAAAAGAATGCGCCGGAGCCACACCAGTCGTCGACACGAGCCGTGACGACTTGTTATCCTTTTCTTCAACACCAGGCCCGAAAATAATCAGACATGCCATCACGACGACAAGCAGATCTCCCAACAGCACCTTGAGCCTGGAAGTGTTGAACGAAGCCATTAGGTCTCCCTGATACCTTCCCTGTTCCCTCTCCAGCCTCCCATCGAGACCAGATCCCAACAACGTCTTTCAGTCGCTCTCCTGGCCTGACTCGATTGCGCGAACTATCTCGTGCAAAATCCTCTGAACAAGTTGCTCCTCACACTTCCGCTCCGTTTCAAGCAGGAAATTTGTGGTGCATCACTACACCACAATTGCACTACAAGAGAAGCTCTGAAAATACTTGATGAGAATCAGGCGTACGACCAACCCGAATGTGCCGGGTTCCTAAGGTGGGTACAAGTAGCTACAACAAAACACTTACAAGGATCGTCATTTAATCTCAAGACCGGAAGCGAGACCAGTTCGCCACCGCGCTGTGTCCTCGAAAGTCGGTCTTCCAATCAAGGGCGCGCCTGAAAACCCGCACTGTAATAAAGATGACATAAAGCCGGTTCTAACTAGCGATGAACCATGGATTCAGTCGATTGAAGGAGGCAATTCCTTAATCAACGCCGTCACCCGGACAGTTTATTTGTCTTCTTGACTTCACTTGTCAGATGTCTGCTAGCGATCTCCCTCAACAAATCTGGCAAAGTTGTTGAGGATGTTCTGCCAACCCTCTCGCTGCTGCTCGATCGAATTTTCATCTTCTGCATCGAAGGTCTGATGAATCCTGACGCCATCGTCAGCTTCAGTGAAGATGATGGTGACAGCACGTTTATCGTCCATCACATATTCGATCTGCCGGTTTTCGACGACCTTCGTGTAGGTACCCTCAAAATCAAAGCCGAAGCTGCCATCCTTGGCTTCCATACGAGAGAAGAATTTCCCGCCCTCTCGCAAATCCACGGTGCTTCTCGTTGTGTGCCAATCATCAGAAGCACTGTTCCAGCAGACGATGTCCGCAGGGCTGTTCCATGCCCTCCAGACCTTGCTGATGTTCGACTTAACGAGCGTTTCAATCGCTATTTTCATAGTGTTGTCACTGGTAGATGAATCAAG
>JANNBJ010000175.1:0-15788 GCA_031385325.1 Gammaproteobacteria bacterium | reverse complement strand
CCACTTTTCGCCGGCCTTCAGCACCCAGTCAGCACTGACGCCAACGCCTTCTTCCACCAGTTCATCCGGCCCCCAGACCGTGAACCACCATTCCCCCTCACCAAATTCGTTATCGACCTTGCGCATGGCGCGACGAAAATCCATCGACTCCTGGATGCTCTCGTGGACCAGTGCCGGTCCACCGGGTGCTTCCATCATGGCGGCTGCGACGTCGCAGCTGGCGATGATCGCGTACTGCGGACTGGTGCTGGTGTGCATCAGATACGCTTCGTTGAAGAGATGACGGTCGAGTTTGCGATCGGTGGCATCCTGCACCAGAACCTGACTGGCCTGACTGATGCCTGCCAGCAACTTGTGGGTGCTCTGGGTCACGAAGACCAATTGGTCCTTTGGTCGGGCGCGGTTCTTGCCCATGGCGTGGAAGGTGCCATAAAAACGGTGGAACGCCGCATGAGGCAACCAGGCTTCGTCGAAGTGCAAGGTGTCGACGTAACCATCAAGCGTGTGTTTGATCGTCTCCGTGTTGTAGAGCACACCGTCGTAGGTGCTCTGGGTCAACGTCAGGATGCGTGGCTTCACACCGGCCGGGTCAACGCCAGCCAGTAGCGGGTTGGCGGCAATCTTGCGGCGAATGCAGTCGGGCGAAAATTCACTTTCCGGAATCGGCCCGATGATGCCGTAGTGATTACGTGTCGGCGTGAGGAACACCGGTACAGCACCGGTCATGATGATGCTGTGCAGGATGCTCTTGTGGCAGTTGCGATCCACCACGACCACGTCGCCGGGTGCCACCGTATGGTGCCACACCATCTTGTTGCTGGTGCTCGTGCCATTGGTGACAAAAAAGCAGTGGTCGGCGTTGAAGATGCGGGCAGCGTTTCGTTCGCTCTGGGCGACGGGGCCGGTATGGTCGAGCAACTGGCCGAGCTCTTCGACGCTGTTGCAGACGTCAGCGCGCAACATGTTTTCGCCAAAGAACTGGTGGAACATCTGGCCGACAGGACTTTTCAGAAAGGCGACGCCACCGCTGTGGCCGGGGCAGTGCCAGGAGTACGAACCGTCCTGCGCATAGTCCATCAGTGCCTTGAAAAAGGGTGGTGCCAGCCCGTCGAGGTAACCCTTGGCCTCGCGGATGATGTGGCGGGCGACAAATTCGGGAGTGTCCTCGAACATGTGGATGAAACCATGCAGCTCGCGCAGGATGTCATTGGGGATGTGCTGGCTGGTGCGGGTCTCGCCGTAGATGTAAATCGGAATGTCGGCGTTCTTGAAGCGTATTTCCTCAATGAATTTGCGCAGGTTCAGCACCGCCGGGTCCAGCTCCGGGCCGGGGGTGAACTCTTCATCATCGATGCTGAGGATGAACGCGCTGGCCCGGCTCTGTTGCTGGGCAAACTGGCTCAGGTCGCCATAGCTGGTGGCACCCAGCACTTCGAAGCCTTCTTTTTCGAAGGCTTCTGCCAGGGCGCGGATCCCTAAGCCGGAGGTGTTCTCGGAGCGGAAATCTTCATCAATGATGACGATGGGAAAACGAAATCGCAGCATCGGCCGGGTCCATGGTTGAGAGGGCGGTCAGAGGCGCACAGTGTAGGGATACCGCGGCTCCAAGCCAGTGAAGTTTTTAGCGGCGTTGCATGCAGCGATCTCGACGGTGTTGCTGTGACGCGCTATGTCGGCTTCAGCGCCGTGTCTAACCGTACCTGCTCAACCACTTCGCGTACTGCCGCGATCACCGCTTGCGGCTGATCGAACTGGATGTAGTGTGTCGACCGCGGCACGATCTCGTGGCGGCTGCGTGTCGACCACGTCGCTTCATCGTCGTGCAAGGTGCGCCAGACGGTATCCATGTGATCGCCTTGTTCAGTGGTCAATTCCATCTGCTGCAGCTCTTTTGCAGAGGTCTTGTCGCTGCGTGTGAGCACGACCAGTGGGCGCGCACCGAGTTTGCGCGCCTCCTCCGGGATGGCCATGGTGGTTTCGATACCCGCCATTTCCTGGGCGAGTGAGCGTAGCGACGTGGGGAGCCAGGCGGCGCTCGGCGCCTGAATTGCGGGTGGTGCACTGGGTGGCGCCGTGGGTTCGTTGCGAGTTACGGCGCGCACCAGGCCAGTCCACGCGATCGCTTCGGCAAAATTCAACAGGCTTGTGGGTTGCTCGATGTCCTTGCCAAGGACCGCGCGCATGCGGGCAACCTGATCAGGATGAGACGCATCGACCAATACCATGCCCGCAACTTCGTCACCGTAGAGGCCTGTGTAGGTCATCAGATACGGCCCGCCGAGCGAATGACCGACCATGACATAGGGACCGGGTTCTCCTGCTGCACTCAGCGCCCGATGCAAGTCCTCGGCGACGTGTGCACTGCGAAATGGCCGGTCGCTGGCATCGCTCCACATCATTCCCGCGCGACTGTAAGCACACGCCCGAGTCGTCTGGGCAATGGCATCATGTACAGCAGCCCAGCTGAGGGATCCCAGGCTGTCGAGTCCGGATTCGAAGACAACGACCGGTGCCCCCTGACCACGGCAGTCGAGTTGAATGTGGCGACCATTGCCGATGTCCACCAACGTCCCCGGTGCGGGAAATTCCTTGGCGGCGTTTGTTCTCGAGTTGGCCTCGTAGATTGCACCGGTGATGGTGGCCAGCACGATCACCGAAAGCAGGGCAAGGGTGATTCGCTTGATCCACTTGTTCACGTCTACTTGTCCCGTGTTTCCGACCCAAGAAACACTCCCAGGAACGTCGCGGTGTCCGCTCGGACTGTGCGCTCAACGGCGTCTACGAATGGCTGCTCGAAGTTCGCGCGGAGTTTTGGCCAGATCTTCTGGCCTCCCTCGCTTCGAAGCACGAGCGCGACTCCGCCCATGTAGGCATCGACCCACTCCATGTTTGGAATTCCGCGATTGCGCGCCAGCCAGGCGTCTTCGGTCTGGGTGATCCAGGTGAACAACCAGATCAGCCAGGTCAACTTCTCTCCTTCGGAGAGGCTGTCGTGCTCGCGTTGCCCGCGAATGTGAATGTCGATCAGATCGGGCCGCTGTATCAGCTGATGAAAGGTCTCATTGTTGTCGCGCTTGATCTCGCGGGTCATCTGGCTTGCGAGCTCGACCCGTGCACTTCGAACCTGAAACACGAGCACGATCAGGGTGATGAGTACGGCGATCGATCCAATGATTTCGCCAAGCGAACCGAGTTCTGAAATCGTCACGTCATCTCCTAAGCAAGGTCTGATTTATCAGACTTACCCTGATGATCAGTCGATGGCAACATCTTGTGTGCATCACTTCGGTAGACCCGCCTGCAGCTTCTCGTAGGACTTTATCAGATCGGCAACGCGATCCCTCTTCACAAAAGGCGTGCTGAGGAATCGCTCGATCGTGGTGTTGAACAATTCGGGGTCATCGTATGGAACCATGTGGGTACTGTTCGGGAAGATCGCGAGCTGACCGCTCTGCAGATGATTAAAGATCTCGACGATATGTTCGGTACGAATCACGTCGTGGTCACCGGCCATGACCAGCGTCGGCGCGGTGATCCGCTCGAGCTGTGTCGGATCAATGTTTGGTTCCTTCAACATGATGCCCGCCACCTTCAGTGCGCGTTTCCCGGCTGGTGTCTTTCGCTCGCTGTCGGGCATCGAGGCAAGAATGGATCTGAGCCACTCCTCAGTCTCCTTGTAAATGGCATTTGTGCCGGGGTTGAGGTTTGCCGACAACGAGACGATCTTCCTGATTTTGTCGGGGTGTCGAATGCCGAGCAACAGCGCCTCAATGCCGCCATCGCTCCAGCCGATGACATCAACCGTACCGAGTTTGAGATGATCGATCAGCGCAGCGAGGTCGTCAGTCATCGCCTCGTAGGTCAGCGGACCATCACTGTCGGCGGAGCGACCCTGGTCGCGACTGTCCATCGCGATCACCTTGTAGCGCTTCTTGAAGAACTCGATCTGGGCAGCCAGCGTACCGATGCTTGCTCCATTACCATGCACGAGCAGCAACGGCTCGCCACTGCCGTATGTTTCGTAGTAGAGCGAGACGCCATCGTGCGTGAAGGTGCCGCTGGCTTTTGCGTTCGCTCCATACGGAACTGCGGGAGCCACGGTGGCTGCCTGGCTATCTTGTTTCCCTTCTGTATCGGCATGTGCGGTTGCTTGAAGAAGGAATCCGACCAGCAACATCGTGCGTAAAAGTGAAGTCATAACCTGCTCCTTGAATTGTAGGGTCTCGCGCTCTCAAGGCACGAACTACTTCCGGGTCTGAACTACATAGCTCGGCTGCATTTCGCCGGAATAAGCCGAAACCCGAGTTGAGTCTATGCCCACCAGGGAACTCAAAATGGATTTCACCCTTTCTGGACTGGTATCCACCAGAACTCTACCGGCATCCACGATCAAATGGCCCAGAAACACAAGCTTGTCCTTCTTGAACTCACCGATGTAGTTCAGATAAATGTATTCCATTTGAGATGAATCGCCATCGTCGAACGTTATGCTTCGAATCTGATGCCTGCCAGCGGGTAGTTCGATCAGTTGCGTCCCGAGGCCTGAGGTGCTGTCCTGAGAGCTTGAGCATATGCGGTGCGGGTGGTTGAGTCTCAGCATACAGATTGATGAAAATCTGCTTCGGCCTGAGTATTTCCGTTGCCTCGAAGCTGATCAAAATTCGAGGCTTTTGAGCAAATGCTGCCGCGCTAATTAGTAGCGCGACCAGCACTGGAACGCCCTTTAGCACTTCTGCCTCCAACCTGGCGTCTCACCGTGCACATGGTGCGGGGCGATTTTTCTGACCCGAAATGCGTGACGTACTGGAGTGTCCGGTGCAGCGGCCTGTTAGGTAACACTTGTGATGACTCCCAGGCAATCGATGGTATGGTCAACCCGGCCATCGTAGCAGGGCGACAAGTCGGCTGGCCAAAGAGCGTAGCGTTCGACCCAGCAAGTCCGAAATCCAGCGTGTTTCGCGCCCCAGATATCAGCCACCGGATCATCACCAACGAACCAGGACTGGTGCGGGTCGATCTGAAGAGCATCAATCATGTGGATGAAAATACCCAGCACTGGCAGTTCTATCCCAAGTTCGGAGATCTGGTGAGAGAAGATTAGCTCGCGAGCGCCGCCAAAGGAAAATTCCGACGCAGATTGACCCCAAAGAAACGCAACCTGCAACGTTCAACACTCTGGCCAAAAAAGCTGAAAATTCAGTCATCGATCATTCCCAGACGCCCAACAGCCTACGTCAGCCGCGCGCGAGGCAGGCGGCAAACATGCGTGTGCAATTTTATGACTCTCTTGTGGGCCGACCGTACGCGTTAGTTGGATGGCACCTACGATAGCCTCGATTGCCAAGATAGCGGCATTCGGTGCTGATGGAGAACGCCGAATATCTGAATGACGCTTGCTTCAACCAGATAGTCGGCGCTGTAGGGAAAGCGTCGGAGCAGCACGCGCCGCGCGTCGTTGTATTGGACAGCGTAGGCTTCCGGATCAATGGTCGCGCGCTCGATGGCAGCATCCAGCTCAAGGAGAAATTCGATGCCGAGACCTGGCCGTTGGCCTTCGTACCGCTCGACAGCTTCTCTGATGTCGGTGACGGCCTCGGCTCGAACCTGGACGTGATTCAATGGGACTGAAGACGAGCCAGCAGTTCGTCCCGTACTTGCGCCCATGGCGTGCCTGGCTGCGGGTTCGCTCGGTACGCGTGTAGGCGCTCTTCCAAGATCGCCTTGTGATGATCCGGAACCGGAACCTCCTTTCCGGATGCGACGATGTGATCCCAGAGTCGAGTAACAAAGTCGATGCGCTCCTGTGTGCTTGCGGCATCGAATTCTGGTGGGATCTGGAGGATTGTCTTGCTCATACCCGGAGTATACGCCGCGAGAAAGTGTTCGAAAGTGCGGTTATCGACTCGGTGAGACGTACGCCGAACAGGGTTCTGGGCGATGGCTTCAACGCTGACGCTTATTGGTGATGCAGCATTGGCGAGATTTTGCCCCGGCAAACGGCGTCACGAAGCAAGGAGTTCGCAAGAAGAACCCGTTCGGACTTGAAGCACCAATGCCATGGTTCATAGGTGTAACGATAGGGGTTATTCGCCGGGAACGAGAGTACGAAGCCGAACTGGCCCGCTCTCATTGAAAACCAACGAAATGCCAACGTGTTCGCAACGGCGCCCAACAATCGAGCGTAACTGCCAGTCGCAATCGAACCGGATGCGAACAACGAAGCTATTCGTCCGAAACAGAGTTCAAGCCAGCCCGATTTCCACTCGCCAGCACTTCAGTACCTCGATACCCTGTCCGTCCACTTGTTGGCCGCAGCCGGAGTCTGAGATGAGGGCCAAAATTGTTGCCAGTGAATGTGGTGCTGCGCTTTTCCCGCCCAATACGCTGGCGGGATTCGAGTACTGTCTTGAGCAGGCATTCGATGGCATCGAGTTTGATGTTCAACTTACCGCCGATGCTCAGGTGGTTGTTCATCACGACTACCTGTTGAACCCGCGCATTACGCGCGACTCATCCGGGCAGTGGCTCAGCCCACCATACCCCGCGATCTGCGGGATGACCTTGAGCGGTTTGCGCCGGTTTGATGTTGGTCGGTATCGGCCCGAATCGAGAGAGTTGATCGAGTACCCACTCTATCAGCCGAGAGACGGTGCGAAGATTCCGTCCCTGGATGAACTGCTTGCTTGTTACAACGACCATGGTGCGAAGTCGACGCTGTGGATCGAGCTGAAGTTTTCACCCTTTCAACGGGCGATCAGCGCCGATCCGCATGCACTGGTTATGAAAGTCATCGACACGATTCACCGACATGGGGTTGCCAATCGAACTGTGCTGCTGGCGTTTGAGTGGAATCTGCTTGAGTCTGCACGCGAGCTGTGCCCGGTGGTGGAACTGGACTATCTGACATTGAATCCTGCCCACATCATTGCATTGAATCGAAAAATCGGACCGGTTGATCCCTATCTGCTGTTCGGCGCGTTCGATCCTCGCCGTTACAACAACAGTCTGACGGACGCGATTACCGCGGCAGGCGGGCAGTGGTGGGGGCCGCACGTAAGTGACGTCACCCGACAGGATGTGGCTCGCGCACAGATGCTGGGACTGACTGTCAATTTGTGGGGCGTTGGGTCGGACGATCGGGCGATGACTCATGCACTGACACTGGAAGCCGATGCCATCACGTTGTCGCACCCGGCGCGGCTCAAGGCAAAGCTCGAGGCTGGACTGTGAGCTGGACCAGCACCGTCTTTGCCGCGCTGGTTGCGGCTGGCGTTGGCCTGTTTGTCAGCGGTTTTTTCGCCAACATGGCGGTGAGCTGGTATCGGATTTCGTCGTTCGAAGGTGGCTCCGGCTATTTTGTGGTTTTCACTGCCCTCGGTGGCGGCCTGGCGAGTTTCCTGCTCTCGATTGCGATCACCCGGCTGATGGCGAATGGTGCAGACCTAACCTTCGTAAAGAGCCTCGGGCTGTCACTGCTGTTCAACACGACGCTTATGGCGTTGGTCGGCGGCATTGCGTGGTTGTTGGCTGATATTCCGCCAACCATGGACGACGAGCCGTTGCTGCTGGTGGTTGAAGCACGCTGGCCCGCAGATCGGAACGCGTCGCCAGCAGAAGTTCCGGGCGTGAGTCATCTGACGCTTGGCGCCACCACGCGCTCACATGTGCAGCGTCTATCCCGAAACGGTGCACTCTGGAAAGAAGACGCACATCAGGTGGATGGTCGATGGACGGTTCAGGGGGCGGTTGAGATTTTCACCACGCGCGGAACACCCGTGATCGAGATCGTGCTGAATGAACAGGATCGGGAACACGAACGGGAGGGTTTTGTGTTGCCACTGCGATCGCGGCCGGATCAACGGGATCTCAACTGGAGTGACTGGTATCCGCGTGAAGGTCGTCATGGTCCGGTTCGCGCCAACGGTGTGACTTATCGGTATCGTGTGCAAAAGCGATCGGCGCCAGTGCGGATGGAAACGGTGGGACCATTCGTCGTTGGTGCCGCATTTGATTCGTTTTCCAGTGAGGCAGCGGAAGGCACCAGCACGCTGGACGGGAATGCTGAATTCACAATTGCCCACCTTGGCATACCCGTTGAATTCAACGCGGATGTCAATGCACAGAATTTTGGCATTGGAAGAACCGTGGTCAGACAGGTTGTGTCACTTCCAGGTGCCGTGCCTGCGTTGCTTGTGTTGGTAGCACCGGAATACGATGCGGCTTTCTGCGTGCTGCTGGCGACGGAGACCGGGGTGCTGCGCACCACCCGCGTGGCACAGTGCAACCATGCCATCGAAGCTCAGGAAATCACGGCTGATCCCACGCGCTTCGAGTTCATGCGCAATGCAAAACTACCTCGTGGCCGCGTGGATAGACGCACTTATCAGGACACGTCGTTATTGTTGTTTCACGACACGGTTCTGGACGTGCGTAACCGCTCGGTACATCCGTATACCGCTGCAGAGTCCGCTACCCTGGTACCCAGTGTTCCGCCGCTTGGGGTCTCACCGGACGGACGCACTTTTGTGCTGTTCGGCATGGGCGACGCTGGCGAGGCTGAACCGCTGCTGGTGGTCATCAACTTCGTGGCTGATCGCACGCAGACGCTGCCCATCGATTCCACGCGCATGCGGTTTGGAAAGCTGGAAGACCTCAACCCGTCATGGCTGCTGCATCACTTTCAATGGCAGCAAGGGACCGGCGCAGGTGAAGACGCATGGGATCAACTGGCTGAGCGTGCTGACTTCATCCCGATTCCCTATCGCGGCAACGTGACAACAGATAGCGCAGGACTGCATGACTATCGGATAGAAAAAGGCGCACCCGCGTTGCGGATGGCGCTGGTCGATGTGCTGGTGAAGGAATTCGATGCGACGCGCGAGTCTGCAGAGGTTGACGCGTATGAGTATGGCTTGATCATCGAGGGGCAGGAGGTCAACGTCGCCAGCAGCGGTGACTTTGGCTATGTGTCGGTGTCGCAGGCGTATGGCGAACAGCCGTCGGATCTGGTGTTGAGAATCTCTCGTCGTTTCGATGCGCTATTGGCCACGGGCCAGTATGACGAGATGTTTGTAAGGTGAAACGGAAACTCTGATGAGCAGCATTCCCGACGAGTTTCGCGTTGATGCGGAAGCGATGCCTGAGGTATTGCGCGAGCTGCTGAAAGCAGAGCTCGAAGCCGGAAACGTGATTGTGGCAGTCAGCCATTCGCACCCGGCGCCGCCTGTTGGGGCCTGTTTCATGCTTGCTCAACCGGTGACGACCAGGCCGCGCGCGTCAGGTAATGGGCTGATGTTTCGTGAACGCGCAAGTTCACTGTATAGCGGCGAGTTCACCGACGCGGTCGGCTACTTTTTCATCACCGAGAGCCCGCTGCCACCACCACCGGAACCTGACATGGACGCCATTCGCGCCGCAGCTAATGCCCGTAGTCAATTTGTGCCGTCGCGCCCCTCCTTTCGCTCCGAGGTGGTGGATCGATTTCACGCCAGCATGACCATCGACTACGAAAAATGGCACGACGGCATCGGTTACGCGCTGGACGAAGTGCCACAAGCCTCGGCCGCTGATAAAGAGGTCATCACGCAATTGGTGACGCCACCGAAGGATTGGCGGGACGTGGAAACGCTTGCAGCGCTTGCCACACCAGACGCCATCACGATGCTGCGCCAGTTGAAGGACACCGGCAGCAGTGAACTGAAGGCTGCGGTAGCGTCGTATGCGCCGCACGTGCTGCAGGATGCGCAGCGGGCGACCCTGCTGGTCTCGATACTCGAGCAAGGTGAGTTCTATGGCGGATTGACGAGTGCGTTACTGGAAGTCGAGGCGTTTCATCCGGCACCCGTTGTGGATGCGCTGTTTCGCGGGCTTTTCCTCAGGCCGGGTGATGTAGCCTGCAACTTCGCTGGCATGCTGGTTTATGTGCATGGACATGCGAGGTCATCGTTTGAATGGTCAAAGCGACCGTTGTTCCTTCGCTTCAACACCGATGATCAGCTTGAACGGCAACGCGCGTTTCATGATCTCTGTGCGCTGATCGAGGTGGATGCAGGCCAGGTGCTTGACCGCATCGACCATTCGTTCGATCAACACACATGAAACTGGCCGGCTCAATTACTTCGATTTGAGCAGCGCCGTCACCGGATATGCCAGTTGTCCGAACAGGGTTCGTGGCAGCTTGACGGTGGTGCCATAGTCCGCTGGCCAGTGTTCATCCGGCATGTGGTAGGTGCCAAACAATTTGTCGAACACAACCAGATGCGCCGAATAGTTGGTATCGATAGCCGGCTTTTCCGAGCTGTGGTGCCAATGATGGAACTGGGGGGTGACAAAAATGAACTTGAGCGGTCCAAACGGGATGCCAAGGTTGCAGTGGATCAATACCGCCTGCAGGGCCGCAAAGGTCACATAGATGTCCAGCGCTGCCTTGTCAGCGCCCAGCAGATAGAGCGGTATCATCACCATCGCCCGTTCGGAAAAAACCTGAATGAAGTGACCGCGCGAACCCGCCAGCCAATCCAGGTTCTCAACCGAATGGTGAACGGCGTGTACGGGCCACATGACCTTTACCTCATGGTAAAGACGGTGTTCCCAATACAGTACAAAGTCAGCACTGATCAGGATCAATGCCACCTGCACCAACAGGGGCAGGGAGCGCACAGCCTCTTGAACGGATGGTGTGATCGCCCAGTGAAAGTGACTGGCATGGTAGTTCGCAAACAGCAGGATGGCCGAAATCATCAGATGATTGAAACAGAAGTAGAAGAGATCTAGCCCCCACTCCTTGCGCAGGATTATCTGGTCTGCGTATTTGGGAAACAGTTTTTCCAGCGTCGTGAAGATAATGACGGAACCCAGAAAGGTCAGGATCAACCAGTCCACGCCCAGAGAGAGCGGTCGTGGATCAACCGGACCCACCGGGATGGTATAACCGCCCAGCGCAAAGGCGATGAGTGTCATCGTCAGGCCAATCATGCCAAACCACTTGTTCCTGCAAAGAAACAACGAGATGACGCTCAGGAACAAGGAAAAGTACATCGCGTACTTCAGCAGCTTCTGCAAGGTCGATGCATCGTAGACCTGGCGCAATTCGGTGGTGGTCAGATACGACGGGAACAGGTACGCAAGCACAGCGAGCAGGCAGAGCGCGCTGAGAAACACCGCGCTGTAACCGCTGATTCGTCCGTCGCCAATACGAAACTGTTTGGCAGCGTTGAGCTGCACGTTTCGTTCGCGGTACTCATATTCGTTGCTCATCACTTCACCTTGGGGTCGGATACGAGACAGTGCACTGATTCTCGTGGATACCGCAGCAAACTACCACGGCGCCCTGATGGTTGATCAGATGGTTGAGCAGTTACGCACCTGCATGACATGATCGGCGGAGACCGCCACCAGACTTTTGCAACGGGAGATCGATCGATGCCGCAGCTTTCCTTCGAGCTGAATCAGGGTGTCGCAACCGTCACCATCACCAACCCGCCGCTGGCGACCATGGACCCGGATACGTTGTACGAATTGTCTGAACTGATGCCGAGATTCAAGGCGCAAGACGTTCGTGCACTGGTCATCACTGGCGGCATCGAAGGTTTTTTCATTCGCCACTATTCGGTGGTTGAACTGGATCAGGCTGCGCAGGGTCAGCAGACTAGTCGCGAACGTCGGCCGGTAAACATGCATGACCTGCTGCTGGAAATGGAGAACCTGCCGAAGCCGGTGTTTGCAGCGCTGAACGGCACTGCCATGGGCGGCGGTTGGGAGTTCGCCATGGCCACCGATATTCGAGTAGCCAAGGATGGCCCCTATCGTTTTGGCCTGCCGGAAATTTCGGTCGGCATTCTGCCTGGTGGTGGTGGCACGCAGCGACTAACGAATCTGGTAGGCCGCCATCGCGCTATGGAAATGATGCTTCGCGCACGAACGGTATCCCCACGCGAGGCATTTGAGTACGGGATGATTGAAGAACTGGTTCCAGCCGATACCCGAGAGAGTGCGCTGGAACGCGCGCAGAGTATTGCCGCAGAGATTGCGACACGTTCACCGATGGCCGTGGCTCACATCAAGCGACTGGCGCGGGTGGCTGTTTCACCGGTCAGCCGTGATCTGCTTGGTCTGGAATCAAAACTTTTTGCAGAGCTGATGCAGACCCCTGAAGCCAAGGCGCTGCTGGCCAGGGTTGCAGCCTCACATCGTACAGGCAAGGCAGACTGACGTTTGCTGGTTCGTCTGGATTGAACCAGAGCGCCTTCAGTTACGCCATCTGACTCGATTTGTTACCAGGCATAAGCCTCCGGCGCCTGTCCACAAGGCGGGAAGATCGCATCGATCAGACGCAGTGTATCGGCATCCAGACGGATGTCCGGTGCATGGGATACCGAGCTGAGCTGGTCGGCTGTTGCGGGGCCGATGATGGTTGAGGTGATACCGGGTTGATGCAGCAACCAGGCAAGCGCCGTCGCACTGGGTGATTCGTTGATCGCCTTGCACAGTTCTGCAAAGCGCTGGAGCTGCTCACCATGTTTTATGTTGGTGGCAAGCGATGCTGCGGATTGTCGGCGGCCGCCAGTTGCATCCACTGGCCCTGCGAGCAATCCGCCCGCCAGCGGGCTCCAGGGAATGACACCGAGCCCGTACTCCCGACACGCGGGCAGTATTTCGAGTTCGGCCCGGCGCTCGATCAGGTTGTACAGGCTCTGTTCCGAAATGAGGCCCAGCTGATGTCGGACGTTGGCCTTCTCGTTAGCTCTTGCAATCGCCCACCCGGGAAAGTTGCTGGACCCCACATAGATGATCTTGCCCTGGGTGATCAGCCGCTCCATGGCTTGCCAGATTTCATCCATCGGTGCGGATCGGTCGATGTGATGCATCTGGTACAGGTCAATGTAGTCAACGCCCAGCCGCTTGAGACTGGCGTCGCAGGCCATCTGGATATGTCGTGCAGACAGACCACGATCGTTGACGTGATCGGACATGGGTTCATGAACCTTGGTGGCCAGAACCAGTTTCTCGCGTCGAGTATGGTCTTCGGCCAACCATTGTCCGATGATGTTTTCCGAAGTGCCAACCCCCAGCGCGCCACCGTACTGATTTGCGGTATCGATGAAGTTGATGCCCACACCAACGGCCCGGTTGAGGATCGCAAATGACTCGGTCGCTGAAGTGCGGGGTCCGAAGTTCATGGTCCCAAGGCAGAGTTCGCTGACTTTGAGTGCCGTACGCCCGAGGTTTCTATATCGCATGAGACGCTCTGGTTCCTGGTTGATTCAAGGTGCGCGCAGTGTTGCACCGGTGACGAGTTTCTCGCTCGAATCTGCCACCAGAAATTTCACGAGCTTCTGCGCGTGTGCCGAGAGCTTTTTGTAATCCGCATGGGTGATGCCGGGCACAACAGGTTCTCTGAACCACGGCGCGTAGAGCTCGAGGTTAGGAATGGCTCGTGGACGGTCCGAGACATTGGGTGTACCACCGTGCCATGCGCGCACGTCCCTGATCATCATTGCACCAGCGGGCGCCGGGCAGACAGTGCTGAGGCGCATCCATTCAGGCTCTTCGGCCAATGTTGGGATACGAGCGCGCATGTTCTGCGTACCGGGAATCTGTCGTGTTGGCCCATTCAGTCTGGTCACGTCCTGCGGCAGAAAATTCACACAGATGTAAGGCGTCGGCAGATCACGAATACTGGTGTGGCCAATTGGATCATGGAAGGCGTTGAACGGAGTCTTGACACTGTCGCTCCAGTCGCGAACGTCGGAATGCAGTATCTGGTAGTCCACGGCGCCAGGCAGGCAGAAGTCGCCACTTGCGGCGCGCAGCATGTAATCGGGGTTACCAAAAATCGCTGTCACAATTTTTGTAACAGCGGGAATATCCAGCAGCATCTGCCATTCGGGGCGATGCAGCTGGCTTCTGGTGAGGCTGGAACCACCGAAAGAGTAGCGATGCGAACCCCGATTGCCCTTGTGTTTTTCATCCAGCGCTGTGATCTCCTTCATGACCTCATCACAGCCCTTGGCCAGGAAATCGATCTGCTCACTGGAGAGGACGTCGGCAACCACAACGAATCCATCACGACGGAACAGAGTGACGGCTTTATCAACTTCCGTCGATTTGAGAATCTCCAGCCCCTTGATGCCATTGTTGGCGGTCAGGTGCTCCCGGAGTTCCATGATTCGAAGTTCGTCTTTCACCTCGTTGGTTGAGACGTCGGTGATTTTCATTTGATCAGCCCCATCAACGCAGCTCTTCTTGATGCAACAGCGGATTGGTAGGATAACCGGGTGTTCCAGGGCTTGCGAGACAAAGGGGATGGCTTGGCCAAGTCGCTGAGGTTTGCGTAATAGACCTGAACTCCGGATGTCGAAACTGTCTCCGCCTGTTCGTAACGGAGATGAAACCTGGATTGTTGCCGTCCAAATCAAGAAGGAGAACGCCATAAAACAGTATCTGCTCAGCGTCTGTTATCCCGCCGGCAGTACTCAACCACCGCCAGAAGCGTTGCAACGCATCATGCAAGACGTCGGCGCGTTGCAGAAAGAAATGCAGGCGGCTGGCATCTGGATCTTCAGCGGTGGCTTGCATGCAGTGGACACCGCAACTGTCGTGCGGCTGGAGGGAGGTCAGGTGGTGACGACCGATGGCCCCTTTATCGAGAGTAAGGAACAGATCGGTGGGATTACCATCCTGAAGGCGACTGACCTCGACGCCGCTCTGGCCTGGGGTGGCAAGATGTCGAAAGCTATCGGTGTGCCCATCGAAGTACGCCCTTTCATGGGGGGACGCGGCTGAACGAAACAGTCGTACCGGAGGAATTGATGCCTCGCAATCGGCAAGCCGGCGAGAAGATCCTTGAAGCTGCAATCATCGTCATTCCTGTCAGTACACATGGCGATGGAGAAATGGTCATGGCCTGTATTGATCATCTTTGGCGTTCTATCGAATGATTGGTCCAGAAGAAAATTAGTGAAACTGTCAGGGGAACGTCATGAGCTATATCGAAGGTTTTGTACTAGCCGTACCCACGGCAAATCGCGAAGCGTTCATAGCGCACGCAAGGTCCGCCGACTCAGCTTTCATGGAGTTCGGCGCCACCCGCGTGCTCGAGTGCTGGGGCGATGATGTGAAGGACGGAAAACTCACCGATTTTCGGCGTGCAGTACACGCAACAGCAGACGAAACGGTGGTCTTCTCATGGATCGAATGGCCAGACAAGGCGACACGCGACTCCGCCGTTGCGCGGATGCAATCGGTGATGGAAAGCGACCCGCGATTCGACCCGGAAAAGAATCCGATGCCATTTGATGGCAAACGAATGATCTACGGCGGCTTCCAACCCGTCGTGGAACTGAACTTCTGAACATACTGGAGAATTCACCATGACCGGAACCGTAACGCTGCACCGTGTGCTGTTGGCAAAACCCGAACGTGTCTACCGCGCGTTCCTTGATCCCGATGCCATGGCCCGCTGGCTTCCTCCGAATGGTTTCACCTGCAAGGTGCACCATATGGATCCACGCGTAGGCGGCACCTACAATATGTCGTTCACGAATTTCACAACCGGCCACAGCCACAGCTTTGGTGGGCGTTATCTCGAACTCGTCCCGCACCAACGAATTCGTTATACCGATGTCTTTGACGACCCCAACATGCCTGGCGAGATGATCACTTCGATTGAGATAAACGCGGTATCCATGGGCACTGAGCTGCGGGCTGAGCAGTCGGGCATTCCGGACCTGATTCCTCTTGATGCGTGTTACGTCGGATGGCAGCAGTCGCTGCAGTTTCTGGCCAAA
>JANNBJ010000132.1:0-21044 GCA_031385325.1 Gammaproteobacteria bacterium | reverse complement strand
CCGAACTGACGTTCATGGCCAGGCGCCTCGAAACTGACTTTGTCACCCGGCGTAAAACGCATCATCTCGTGGTGCGAGCGATAGGCTTCCAGGAACTTCAGCCGTTCCACAATCTTGTGGTTCAGCGCCACCAGTTCAGCTTCCGACAGATCGTCGATATTGATCTTCAATTGCCCTCCTCACCTGTTGCCGGCATGTGGCGCCAAGCCACTTCAGTTCAGAACTTCACTCGTCATCAACTCAACAAACATGTCGTCCGTGTGCCCGAGTATCTCCTGCACGACATGTTGATTGTGTTCCCCCTGCGTGGGCGCTCGCATGAGATCGAGTGATTTGCCCACCCAGCGTGCAGCTTCCCGATCGATCAGGATATCCACGTCCGGCGCTATCGGCTGCTGCACTGTCTGATAGTGGCCCGGCAACTGCGGATCGCTTTCCAGCATGTCGCGCAGATGTTCCACTGGTGCTGCGGCAAGACCGGCTTGCTGCAATGCATCTGCCAGTTGCCACTTGTCTCGTGTGGCTGTCCACGCCCGCACGATGACATCAAGTTCGTCTTCGTTCTGCTTTCTCGCCTCATGTGTGGCAAATCTTGGATCTTGCGTCAGATGCTGTTGATCCATGACTGCGCACAGCGCTGCCCATTCGGCGTCTCCGGCTACCGCGATGGCTACCCACGCGTCCATGTCCGGATCCGTTTCCCGTAGCGTGGGATAGACGCCGTGTGGGCAGTAGTTGGGGCTGCGATTGGCATTGCGTGCTGGCTGCTTACCACTCGCCTTGTACTGCATCCATTCGCACCCCAGCAGCGAGAGCACGCCGGAGAGCTGGGTGAGATGCAGTTGCTGTCCACCGCCATGTTTGTTGCGCTGGCGCACGGCCGCAAGCAGTGTCGAGACGAGCAGATGCGGCGACGTGAAGTCCGGATAGGCCACGCCGATGCCACGCGGACGTTCACCTGGAAAGCCGGTGAGCATGTTAAAGCCGGAAGCCGCCATGAGAATGTTGCCCATACTGGGGCGCTGAGCCCAGGGGCCTACACGATGTGCACCTGGCAGATTGAGGAGAATGATGTCGTGCTTCAGCGCCTGCAGCACGTCGTACCCAAGCCCCATGCGTTCGAGAGCGCCGGGCCGGAAGTTGTTCACCACCACATCTGCCGTCGCGATGAGTTCCTTCACCAGCGCCAGACCTGACGGTTTCGTGAGGTCAACGCTGAGGGATTTTTTTCCGGCATTCACGGAATTGAAGAGCCCGCCGAGATCGGGGTGTGGTTTGCCGTCCGGCCCGGCCTGGCTGCGCATGGAGTCCGGTCGGCCGGCAGATTCCACACGAATCACTTCCGCGCCGAAGCTCGCAAGAATGCGCGTGCCGATGGGCGCGGCCAGCACCCATCCGAAGTCCACCACACGCAGCCCTTTGAGCGCCTGCGCCGGATCAGCTTGCGTAGGCTGACGAGCCGTCTTCGTGGCGACTGCCGGCAGGTCTTCGAGCAGCAGCTGGTCTTCGCCGAGCAGTGGCGCGCGGCGGAAGCTGACACCATCGGCCATGGCGTCCACCGGCGAGCGTACCAGGCCCAGTTGTTCTCCGAGGACGTCGTGATCAAGCGCCAGAAACTGGTCGTTCAGTCGATACTGCTCTTCTTTCTCGAGATCCGGAAAATCAAGCACCGGCAGGCAGATGATGTCTGCCTCCAGCGCACCGGCAACAAACTCGTCGCGCGTGAGCGCGGCAGCCAGTGCCAATGTGGTTTCTGACACCGGGTTGTTGCGACGTGGTGAATCCAGCCGCGCGTAGTGCCAGTCACCCGGCCCCATACCGTGAATGATGCCAACCTTGTCTGCCCACGAAAGGAAGCCATTGAAGCGATCCGGTCGAACAAGCAGGCTCACGTACTTGCCGTCACGGCAGGCCATCGCCGCTGACAACCCCGGGCGCACCGGAATGTGTTTGCGCCACGACCATTGTGTCGGGCAGGCGGTTTGCATGACCGCAAGCGCGGTTGCTTCCTGCATCGACAGATCGATGTGAATGCCGCCGTGATTACGATCATCAGCGGCAAAGTCACGTTGATGCAGGGCGATGGTAATGGCCGATGCCGCAGCAAGCCCGGCCATGGTGTAGGACGGGTGTGACCCACCCTGCATGGGGATGCCCTCAGGTGAACCGGATACCTGGATGAGTCCACCGGCAGCACCTGCCACCAGATCGTTGGCGCGCCTGTTACGCCATGGCGTGTATAGTCCGAACGGCGTAACGGAACACTGGATCAGGCCTGGGTTGAACTGCAGCAGCGAGGCATGGGCCAGGTTGCGTTCCTCCAGCCAGCCAGGTGGCAGAGATTCCAGCAGTACGTCTGCGGTCGCCAGGAGATCGCGGAACCGCTGCTGCTGGCCCGCGTCGTCCAGGTCCAGCACCACAGAACGTTTGTTGATGTTCATATAGAGATGGGCAAAACCTCGCTCGGTGCCAGGCTGATCCCGCAGAAAGGGCGCCTCGCGACGGATCGCACCGCCGAGCGGTGGCTCGACCATGATCACCTCAGCGCCAAGGTCTGCAAGCACCCGACCCGCAAGCGCTGCGGAGCGGTTGCAGACTTCCACCACCCGGATTCCGTTCAGTGCATGGCTCATGCGAGTGGCACCGTGACCTGGCCTGTCATGGCCGTGGCACCGGATTCCAGAATGGCATCCACCTTGAACACCACACGGTCAGGCGCGGTCTGGACAACCCGTGCATGAGGAAAGATCACGAGGTCGGCATACACCGGCGCCTTCCACCGGATGTCGAAACTGGCACCGTGCAGCAACGCCTGACGCCCGGCTTTGGCCATGATGACTTCGAGAGTAAAAGCGAGCACGTGAGAGCCGCCGGCGATGGGTCGTGACAGACCCGCTTTTCTTGCCAGTTCCGGACTGGAGTGGATCGGGTTGTCGGGGTTCTTGGTATCCCGGGCTTCCATCATGGCAAGGCTTACCGGTACGGCATATCCGCCGTATTCCTCTCCGGCGCGAAGGTTTGTCAGCACATCGCGGCACGGGTTGGAACGTGCCGCAGACCAGTCCGGTGCGGGAGACGGAATCTCATGCGGAGCACTGCCTTCCACCATGTCCGCTAGCCCTTCTTCCACCTTGTACTGCAGCAGACCTGTGGTGAGGTTGGTGCCCAGGGGCTCACCCGCTGCGTTGAGGCTGAAGCTGCGAGTGGTGCCATACCGTCTGCCTTTGTGCACGTGGCGGCCCATCGAGTCACCACGAACGGTAAACCCCTCATCCCGACGCAGAGGACGGTGGATCGTAAACCGCTCTTGCACCCACACACCGCCAGCAACACCGCCCGCGCCGCCGGGAATGGCCTGTTCGTGGTACGGGTCCCGCGGTTGGCTGGAGAGCAGAAACAGGGTGAGGCCGGTGTAGATGTCGGGTGGTACGAGCCCGTCGGCGGCCAGTGCACGGCAATGCGCGCCCCAGTCACCCATGCCTTCAGCGGCACCATCAAGTTTGTCGACACGCATGGGTCCGCGTGCATCCACGAGAGCTTTGGTCCAGGTGTCGCTCATGTTTTGTTCCCCGTCATTGCGCAGATTCGCCCATTGTGGCCGACAAGGCACGCACAGTGTTTTCGCTGCTATCGATGTCCGCTGTAGACGATTCATGAGTAATGCGGACTGGCTACTCCTCATGCTCTCTCACTTGCGCTTGAGGAGCCCTTCGATCAACTTCCTGGCGTCTTCCTGATACGCCTCCGGCACCTTGTCTGCAATCGCCTCATCGAGCTTTTCATCAACCTTGCGCCTGGCCTGACCAGCAGCGATGTCCTTCACAATCTGCTTGCTCGCTGAGGTATCGAGGCCGCATTGCGGTTCTGTCATGAACCCTTTGCAGCGGACTGGAATGGGCACGCCGTACAGGGCCTTGTTAACGTTCAGCACGTCCAGGGTCGGATGTTCATTGATGGTGATGCGGAGCACCATGTCCAGAACGCCGGTGAGTGCGTTGACTTCACCCTTGCCGTCCAGATTGATGTTGTCCAACACCAATGCCAGGGTCTGCTGTGTGCCTTCGATGGTCCAGTCACCGGTGAACGTCGCGTAGTGCAACTGCTCCGGCCAGTTGGCGATCTGTTCGCTTTTGCCTGCGAGCATCGCGATCTCCATCACCGCTTCCTTGAGCAAGCTGATGTCGATGTCGCCTTGTCCGGCATCGATCCTGGAGGTACCGGCCATGGAGTTCACCATGGCTTGTGGCGTATTGCCGGTCATGGTGAAGACGCCACCAACCAGGAGAGGTGCTGCCCATTTAAACCGGGGCGATATCAACGAGGCCACCTGCTGGGAGTCAAGATCCTTGGCATCGGTCTCGATCTTCCAGGCGGGGTGCTTCTTGACGGTATCAATCTCCGCAATCAGTTGTAGCCATCCGCCAAACAGATCGGGCACCTTGATGACATTCCGGCTGTGCGCGGCCTTGTTTTCGGAATGTACGGTGATGTCGTGGATCACCGTTTGCCCCAACATGTATTCCGGAAGACTGCAATCTGCCACCCAATCCATGGACCTGAATGTGCTCAGGGGTAACACGTCGTCCTTCGAGCGTTTGTCCTTGCGGAGCGGTTTGCGTCCGAGGTGAGAGAGAGCAACGTCGCAGGTACCCTTGATGCCATCGTAGTCGAAGCTCATATCCTGCAGAGAGCCCGAGTCGGCTATCCGGTTGTAGGTGAGCTGAGTCTGTAGTGCGACTTCCACTGTCGGCTTGTCCGGACTTTCCAGGGTGGCTTGCACGCTCAGCGGGCTGGGCTTGCCGACCACAAAGTCGTCGAGTTGCAGTCGATGCACGCGCGTGATGTCACCGAGTTCCTTGTCGGTTATCACCAGATCGGAGACACGGATGTTCTGCAGCTTGAGTTCCCGGTCACCGGTGAGCAGGGACCGAAGATCCGCTTGTACGCCGAGTGAGCCGATCTGGTAGTTGGTCTCCTCATCCGCAAAACTGATGTCAGCCGCACTCAGGGTGACAGGCGGCCACAATTGCCAGGACAAATCTCCATCGATCTTGAGATCGACACCCATGGCGTCGGCAATGAGGGATTCGAGTTCGGGCTTGTATCGATTTGGATCCTGCAACAACCAGAGGATCACGCCGCCAGTGACTATCACCAACGCTACCAACCCGCCGAGCAGGACCAGGAGCTTTCGCATACGACTTACCATGCAATTTTCCGGCGTTCGAGAGCCGATGCTTGCACGATACTCCGAGAAGGTTGCATTGGCAGCGAAGTCGTCGACGTCGACAACTCGCCGGCGGTACTTGGTATCCTCGAATGCCTTCCAACGCATCCGGTCAACCGGATCGAGGCGATGCTGCCGTGGCACCTCAATGGTCGCATCGAAGTTGCTGCTGATCAGAAACAGCCAGTGACAAACAATCTCACACAATAGGTGCACTCGGCGTACATTTACTTCCGGCGCCCCGAGGATCGCGCTACACTCGCGCCGCCTTCAATCGGGCTTGTGATGACAACGTCCTGGAAAGTTCCGTTACTGTTTGCGCTTGCGATTCTCCTCGGTCAGTTGACCGGCTTCGCGCACGCGCTTTCGCATCTGGAAGCGTCCTCGGCGCCTAAGGATGGTCTCGCTCACGTCTCTACCTGTATCAAATGCTCGGCTTTCGAGCAGCTTTCATCGGGCTTGCCGGGCTCGGGCATTGCCAACCTGCAATATCGGGCAGCACCGCCGTTGCTCCCCGTACAGTCTCCTATAGCCTCGGCACTCTTCGTCGCACCGTTCCAGTCACGCGCGCCTCCAGTTCTTCTCTGAAGCCGCCGCGTTCACGCTGCGTTTTCGCTAGCGTGATGACTGTCATACGAAAGAACGAAGGTTCCCTATGGAAGCATGCTCACGATTAGCGGCGATGCTCATCGTCGTCACCGTCTTGTCCGGGATAGGCAGTGCTGTGCAAGCCGCACCATCCAACGAGATGCAACAGCTGCGTAGCGAGATGGCCGCGATGCGCAGCGACTACGAAGCCAGAATCAACGCGCTCGAGTCTCGCCTGGATGCTGCGCTGGCAAACAACCCGGTTGAGTCGCCTCCACCGACCGTCTTGGATCCACCTTTACCAGAAGCGGCGGTCACCGCGCGCGGTAACGAATTCAACCCGGCCACATCACTGATCCTGACCGGTAGCTATGGGCAGCTCTCCCGAAACCCGGCGAACTACCGGATCGGCGGATTCATTCCAGCCGGTGGTGAAACGGGGCCGCCTGGCAGGGGCGCTCGGCTCGGGGAGTCCGAGCTCACCCTGTCGGCAAGTATCGATCCGTATTTTTCGGGATACTTCGTCGGCGCGTTCAATGGTGACGAAGGCACCTCGGTCGAGGAGGCTTACATTACCCATGTCGGGCTGATCCCCGGCGGAACTCTGCGGCTCGGTCGATTCCTGTCCGAATTCGGCTACCACAACGCCGTACACGCCCACGCCTGGGACTTCATCGACGCCCCACTCGCCCTGCAGGCTTTTCTAGGCGGCGCGCGGACGGAAGATGGTGTGCAGGTACGCTGGATTGCGCCCACTCCTCTCTTGATCGAGCTTGGGGTGGAGCTTGGCCTGGGTGACCAGTTTCCCGGAACGAATCGCAGCAGGAATGGTGCCAACGGTTTGCTGGCGTTCGCCCGCTTGGGTGGCGACATCGGCTTCAGCAACAGCTACCGCATCGGCGCAACCGTGTACCGATCGAAGGCGGTCCAGCGCGGATATGACGATGTCGAGTCCTTCAGCCAGCCGGTAACAAACCTGTTCACCGGCGACACCAGAATGTGGGGCCTCGATGTCGTGTGGAAGTGGGCTCCTGACGGCAACACTGCCGACCGGAATTTCAAGTTCCAGGCCGAGTATTTCCATCGCGATGAAGACGGTGAACTGGAATTCGATGCAGGTAGACCCGTCGCAGCTGTAGGCAGCTACCATTCGGAACAATCAGGCTGGTATGCGCAGGCAGTCTACCAGTTCGTGCCCCGCTGGCGGTTCGGCGCTCGCTACGATGCGCTCGACTCCGGCAACACGGGTATCGGCTTGGTGCAACCCGGTTCATTGTCCGCTGCAGACTTTCCTCTACTGGGAGAGCACGACCCCCGCCGCATTACCGCTATGGTCGACTTTTCTCCCTCGGAGTTCTCCCGGCTGCGACTGCAGTACGCATGGGACAAGGCTCGCTTCAACGGCACTGACGATCAGTTGCTGCTGCAGTACATCGTGAGTCTAGGGTCCCACGGCGCCCATAAGTTCTGATGCATTCCACACCAGGAGCCTACCGACATGATCCGAAACAGCCTGTTCGTACTGATGTTCATCACGATCATCCCGGCACCGGCATATGCAAAACTCGATGTGTTCGCCTGTCTGCCTGAGTGGGCGTCGCTGGCGGGAGAACTCGGAGGTGACAAGGTCGCCGTGTATCAGGCCACCAGCCCCCTGCAGGATCCACACCGGATCGAAGCTCGCCCGAGTCTTGTAGCCCGCATGCGCGGTGCTGATCTTGCTATCTGCACCGGGGCAGAACTGGAAGCGGGATGGTTGCCGGTGTTGATGCAGACGGCTGGCAACCGCAAGGTGCAGACCGGAACTCCCGGCTACATCGCCGCAGCCGACTACGTCGACAAGCTTGAAGTACCGAGTCGCCTTGATCGGGCGGAAGGGGATATTCACCCCGGCGGCAATCCCCACATTCAGCTCGATCCGCACAACATCGCGAAGGTCGCGACCGTCTTCAGCGATCGGCTGGCCACTCTTGATCCTGCAAACGCTGCGTACTACGCCGTCCGAGCAGCAGACTTCCAGGCACGCTGGCGAGCCGCAATTACTCGCTGGGAGCAGCGCGCAATGACACTGAAAGGGATGCGTCTGGTGCCGTACCACAAGGACTCGGTATATCTGATCCACTGGCTCGGCCTGGTAGAGGTGATGGATATCGAACCGAAGCCAGGTATCCCGCCGAGCGCCGGGTACCTCGCGGAACTGGTCAGCCGGATCCAGCGCGACGGCGCAGACGCAATCACCCGCAGCATGTACACCGATCCCAAAGCGCCACAGTGGTTATCCGAGCACACAGACGTTCCGCTGGTCGATCTTCCCTACACCGTCGGCGGCACTCCCGGCGCCAAAGATCTGTTCGGCTTGTTCGACGACATCATCGAACGGCTGGAAAAGGCAAGGAATTGATATGGAAGGGCTGGAAATCGACATCCTCATGCCAGCGCTGCTGGCTGGTCTGCTTGTTACGGCAACCCATGTGCCGCTAGGCATCCAGGTGCTGCGCAGGGGCATTGTGTTCATCGATATCGCCATTGCGCAGATTGCCGGCGTCGGCGTGATTGCGGCTGACTTTTTCGGGATGGGAGCGGGCAGTGTTGCGTTGCAGATGTCCGCGCTCACGGCGGCGTTGGCCGGCGCACTGTTCATGACCTGGACCGAACGTCGCTGGCCGGATATCCAGGAGGGGATTATCGGCACCGTCTTTGTGCTCGCGGCAACGCTGCAGGTATTGCTGCTGGCCGGCAACGTCCATGCCGGTGAATACCTGAAGGACCTGCTGGTTGGCCAGATCCTGTGGGTCGGTTACCCGCAACTTGGCGTGGTTGCAGCACTCACTGCCATCGTCATTGCCGCGTGGTTCGGAGTCGGGCCGTCCCGTCTCGGGCGCTTGGGTTTCTACCTGTTGTTTGGATTGTCGGTGACCGCATCAGTGCAGATCGTGGGCGTGTACCTGGTCTTCTCCACCTTGATCATTCCAGCATTGGCAACTCGCGCGGCAACGCGCTACCGATTGGCGCAAGCTTACGCGGTGGGCGGCGTCGGCTATTTTACTGGTCTGATCCTCTCGTTGCTGACGGACTGGCCAACTGGTGCGTTGATCGTCTGGACGATGGCTGCGACGGGTATCCTGTTCGCTTGTTTCCAGCCTGCTCACACCATGACCTCCCACGATCAGGAAGCCGCTTCGGGGCGTCTTTCCAGCTAGTCGTGTCAACGGGCTGCAATGGTCGCATCCGCAGAATAATCGTGCGGCCAACAGGCCTGACTGTGCCTGTCACGGGCGTAACGGAATCCAAGCGTCAGAAAGTGGTGGAAACCAGTGGTTCAGTGATTGAAGTGAGGGCCAAGAAGAAGCTCGAGCGAGTTGGAGAGCGGTGACGACCGCAGATTCCTGGCCGGAGGGTTAGCATGGACCAACCACGCGTGGGAGTTCGAAATGCCGGAGCTGCCTGATCTCACGATCTACATTGAACATCTGGACAAGCTGACCAAGGGCTCAACGCTGACCGGCATTACGCTTGAGAGCCCGTTTCTGCTGAGGACGGTAACTCCTGCCCCGGAGCAGCTTTTTGGGCGGCGTGTAGTTGGATGGCGTCGGCTGTCGAAACAGCTCGTGTGCGAGCTGGACGGCAGCTGCTTCCTTGTCCTGCACCTGATGATCTCGGGTCGATTGCAGTGGCACACAACGAGTCGCTCACCCTCGAAGCGGAATCTGCTCGGTGTTTTTGAATTCAGTACCGGCAGCGTGCTCTTCACCGAGGCCAGTAAGAAGAAGCGCGCGTCGTTGCGACTGGTCGACGGAGACGAGGCACTGGCTGCGCTCAACCTTGGCGGTCTTGAACTGGCCGGTTTGTCCGCGCCGGATTTCACTGCGCGTTTGCGCAGCAGCAACCACACGCTCAAACGTGCGCTCACCGATCAACGGGTTTTTGCCGGAATCGGCAATGCCTACTCCGACGAGATTCTGCTGCGCGCTCGCCTGTCGCCGTTCAAACGCCCGAGGGATATGACCGACGATGAGTGCGCAGAGCTGAAGCTGGCATGCGCCAGTGTGTTGGCGGACTGGACCTCGCAATTACGTGCCGAGGCAGGCGACAACTTCCCGCGCAAGGTGACGGCATTTCACGCCAACATGGCGGTGCACGGGAAGTTCCGGGAGCCTTGCCCGGTGTGCGGCACGGCAGTGCAACGCATTGTCTACGCGGAAAACGAAGCCAACTACTGCCCCACGTGCCAGACCGGTGGACGCCTGCTGGCGGACCGCGCGTTGTCGCGGTTGTTGAAGGCTGATTGGCCGAAGCGGGTGGAGGATCTCGGGTAGCCTGTTACAAGAGGCTGGTCGTGTTTCGGGAAGCGGGTTCGCGAACCCAGAGCAAAAGGAAGCTGGTTTGGCGGAGGAGTTCAGGTGTGACCTCCTCCCACGAATGACCGGAAAATGTTCTGGTGTCCATCGGCCCCGTGACATCCTGGGGAGAAATTCTAAAGTAACTCTGATCAATTCGCTCCTGCGAATTGATCAAGTCCAAGCAAGTCGCTACAGCGACTTGCAGAGGTCCAAGCAAGTCGCTGTAGCGACTTGCAGAGGTCGGAACACTTCGTATTCCTCGCCCTACTCTTCAAAAAGAGGCCCTGCGTTTCACGCATGAAAAATGGTGGTGCATCCCTGCACCACACAGGAATGTCTGATAAATCTGACATTCCTTAACTCGTCTTTGAGCCGACAAATATGAGCAGCGGATCATAGTCCTGCCCATCCGCCGCGCGCAGTGCCGCAATATAGGTTTTCCTGCGCTCCGATTCATTCTGCAAATCCTGCCCGCCAGCCCAGTCAATGGGCTTCTGCTTCATCGTATGTGCAAGCAGAGTATCGGCGATGATACGGGCATGACGGCCATTGCCATTTGAGAACAGGTGAATTTTCACCAGACCGTGATGGAAACGAGCCGCAATCTCCAGCGGTTTGTATGTCTGGTGCTCTATCCAGAAATTAGTGTTATCCAGAAGCTGGCGCAGCTGAATGGCAATTTGAAGCGGATCACATCCAATGTTCTTTTCGCTCTTTCGAAATTTTCCTGCCCAGACCCATACCTGTCCGAATAGCTTTTTGTGAACCTCCAATACAAATGCTTCCGTGAGTGGCTCTTGATTTTTCTTGTTTCCGAGCCATCTTAATCCTTCAAGAATATTGATCTGCTCTACCTGATCCAATTGGCTGCGCGTCCTCACCTGCTGGTGAATAAGGCCTTCCAGTTCTTCTGGCTCTAGTGGCGTTGCGCCATCAGGTTCATCAGTGATTTTTTTTCTAGTCGTCATTCCAGAGCTCTGAAGTTCGCTTCTCCAGAAGCTCTTTTCCCACCCGGGTGATATCAGCCTTCAGCAGTTCCTTTGACAGCGCCTGATTTTCAAACGCCATATGAACACTGGCTCTTTTTACGAGTTCATGAGCCCGCTCCTGAGCCCGCCGACCAATGATCTTCTCGATGTCCTCTTCGGGAACAATCGCGTAAACGAAGTGGCATTTCATGGCGGCGGCCATTTGCTGCATAGTCTTGATAGTAACGCCCCCATCAAGCTCGGCCTTTTCAACGTTGGAAATTGCACCGCGAGTGATCCCTATGCGCCGCGCAAGCTGCGCACCGGACATGCCAAGGGCTTTCCGGGTGCTGCGTAGCCATCCCTCCGAGGGGGTATGGAGCCCGGCTAACTTTTTGCGGGCCGCATTCACATTTTCCCGGTACTGCGCGGCGACTACTTGTTTCATGCTCATCGTCGTCTATCCATAAGTAGACTTTATACGTATAAAGATTAGGTATAGATATACTAAAGATGATTTTACGTCAATGTATAAATATACGAAAAGCGTAGTTATAAACAAACATGAAATCGATCGGGTATTCCAAAAAAAACACGTCGGGATACTCCCACGAGGCCGTCAAGCAACTGAAACGTATTCAGTTGCCGATCATCAGCCAGAGAAACACGATTGTGCTGGCCACACTGAGCGCAGTACGAACGGCATGCAGGTGGCCCCAGTGCACCAACAGCTCACGTGTCTGCGCGCTTGATGTATCTCGGCCAGGGGTAAGCAGCGTGTGATTGGTACGCATGATGACGCCGAACGTGAACGGCACGACGGCGCCAATCAGCAACGCACCAATCAGCCAGCCAATCGGCTCACCGAGTAACCACGCAGCGATACCGCCGAGCAGACCCAAAACGGCAAGCGGGCCTTGCAGCCAGGTCGCTCGCGCATAGCTTGGTGCCCATTGATTGAATGCCGAGGTCGTGTCCAGCCCCATGCGAGCTGGGTGCTCAACGAGATTGATGTATAGCGCTGCACCTGCGAACAGGGAGGTGGACAAAACCGCGATGAATTGCAGAACAGGGATCAACATGTCAGCTCCTCTGAATTGGCGTCCAAGTGATGGTCATGAAAACGCTGTAGGGGTCTTCAACGTAATCTCCAAAAGGACCACAGCGGAAAAAGCCGGACTGTTCGTAGAGTTGTTGTGCCGGTTTGAATGCATCCGACGAGCCGGTCTCCAGGCTGAGACGTTGGTAACCACGTGACTTCGCAACCGCGATGATGTGGCCGAGCATGAGACGTCCTGCACCTCGACGCCGAAGGGTACTCGGCGTGCGCATTGACTTGATCTCTCCGTGTGTACTGTCGAGTTCCTTCAATGCACCACATCCCATCAGCGTGCGTCCGTCCCATGCCGTCCAGAACGTGATCTCGGGGCATCGCAGTTTGTCCAGATCCAGTGCATGGACACTTTCTGGCGGAGACAGTTCGTGCATATTCTGCAGATGCTCGTTGAGAAGTGCATGCACCTCGTTGCTTGCGAGGTCATCGATTCTGATTTGCATCTTCATCCATTGATCTGACTTGACCCTGGGTCAGGTTTCCACACACGCGAAATTGCGACGTCCGTTCCGTGTTGAACCAGGCTGAAGACATCCGGATTTGACAAGCGCTCCCACGTGTTAAAGCCGAATGCTGGATCGAACGAGCGCAGGATCAAGGTCATCATGTTGCCGTGCGTGGCAACGACGCTGACACTTTGCTGCTGCGCCAGAATGTGATCGATGGCCGCTCGCCCACGAACCATGACTGCGCGACACGATTCACCGCCAGGAAAACACAGATCGAGATCGTCAAAGCTCGATCGAATAGCCCCTCGCCAATCCTCTATCGGCTCGGCGCTCAGCTTTCGTTCTATCAGTCGGGGGTCGAGCTGGATGTCCCGCCCGAGCCTGGAAGACAAAGGTTGTATGGACTGGTGAGCGCGTGTGTAGGTGCTTGAAACAAGCAACTCCACACCAAGCCCACTGAGAAATGATGCGAGTGCTTCAGCCTGCGCGAACCCTGCCTGAGTAAGTGGTGAATCACCGGCCTGCCCGGACGACTCACAATGGCGCACCAGATAGAGGTGTTTGGGCATGATGACTTCGAGTCGTTATGTGTCAGGCCGACACTTTGGAGCGGGAGATCCAGAACAGCAACACCCATGGCCCAATCAACTCAACACCTGCAAGAAGAGCGACTGGCGCACTGGGCTGTCCTTCAATGGTCCAGGACACTAAACGTGACACTCCAGCAGCGAAAAACACGAACATGGACGCTTTGAGAATGGGTTCGTAACGTCGCAGGTCCAGCGCACTCATGTAGAGGATCACGCCGTACAGGGCGAACGCGACACCGTAAAACCTGTTCTGGCTGTTCAGCGTGGGATCGATCGCCGTCTCAGTTGATACCTGTGCGCCGAGCATGCTCTCTGCATCCAGTCCGAAGACGAGGTGCATACCGGCGATGATGAAGAACAAGGGGGCAAGGAGTTTCAAGACAAAAGGCAATGATGCCATGTGGACTCCGACACGACAGCACACCGGGTTTTGCAGGCTTTGTACTTGCTCCCACCGGTGCACTGAACAATGGTTATTTTGCTCGCATTCGATTGTTGCGCGCGTTGTGCTCAAGCTCACAAAGACCAAGGGCTTCCATCAGTGGCGGCAGGTAAACGCCGAAACGTCCGCGCAGCCCTTTTTTCAGACCATACCATCCACCTACCGGGTTGGTTGTGGCGCGGCCCCAGGCTTCGACGGTTCCATCCTTGACCGGCTTCTGTTCATCGGCGCCACCCAGTTCGACCCAGTCGCCGACTTTCTTCAGCATGGCATGGAGATCATCGACACAGCGGGCGTCGTAGTGCAGGACAGTACTGCCAACCGTGCAGACAAGAATCGACTTTCCGTCCTTCTCGCCGACATGCATTGTGTACTCCGATGTCCCTGGAGGTGTTTTGAGTTTCCAAGGGTTGTCGGCAGTTCGGTCGAGTTTGGGTGCCATAAGGGGCTCCGTTTAGGCGGTGCTGGTTGAGTAACTTCAATCTGAGGGGGCCGGTGGGTTTCCACTCCAGGATCAATCCTCCATGAACCTGCTTCGTAACTTCGGAGTGGGCACCATACAAATCTCTGTTCGCCCAAACCAGTGATATCTGTTCTGTGCAATGCGATCGTAGAGCCAGTCCCGTACCGGGCGAGGAATGATCCGTAAGGCTGTCAGGGCTCGCCATGGCCATCTGAAACGCTCAGCGATCTTGAGGGCTGCATCTGATTTGACGTGCACTACACCGTTGTTGATCAACACGAATGTCCGGACGTCTTCCGGATCGAATTCAAACTGGCGCAGGAGGCGCGCACCGGCCGGAGATTGAAGCGGAACAAAGAGCCGGCTGCTGTCCGCTTCGCACTTGAGAATGAATCGAACTGAATGCGCGCAGAGATTGCACACACCGTCGAAGATCACAAGATCATGCACGGCGTGAGGGCTCTCGCTTAAACCGGCACGAGCGGCGCAAACTTGGCCGGCACCTGACTGATCGTGATGGCGTCCGCAGGTGCCACGGTACCTCCACGGATGACGATAGCCATGATCCCCGCCTTGCGGACCGGCGCGCCATTAGCATCACGATCGAGCACGGCAGCCAGTAACCCGGGCTTGAAATTGTCGATTTGCCCACACGGATTGCGCAGCCCGGTGATCTGGAGGATCGCCGATGACCCGAGCAAGAGCCACGTCCCCGTCGACAGTCCAAGCAGATCGATCCCCCGAGTGGTGATGTTTTCTCCCATCTGTCCGGGCAGCACGTGGATGCCTCGCGCCGTGAGTTCATCCAGAAGTTCGGTGTGCAGCAGATGAACCTGACGCAGATTGGGTTGCGATGGATCCTTCGCAACACGCGAGCGGTGTTTCACCGTGATGCCATGGTGCGCGTCACCCACGACACCGTGACCTTCGATCAGATCGATAGCGGGAACCGTATTCTTGGAGAATTGATGTTGTCCGTGACGATGTACGGCAATGACAGCGCTGTTGGTGGTCATGTTTGATCCTGACGGGCCGTCATAACCGCACGAAGTAAGGGGTGACAGCCAACGCGAAGCCGATGGCAACCAAAGGAATCGTGCCTTCGATGAAGTAAGGGAAGACCATCAGCACAAGCCCGCACACCATGGGGACGATTGCCTTCTCCCGTTTGCCGTACATGAAATAGCCAATGCCGATCGACCCGAACAGCATGCCCCACAGTAACAAGGTTTCATCCAATGTAGTCTCCGGAAGAACTGGCGTCGTCATGCTCAACGTTGCGACATCAATCCATCGCCTGCAACTGGTTAATGCGGGTTAGCAGTCAGACCCCTATGCTTCTGGTGTTCCGGTATCGTCAGCGCCGAGACGAAGGTCTTCTCGCGCGCTCGCAGCAAGCGCCTCGTATCGACGGCGAAAGGCATCCAGTGCGTCTTCTTCAAGCTCCTCCAGATCCAGCAGCGCGTTGTGTGCGCCGCGCGTGGCTCGAATCAACTCATCAAGCTTGATCTGAATTGCCTCGGTATCCCGGTTCTGCGTGTTCTGGATCAGGAAGACCATCAGGAAAGTGATGATGGTGGTACCGGTGTTGATCACCAGTTGCCAGGTGTCACTGAAATCGAACAACGGTCCGGTGATCAGCCACAAAACGATCACAGCCAGTGCAAGCGCAAACGTCCTGGGCCGACCACAGAAGCGCGATGCAGCCTTGGCGAATCCGGAATATGAAACTGCGCTGTGCATACGGGCTACCTCGTCAATGGTCTTGTTGCAGGAGGAACGCTACTCGACGCGGTAACAACTCTATAACAAGCCAGCCGTCGGACGCGGATTCACACCTCCTCCCGGCGCAGGTCGTCATCGCCCCCGTGACGCGTTTTGAAGATAGGTGCCAGAGATGCGGCTCATTCCTTCCGGTTGTCTGGTGAAGCCGAGCTCTTCGTAGAATCTGATTGCGTCGTCAGTCTGCAGATAGACATGCTGCCCCGGCACCGCGTCGACCAGCATTTGCATGATCCTTTGTCCGATCCCCTGCCGACGGTAAGCGCTCAAGGTCCATACGTCGATGACATAGGCGTTGCCGACACTATCCGACAACATGCGTCCATTGGCGATGCAGCGTGCGCCATCGAAGCCCATCGCGACATGGGTACTGTTTTCGAATGACAGCCTCAGCTGGGCGGTGGTCCTGCCGTTGTGGAAGTCGTCGGCGATGAGGTCCTGCTTCAGCGCTTCCCAATCAACGGTTTGAAGATCTGTTCGAATTTCGATCATGACGACGTTCCGTATGTTGATACGCCAATGGCTTCGGTCTGCCCGATAGTCATTCGCTTGAAAGCAGCGTAGTGCAAGGCTCAGACCAGCGTAAGCAGTTCAGTGACTTTGGCAAGCAGATATGCAGGTTTTTCATTCTCGAGTTCTGCGCGCGACCCATGTCCCCAAAGGACACCAGCAGCGAGCAGACCGTTACGATGCGCAGCAATCATATCGACAGCTCGGTCACCAATCATGACTGAAGCTGCACTGACCCTGCGCGCTGTCAGCAGATCTTGCATCTGCTGCCACTTAGGCATCCCGATCTCGCCACCACTCACAAACTGGAAGTAACCACGAAGACCGAACATCTCGAGAATTTGTTCGGCGAAATCAACTCGTTTGGACGTGCACACACCGAGTGGAATACCGATTGCGGCCAGTGCTGCAATTGTCTCGACGATGTCCGGGTACAGGACATTTTCCGAATAGCCCACGTCGGCATAACGCTCCCGGTACTTCGCAACAAAGGGGTTCAATGCGTCTTTGGTTTGAAGGCCGGTAAGGGCCTTGAACGCTTCATCCAGTGGCGGCCCGATGTGCACCGCGAGTTGATCAAGCTCAAGCGCTGCGTAGCCGAAGTGCGATAGTGCATGGTTGATTGATCGACCGATGCCGACCAGCGGGTCACTGATCGTGCCATCGAGATCAAATAGCAGAAGATCGTGGCGAAACGTCATGGCACATTCATGCCGGGTGCGATGACTTCAGCGGACCACTCGAAGTACTCATCCAGCGACATGATGTCACTGATTTGGAAACGCGCTCAGATGTTCGAGGATAATCTGCAACTGCCCATGGTCAACGACGAGCACTCGTGTCCCTCGGCCCCGAATCTGAAACGACTGACCTGCCACGGCACCTTCCCAGTGGTAGGTGTACGTTGCGGTTGCGCTCTTTGCATCGGTGGTGAGTACCTGAATATCGGTCAGATAAAACCGCTCCCGTTCAACGTTGGCACTGCCAGCCCAGGTCTTTTCGAACGCCCCTCGAATGGCCTGTTTTCCAACAAAGTCGCCATCGTTGAAGCGAAAGATCGCCTCGTCATGGATCATGTCGGCAATAAGATCAAAGTTTTTTGACTCGCCGAGTTCTTCGAAGCGGTTCAGGAACTGAACGACAGATTCTTTGGTCATCGCAACTTCCGGCATTGGTAAATCCGCCGCAAGACAAGCTGTACTGAAGCAGTAGAGCAGCGCGGTGGTGAATAAGCGTCATGAGATTCGCAAGGGTGAGGGACTAAGCAGCGGCTTTGGCTTGGTCTTGCCAAAACGGGCGCTCTGGCTTTCTCCTATCTTCGCAAGACGTCTCACTGGCCGAAAATCGCCTCGCTAAAACCGTCCGTATTGTCTTGGACACGCCTGGTCCCCCTCCCGCCGGCACATCCCGATCTGCAAACCTAGAAGATGCCGGATTCATTTAGCTTTTGGACTCCGGCGCTAGTTTGCCTTAGTTTTGCCTTATCCCTCGTTGGTCCGCGGCCCTGCAATCTGAACTTTGATGCCATCTGGGTCAAAGAAGAACACGATGCCGAACTCGGGGCCGCCGCCAATTGGGCCTAGTTGTTCAAAACCAAGCTCATTCATCGTCTTTATCGCCGCGGTCAGATCTTTCACGTAGAAATTGATCCGGTCGATGCCCATGTGATTAACCGGCGGTGGATAGGGCGGCGCATCGTCGTAAGGCTTTTTCCACTGACGCAATTGGAGCGTCGCTCCGTCGGTACCTTCGCCCAGACTGATGTCTTCGCCTGCAAATTCGATGGGGCCGTCGAAGCCATGGGCTGCAGCAAACTCACCGGAGCCCGCCTGTGAGCCGGGGGCGGATTCTGTGAACCCGAGTAGTCGATAGAACTCACGTGATCTTTCGAGATCAGACACGTTCATGTTCGTGTTAACCAGTCGCACCAGGTTGGGGCCGGGGGTCGACTTCTTACCCTCGGCGGTCGCGATCAACTTCAGGAAAGCTCCATCCTGGTCCTTCATGAATACGAACCGCTCACCGTTAGGCGCTGTGGCCGGGGACGATACGAATTTGACGCCCTTCGATTGAAGGTAGGCGAAGTCGCCATCGAGGTCGGTGGTTGAGTAGGTGGCGTAGGCCATGCCGATGTGGTTCAACTTGGCGTAAGGCGGTTCTTCGCGAAACGAATCACCTCTGAATTGCACGGTGTCGACGAATGGCGGCGTGGGCGGATTTTCCAGGCTGTGCAGCGAGACGTGGATCAGGTAATCGTCCGCAAACCCGAGTGACCGCGCGAAGGTGGTGCTCGTCTCCGGTCCGGCCGGGTAGATTTCGCCAATGAAACCCAAGGTGCCGTAGAAGGCTCGCTGCCGCTCCATGTTGCTGGTGTTGAGCCCGAAATAACCTTGGCGCACGAGTCCGAGATCGGCTTGGGTGACCTGAGTTACTCGGACACCGAGCCTCGCGGAAACGCTCACCTCGATCGTGTTCTCCTTCTTGAGAGTCAACGCTATGACGACCTCGTGTTTGCCGCGAACGTCCTGCGGCTCAACCACACTGAGGCCGTTGATCTTGATCCGTGCACTCTTGATGCCGTCATCCTGCAGGATCAGCTTCGCCGGGCCATCAATGGCCTTGAATGTGGCCGTGTAGGTCATCGGTTTTCCTTGCTCGAGCCCGAAAGTCTTCGGCCCGTAGCGAGTCAGGTTCGCTCCCTTCATAGCTGCCATAGCTGATTCCCCAAGATTAAAAAGATACTTTGATTGAAGGTAAACCGGCGAACTCGCCTTGCGCAACCAACTTTCATCATCGTCGTTTGCGCATCTCCCCTCTTGTCGGTGAGGCAGGCGCCAGTCAATCGTGGGTAGGGTGGTAATCGGTTGATGGCGGCGTCTGACAAGTCAATTCGCCTGGGGTCTGAAATGAGGCGCGGGTGGAGGAGCTCCGGTAATTTCCGGTTCGATGGAATGGTCAGACCGGCGGCCTGACGATGAAGGCTTGTTTGTCATGTGGATCAAATCCCGCTGACTGGTAGAACTGCAACGTGGACTGATCCTTCCTGCCCGTGAGGGGCATGACCTCGTAGCAGCCTACAGACCAGGCGTGGGTGAGTGCATGTGCCAGCAACGCTTATCCGTAACCCAGGTTTCTATGGTCTTCATGAGTAACGACATTTTCGATCACTCCATACGGCCTGCATCCGCGAGTGAGATTTGGGATGACCGTGACAGTGCAGCTTGAAATCAGCGTGTCGTTCACATAACCGCCGAAGTACTTGTAGCGGGGATTCGCCATCAGTTCTTGCCATACCGCTTGAACGACTGCTGGCTCAGGCAGCGGTTCGTCTGACCGGTGGAGGTGCGCGTACAGCGCAATCAATTCATCTAACTCGCTCGGTTGAATCGCCCGAACGATAGCAGTCAGCGGCGCCGCGAAGTGGCGTCCGCTGCACTGCGCTGTTCGGTCACGTCTGCGGTCCACGGTTTTATTTGTTTGAGAACAGCGCTGAGTTCTCTTTGCGCAACCTCCGTATCGTGTGCCGCTTGTGCGCGTAACCAGTAGCCACTGGACAGGCCAAAAAAGCGACACAGCCTCAGATCCGTATCTGCCGTCACTGCGCGCTTGCCAGTCACAATTTGACTGATGCGCTGGGCGGGCACATCAATTTCCTTAGCCAAGCGGTACTGGCTAATCCCCATCGGTGTAAGGAACTCCTCCAAAAGGAGCTCTCCGGGAGTAACAGGATCGAGCATCTTCACGACAACATCACCTCAGTGGTAATCCACAATCTCGAAGTCTTCGACACCTGAGTCGATCCAACGAAAGCAGACGCGCCAGTGGTCATTGATGCGAATGCTGTATTGGCCTGATCTCTTACCCTTCAGTGCTTCGAGTCGATTCCCTGGCGGCACCCTCAAGTCGTCAAGCCGGGAGGCGATTTCGATCTGGCGAAGTTTCCGCCTGGCAACGTCTTCAAAGTTTACGAAGCGCTTGACGCGACTGCCACCGGCGAGAGCCTCAGTATCAGGACAATGGAAAGACCTAATCACTATTCATAGTAACGCGATGCGTGATTAACGGTAAGCGTGACTATGTGACCGAACGTATCGCATCAGCCGCGCACCAGACAGGCGGAAAATTTGCGCATGCAAATTTGATGACTGGCTGGGGCGTCGGCCGCATGCAGTGGTTAGGCGGCGCGCGTTGCGCTTTAGAGTTGAACCTAGACGGCGCCAAGACCGTACCCCGCAAACTGATGGGCGACGTACATGACACCAAAGGTTAGCGCGACGAGGCCATACGCAAGCTGACCGATGCTGAAACCCCAACTGTGCAGCAAGATCAGTGCTAGGCATAGGCACACTAGGATTGCCCAGAAATTGAGCGCAATGTCGTGCGCGAACGTAAGGTTGAATGCGTACCACGAAATTACGAGCAGCCGGACGAGTAGAGTCATGATGTATGGAGAGAGAATGAACAATGCTAGAAATCTGTACCTAGGCTGATACGAAGCTACAAATGCCGTCGCCGCGCACACGACGCTGTAGGCCTCCCACATTAGGCGCGTCGACGGTACGTGCCATGCT
>JANNBJ010000128.1:0-3692 GCA_031385325.1 Gammaproteobacteria bacterium | reverse complement strand
AAAAAGGAAAAGCCTCATGAAGAATGAACCGGATACCCGGATCACGCGCGGCACCAAGAACGTATTTGCCGATCTCGGATTCCCCGATGCCGAAACCCATCTGCTCAAAGCGGAACTGGTGACGCGAATTCAGGGGGTCATCACTGCGCAGGAGCTAACTCAGGTCGCGGCGGCCAAACGCATGGGACTGAGTCAGCCAGACGTTTCGCGCCTGCTCAACGGGCAATTCCGCGACCTGTCGGTCGAGCGTCTGATGCGTCTGCTGACGCGGCTGGGTTGCGACGTCGACATCACCATCCGTAAGCATGGGCAAGCGGCGGCGGCGCGGGATACGATCCGGCTATCTGCGGCTTCGGTATAGCGCCACAGAGCAACCGATGGTCAAGCCTATTGGCGCCGACGCGCATTTGACCCAAGCGCCGATGTTTGACTGACCCACCGTCACGGGCCGCAATCCCATACCCGGCAACGATTCCACCGGCAGCGCGCTGAGGCACTTGAAATCGGCAGCCTGGGTCAATCTGAGGTCGGCAGCAACAAGGCTGCAAAGGTCAGATGGGGCCTGATCAGCCGGCAACCAGCAAAGCGCCAAGATAGACTACCGGCAAAGTGATTGGCATAATATGCCAATCCAGTTCACTTGGAGATCGCCATGCCGACCCGCAATGTTGTACTGACCAATCACCAGGCTTCCTTTGTCGAGCAGCTCGTCAGCAGTGGCCGCTACCAGAATGCCAGTGAAGTGTTGCGGGAGGGGCTGCGTCTGGTGGAACAACGTGAGGCCGAAGATGCCTCACGGTTGGAGGCTCTGCGCTCTGCCGTCAAGGTGGGTATCGATGACATTGATGCTGGCCGATTCAAGACTTTTGATACGGCAGCCTCCTTGAGATCGCATCTCAGATCTATCACGGCTGACGCAATAACAGAGGTATGAGCCGAACTTGGCGCGTTCGATTGACTCGACAGGCCGAGTCGGATTTTCTTGAAATTTCGAGGTGGACTGCTGAGAACTTTGGAGCCCTGCAGTCAGAGTTCTACGCTGAGACGGTCACCTTGGCAATCGAGGCGCTGCAAGGTGGCCCAGAGGTAGTGGGGACCAAAGCGCGGGACGAAATTGCAAGGGGCGTTCGCACCTTGCATGTTGCGCGGCAGGGTAGGAAAGGTCGTCACTTCGTGGTCTTCATGGCGGCCGAAGGGCAGATCGTCGAAGTACTCAGGTTGTTGCACGACAGCATGGACCTGGCCAGGCATCTGCAAGCGGCGGATGACCAACAGCACTGACTCCACAAGCATTGCATGACGCTTGCCGCTCTCACATCCCAAATTTGTAGGACGAAAGGGACAACCGCAGCAAACAGGGGACATATGGCAGCAATGCGTGCTTCACGGCTCAGGCCGCCTTATCACTGAACGTCGCCCAATCGGTCATAAGCCCTCGGCGCTTGTCGAACAAGATGCCGCGTGCCTAGGCGGCCGCGGCCTTGTCCTTGAGCTGGTGTGCCAGGGCATGCTCGATGAACTCGCGCGGGTAGGCCGTGGTCTCGCCGGCCCAGTCGCGAAACGTCAAACGAAAGCCATGGGCAGTGACCGGACAACCCATGCGCCGCAGGACAGCCGTCAGTGTCATGCCCGACAAGGCGGTGCCCTTCGTGTTCGGGAACAGAAACGCGCTGTCCTCGATGCGCGGTAGGGCTCGCAGCAAATTCACAGCGCAGACAGACAGCGGAATGCGGTGCTCGCGCCCGGCCTTCATGCGATGTTCGGGGATGGTCCAAACCGCCTTGTCCAGATCCACTTCGGGCCAACTCGCACCGCGGACCTCCCCAGATCGGGCTGCCGTGTTGATGGCGAACTCGAGCGCCCGCGCGCCCATGCCGGGCTGCTTGCGCAGTTCGGCCATGAATGCGCCGACATTGGCGTAGTCCAGCGCAGAGTGGTGTTCGACCTTGGCCACCTTGCTCGGCGTAGTCGGCATCTTGTCGAGGTGACCGCGCCAGCGCGCCGGGTTGTCCCCGCTGCGATAGCTCCGGGCGCTGGCATAGTCCGGCACGTTTTCGATCCGTCCACGCAGGCGAGAAGCTGTCTCGGTCTTGGTGGTCCAGATCGGCTCCAGGATCTTCAGGATGTGGGCCTGCTGCACGTCGCGCACCAGCCGCCTGCCGATCACCGGATCGGCATATGTTGCCAACGTGGTGCGCCACTGCTCGCCATGCTTGGCGTCCTTCCACTCCTTTTCCTTGACGGCGATGAACGCTGCCGTGCACTGCGCGAAGGTCAGCGCAGCCTGCCGGTCAGCCACCATCGCGCTTCTGCGAGTCTGGCGTTTCTCGATCGGATCCTGGTCCTCGCGAAGCAGTTTGCGGGCCTCCAGCGCAAGCGCTCTGGCGTCCTTGAGTGTCACCTCGGGGTAAGGACCCAGACCCATCTCGCGGGGCTTGCCTGCACGGGTGTACCGAAAGGCCCACAGACGTGTACCGAACTCGCTGACCCTGAAGTACAGCCCACCACCGTCCGCGTAGTAGCCACGTTCCGCCAAAGCCTTCACCAGATTCGCTGACAGCCTGTTCAGTGTTCGTGTTGCGATCGCTGCGTTCCCGCTTCTCTGCCCATGTTTCTGGGACCCGTTTCTGCCCATGTCTCTGCCCATGATTTTAGTCCGGAACAGTGCGGAATTGGGTGGAACAAGCGGGACCGAGTTTTGACGATTCTCCTCTGAAAGTTCGATGAGAATGGAACTCCTCGGACCTGTCTGGAGTTATATGCAGGAGACACCCTCTCCGCCAGTTTCCCAATGAAATCGTATCGGATATTGTCATTACCCCCCATAGAACCCTCCTAAAAATTTGCGCTTGATTGAGTTAGACGAACTGGGCTGGTCGAACTCCCTCAGCGCGTGGGCAAATGGGAGAGTGAACATGAAAGGGACCCCATCGACCCGCCCGATCCGATCGAGGCGATCAGGTTCCGCATGGATCAGTCGGGCATGGTCGTGAAAGACCTCGTGCCCACCATCGGTCCGATCAATCGCGTGTACGAAGTGCTCGCGCGCAAGCGCCCGCTGACGCTGAACATGATCCGACGGCTCACAAAGGGCCTGGGCATTCCGGCCGATATCCTTATCAGCCAGCACCAGGAAGACGTCGAAACCGCGTGAACACGTGGGGGGCACCGCCACCCGATTTCCAGCACGAACCGGGCGACGCGCGCAGCCGCGAATCTGCAAAGTGCCAACCCCGCGGGCCAAGGCGACAAGCTGATGCATCGCAGGCGACTTGCCGCGAAACACCTCACTGCCGCGCGACCGCGCAGTGCCAAATCGTGCTGACGCCTGCGCCTGTGTCAGGCCTGTCACTGCTTCACCGCCCCCGCCGTCAGTCCCGCCACCAAAAACTTCTGCAGTGCAATCACCAACACCAGCACCGGGACCAACTGCACCGTGGCGGCCGCGAAGATAACGCCCCACTGCACGCCTTCAACGGTGCTGAGCAGCTCCCCGATCACCAACGGCGCCGTCCGTGCGTCCCTTGTCGTGAAAACGAGCGCAAAGAAGTATTCGTTCCACGCAAACACCACCACGAAGATGGACACGGCTATCAGGCCCTGCACGCACAGCGGCAGGATGATGCGCATGAGGATGTGCCACAGGCCGGCACCATCCACGGCGGCGGCCTCTTCCAGTTCCACCGGCACCT
>JANNBJ010000162.1:0-9127 GCA_031385325.1 Gammaproteobacteria bacterium | reverse complement strand
GGAAGCGATCAGCAGGTGTGGCCAGGATTGATCGCGGAGGGCATCAATGCGATCAACGAAGCAGAATTTCTGACACACCAGCAGAAGGCCGCGATTCTGCACGACAACGCTGTGCGGTTCCTTCGTCTGTCTGAGCAGGGCGAATCCCCACAGCCAACCGTTCGTTGAATCCCACGTCGTGTTACACGCCGTAGATGGGAGCGATGTATCGAGTACTGCTCGAGCCGCTGAGCGGGAAATACAGTGGTCGAGTTCCTGCAGTCGTAGTGGCCTCGTTGTCTGCAGACACGCTTTTTCAGCGTCGATTCCGAAAAGAACAACCTGGCTCGCAAGCTACCCGCGCTGTGGTCGCAGTTCCAGAAGCGGGTAGGTGAGGTGCATGGGAACATTTCGGACAACCTGTTCGGCATCGTTCGACAAACTGCCGCACGAACAGATCAGCTTGGATACTTTGCGGTTGCGCAGGTTGCCGAGTTCGCGGCGCTGCCAAAAGGAATGGTGAGTGTGCAGTTGCCCGCCGCGACCTACGCCAGGTTCACGCATAGTGGTCCCGTTGGCGCAATCGATCGCACGGTGAACTACATCTATTCCAGCTGGCTTGCACGCTGAGGATTGCGACACAGTTATGACGCAGACATCGAGCACTACGTACCGGACTACGATCCGATCTCGGACCAGAGCGTGATTCGCTATGCGATTCCGGTGTGTGACTAATTCACCGAGGGAAAGTAGTTCGCGGATCAGCATCACATTCCAAACGGGTACTGATTTCGGTTTATTTTTTCCGATGACTCGGAGAGGAACAGCGTTGAAGGCAAGCGATCTGAAGCGTGCAAAGGGTAGATCGTTGTGATTAGATTTTGGTCGTGCGAAATATGAACGCTAGCAGGTGAGGCCAGATGGCTACTCTCGACAAAGCGAACTCATGGCTAAGGCACAACGGCAGATCGATCGATGTTGCACTCGTTCAATTTGAAACCACGAACAGCGTTCAGCCAGTACTTGATGCCCTGACAGCCTATGCAAATTCGGACGGAGGCTTTGGTCATGCGCTCGAGCCTGACGTTCGGCGGAGCGAGTCCTCGGTGCTGGCAACTACCGTAGCTCTACAGACGCTGTCTCGTTGTAATCAGCCGTCATCGAACATGCTGGTCAAAAAGGCGATGGGCTATCTGGAGATGACGTTTGATAGAGCCCAAGGTGCTTGGCCAATAGTGCCCATAAACGTTGGTGACGCAGCGCAAGCTCCCTGGTGGAGAGTGCGTGATGTCGTCGAGTGTTTGATCAATCCAAGAGCCGAAGTTGTTGGGTACATGTACCAGTGGCCCGAACTTTGTGACCTCGAAAGCAGAGGGAAGCTAAACGACCAGCTTATGTCGACCCTGGCGGCTGCAAATTCTCTGGAAATGCACGACATACTTGTATTCGACAGGTTGGTCAGATCGCAGAATTATCCAGTTGATCAGTTCGAAGAAACAATCAAACGTCTCTATGCACTCGCAGCATCGGCGATCTCGGTAAATCCTTCAGAGTGGGCTGCGTATGGGCTGACCCCACTCTCGCTGATTGATGACCCCAGCCACCTGCTGGCACCGCAGTTTCGCGATGCGCTGAAACTGAATTTTGAATTCCTCTCAGATACTCAAAATGAAGATGGGTCCTGGTCGCCATCGTGGTCCTGGCACGACACCTATGCCGATGAATGGCCTGAGGCAGAGGAGGACATGAAGAGCTTTGTCACCAGAGAGTCAGTCAATTTGTTCCGGCGATTCGAAGGTCTTCGCTAACTTGGCGATGTCTCCATCGCAGCCGGCTGCGGACGTTCACTGCAGCAAACCCTGCTTCTGCTTTTGATCCACAAGAGACGGTCTGCATTACAATCCCTACCTCAGAATAATGACCAGGACTCCATATGGCTTCACCGGTTAACCGTATCAACCCCGCCTCACTGCCAAACTCGACCGGTTTGGGATATTCCCAAATTACAACGGTTGAGCCAGGCCGCATGGCATACATATCAGGTCAAGTCGCAACACGTCCGGGAGGAGAACCCGTCCCAGACGATTTGGTAGAACAGACAAGAATTGTCGCTGCCAATGCAAAGTCGGCATTGAAGGCCGTAGGTGCCGCGCCGCAAGACATCGTGATTGCGCGAATTTTCATGACAGACTTGAACGAGCAAACGCTTGCAGCAGCTTTTCCAGTTTTGCTTGAGATGTTTGCCGGCGCGCAACCCTGTATTACAGGCGTGGGCGTTGCTGCGCTTGCCGGTCCCAACCTCAAGATCGAGATGGAACTCACCGTTCGATTACCGGATTAGCATGCGGATAGGAGTTTCAAGCAAACACCTTTGATGAGATGGCTCACATGAGCAAAAACCACGGCGAGGAGATGCTTCAGAAGAGCGACAAGTCACTTATGCAGGCCATGGAAAAATGAGGAACCTCATGCAATCTGCGAACGGAATGGCTAAGTGGGGAGATAGCTACGTTGCACCTTTACCAACCCAACGCCGCAGTTCATACACTATCCGTGAAGTCGGCCACCTCCTGTTTCGAGCTGAGAACGTGAACCTTCAATAACCCTTGGCAATCCGAAGCCAGCGCAAGGTCATGATCGCGCACCGATTTCCGGTCCCGCCAGTTACGCCAGACTATTCCCCACTCGTCCGTTATCCGTTGTGTGAACGACTCATTGCAGCCGTCTGGCAGCTGAGCATCGCGAGGTCTCCGAAGTCCCCGCCTGAACGCACGCCACGAGCATATCCACCAAGGCATGGCGAGGACTATGAGAGTGTCTGCGCGCGCGGCCAGGAGTTCGTTGTCGACGTCATTGCTGTCAACAATCCATCGATCAGCCGCCAGCAGGGTACGTTGTTTCTCGAGGAACTCGCGCTCCGGCACGCGTACCCAGCCGGGATTCCAGCTATGCAGATCGAGCGAGATAACAGGCAGGCCAGTTCGCATCGAGAGCACCCGGGAGAAAGTACTCTTCCCAGCGCCAGCCATGCCGGTGACGACAATGCGGTTACCCACCAATGGAGGCATGTTTATCTCGCTCACGGCATTTGGGAGTTGTTGTTCGACCGCTCTGACATTGGAGAAAAAGTCGATAGAAGTCGAACGGTGAATTTGCGGCCGCTGTGACTTGACCCAGACGCGAGCGAATTCACGAAAGTTACGGCTCTTGAACGTGGAGTTTCCTGAAGCGAAGGAGGACACTTTCAGTGAGCGAAGCCGGACGAGCGAACGCTGTGCATTCCATCACCCGCTGGTGCATCGATGAACGAACAGATTTCTCTGCGACATGATTTGCCCCGTCATATCGACAAGGCGCTGCGCGACGATGTGCGCATGCTTGGCGAGATTCTTGGCAGCGTTATCACTGCTGACCGCGGCCCTGCCTTTGTCGATCGTATCGAACGCATTCGCGCCCTGGCCAAGGCAGCCCGGTCTGGTGGCAGCGCCGAGTGGGAACAACTCAGTGCGTTGCTCGCGTCAATTCCGGCTGAGGACATTACCGATGTTGCCCGTGCCTTCAATCAGTTCCTGAATTTCGCCAACATCGCCGAGCAGCAGCATCAGGCGGCCAGTCAGGCGGCGCTTGCCATCGAGTTGCCGGAAGATCCGGGGCTGGATGCGGCGATTGCGAGTTTGCGAATCGAGCTGGTGCTGACGGCACACCCAACGGAGGTTCTGAGGCGCACGCTGGTGATGAAATACGATGCCATCGGCAGGGCACTGGCTCAGCGTCCGCCAGACACCGTAACCCTCAAGCGACTGATCGCCGAGGCCTGGCATAGTGACGAAGTGCGCCAGGAACGCCCGACCCCGCAGGATGAGGCAAAGTGGGGTTTTGCAGTGATCGAACATTCGTTGTGGGACGCGCTGCCCAGGTTCCTGCGGGTGTTTGATGCAGCTCTTGCGAAGAGTGGTCGTGGGCCGTTGAGCACCGACGCAACACCCATCCGCTTTGCGACGTGGATGGGCGGCGATCGTGATGGGAACCCCAACGTGACCGCAGTGGTGACACGAGAAGTGTTGATGCTGGCGCGATGGATGGCGGCGGATCTGTACCTGCGCGATGTGGATGCGCTGCATGGTTCGCTGTCGATGACGAAGGCTAACGACACCGTTCGCCAGCTGGCTGGCGAAACCCATGAACCGTATCGCGCCCTGCTGAAATCGGTTCGTGAGCGTTTGCGTCGGACACGTGACTGGGCGGAAGGTTCGGATCCTCAGCCACCATCGAACCCCGATCAGATCTATCTCAATGCGGCTGATCTGCGTGATCCGCTGGCCCTTTGTCATCACTCCCTGCACGAATGTGGCATGGGCCTGATTGCCGATGGGCCGTTGCTGGATACGTTACGTCGAATCGCGACGTTCGGGACTACCCTGGTGCGGCTTGATGTGCGCCAGAGTTCCGATCGACATGCCCGAGTGTTCGATGAGATCACGCGATATCTCGGCATCGCGCATGACGGCAACAGTTATGCGCAGTGGTCCGAAGCGCAGCGACAACAGTTCCTGCTGACTGAACTCGAAGGGAAGCGTCCGCTGTTTCCGGCCGTGTGGCCGACATCGGCGGACAGCCGTGAGGTACTCGATACCTGTGGCGTCATTGCCTCAAGCCTCGGTGATGGTGTTGCTCAATACGTCATCTCCATGGCCACTTCACCCAGTGATGTGCTGGCTGTGATTCTGCTGCTCAGATCGGTGGGCGTTACGCGTAACATCCCGGTCGTTCCATTGTTCGAGACGTTATCGGATCTTGATGGCGCCGCGCACACCATCGATGCACTGTTGAGTGTGCCGTGGTATCGCGACTACGCCGGAACGGAACAACAGGTCATGATCGGCTACTCCGATTCCGCCAAGGATGCCGGTCAACTGGCGGCCGCGTGGGCGCAATACCGGGCACAGGAACAGCTCGTTGAAGTGGCGAGTCGATATGGCATCGCTCTGCGGTTGTTCCACGGACGCGGTGGTGCCGTGGGCAGAGGCGGTGGTCCCGCGCATCAGGCCATCCTGTCCCAGCCACCTGGCTCGGTGCAGGGCAGTCTGCGGGTTACCGAACAGGGCGAAGTGATTCGCTTCAAACTCGGGACGCCTGGGCTCGCCACCGAAACGATGACCCGTTATGTCGGCGCAGTACTTGCGGCGACACTACAGCCACCACCGGTACCGACGGCGGCATGGCGAACACGAATGAACGAACTTGCCCAACTGGCGTTGACAGCGTATCGAGGCGTGGTGCGGGAAGACCCTCAGTTCGTGCCCTTGTTTCGTGCACTGACTCCAGAGCGTGAGCTTGGCATTCTGGCCTTGGGCAGCCGGCCTTCGCGACGCGGCAATACCCAGGACATCAGCAGCCTGCGCGCCATTCCCTGGGTGTTTGCGTGGACGCAGATCCGTCTGATGCTCCCGGCCTGGCTGGGTACGGATGTGGCGCTCTCGGAGTCCAGCCAGCGCGCGGCGGATCCGGTCCTCCAGGACATGGCCCGATGGCCGTTCTTTCGCATGCAGCTCGATATGCTGGAGATGGTTCTCGCCAAGGCAGACGTTGATCTTGCCCGTTACTACGCACGGCGCCTCACCGATCCAGAGCAGCAACAAGCCGTTGCACAGCTCGGCAAGCGAGCGGAGGTGCTCAAGGCTGCTCTGCTCAAACTCAATGGCACAACGGGCTTGCTAGAAAAAGATCCGGTGCTTCGTGCCTCGTTATCCGTGCGCGATACCTACCTCGATCCACTGCATCTGCTGCAGGCTGAATTGCTGGCGCGTTATCGGCTTGCGCCAGATGATGCAACCGCCCGCGCGCTCAAGGTGACCATGGCGGGGATTTCCAGCGGGTTGCGCAATACCGGTTAACCATAACGACACACCAGTTCGTTCAGGCTGCTCTGAGTGATACGGGATGTTATTCTGCCCGCCACTCGGTGGGTCGGCGGTCATGGCCTTGACCCCACCACACTGAATCAAGGGGGAGAGCAGGATTGAGTTTTTTAGCACGCGAGCGTCACGGCCACGTACTGGTATTGACGATGTCGAGCCCGGAGACGCGTAACGCGTTGACTGGCGATGATCAGTTCGACGATTTTGAACAGACCTGTCGCGAGATCAACAACGATATCGGCGTGCGCGCAGTCGTGTTGACCGGAGCCGGCACAGCGTTTTGTGCCGGCGGCAACGTCAAGGACATGCGTGATCGGACCGGGCTGTTTTCCGGTGATCCGTTTGATCAGGCCGATGCCTATCGACGTGGTATCCAGCGCATTCCGCGATCCGTGTACGCGTTGAACGTTCCCATCATCGCGGCGGTGAATGGCCCCGCGGTTGGCGCCGGTTGTGATCTCGCAACCATGTGCGACATTCGCATTGCCAGTACCAAGGCGATGTTCGCCGAGAGCTTCGTCAAGCTCGGCATCATTCCCGGTGATGGTGGCGCCTGGTTTCTGCCGCGCGTAGTGGGGTATTCCAATGCCTGCAAGATGGCCTTCAGTGGCGATCCGGTGCTGGCAGATGAAGCGCTGCGCATCGGGCTCGTCAGTGAAGTGTTGCCGCCGGAGGCCCTGCTCGAGCGAGCCATTGTCTTGGGCCAGAGCATCGCGTCGAACCCGCCGCATGCGGTTCGTCTGACGAAGCAGCTGATGCGCGCCAGTGCCGATTCGTCATTGGATCAACTGCTCGACAAATCTGCTGCCTTTCAGGCGGTTTGCCATGCTGAACCGGATCACGTCGAAGCGGTCAATGCCTTCTTTGAAAAACGCCCGGGTAAATACCGTGAACAATAAAGCTCCAAACACACGAGAACTGACCATGATTCGAAAACTGACAGGCGGTCTGCTGCTGGTGCTGGTGAGTAGTTTTGCAACGGCCAAGGATCTGCCGATGGAGAAGCCGGCACAGGAAGGGTTTGATGCGGCGCGCCTCAACCTCATCACGCAGTCCATGCAGCGTTATGTGGATGCCGGCCAGCTTGCAGGTGCCATGACCATGGTGGCACGGCATGGCAAGGTCGTGTACTTCGAGACTGTTGGTAACAAGGGTGTGGACGACAAGCGTCCACTCGCGAAAGATGACCTGTTCCGCATCTATTCGATGTCGAAGCCCATCACTGCTGCAGCTGTCATGCAGCTCTACGAACAGGGTAAATTCCAGCTCACCGATCCGGTGTCAAAATTTGTCCCCGAACTGAAGGGCGTGCAGGTGCTGCAGCCTGATGGCACGCTTGCGCCGGTTGCTGCCGAGATGACGATGCAGCAATTGCTGACACACACCACTGGCCTCTCGTACGGATTCAATGCAGCCGGTGATCCGGTAGACAAACAATATGCGGATGCGAAGCTCTGGGAGTCGAAAGATCTCGATGCCTTTGCTGCCAAGCTTGGCAAGCTGCCACTCAAGTTTCAGCCTGGCGCACAGTGGCACTACTCCGTGGCCGTGGACGTTACGGGCCTGGTCGTACAGCGGCTGAGTGGACAACGATTTGATGAATACCTCGCGGAACACATCTTCGCGCCGTTAGGCATGAACGATACGTTTTTCGAAGTGCCTGCAGACAAGCTGAGTCGTTTTCTGCCCAATCACTACATCGATCCGAAGACAGGCAAACTCGCGGTGATCCCTGCAGGTGGCAACGAAGCCATGCGCAACTATGAGAAGGTCAGCCTGTTTTCAGGTGGTGGTGGTCTGGTCTCTACAACGATGGATTACATGAAGTTTGCTGAAGCCATGCGCAACGGTGGAGAACTGAACGGTCAGCGGATTCTCAGCCCGATGACGGTCAAGTACATGGCCACCAATCACCTGCCAGCCAGCATGTCCAGCGGCGGAAGTGGTGAGGCGCCAACCATAGGCCAACCGCTACGCGGATTTGGCTTCGGGCTTGGTTTTGGTCTCGTTACGGATCCTGCTGCAGGTGGAGTCATGGGCAGCCCCGGTGAATTCAATTGGGGAGGCGCAGCGGGAACGGTGTTCTGGATCGACCCTGTTGAGCAGGTCACTGTCGTTGGCATGATCCAGCTGATGGGTTCCCCTTATCCGCTCCGGCAGGATCTCAAGATTGCGACCTATCAATCCATGACGCGTCTGGAAGACTAGTCAGCATTAGTTGGTCTGGAAACAGACCAGCTTCTCCCAGCCTTCATCCAGGTTGCTGTTTGGAGAGCGCAAGCCAACCATCCAGCCCCAGGGCTTGCATCGTCAGCAGATTGTTCCGATAGATCTCGCTGGTGTCCGCCATCGACTGCGTCGCTCGCAGCACACTGCTTTCCCGCAACAGATGCAGAGTGGGCCAGGGTGATCGGTTGGTGTAGTTGCCGATATCACTGCTGGCCAGATCCGCAAACTGATACCGCGGATGAAAGCTCGCGATCTGCATGACACCGACCAGCTGGAGCGACTCGATCAGTCGGTCTGCGTCGTGCAGAAAATCGTTGAAGTCCAGAAATTCGTCAAGCACGTGAGGGTGGATCAGGAGCGTCGTCTCGATGTCGTCGCTTTGTGGTCGTTCGAGTAGCCGCAGTTCAAGTTCGAGATCGTTGAGCAGTTCATCGGTGGTGTCAGCGGCACTGACGAAGTAGCGCACGCGATTTGCCACGTGCACAGCGCGGGCAAACGGGCACAGGTTCAGGCCGATCACGGACGAGATCAGCCAGTGTCTGGTCGCGGCGATGATCGCCTCAACACGATCGGGTTCGGAAGTCATTGCGGATGCTTGAACGAATTGAGCTGCGGATGGTCTCAGAAACAGGTTCAAAATGGACGGTTGGATGAAAAAACCACACCCCTGGTTGCAGGCTCCAGCCGCGTTCGGCACTGGCCGTGGCCTTCCATCTCAGAACAAGGCAGTGTTTTCGCTGTGTTTTGTGCTGTACCTGGTGTTGTGGTCCGCTGGTGCGCCGTACGCGATGGCGTCGTCGATCACCATTCAAGGCCCGGAAACACAGGTGCAACTCGTAGAACTCTTCACCTCCGAAGGCTGCAGCAGTTGTCCTCGCGCCGATGCCACGCTGGTCGATCTGGAGAATCATCCGGATCTGTGGAGAACGTTCGCGCCCATCGGTCTGCACGTGGATTACTGGGACCGATTGGGCTGGCGTGACCGATTCGCCACCGTCGGA
>JANNBJ010000160.1:0-4904 GCA_031385325.1 Gammaproteobacteria bacterium | reverse complement strand
TCTAGTTCGGACATGGCTTGCTCCCTCTGCATGATTGCCAAGTTTTGTTTTGGGTGAGGAGTAGTCTGCCACGTCGCGGCTGTGGTGGGGAGTCGGTGTTGTCAGTCGGTCCCCAGGAGTGCCTTTTTGGCGGCCATCTCGGCTTCGCTGAACGGAGTAAAAACAGGCTTCCCGGCACGCATCACGGGTTTGCCGTCCTCAAGCAGCAGTTTGCCGTCGGCTTCCGGGTTGTCCAGGACAAGCTGACAAAGCGCCACACACGCATCGCAGATAAACACGCCGGGGCCAGCAATCAGCTTGGCGACCTGAGTACTTGGTTTACCGCAAAAACTGCAGGCGAGTTTTTCCCTGGTCATGATTTTCTCCACGAGTTGCTGGAAGTTGAGTACGAGCTTGCCATCGGCGGGTCCGTTGTCGTCGGGTAGGACTCGCGCAAGTGTCGAGATGCGATGACGGCCGTCGATCTTGCGACGGATCACCCAGCGCGACACCGTCTTGCCCTTGCGATAGCCAATGGAAAGTTCATCGGACAAACGCAGGTAGTACGGTTTGGCGCGACTATCCAGTCGACTGCGAACTGCCGGGTCGTTGATCTGGAATCCCATCGTTGTTCCTCATCGATGATGGAACCAGCGTACTGCGACGGACCCGTGAAGGCGTGTCCAGATTTTGAACCCGCCAACCAGCAGGTTCCTGGCCTTTGGTCAGGCCGCTGCACACTCCTGATCCGAAACTTCTGGTTATCCGCGATCCGGTCAACAGGCTGAGTCTTACATCCACACCATCGTTATCCATTCAGCGACCAGCGCTGGTTTTGCTTCACCCTCGATCTCGATGGTGACGTCGTTGGTGATCTGCATGCGTCCACCACTTTGTTCTTCGACGCCTTTGACCACGAACTTGCCTCGAATGCGCTTGCCACTTTTCACCGGCGCCATGAAACGGACCTTGTTGTAGCCATAGTTGACACCCATCTTGGTCCCGGACACTCCAGGCATCGCCTGATAGGCCATGACCGGCATCATCGACAGCGTCAGCAAACCATGGGCAATGGTGCCGCCAAAGGGCGTCGCTTTCGCAGCTTCAGGGTTCACATGCAGGAACATGTGATCCTCGGTCAGATCTGCGAAGGCGTTGATCCTCGCCTGATCCAGGCTGAACCAATCGGAGACACCGATTTCCTTGCCGGTATAAGCACGAACTTCGTCGAGAGTCATGGAACGGACGGGACCTTGCATGATCGATTTTCCTCGGGGTTGGCTGCATGATGCGAGAGTGTGCATGATTGCCGGGGTGGGCACTCGTGCTCAAGTGAATCGTGTCATTCAGGAGGGCTCATGAAAATCCATCACGGACTGGTTCTGCTTGTTTTGTTGGGCACTGGTTGCAGCAAACCAGTGGAGCCACCGGCCAGCGAGGCTGCAACGGTCACCGAAGCGCCGGCAACGCCGCTGGTCGAGCAGATTGCCAAGGGCGCCGCCATCGCTGGAGCCAACGGCATGCACTTTGGTCCGGATGGTCTGCTCTACGTCGCCTCGGTTTTTGGCTCGGAGATTTTAGGCATCGACCCAGAATCGGGCGCCATCAAAAAGCGGCTGGGTCGCGCAGAAGGTGTGTTTGGGCCGGATGATATTGCCTTTGCGCCGGACGGATCTTTCTTCTGGACCACCATCCTCACCGGCGAAGTCGCAGGCTTCAATTCGGCAGGAGTTCGAGTGGTGGCCGCGACGCTGACACCCGGTGTCAATCCGATTACGTTTTCCGATACCGGGCGTCTGTTTGTGGCGCAGTGTTTCTTCGGCACGGGTCTTTATGAACTCGATCCGACTGGCGTGAAGCCACCGCGTTCGATAACCGATGATCTCGGACCGAACTGCGGCCTCAATGGTATGGACTGGGGTCCGGACGGTCGCCTCTACGGGCCGCGCTGGTTTGCCAATGAAGTCGTCAGTATCGACGTTGATACCGGCGAGCGTCGTGTCGAAGCGACAGGCTTCAAGACCCCTGCCGCCGTCAAGTTCAACAGCAAAGGTGTGCTGCATGTGATGGATACCGCGGACGGCACGGTGCATCGCATCGACAAAGGCGTGGACACGGTGGTAGCCACCATCGAGCCAGGTCTCGACAACTTTGCGTTCGATGCCAACGACCGGATCTTTGTTTCCAGCTTCGTGGACGGCTTTGTTGCGCGAGTTGAAGCCGACGGCACCAATACAAAACTGCTACCCGGCGGCCTGGCGCATCCCGGCGGCATTACCACACTGACCCGTGCTGGCAAGACCGAGATCATCGTCGCGGACTTCCACAGCATCCGCGGTTTCGATCCGCAGACTGGCGCCGCGACGTTTGCGCAGAAGAGTGTTTTTGGCGTCGGCGAGATGGGCAGCATTCTGACGATTGCGGCAGATGGGGAGAATCTGATTCTGTCGTCGTTCACCGATAACAGTGTTCGAGTGTGGGACCCGACTGCGGGCAAGGTGATGAGGCGCTGGGACGGACTGGCCCAACCGGTTGGCGTGGTTCCCTACGCAGGTGGCATTGCGGTGGCACTACATGGCAGCAAAACGGTTGTGTTATTGGGTGATGGGGAGCCGGTGGTGCTGGCGACCGACCTGGGTGCACCGACGGACCTTGCAGTGGCGGGTGATGCACTCGTTGTCAGTGATCGGGAGCGTGGACAGATCGTGAAAATCGCTGTCGCAGGCAAGGCTATCCCGCCGGAAGTGCTGATCGATGGGCTTCAGTTGCCTGAAGGACTCGCAGTGAGTGAGCAGGGTCTCATTGTGGTTGAAGGTGAAAGCGGACAGGTACTGCTGATCGAAAATGGCAAGAGCAGGACCATCGGGGAAGTCGCCAAAGGGTCGCCTCCCGCTGCGCCCAGTCAACCACCAGCGATGATCGTGAATGACGCGGTAGTGCTGGATGGCCAGGTCTTTGTGACCGGTGAGACCGCGCACGCTCTGTATCGCATCAACAAGATCTGAGGAGTAGTTGTGAGCGGCCGTTATGACAAATACGAGACCTTCATCGTCGAATATCCTGAGCCGCGCATTCTGCGGCTGACCTTCAACAAACCGGAGCGGTTGAATGCGCTGGACCGCAAGGGCCATCGCGAAGTCAGCTATATCTGGCGCGATATCGATGAAGACGACTCCATCGACTGCGTGATCCTGACCGGCAAGGGCAGGGCATTTTCGGCCGGCGGTGACTTCGACATGATCCAGGACATCGTCAACGATGAACACACGCGGCTCACCATCTGGAAAGAGGCGCGTGACCTGGTGTACAACGTGATCAACTGCGGCAAACCCATTATCTCGGCGATCAATGGGCCGGCCGTTGGCGCGGGGCTGGTCGCGGCGCTGCTGGCGGATATTTCCATCGTCGGCAAGTCGGTGAACCTGACCGATGGCCATACCCGACTTGGGGTCGCCGCCGGCGACCATGCAGTGATCCTGTGGCCTTTGTTGTGTGGCATGGCCAAGGCGAAGTACTACCTCCTCACCTGTGATCGGTTGAGCGGCGAAGAAGCCGAACGCATCGGGCTGGTGTCGCTGTGTGTCGAGGACGCAGAACTGCAGGAGAAGGCGTTGTCTGTGGCCCGCACGCTGGCGAACGGAGCGCCGAATGCGATTCGCTGGACCAAGTATGCCCTCAACAACTGGCTGCGCATGGCAGGGCCGAGTTTTGATGCATCAACTGCCCTGGAAATGCTCGGATTTACCACTGCAGAAGCACGGGAAGGCCTGCTTGCCTTGCAGGAGAAACGTCCGCCAAACTTTCCCAAAGGTTCGCCAATCTGAAACGATCGGAGTGTGGGCAGCACAGGCGGCTGCCGGTACACTGCGGTCGAGAGCAATCTGGAGATAGATCATGCCGGTGTTGAAACATCCGCTGTCAGGAGCGACGTATACCCTGCGCGCCGACGGCTTGGTCGAGGTCGAAAACAATGGCCTCAAAGGCGTTTTTTACTACGACGGCCGGCATTATTCCGGCGACATCACCTTCGCTGATCCGCACATGCTGCTTTGGCTCGCGGGCCCACAACTTCCCGAAGGCGGGTTGGTCAGACGGAACCGCTGATGCAGCTACCCAGGTTCAAACGAATTCATTAGAAACATCAGAGGCATCATCATGGCTGAAGCTGAACAACTGAACTCTGCCGGCATCAGTTACCAGGAACTGATCGCTCAGGACGTGGTACCACCACCGCGTACCCTGACACTCGAAAACCGTTATGAAGGTGGGCCGCTGACGGTGCCTGTCAGTCGCTATCGGGATCGTGTCTATCACGAGCAGGAAATGCGCGACCTGTGGCCGAAGGTCTGGCAGATGGCCTGTCGTCTGGAAGAAATTCCTGCCGTCGGTGACTACATCATCTACGACATCGGCAAGTTCTCGATCCTGGTCGTCAACACCAGCGACGGCGTCAAGGCGCATCACAACGTGTGCAGGCATCGTGGGCGCCGGCTCTGCGATCATCCGGGGCACGCTGCCAATTTCATCTGTCCCTTCCATGGGTTTGCATTCAATCTCGATGGCTCCATCCGCAACATCACGTCCGAGTGGGATTTTCCTCAGGTGCAGCGCAAGGAGCTTGGGCTCACACCGGTGCGGGCGGAAACCTGGGGTGGCTGGGTGTTCATCAACATGGATCTGCACGCCGCGCCGCTGGCGACCTTCCTTGGCGACATGCCCGCACATTTTGCCGTGTGGTCACCGGAGAACCGCTATATATCGGCGCATGTCGCGAAGGTCATGTCGTGCAATTGGAAACTCTGTCAGGAGGCCTTCATGGAGGCCTTTCACGTCATCCACACGCATCCGCAGATACTTGCGGGCATCGGCGACGAGAACACCCAGTACGATGCGTGGGGCAACATGTCGCGCGCCATCACGCCGAA
>JANNBJ010000048.1:0-8473 GCA_031385325.1 Gammaproteobacteria bacterium | reverse complement strand
TGCGAACTCCCTGCGCCCTGTATACGCGGAACCTGCGCAAAACTGCCTATCACCGCGACGTTTGCATCGGCAGCCAATGGCAACAGGCTGCCTTCATTCTTCAGCAGCACGCAGCTTTCACCGGCCATTCGTTGAGCCAGTGCGTGATGACCGGTCATGTCAGGATAAGGTGCGGACTCGGCGCGGTCTCGCCCGGCCAGGATGAGGCTGGTGATGCGTACCGCTGTCTCGTCGAGTATGCGTTCCTGCAACTCACCGTTGCGCACCGCCGCTTCGATCAGTCGGTCGTTGGCGCCACCACTGGCCGGCATCTCAAGATCCAGACCCGAGGCCAGCCCCTCAACACGTCTGTTGGTTGCACCCCAATCAGAAACAACCAACCCTTTGAAGCCCCATTCGTCGCGTAGTACCTTGTTCAGGAGCCAGTCGTGCTCACCGCAGTACTCTCCATTCAACCGGTTGTAGGCGCACATGACGGTCCATGGCTGTGCGGTAGTCACGGCGATTTCAAATGCTCTCAGATAGATCTCGCGCAGTGTGCGCTCGTCGACGATGGCGTCAACATACATCCGCCCAGTTTCCTGGTTGTTGACGGCGAAATGTTTGAGGCTTGTTCCGACGCCTTGTGATTGCACACCATTGATCCAGGTCGCAGCCAGTTCGCCGGCAAGGAGAGGATCTTCCGAGTAATACTCGAAGTTTCGACCACATAGTGGATGGCGTTTGATGTTGACACCCGGTCCGAGCAGTACCGTGACATTTTCCCGAACACACTCGACACCCAATGCGACACCAACTTCCTTGATCAAGGCGCTGTTCCATGAACACGCCATGGCTGCCGCCGTGGGGAAGCACGTCGCGGGAACGCTGGCGTTCAAGCCAACATGATCACCACCGCTGCTTTGTTTGCGCAAGCCGTGCGGGCCGTCGGTAACCATTACCTTGGGTAACTGGAGTCGTTCGATTGCCTTGAGGTGCCAGAAGCCTCGGCCCGAGCACAACCCCGCTTTTTCCTGCAGGGTCATCTGACCGACCAGCGCGATCGCTTCGTTGTGTTTTCCTGTGAGACCAGTCGCGGATGCCAAGTACCAACTCCTTATGGTGAGTGCGGAGCGGCCTGTCGCCCTCCTGTCCCCGATTGTGGCGGTAAGCGGTATGGCAAACCAGCGAGACTTTGTAGAGACTCGGGTGATGTCATTTGTTGTTCCACAGTGAGGCTCGAAGAATCATGCAGGATCTGCAAGGTAAAACAGCGTTTGTAACCGGCGGCGCGAACGGTATTGGATTTGCACTCGCACGAGCCTTCATCAGTGAAGGGATGCGTGTTGTCATCGCGGATGTGGATCAAGGCGCGCTTGCCGCCGCCGAACAGGCGCTGGCCGGAGCGAACACGGAGGTGATGGCGATCCAGCTCGATGTCACGGATCGGGCTCAATTCGCCGCCGTGGCGGATGCGGTGGAGGCGCGCTTTGGCAAAGTCCATGTGGTGTGCAATAACGCAGGAGTCTATCGAGGCGGTGCGCTGGATCAGGTGACCTACGCAGACTGGGACTGGATCATGGGTGTCAATGTGGGTGGTGTGGTGAATGGTGTGCAGACCTTTGTCAGTCGGATGCAGACGCATGGGGAGGGTGGGCACATCGTCAACACGGCATCCATGGCCGGCATGATCACATCTGCCGGACTTGGTGTGTACAACGCCAGCAAATTTGCAGTGGTTGGTTTGTCGGAAGCGCTGCGCACAGATCTGGCTGGCTCGAATATCGGTGTTTCCGTGCTTTGCCCCGGGATGGTGAAAACCCGCATCCTGGAAAGCGAGCGGACCCGCCCGACCGAATTGATGCCCAACGAGAAGAGTGCGGAGATCGCTGCAAAAGCCCATAGCGAGGTGATGCACATGGCGATGCAGACTGGGATTGAGCCTGAAGAAGTGGCGCAAAAAGTTGTAGATGCGATCAAAGCCAATCAGCTGTATGTGTTTCCGCACGCCGAATTCCGGGATGCCGCGGCGGCGCGATTTGCGTCCATCGTCGAAAGTTTTGGCGAACCCGATGCGGATCGTCTGGCCGCGCAGGCCGAATTCATGGGTGGGCTGGTGAAGAAACCAGGCTGATGGCTTATCGCTCCAGAACGTAACGCCCTGGAGCGTTGTCGATAGCGGGAAAAAGTTTGTTCCCTTGTTTGCGAGGCGCGTCCACTCGACGTGACCGCGATTGCAGCCACTTGATCCAGTGGTGTCGCCAGTCACCTGAATGTTCATCGGCGCCGCGCAGCCACTCATCCGCTTCAGTTGGTGCGTCGTTGCGCAGCCAGTAGCGCAAGTGTGGATTGTCGGCCTTGGCGCTGATGGTTTGGGTGTGGTTCTGATTCGTCAGCACAAATTTGACCTTCCCGCCAAACAGATGCGCGCTGCGATAACAACCGCGCCACGGGGTAATGTGGTCGGTGGAGCCGGCCATGATGTAGACCGGACAATCGATGTCCTTCAGGTTGATGCGCTGATCAAGCATGTCGAGTTCGCCAAGTGCCATGGCGTTGTGATGTGCCAGATCGATGAAGTCGCATTGCATCTCGGCCGGGACGCGGGTGTAGTCCATGGACCAGAACAGGAGTGGATGGGCCAGCGGCGCCTCACCGCGATAGTAGTTGCTTCGCACGAAGCTGAAGATACTTTCGTCGAGGCGCAACATCGCGAACATTTCCAGGATATCGCGCTCTTTCATCATGCCCTGCGCCCGCACGCGCGATTTCTGTGATGCCACGGACTCGTCGGTCACAAAGAGTGTGAAATCGCTGTCGCCTGGCTGGTTGTCGAGGATGGATACAAACAGGGAGAGTGACTTGATCCACTGTTTGCCACGTGCCTGCAGAACACCAGCCGCGGCCGTCGCGGTCAGGCCGCCGGCGCACAGCCCCATCAGATCGACTCGTCTGACCTTGCAGATACTGCGTACCACGGAGATGGCACGAATGACTCCGGCGGCATAACTGGCCAATGACCAATTGGAGTGCTCTGGCAGTGGATTGCGCCAGCTGACAGCAAACACCTGGATTCCGTCGGCCAGAAGTTGCTGGAACAAACTGCGATCGTGCGTCAGGTCGCCCAGGTAGAAGCGGTTGACCTGAGAAAACACGTATAGCAGCGGTTGGCGATACACACTGGGTGTGGTTGGAACGTACTGGATGACTTCCAGCATCTCATCGCGATAGACCACTTTGCCGGGTGTTGGTGCCACGTCGAGGCCCACCTTGAAAGCAGAGCGGTCAGCGATCGCCGGGTAGCCGTGATTGTTGGCCTGATCATCGAGAAAGTTGCCGATGCCTTTGACGAGACTTTCGCCACGGGTTTCGATCGCGCGTTTGATGGTCTCCGGGGTGTAAGGCGAATTCACCGGCGCAAACACTTCCTTGGCCATTTCCAGCAGAAATGCGGCTCGCTGACGATCAATGCCTTCGAGTTCGGCCTGGTTGATCCAGCTGTCGAGGGTGCGAGTCCAGGCGAAGTAGGCTCGACGTAAGCGACTGAAGTAAGGATCTTCCCGCCACGCCGGATCGGCAAAGCGCGAGTCGTCTGGATCGCGTGCATCTGCTGCGGTATCGGTTTGTCCCAGCCAGATTGCAGCCAGCTCAGCCTGATATTGCAGCTGCAGGCGGAACATCAGTTCCGGTTGTTTGCCAACCTGACCTGCGAAAGTCTGCCAGTTGGCGAGGATCGTCTCGGGGTTGGCGCCCAACAGTCCCGACAGGGCGACACCCTCCGTGTGTTCGGCGACGCGCTCGGGATTGGTGTCTGCAGAAGGTTGGACCGCCATGTGTTTTCCGGTGTCGCGTGTCAGGAACATGATACGTTTCTCTCGTCCCGAATATCCATTTTGAGTATGCTGCACAGCACACAAAGGAAGCCGCTCACCATGAAAATCAATGTCGAAGTCGATATTTCGCCCGAGGAATTGCGTCGCTTCATGGGGTTACCGGATGTGCAAGGATTCCAGCAACAGATGCTGGAACGGTTCAGCGAGGGCTTTCAGACCAGTCAGGGCCAACGTGAAGAATTCGTTCGCAACATGTTTGCGGGCGCCATGGCGCCATGGCAGGGTTTTCTCTCCATGGTGTCAGCAGCGAGCGGCACTCGTAGCGACAAATAGTGCTGAGCCTGCGCGCACGATCCCACCAAGAGTGGTTCGACCCCTGTCCTGAAATCAACTCCGGTATTAAAAGCGATTAACGCGCGACGAGAATCCCATGCGGCTGACTGATCACGACGCTTCGTTCCTTTATGCAGAAACTGCCAGTGGTCCGATGCACGGTGCCACCATAACCGTCATCGACGGCGAAATATCCTTCGCGACGTTCATGGATCACATGGCGTCCCGATTGCATCTGATCCCGCGCTACCGGCAAAGATTGGCCTTTGTGCCGTTCAACATCGCGCATCCGAAGTGGATCGATGATCCGGACTTCGATCTCAAACACCACGTGCGATCCCACAAGGTGGCATCAGGAACTTCGCTGGAAGAAGCCATACAGGCGAGCATCAAACTCACCGAGCCTTTGCTGCCGCGCGACAAGCCACTGTGGATGATGGTTCTGATTGAAGGCGTGAGTGGTCACACCGTTTTGTTATCCATGGGACATCACGCCCTGGTGGATGGTGCATCCGGTATCGACATTTCGCTGATCCTGTTTGATTTGCAAAAAGATCCGCCACCCACTCCGGCACCGACCAAAGCCTGGCGGCCTGCTCCGGCACCAACTCCCTTTGAACTGACCAGCGAAGCTGCCGCAGAAACCGCAGAAAAATGGCGGCTGCAGTTTGGTAGTCAGGAAAACAGTGCAGGGCGCGCCGAACTGCTCCGCCGCGCCGCCGAATCGATGACACGCTTCATCTCCGAGCCCGTGGTTACTGCGCCCTGGAATGCGTCGATGATCGGGCCGAAGCGTCGGTTCGAATGGCGTCGCCTCCCGTTCGGTGCGTTCCGCAACATACGCAGATCCTTCGGTGGCACGGTCAATGATGTTGTGCTGGCGCTCGTAGTTGAATCGGCAGCGCGTTACATGGCGCTGCACAAGGAACGAGTGGCAGAGCGGCACCTGCGTGTCATGGTGCCGGTGAGTGTGCGACGCGAAGATGAAAAGGGTGCGCTGGGCAATCGGGTGTCGGGCATCTTCCCGATGTTCGGTGCCGAACCCATGGAAATTACCGAGCGACTACGCAAGGTGCGCTGGGAGACCGAGCACATCAAGCAGAACCGCGAAGCGCAGGCGATGGAGTTGATGATGGAGAGCATGCCATCGATGCCGCCGTTGACAATGGCGCCAACGTTGCTGGTAGGTTCGGCCTTTGATCCGACGGCGATTGCCGCCCGATTTCCATTGCCGGTACCGCCAAGTTTCGCGCCGCGCCTGCCGATGGTGGGATACAACTTCACGTGCACCAACATTCCCGGTGTGCAGACAGCGCAATATCTGCTTGGGCATCGAATCAGCGATTCACTCGCCGTTCTCATGCTCAACGGCAATATCGGCTATGGCATCGCCGTGGTGAGTTATAACCAGGGCCTGTACTTCAATTTCATCAGCGATCCGCGATTGCTGCCCGACTTGAATGTAATGGCCGATGGTGTAGTGGATGCGTTTGCCGAGTTGTTGGCTGCGGCCGACTTGTCACAAGACGATTCGGCATCCACCAACGCTGCGGCCAACTGACCGCTTTTGTCGCCAACCAGGAAAATAACAACATGACCGATCTGAATTCTGTGCAACCGTTGCTGGACCGTTTCCCGATCAAGGTGGCGTTGAACGACAAACGCATGGTTGAGCTGCGTTTGGCGAAGCCGGGCGATGACGAAGCCATTCTGCAGTTTGCGCGTGGTCTGCCTGAAGATGACCTGCTCTTCCTGCGGGTTGATATCACTCAGGCTTCAGCGGTTGCGAACTGGTTGGCCAATATCGCGGCAGGTACGACGATATCGCTCCTGGCATTTGATGGTGATCGGTTGGCTGGATATGCGACGGTTGATCGCAATCCGGCGCGCTGGACTCGGCGAGTGGGCGAGATTCGCGTCAATCTGGCGTCTGACTACCGTAGCCTGGGTCTCGGCCGACAGCTGATTGCCAAGATTTTCGACGTCGCTCGAGGTTTGGGATTGCGAAAGATCATGGCTCATATGACGCCGGACCAGCTGGGTTCGCAGGCAGCATTCAAACGTCTGGGCTTCATGCCGGAGGCGCTGCTTGCTGACTATGTGGAAGACCGCCGCGGACGTTCCCATGATCTTGTCATCATGTCGCATGACATCGATGGGTTTACCGATCAGGACGATCAGGCACTTCGACTGTAGCGGCCTCAATGATCCAGCCGCCTTCCGTATTCAAACAGGCGCTGGAAGGGCGAATTGCTCTCGAAGCGGCCGCCCTGCTTGCCCAGCTTCCAATACTGAGATTGCAGGCACCGCGCGGGTCCGGCCCGGTCATGGTGTTGCCTGGATTCATGGCAGATGACGCCTCAACCTGGCTGCTACGCCGATTCCTCAATAGCCTCGGCTACGCGGCGGTCGGTTGGGGTGCTGGCGCCAATCGTGGTCCTATGCACAGCTTGATCGAGGAACTTATACCGCGAGTACAGATGCTTGCGACGCAGGCCTCCAGGCCCGTACAACTGATTGGCTGGAGTCGGGGCGGGATTCTGGCCAGGGAGCTGGCGAGAAGGGATGTGCAGCGCGTCCAGAGTGTGACGACGATGGGCACCCCGATCCAGGGTGGACTTTCGGCTTCATCGATCGGATTCTGGGTGCTGCAAAGCAGCAACGTAACGCCTGCGCAAGGCGCTCAATTGCAGCGTGAAAGGGAAAAGGTGCCGATTCTCTGCCCCGTGCACTCGATCTATTCGAAGTCGGACGGGGTCGTTGCGTGGCAAGCGAGCATCGATCCGAACAACGTGCATATCGAACATCACGAAGTGACCTCTTCGCATGTCGGCATGGGCTGCAACGCAGAAGTATTCCTTCTTCTGGCCCGTTTGCTGTCCAAATGCTGCTAAAAAATGTGCGGTATGTTGCGGCGCAATTCCCAGCCTGATAACGTAAAATATTGAAATATAACTAATTAGTTAAATTTTAGAGACCTTAAAAAAGTACTTGCCAAGGTTTATGCTGTGGTGCACAATGCGTTTCGTTGTGCGGTGCAGCAAATGATATCGCGCACAGAGCTCCTGACAGAGCCGCCCGTAAACACAGCCCAGAAACACAATTTAGGTAACGCATCATGAATCCAATTGAAAAGTCCGTGCAGTTCGGCCGTGATCTGCTCGAAGTCAACGCTGAATGGATGCGCAAGCTGGCCGAGTTCGACGGTCAGAGCGTGCGCAAGTACGTCGAGTTCAACCAGGAGTTCGGCAAGAAGCTGCCAGAAGTCAAAGATGTACAGTCATTCTTCGAACTGCAGCGCGCGTATGCCGAGCAGCTCTGGAACGGCACGCAGGAAACGTTCAAGGCCCGTGGCGAACTGGTCAAGGAAGCCGTAGAAGCCAATGGCGCGCTCTGGCGTCAAGTGGTTGAGACCGCCAAGCCTGCAGAAGCAGCAAAGGCTGCCTGAAGATCTCATCGGTGTTTAGCCGGACCTGAGTCCGGCGCAGCACTTCCGGATAGTGGCGCAGCATTTACAGATAGTGGCGTAGCCACGCCGGATGGAGGTCACGACAAACCCGCTTTATTGCGGGTTTGTGCTTTCTGCGTGTACCAATTCTGCCGGCAGAGAAGGCCTCCGTGAGCGTCGTTCATCTTCTCGGGCCAGTGCCTGGTTGTGGGCTTCCCGCATGGCTCGATACACCATTTCAGTGGCTTCCGGCACCTTGGTTCCAGGCGCAAAGAACAGTGGTTCCAGCACGTGTGCTGCAACCGGTCCTGGCTCAGCCTGCTTTTTGCCAGGTGGTCGAATGTGTTTCAGGCCTTCGAGATAAACGGGCACGATCGGCACGCCCTTTTCGAGAGCCAGAATTGCCGCCCCGTGTTTGAAGGGCGACAAGCTTCGCCCGCGTGCGCGTGTACCCTCTGGAAACAGCATCAGATTGGCGCCTTGATCCAGTAACCATTTTGGATAATCGAGAGTTTTCGAACCGCCGCCCCGGTGTATCGGGTACAAGCCGGCGATCAGGGACTGATACCACGGTCGCAGCTCGATCTCCTTGCGCCCCTTGAGAAACCAGCGGTCGGCAGCCGCCCCAAAAAACAGATTGAGGCGAACCCGCCAGGGCAGGGCTTTCATCAGGCACATCTGGTCGAAGTGGCTGGTATGGTTGGCGATGACGATGCAGGGGCCTTTGACCTTCGCCCAGTGTTCCTTGCCGAATACTTCGTGTGAAGTGAAGTACTTACGAGACCAGCGGGTGTAAGTCCGATGATAGAACGCCAGCCTCGCAACACTCGCCCACCATTTGACTTGCCAGGGATGCGGTCCGTCAGTTTCCGCGCTTTGG
>JANNBJ010000045.1:0-15032 GCA_031385325.1 Gammaproteobacteria bacterium | reverse complement strand
TGCTGCGGCCGCCGATAGCAGCGAAAACACCGGGCGTGCTCCCTCCGAGTGCTCGACGTGCTGTAGAGCACGCCTGCGCGCACGCAGGTCCGCGCCTCCCAGCGTTTTCACGGCTCTCGGCGCCCTCGCTACGACTCTTCATGAATCATGCGGGCCAGTGGGTTCGAACCCGAAGCAGAGGGTTCGACAAAACGGCAGGACTGCCGTTTTGGACGCGTCAGCGCCCTCGCGGCAGCGAGGGTGAGCGCACGCGATGGCGAAAAACTTGTCTTTGGGTTATCGCTGCCAGTGGCATTGCCAACGCCAGTCCCCAGGAAGCGCGTAGCAAGATAAGAACAATTTCACGGAAAGATCACCCTCTGGACAGGTAGACTTGTTCTGCCATTGACGACCAGCGACAGTTCTTTAAAAGACGAGGCGCGACACTGACGGAGTGGGGTCGTTCGCTTGGTTGTAGGTTTGAATGGAGGATGGATGTCGTTGAATGTCGTTGTTATCGGGACCGGATACGTCGGATTGACCACCGGCGTCGTCCTGGCTTTTCTTGGCAACAAGGTGATCTGCGTCGACGTTGATCGTGAAAAGCTCGCTCGCCTGAGGCGTGGTGAAACCCCCATTCACGAACCCCATTTGCCTGAATTACAGGCACTGGCGGCCCCGAATCTCCAATACACCGACGACTACCGCCAAGCCATCCCGACGGCGGATGTCATCTTCATTGCCGTGGGTACACCACCTCTTGCGGATGGCAATCCGAATCTGCAATACCTTGAGGCTGCCGCCCGCAGTATCGGTGAAAACCTCGGCGACCAAGCGGTCGTTGTCGTTAACAAGTCCACACTACCGATTGGTAGCGGCAATTGGGTTGACGCCATGATCCGGGACTGTTCAGGCGGTTCTGACAAGGAGGTCTACGTCGCATCGAACCCGGAATTCCTGCGGGAAGGCAGTGCCTTGCAGGATGCGTTGTACCCGGACCGTATTGTCGTTGGCAGTGAAGATGTCCGGGCATTGCGTACTCTTGAATTGTTGTATCAGCCACTGGTTGAGCAGAAGTTCGCCGTACCGGACTTTCTGCCGCGACCGGCTGGACTTGGCCCAACACCTTTTGTCGCGACCGACCTTGCTTCCGCAGAACTCATCAAGTACGCCGCCAATGCTTTCCTGTCGGTGAAGATCAGCTTTATCAACGAAATTGCGGCTTTATCGGAAAAGGTTGGCGCTGACATCACGCAGATTGCTCGAGGAATTGGCCTTGATGCACGCATTGGCAGTCGTGGCCTCCAGGCGGGGATCGGCTGGGGTGGTTCCTGTTTTGGCAAAGATACCGCTGCGCTGTTGGCGACGGCGTTCGATTACCGTCTGCAAATGCCGATCGTCAAAGCCGCGCGAGACATCAATGACCTGCAGCGAGAACGGGTGGTCGAGAAGCTGCTCGGTGAACTCAAGATTCTGAAGGGCAAGACCATCGGCCTGCTTGGCATTGCCTTCAAACCGAATACTGACGATATTCGCGACGCACCGGCGCTCGTCATCGCTCGCCGGCTTAGAGAATATGGGGCGCGGGTGCTGATGCACGATCCGGTGGCGATGCCGAACGCCCAGCGCCTCCATCCGGACCTCGGCCAATACCAGGCTTGCGCTGCAGGAGTATTCAAAGGGGCCGACGCGGTGGTGCTGGTCACTGAATGGCCGGAATACTGCGATCTGCCCTTTGAAACACTGGTCGTGAAAATGCGCCGACCAATCCTGCTGGATGGGCGCAACGTGCTGTCGCAAGATTCGCTGGTCAAGGCAGGGTTCCGGTATCTGGGCATGGGTCGAGCGTGAATCGCCCGATTCGTGCGAGGAACCCTCAGGCTTCCGAGTTTGGCGAGTCGCTCGTGCCGCTTGCCTGAACCTGGTCAACTCGCAGGAGCGAATTGATCTGATTTACCTTCAAGTTTTCTATTTGGGTCATCCATGGATCAGATTGCAAAAAAACGCATACTCGTGACTGGCGGTGCCGGTTTTGTCGGCTCTCACCTGGTTGAACAGTTGCTGGGGCAGGGGCACGAAGTGATCTGCCTCGACAATTTTCACACTGGCACAAAGGCCAACATCGAGCATCTACGAGACCACTCGCGCCTCGATATCGTCCGCCACGACGTGATTTATTCGTATCAGTATGAAGTTGATGAGGTCTACAACCTGGCTTGTCCGGCTTCGCCGGTTCATTACCAGAGTGACCCGGTTCAGACGTTCAAGACGAGCGTGTTCGGGGCCTTGAACGCGCTTGAGCTTGCGGGCCGCCGGAAGGCAAGGATTCTGCAGTCGTCGACCAGTGAAGTGTACGGTGACCCTTCCGTCCATCCGCAGGTCGAGTCCTATTGGGGAAATGTGAATCCAATCGGCCCACGTTCGTGTTACGACGAGGGCAAACGCTCGGCAGAGACTTTGTTTTTTGATTACCACCGGCAATACGGCACCCGAATCAAGGTCGCCCGCATCTTCAACACGTATGGCCCGAGGATGGATCCGCGTGATGGTCGGGTGGTCTCGAACTTTGTCGTCCAGGCACTGCAGGGCGAAGACATCACGATCTACGGCAATGGAGAACAGACCCGTTCATTCTGTTACGTGGATGATCTTGTCAGAGGCCTCATCAGCCTCATGAATTCGCCCGAGGCTGTCACCGGACCGATCAATCTCGGCAATCCCGGCGAGTTCACCATGCTGGAACTGGCGGACCGGGTTCTTGCGAAGTGCAATTCGCGTTCGAAACTGGTGTTCAAGCCGATTCCGATCGACGATCCGACCAGACGACGACCGGATATCACAAAGGCGCAAACGGACCTTGGCTGGTCACCGACGATTGCACTGGATCAAGGGCTCGACCAGACCATCGCCTATTTCGACGCTCTTCTCCGCGCCCAGGGTTGAAGGCTGCAATCAAAAGGTTCTAGACAGAAACATGTATACAAGAATCAAGGAAGGTATCCGGAGCAGGGTCCATCGCGGACTCGGTGTGATCGAGCAGGGCGCGTTGACTGCATTGCGGCACGCACCGCTGGATTCCTCACGTTTTGGCCCGCCCCGTGGATTTGTGCAGACGGCCGAAATTTGGGCGACCGCCGATGGTTATACCGACCGCAAGCTCCATGTGCTGAAACCTGACCAGGACTTCCGCCGCACGTTGCCAAAGACGATTGACGACTCAGTACCGTGGCAGTTCAAACGATCTTACGGAGGGGTGGAAGGACGTGCACTCCCCGGGACGGTGCTGGAGGTTCCGAATGGTCGAGTGCATGGCACCGGCACGATCATCGACGCGCACGACCAGATGATTGGTGACGTATCTCGCGAGATGATCCTTTTTAACGATCAGACCAAACATTCAATCTTCAAGCGGATGATGTTACCTCCGGTTACCGATGTGTCGGGTACGGTTGGGGTGTCGGCAGTGGTTGGATCAGGTGTGTACTGGCACTGGATGGTCGATCTGCTGCCACGTCTGTACCTGCTTAATTGTTATGAACGCGACATCGCGCCCGTTGACCGTATTGTCATCAGCCCGATCCGGAGCAAATTCCAGGAAGAGACGCTGGCGGCGCTGCAGATCGATCGCTCGACGTTGATGGAGACCCATCATGATCAGTTCCATATCCGGGCGGACCGGGTGCTTGCACCGTGCATCACGCCACAGGTACCCGCACGATGGATGTGCGATTTTCTTCATGACGAACTAGGTTCGCGGCTCGGCGACAGCACGATAGACACACCAGAGCTTCTTTACGTGAGCCGCAACGATGCCGGCAGTCGCCGCCTGTTGAACGAAGAAGCCGTCATGGCGCGACTCGAACCGCTTGGATTCAGAAAGGTAACCATGACGGGCCTGCGGGTCGCCGATCAGGCTGCGCTCTTTCGCAATGCCAGGGTCATCATCACGCCGCATGGCTCCGGACTTACCAACATGGTGTTTTCGAATCCCGGCACAGTTGTCATCGAACTATTCCAGCCAGCCTATGTAAACATTTGTTACTGGGCCATAGCGGACTTTCTGCAGATTGACTACTACGCGTTGATTGGCAAGGGAAACCCCGTACCGCCGCCTCCGCCAGGAGTGGATAACCGCCTGTGGTTCAGTACCAACAACAAGCCTGATAACGAATTCGGCAACGATGTCATGGTCGATATCGACAGCCTGGTGCAACTCGTAGAACGTGCCGGAATGGGTTGACCCTTCTGAATCCTGCAGGTTGAGCGCGCATCGAATAGTGGAGCGATGTGGCCTGGCGCCGGACACATCACCTGCCACCCAGAGCTATCCATCTGCCGCAACGCTGACCCGGCTTTTGTGTGGCCACGTGTCACGAGTGGCATGTTCGACGCTGTGGGTTACGCGACAGCGGCGCGCCTTGTTGGGCCACTGAATTCAACGGTGTAATCCGCAAGGTCCAGATCGTGAGTCACTTCCCAGTACCGATGCAGGCTGAACGGCGAATTGTTGACCACTCGGCCCTGGCTGTTTTTGTACCAGCTCTGTACTCCCGGATGGCCCCAGGCGAGTTGCTGGCTGATTTCTTGTACTTCGTCGTTGTATCGCTCGTTCACATCGGCTTTGACTTCAAGCGCTGCTATCCCCTGGTTCAGCATCTGGCTGATGCACTGCATCGCGTAGTGAATCTGGCACTCCACCTGATAGATGATGCTGCCACCATGAACGATGTTGGTGTTAGGCCCATACAGGCAAAAGAGATTTGGAAAGTTCGGCACGGTGATGCCCTTGTAGGCCTCGGGGCAATCACCCCATTGCGCAGCGAGTGACACACCACCGCGGCCGCGAACATCCATTGGCCACAGAAACAGGTTGGAACGAAAACCGGTGCCAAGGATCAGGACATCAGCCTCATGTACTGTGCCGTCCACCGTTTCGACACCGTTTGCAGTGACACGGCGGATGCCGGTCGTCACCAGGTCGACGTTGTCGCGTGCCAGCGTGCGGTACCAGTTGTTGTCGACGACAAGCCGTTTGCCCCACACGGGATAGTCCGGCACACACTGGTCCAGCAGATGCGCCTTGTTACCGAGTTCCGTCTGGATGTATGCCGTCAGAGCGCTACGCATGTCGTCGCTGGCCTGGTTCATCGCGCGCTGGGGATGTTGCCACGCGGGGTCGAGATTCACGGTTGGCCAGGCGCGGTCGGCAAAACTCCAGATCATGCGTGCACGATGCCATTCGGCGTAAAAGGGAACATGGTTCAAAGCCCACTTCAGGCCGGCTTCAACAGGACGATAGTAGTCGCGCGCGGGTGAGATCCAGTGTGGTGTGCGCTGGAATACCGAGACCTGTCCAGCCTTTGCTGCGGTTTTTGGCAAGAACTGTACGGCGCTGCAGCCTGTGCCGATCACGGCGACGCGCTTGCCACTCAGATCAACATCGTGGCGCCAGCGCGCCGAATGAAACTTCGGGCCGGCAAAACTGTCCAGTCCTTCGATGGCTGGCATGGAAGGTCGATTCAACTGGCCGACTGCGCTCACCACGACGTTTGCACTGAGCGTTTGTTCGGCACCGTCCTTGCCCTTGAAACGAACGTTCCAGAGTTGGCTTGTTTCATCGTATGTCGTGGTGCTGACTTCAACACCCAGACGAATATGTTCCCGAATGCCAAAATCATCCGCGCAACGTTCGAAATAGGTGTGCAGTTCATCGCGCTTGGAAAAGTAGCCAGACCAGTTCGGGTTACGCTCGAATGAATAGGAATAGAAATGATTCGGCGTGTCGACGCCACAGTCCGGATAGGAATTTTCGTACCATGTGCCACCCACGGCGTCATTTTTCTCCAGCACCGTGTAGGCGATACCCGCCTCCTTCAGCTTCACCGCCATGCCGATGCCCGACATGCCGGCGCCGATGATGATCACGTGAAAAGAATCGATCGCGGTCGGTTGTTTGTTACGGGTTTCGGTCAACACTGAGCGCCATTGTTCGTCCCGATCAACCATCAGGGTTTCTTCCAGCAACATCGCGGCGTATTCCCGCGGTACTGGCTCGGCGATGGAGAACGACAGCATGTCGTTGTAACGGTCAAGTGTGAGAGCTGGCGGCAGTGCGAGTTTTCCATCTCGTACCTGGCGCAACACGTCAAAGGCCGCTGCGCGAATTTCCTCGGCCACCTCCGGTGCATAGTCACCACTGTCGTCGGGGAACATGCTGCCCGATGGTGCGACGATTGGTTTTGGCGCGTAGCGTGGTGACAGCCATTTCGACTCGCCAGTCAGCTGCGCAACGACCATCAGGATATTGGGGAGGTTGACGTCCTGCAGCGCGTTACGCAGATCGTCATCGTTGCCGGGCAGCAAAGTTCCGGAGAAACGGGTGGCGACGGTCATGGCTTGATCCTGAAAAATTCTGTGATCGCGGAGAATAGCGGGGTGTGGCCATCCTGGCGAGCGTCGATTCGGCTGCGGGGCGACTGCAAATCTGGCCAATACGGGCGCATCGCATCGCTTTCGCGCCTCGGCGATCAACGCTGGCTTTCATCATCACGCGGCTGGCATCATCCAGCTCGCTGCAATTCGGAACTGCGGCGTACCGTCACCGGGAGTGAACAGGATGCACGAAGCTGATCGGAGTGAGGCAGTGATGCCGTTGACAGCGTCAGTCATGAAGGACGGTCGCTCGACTCAAAAGGTAGGAGGCCGCTACGCACACTACGTGCTCTTCGTCCTCATTCTGGTTTACATCTTCAATTTCATTGATCGCAACATCCTCTCGATTCTTGCGCAGGACATCAAACGGGATCTGGGTATTTCCGATGCCGACATGGGCTTTTTGTACGGAACGGTATTCGCGATTTTCTATGCGGTGTTCGGAATCCCGTTAGCCCGGTTCGCCGATGTGGGAACAAGGCGCACCCTGATTGCCGTCGGGCTTGCGTTCTGGAGCGTGATGACCGCTGCATCGGGACTGGCCCGTTCGTTTACGGTTCTTGCGACCTGCAGGATCGGTGTAGGCATCGGTGAGGCGAGTGCGTCGCCAGCGGCGTACTCCATGCTCGCTGACTACTACCCACCAGAGCGCCGTGCCACCGTCATTGCGCTCTATACCGGTGGGGTCTACATCGGGGCAGGTATCGGGATGTTCCTTGGTGGTCTCATCCTGGATACATGGACGACGCGGTTTCCAGACCCCACGGAATCACCTTTTGGTCTGCAGGGCTGGCAGGTCGCGTTCATGGCGGTCGGAACGCCCGGCATCCTGCTCGCCGCCTGGGTATGGACGTTGCGCGAACCCATCCGGGGGATCAGTGAGGGTCTGATAACCGTTCAGCATCCGTCCCCGTTTCGTGTGCTCGGCAGTGAACTGATGGCGATCATCCCGCCGCTCAATCTCATTGGCATTCGCGACAATTCCCGTGCGCTTGTCACCAACCTCGTCGCGGTGGCGGGGTGTGTGCTGGGCGCGTGGGCGTTGATTGAACTGACCGGCAGCACCGCTCAATGGGTCGCCTCGGGCTTTGGCATCTATGTGACGTTTTCTTGGGTGCAGTCCCTGAAGATTCGCGACCCGGCAACATTCGCAATGATGTTCCGGTCAAAGTCCTTCATCTACACCATGCTGGCGTTTCCAATGACCGCTTTTGTGGGTTATGGCGCCGGGTTCTGGATACCACCTCTGCTCATGCGCATGCACGACGTGAGTGCGACCGAGGTCGGCCTGTATATCGGTCTTGGCGCTGCGCTTGGCGGTTTCACGGGAATCACGTTGGGCGGCATGTTGGCGGACTTCCTCAAGCGCAAATTCCCCAGTGGCCGTTTGATGGTTGGTTATGTGCTGATTCTTGGCGCAGCGCCGATTCTGCTGTTGCTGCTGTATACCGAGAGCCTGGTCGTGGTGTTCTGGCTGAACTTTGTGCTGACCATGTTCAGCGCGTGTGGCGGTGGTGTCCCGCCCAGCGTCGCTGCTGACCTCGTGATGCCGCGCATGCGTGCAATTGCAGGCGCTGCCTACATTCTCGTCAACACTTTCATTGGTCTGGCGCTTGGGCCTTATGTCATCGGGAAGTTGTCGGATACCTTTCATGCTGGCGGCATGAGTGATGCAGACGCGTTACGCACAGCGATCGCGGTTGCCTTGCTGACTTTCATCCCGGCATTGTTTTTCCTGATGCTGGCGCAGAAGCACCTGCCACCAGAGGAGGCCAGTCGATTGCAACGCGCGAAGGAATTGGGAGAAATCGTCGTTTAGCCGAACCTCTCCGGGAACCGGTCAGGACACGTGGAAACGTACTTCGCCCACTACACCAAACTCGGCCAGATATTCGCCGGACGAGGCCGGGTGCGCGCCGCCCAGTGCGCCCGTCATGAACAACATCCCTGGCTTGATGACGTAGCCTGCGTTGATCACCTTGTTGACGAGCCACAGCAAGGCTTGCCACTGGTCACCCATGAGATCCCCGCTTTGGGCCTCATGCAGAGTAGTGCCGTCTCGACTCAGGCGAACTTGTAAACCATTCACATCGATCTGATCAGCCATGTGGGGTTTGCCACAGATGTACCCCGCAGAGGCTGAATTGGCGGCGATGAGATCAAGTCCGGTAAATCGCGCCCGACCAAAACCAGGGTCGGCGAGTTCGATCATGGGGACACAGGTCGACATGGCAGTGCGCAATTCGGCCACGCTCTCTACCCGCGCGTCGATTTTTCTCGCGACACGAAAACCAAGTTCGGTTTCGATCAGCAGCGTTCGATAGGCCGTGCGCTCAATGTGATCGCCCCCTTTGCGTTCGCCTCTGGCAAACAGTGCGCCGACAATCGGTTCACTCAGGCCGAGGGCAGTCTGCAAGCCCTGGGCGTTCGCAGCGGACTTGTAGCCCGCGACGTCGTCGATCGCCGCATGCAGTTCGACAAAACCTCGCTGCATAGCCATTGCATCGGCCATGGAGAGCGGGTCATCCGCAGTGCAGGCAGCGGAGGGTGGCACATAGAATGTATTGGCGCGCAGGGCAGTCATGAATCCGCTGGCTATCGCGCTTCGCTCATGCTTCGAGATCGTCATGCGTGAATAGGCTCCGTCGTTCTCAATTCAAAAGGTGTGTATGTATCATTGTTTACCCGACACCACGACTTCGATCAGGTGCGGTCCGCGGGTCGCAATGGCTGCGGCGACGGCAGCTTGCAGAAGGTCCGGATCTTCAATTCGCTCGCTCGTGACGCCCATCCCTCGGGCCATTGATGTGAAGTCGAGGCCGGGTGACAGGTTCATGTACGGATAGTCGCGATTGGAGGTGGCATCGAAACGCAGGCGATAAGTGTCAAGGTTGTGCTTGAGCACGCGATACTCGCCGTTCGCCAGCACCACAAAGACAATTCGCAGCTTGAGCAAAGCTGCGGTCCACAGCGACTGAATGGCATACATCGCCGAACCGTCCCCGGTAATCATGACCACCGGTCGGTCCGGCCATGCGACGGCAACACCCAGAGCGCCCGCGATGCCCTGGCCGATGCCACCGCCGCGTTGACCGAAGTAGTCGCCGGTTGAGCGAAAGTCGAATACCCGTGCCACATCACCCGTGGCCGTGACGGACTCATCCACCACCACCGCATTGGCCGGCATGCCCGCAGCAATTTCGGTGAGCGCGCGCACGGGTGTCATCGGTCGCGCATCACGGGTCTTCGCAAGACTGGCCGCTGCCGCTTCACTGCGTCGAGTAGCTTTGGCCGCAAGTTCAGCCATGCGGCTGGCTGACGTGTGTGACGCAATCCTGTTCGCAAGCGCCATATCGAGTGCCTCGATGCCGGGCTTCAGCGCCGATTGCAGGCCAACGCTGACTGCGAAATTGCGCGCCATCACGCCGGACGCGTGCGCGAGTTGAACGATTTGCACGCCCTCGGGCACCGCACGTATCGGGTCGAACCAGATCTCCTCGAAAAACGGACCACCCACCATGAGGAGTGCATCACAACCGGCCAATATCGAGCGAACCCCGGCGGCATCGGAAGGCAGGTTGCCGCCATAGGCAACGTGTCGATTGGGAAACACCAGGTGCTGGCGAAGAATGTCCTGGTACACCGGTGCACCCAGGCGCTCAGCCAGTTTTACCAGCGAAAGCGTAGCTCCGGCCCGCGCCACGTCGTCACTGGCGACGATGACGGGTCGTTGTGCCGATGCCAGTATCGCGGCTGCGGCCGCAAGCCCCCGTGCATCTGGCAGGGATTCATTGAACAGGTTGCCGGAAGTCCAGGCGCCGTTGCTGGTTTCCTGTTCCATCACGTTGATCGGCAGCGCGACAAACACCGGCCCCTTGGGTGCCTCGTTGGCGATGCTGATGGCGCGCTGCATGACATCAGCCATTTCATCCGCGCTGTTGACCTGCGTCGCCCACTTGACCATGGGGGCTGCCATGGCCACCAGATCGTGACCGAGCACGGGATCACGCAGACGCATCCGCGTGTCCTGCTGACCGGCGGTCATGACCAGCGGTGCGGAAGATTTCAAGGCACCGTAGAGCGTTCCAAGGGCATTGCCGAGACCAGGCGCGACATGCACGTTGGTCACGACGGTTTCTCCAGTAGCCTGCGCATACAGGATGGCTGCACTGACCGCGATCCCCTCATGCAGGGTCGTGATATAGCGGATGTCCGGATAGTCAGACAGGGCGTCGAGCAGCGGGCTCTCGGTGGTGCCGGGATTACCAAAAATGGCCCGGACGCCGTGGGCGCGCAGGCTGTCCATGAATACGATGCGTCCGCGCATGGGTACTGTCCTGGATCGATGATGGCGACAGACTACGCGAGCAGATGGTCTCCACTCAATCGGTGAACCCGCCGAATGTTCGGTGCAGCGAGCCTGCATTGGTTTGCGGGGACCCGCACCCGCGGCACCTGGGGTATCGTGTATCTCTTCAAGCCTCTCTTCAAGCCTCTCTTCAAGTCAAGGAATCAGCCCCCGATGAAACTCTACACCGGTGACCTCAGCCCCTATTCGGCCAAAGTCCGCATGCAGATTTACGCCAAGGGCATTACCGACATCGCCTTCGAGCGGCCGCCAGGTTTTTTTCAGGGTGAGTTCAACAAGACTTCACCGCTGGGCCGCATTCCCGCGCTGGATGTTGATGGCGACGTGATGCCGGAATCCGAAGTGATTGCCGAGTACCTCGAAGAGTGTTATCCGACGCCGACGTTGCTCGGTAGTTCACCACGCGTTCGCGCCCAGGTTCGAACTGTGGCGCGCATCGCTGACATCTATCTCATGAACAATATTTTCATGGCACTGCCGCAGGTGCGGCGCGCCTCGCGTGTCGACGCCATTCGCGACCTCTTCATGGCGCAGGTGACACGCGGCATCAACGCGCTCGAACACTATCTGGGCGAGGAGCGCTACGCGGTGGGGAATACCCTGACGCTGGCAGATTGCAGCCTGGTGCCGGCGTTGTTCATGTGCGAACACGTGGTGCCCACCATGGATGTCGATAACCCCATGACTGGCCGGATTCGCACGGCGGCGTACTGGCAACGAATTCAACAGGATCCGCACGCCATACGTGTGCTGGCTGAAATGACGCACGGTCTGGCGGAACGGCGCGCTGGCCGCGGTTGAAACCAGCCGAACAGGACACTGCACGTCGTCGCCGGGTCAGCCTGAACCAGCCGCCCGGCGCAGTCGATCGCGCACGGCTTCCCACATGCGCGTGTCGGGTGGGACCTCAAGCAGAATCAGATCGAGGCCGTGTTCATCGAGTTCACGCAAGCTCGCGTACAACTGGCGCGCATACACCACCGGGTCATCAGACAATGAACACCACTCGATGTGAGTCAATCCCGGGTTTGCCTCCACTCCCAATGCGACGACCCCGATTCTGGTGTGGGTCGATGCGTCGCGTAGCGTCGTCACCAACTCTGCGGAAACAAGCCAGCGAACCGGCGTGTGCGGCGCGTAATGGCTGGGCAGATCACCCGAGACCCGTGGTGCACCGGACAGTTCATCCAGCAGGTGGATTCCTAGCACCGCTTCGATCATGTCGCGGCTGAGCTGACCCGGCCTGAGAATGCGCGGTCGCGCGGCGGTGAAGTCAACGATGGTGGACTCAATGCCCACCGAGCAGGGGCCACCGTCGAGAATCATGTCGACGTCCCCTTTCAGCTCTGCCAGCACATGCGCCGCTGTGGTTGGACTGATATGTCCGAATTGATTGGCGGAAGGCGCGGCGATACCACCGCCAAATTCTCGCAACAGATCAAGTGCTACCGGATGTGCAGGCACCCGCAGGCCGATCGTATCCTGGCCACCGGTCACCGCATCGATCACGTCACTCGCGCGCCTTAAGATCATGGTCAGGGGCCCTGGCCAGAATGCCTCGGCCAGCTGCCATGCAAGACGAGGAACATCCGGGCTCCACAGCGGCAATTGCCGGCTGTCCGCAATGTGCACGATCAATGGGTGATCTGCAGGCCGCCGCTTGGCCGCGAATACACGATTCACCGCCACGGTGTTGCGTGCATCCGCACCAAGCCCATAAACGGTTTCGGTGGGAAAGGCGACCAGTCCGCCGTCGCGAAGCAGGTTCGCGGCGCGCGTGATCATCGCCGGGTCGGGATTGACCAGTGGTGGTGCGATCACGGCGATCAACTCAATCGATCATCGTGAACGCAATCTCGCTCTCGGCGCGAAACGGCACCAGCGTATCGTTGCCAAACGGAATGGTTGCCGGAATCTGTTGTGCACGGCGCAGCAGCGTGATGCGATCGGTGTTGCGGGGCAGCTGGTAGTAGTCTGGTCCGTACTCGCTGGCGAATGCCTGCAGACGGTCCAGGCAATCCACCTGATCGAACGCTTCTGCGTACAGTTCGATGGCAGCGTGTGCGGTGTAGATGCCAGCACATCCGCAGGCGATCTCCTTGGTGTGGCGTGCGTGTGGTGCGCTGTCAGTACCCAGAAAAAATTTGGGATTGCCGCTGGTTGCAGCGCCAACCAGCGCCTCGCGGTGGATTTCACGTTTCAGCACCGGCAGGCAGTAGTGGTGTGGACGTAAACCACCGGTGAACAGGCTGTTGCGATTGAGCAGCAGATGATGCGCGGTAATCGTCGCGGCGACCTGCGCCGAAGACTGCTCTACAAACGTCACCGCTTCCTTGGTGGTGATGTGTTCGAGCACGATCCGCAAGCCGGGAAACTGACGAATGGTCGGCGCAAGCTGATCGGTAATGAACACACGCTCACGATCGAAAATGTCGACCCGTGGGTCTGTCACTTCACCGTGCATCAGCAGCGGCAGATCATGGGCCTGCATGGCTGCCAGCGCATCGGTGCAGTACTTCAGATCGCGTGCGCCAGCATCGGAGTGAGTCGTTGCCCCGGCGGGGTAGTACTTCACGCCGTGAATAAAGCCACTCGCTTTTGCCTGGGCGATGTCTGCCGCGGTCGTTGTCTCTGTGAGATACAGCGTCATCAGTGGTTCGAAGCGGGCGCCCGGTGGCAAAGCCGCCAGAATCCGTTCCCGATAGGCACCCGCCAAAGCCACGGTAGTGACCGGTGGTACCAGGTTGGGCATGACGATTGCGCGCGCAAACTGACGAGCCGTGTCCGGCAGCACTGCAGCCAGTGCGGCGCCATCGCGCAAGTGCAGGTGCCAATCGTCCGGGCGTGTGATCGTGAGTTGGGTTGGCTTCGACTGCACCTTCGCATTTCTCCTGTGTGTTCTGGAATGTCGGTTTGTGCATCACCCCTCTGCAGGGTGATCACCAGGTTTGCACGCGCGTCGATCAGCGATCTGATGCGCCGTAAGCAGACGGTTTGGTCTCGGGTTCTGCAGGCGCATTCGCGCCAAGTGCCGAGCGGAGCTTTGCACCGTTCTCACGCCACCATGCATACAGGATGCTCACGTCCCAGCCAATGCAGAAATGTTTGACACCCATCTCGATGTAACGCGCGGCCTGGTCCGGGCTGCCGAGTTCAACCCGTGGATGCAACCCTTTGCGCAAGGCGGTTTCGATGGTCAGACGTTCGGCTTTCTGGACGTCGGGATGTCGTTGATTGCCAGCCTGGCCGATGCTCATGGCGTAGTCCGAGGGACCAAACTGGACCATGTCGATGCCGGGCACCGAGAGAATATTTTCGATGTCCTCGACACACTGGCGTTTTTCCACCATCAGGGCAATGACGACGTCATCGAGGGCGTTGACATAAGCCTGACTGCCCGCTTCGATGATCATGCCGACGTCTCGACGCATGCCGACACCCATCAGGCCATTGCGGCCAGGTGTCTCTGCACGTACTGCACTGACGCAGGCCTGTGCGTCTTCCAGTGTCCGTACGTCGGCGAACAATACGCTCTGGAAACCCGCGCCGATGGCACGCATCGCCTGATGTGTCCATTCACCTTGTTCGATCTTGATCATGCCGGCGAGGCCCGCCAGTTCAAAGGCGCGACCGAGGTTATCGAGGTCGTGCAGGTTGAATGGCGCGTACTCGGCGGTGAATTCGATGTAGTCGTAGTGGCCGGTCTTGCCGACCAGTTCCACCAGGGTTGGCCAGACCGATAGCAGATGCGTGCCGAGTGTCGGCTCACCGGCATTGAGTCTGGAGCGGAGCAGGTTAGGGCGCATGGACATTTCTCCTTCGGATCTCTACATAAATCCAAGAGGTTATCAGGCATCCGGTTCTGCGTCCCCGGTCTGCGCTCGCAATGCAGGGAGCAAATATGGCAGTACGCATGAGTGGGTGCGGGGCCATTGGTGGGACCGGGATGACGCGACCAACGAGCATTACGCGATGGACTTTGTGGATCAGGAAGGCACGGTATCGAGCATGCAAGGAGTGGCGACCGTGATCCGGACGCGGGGGCTGTTTTGCAGTCTTTATACGGACCGCGGCAGCCATTACTGGACCACGCCTGAGGCGGGCGGCAAGGTGGACAAGACCCATCTGACGCAATTTGGCCGGGCGATGCAGCATAACTGTAAATCTTGAATAGTCAGCGTTAAATTTTTTAAATTTACCTGTTCAATTTTTAAATCTTTCGCACTAGCTACTTTATCAATGTAAGTCAGCG
>JANNBJ010000010.1:0-35727 GCA_031385325.1 Gammaproteobacteria bacterium | reverse complement strand
CTCCCTCCGCGTGCTCGACGTGCTGTAAAGCACGCCTGTGCGCGCTCCGGTCCGCGCCACCCAGTGTTTTCGTTACTCTCGACGCCCTCGCTACGTTCCTTCATGAATAATGCGGGCTAGGCTTCCGACGGCTTGACTGATCAGGTCATCTGCCCCGCGACACTGCTGCTGTCGTCCCACAAGTGTGTGGTGTCATTGAATCTGCGCACCATCATCGTGTCTCCCGTCATTACGATGTGGTTGATCGATCCATTGTCACATCCATTGAACGCAAACGGCCGGGCACCGGTTGCATGGGCGAGGATATGGCCGACAACACCGCCATGGACAAATGCCGCCACCAGTTGATCCGGATGCTTCTCGTGGATCCGGCGCAAGGCCCGGGACAATCGCTGCGTGAGCGCTGCATGTGATTCCGCGCCAGGTACAACGTCCCAACGCTGCTCGGCATGCATCTGCTGGAACAGTGGATGATTTTCAGCGGCCTTGATGCGCAGCACTCCGCCTTCCCATTCGCCGAGGAACACTTCGCGCAAGTCCGGATCGATGGTCGGAATCAGGCCAAGATGTCCGGCCAGGGGTGCCGCCGTTTCCGAGGTGCGCCGCAGGTTCGACACGTAGATCGCAGCGATCGGTTGGGTCTTCAGGCGCTCACCCACCCGCACCGCTTGCTCGCGACCATTCGGGTGCAGTTCCGGATCGCCATGCCCGTCTACCAGCGGGAAGGGATTCTCCGCCGTGGCTGCACGGGATTCACCGTGCCGCACCAGCAGTATTTCGGTTGCGCCGGCTGGCCTTTCGAATCGTTTCTGTCGGTATTCCCTGGTAACCATCTTTCGACTTGTGGTGAGGACGGCCAGCACGATACCAGTGCCGCACTTCGTATTGAACGACGAATGGCGATAACGGCTTTTCTGCCCGAAAAAATCTGGCAGGATAAGAGCCCCTGATTGCGGATGATTCCTGTGCCTGCACTTGTCTACGACCATCCCCTGTCGCCGTACGGACAGAAAGTCAAAATCGCGTTGCTGGAAAAAGGTGTCGAGTTCGTGGCGCAGCTGCCCAACGCCATTGGCTCGGGCACGGCAGAGTCTGCCTTTGCGAAATCCAACCCTCGTGGCGAAGTCCCTGCACTGGTGGACGGAGACGTCTCGGTCTACGACTCCACCATCATTCTCGAATACATCGAAGATCGTTGGCCAAACCCTTCGCTGCTACCGGCAACACCCGGTGAGCGAGCCCGTGTGCGCATGCTGGAAGACGTGCTTGATACGCACTTCGAAGCCATCACCTGGGGCCTGTCGGAAATCCGCTACTTTGGACGTGGCCCGGGTGCGTTGGGCGAGTCCATGTTTCTGGCTGGCCAGGAGCAGATTCGTGGCTGGTATCGCTGGCTTGCCGATCAGCTGGGTTCGCGCGAGTGGTTCAACGGCGAGGCGTTTGGCTGGGGTGATCTCTGTGTTGTTCCCTTTGTTAACGGTGCGGTTGGTTTTGGTGTTCAACCCGAGGGCAAGCTTGCGCAGTGGCTGGTTCGCGCCAACGAGCGCCCCAGCGTGAAGCAGTGTCGACTGGCGGCGGAGGCGGTGTCGTTCGCCAATTCCGGAATCAGTCTTGCGGCCGTCAAGCAGGCCATGGATCAGGGACTGTTCAAACGGGAGTATCGCGACCATCGCCTTGAGTGGATGATCAAGACCGGCGGCATCGACGTCGTCATCGACGGGATCGCCAGACAGAATCTGAGGTTCATGCATGTCTTCGACTGACACTAGCGCAACGGACACTCGCGCCATAAGCCCGGACGAGCTTGAGCAGTATCGCAACAGCGGCTACATCATCAAGCGGGGTCTGTTTGATGCACCGACGCTGGCTGCGTTCGATCAGCGCTTTCTTGACCTGGTTGAAGGGCGCGTCGAAAAAAGTGGGCTCATGCAGATCATGCGCGATGTGATGGTCGTGAAAGGTGCTGTGGATGCGCAGTCGACGGTGCACGGCGTGAACAAGCTGTTCAGTTTCGAAGAAGATCCCGTGCTGCGTGGTTATACACATCATGAGGGGCTGCTGGCGTGCGCGCGCGGGCTGATCGGCCCGGTCCTTCATTCGGTGTCGACCAATGTCTTCAACAAGCCACCGGAAGTGGATGGTCGACATCCGATGCACCAGGACTTGCGTTATTTTCGCATGCGTCCGGCCGAACTTATCGTGGGGACCTGGACTGCGGTGTATCCGGCTCTGCGCGAAACCGGCTGCCTCTCGGTGCTGCCAGGCTCACACAAGGGAGGATTCCTGGAGCATGCCTACCCGGACTGGGAATTCGTCAACCATGGATTTTATGGTGTGAAGGACGTCGACTTCTCAGGTCGAGTGCACGTCGAACTGCAACCAGGGGACACGTTGTTGTTCCACCCGCTCTTGATCCACGGTTCTGGTCACAATCGCAGCCAGCACTTCCGTCGGGCCTTGTCCACGCACTACATCAGTGATGCAGCGCGAGTACCCGACGGCAGTGAGTGGCGTAACAAGCCGCTGATACGGCTGATGCCCTGACAGGTTGCTGAAAAAGCAACCTGCAGAGGCCTTACCTCGAGCCTTGACCGTCGTCCACTTTCACGATTGAACCGGTGACTGCGTCACTGGACGGACCACAGAAGTAGAGCAGGGTGCTGTCGAGCTGAGCCGGATCACAAATCCGTCCACGCGGGAAATTCTTGGCGATGTCACCCATGCGACCCACCATGCCGTCCATCATTTCCGAGTGAAATGCGCCGGGCGCGATGCAGTTGACGTTGATGCGAAAGCGGGCCCATTCCACCGCCAGACATTCGGTCATACGGGCAATACCGGCTTTGGTGATCGAATACAGCGCCGCACCATTGCCTGCATAGTGAAAACCGCCAACGCTCGAGATGTTCACCATACGGCCAGGTTTGCCGGCGGCGATCAAGCGACGAGCCACCTCACAGGACAGCACAAACGGGCCACGCAGGTTGGTATCGAATACCCGGTCGATGAGGTCGTTCGACATCTTGTGAGCACGCTGGGCGTCGGGAATGCCGGCGTTGTTGACGAGTATGGTCACCGTGCCATAAGTGTCTTCGGCCTGTTGTACTACCTTGAGGATGCTGTCGTTGTCCGTCATGTCCACGGTGAACGGCGTGGCATCTCCACCTGCAGCGGTGATCACCTGCCTGAGTTCATCGAGCTTCTCCTGACGGCGCCCGGTGATGACGACTTTTGCACCAGCTGCGGCCAGCACCTGTGCAAAACGCCAGCCGAGACCGGAGGTGGTGCCGGTCACCAGAGCGACCTGGCCGGTAAGATCCTGAGAGGTGTTTGGCAATGAGTAGTCAGTCATCTTCATCGGTTCCAGTTGTTTGAGCGAGGGCGAGAGTTCAGCTCAAGTCAGGCGTCAGGTCAAATTCCCCGCCGGTTTATTTCGAGTAAACTCGCGGCCCATGCGATCCACTGCCCACCGTTACCTCATTGCGATTCTGCTGCTGGCAGTGCTCGCTGCATGTGGTGAAACGCCAACAACGCGGTTGGCATCGGCACCAGCCACGGAATTGACTGCCTCCCTGAACACTGGCAAGGCCGTTACGGAGATGTCAGCGGCGGCAGTGACGACGATCCTGAAGTCCCCATTGCGCCCTGGTCTTTCAGCCTGGGAACTGGCCGACCCGGATGGTCAGTTGGTTGTGGTAGCCGCGAGATTCAACCTGTTGCGACCAAAACTGCTTGGGGTGACTGCCAATGAACCTCAGGGCGTGATTCCCGCTGATCTGGTGGATGATGATGCAATAGCCGTGCTGATCGGCAGTGGCTTCGTCTCCGAGCTGATGGCGTTGAGGCCGCTGGGCCTGCTGCAGATCGAAGGTGAGGTGGTCAGTCGAATTCAGCGCCACGGGTACACCCGAATCCTCGGCGTGGGTGAACAGAAGCTGGGTGTTGTTGATCATCTGCAGTACGAACGAGGTCTTTACCCTTCCGCGTTACAGGTTGGCCCCGGTGTGATCGAACAGGGGAAGCTGGATATCTCCGAGCGTGATCTGGAACGTCCCGCTTACTTTCGCGCGTTGGTGGCCACCTGTGGAGAGACCACGCTGTTTGTTGCTTCGCTGACCCCCATGCATCTGCACGGCATCGGGCGATCGGTGCTGAAATTTGCCAGCGAGCAGGGGCTGAATTGCGACGAGCTGGTCAATCTGGCCGGTGATAGAGAAGCCTTGCTCGGTGTGCGGCTGGCCGATGCCCGCATGCTGTTCATCGGCAATCCGCGGACCAGTCGAGCTGCGCTGGTCACTCTGGAGTCGGTCGCGCTGGAGTCAATTCCAGCGCAATAGGGTTTGATGGCGCTCGCTGTCAGGCGTTCAACCCTTCGAGATTTCGATCTCCTGTGAAGTGATGAACTCAAGCAATACCGGGCGACCGGCTTCGGTGGCAGCAATTCCGCGCTTGAGTGCAGCAACGATGTCATTGGGATCGGTAATCCGCTCGCCATAACCACCAAATGCTTTCGCCATATCTGCGTAGTTGCCGGAAATGTCCGTCGATCGATACTTTTCCGTCGAGATCTGCATGATCGGCAGTTCGATCGCCATGGAGAAATTGTTGAAGAGGATCGACAGAATTGGAATACGTTCGCGCACCGCTGTTTCGAAGTCCATGCCAGTAAAGCCGATTGCAGCGTCACCCCAGATGTTGATGCACAGTTTGTGCGGCTGCGCGAGTTTTGCACCCATTGCCAGTCCCAGGCCATATCCAAGCTGGGTGGTTTTTCCCCAACCAATATAGGAAAGGGGCGTGGTGGACGTCCAGAACGGGGTCAGTTGATCCCGTGGGCTGCCGGCGTCATGGGTAATGATGACATTGCTCTTGTCGACCAGCTTGTCGAGCTCATTGATGACCCGGTAGGGGTTGATCGGCGCTTCATTGTGCGTGAGTTTGGCGTGCCACTCGGCGCGCCACCGGGTTCTGGTTGCGCGAATCCGTTCTGGCACCGAGGCCCGTCGTCTTGCCGGGCCTGCATCATACGATGCCATCGCCTTCAACAAGGCGTCCAACGTCAGCTGTGCGTCGCCAATCAAGGCATGCTGAACAGGTACATCCTTGCCCAGATCCATTGAATCCAGAGTAGCGTGGATGATCGTCTTGCCTTTTGGCATCTGGACACCGAACCCGGTGAGCGCAAAACTGCAGCCGATGCCCAGGATGACGTCGGCATCCTTGAGAAACTCGATGACAGGGCGCGGATTGGCGCGGCCCCCGGAGCCCAGCGACAGCGGATGATCTTCCGGAAAGGCACTCTTGCCTTCAATGCTCGTGGTCACCGGAATGTTCCAGGTCTCGGCCAGCAGGCGCAGTTCTGGCCAGGCCTTGGCGTAATGCACACCCTGACCTGCATAGATGACCGGATGTTCCGCCGCCGCCAGCAGCTTCGCGGCACGGTCGATGTCGGCCGGGTCCGGCGCGCTGCGTGTTGCAAAGCTTGGTGTGTGCACAAAGTCGTCAGGCACATCTTCGTTGAAGACGTCGAGAGGAACTTCCATGAGAACGGGTCCGGGCCTACCGTTACGCAGCTGAAAGAAGATCCGCCGCAAGACTTCGGGCGCCGCGCGACCCATGGTCATCGGCTCTGCCCACTTGGTGATCTGCCGCATGTTCTCGACGGAATTGAAGTTGGGGTAATAGTGCGCGAGGCGTCGTTGGTAGCCTGCCGGTATCACCAGCACAGGCACCGACTCACCGTACGCCTGCGCGACCGCGCCGAAGGCATTCTCGGCGCCCGGACCGTGCTGCATGCAGAACACACCGATGGACTTGCCGGAGGAAAGACGTGACCAGGCATCAGCCATGTGCAATCCGACACGTTCCTGTCGAACGATGACAGTACGGATATCCTCGGCGGCAGCGGCTTCGATCAGCGGATTGACCGGGTAGGCGAACAGAATCTCGACACCTTCGGCTTTCATCGCCTTTGCAATGGCTTCTACAACCTTCATGGCTCCTCCGTTGATCAGGCCCGTTCGATTGGCTCGTTGGATTAGTCAGCTGCGAGACCGAATCCCGGCGTGCTGAACCTGCTGGCGCTGATACGATAACAGACACATTCCGACTGTAGCGAGAAACGCTGCGGGCATTATTTTCGGCGCTGTCGTCAAGCGCGTAATGAGACAAACCCGTGAGAGGTGACATGAATAACAAGACTGCTGCCATGAACGAACTGGCGTTTTACACACTGGCTGGAGCGCCACGTTCACCACGCGATCTGATCGACGAGGTTGGCAGCGCCGAGCGCCAGGGCATTGGTGCCTGCTTCATCTCTGAACGTTTCAATATCAAGGAAGCGGCGACGTTGTCGGGTGCGGTCGGTGCGGTTTCAGAACGGATTGGCATTGCGACCGCAGCGACCAATCACAATACCCGGCATCCACTGGTGACTGCCGCTTATGCCACGACCATGCACTTTCTCACCGGCGGCCGATTCTCTCTTGGTCTGGGTCGTGGCATCGACCGGATGTTCGATTCGATGGGTCTGGCCCATGTGAAGACCAGGGATCTCGAGGATTTCGTCCAGCTCATGCGCCGCCTGTGGAAGGGCGAGACGGTCCTGGGTCACGACAGCAGCCTTGGAAAATTTCCGGCGCTCAGACTTGATCCGGCTTTCCGCGAACACATCCCCATCACCTTCACAGCGTTTGGTCCCAACTCGCTGGCGTTTGGCGGCGCGTTTTGCGACGCGGTGGTGCTACACACATTTTTCACTGATGAGACCACAGCTCGATGCGTCAAGGCTGTCAAGGATGCTGCGAGGGCAGCAGGTCGTGATCCAGCCTCAGTGCGTGTCTGGTCCTGTTTTGCAACGATTGGGGATCACTTGCCGGAAGCGGTTCGCCTGAAGAAAACTGTTGGCCGTATGGCGACCTACCTGCAGGCGTACGGTGATCTGATGGTGCGGACGAATCAGTGGGATCCTGCTGTTCTCAAGCGGTTTCGTGCGGACAAGCTGGTGGCAACGTTTCCTGGTGCCATCGATCAGATCGCGACCACGCAGCAGCTTGAGCAGATCGCCGAACTGATCCCGGCCAGCTGGCTCGCTTCGGCAGCACAGGGGCAGCCGGCTCGGTGTGTGGCCGCCATCAACGGCCAGTTTGATCTGGGTTGTGATGGTGTGATTCTGCATGGCGCGTCGCCGGATGACCTCTCGCCAATCGTGCAGGCTTATGCAGCGCAGCGCTGAGCGATTTGCCGATCTGCCCGCGAATCCGGGTGGACTGCGAACAGGCCTGTAATCACGGAGGTGTCCTTGCCCGCTTGTGATCCGCATGAGTGTGGTAACGTCCGTCGTTGGGGAGATTCATCGACGGCCGGTGCAGGCTTTCGAGTATTGACGGGGAGGAGAGCGCATGGACTTTTCACATCGGCATCGACTGGTGTTGTTGTCGTTTTTTGCCGTCTTCGTCTGCTACATCGATCGGGTCAGCATCTCGGTTGCCATCATCCCCATGGCCGAGCATCTCGATTGGGATCTCAAGACACAGAGTCTGGTCATGTCCTCGTTTTTCGTCGGCTATCTTGTCATGCAGATCGCTGGCGGACGTCTGGCCGACCGGTTTGGCGGGAAGGTCGTGCTCGGACTGGGTGTGCTCCTGTGGTCGCTATTCACGTTTCTGACGCCGCCTGCCGCATTGGCAGGGCTCGCGATCCTGATCATGGCGCGAATCGGCATGGGTATGGGCGAGGCGGTGACCTTCCCCTCAATCTACAGCCTGTATGCCCGCTGGGTTCCAGATGCCGAAAGATCACGCGCCGTGGCATTGGCAAACAGCGGCATACCGGCAGGTACTGTGTTTGCCTTGATCGTTACGCCCATCATCGCGAATTCGCTGGGGTGGGAATGGGTGTTCTACCTGTTTGCAGCGGTCGGGGTTATCTGGTGGGTCATCTGGCACAGGACGGTCGCTTCGATCCCTGCGCAGCAACCAGGCATTTCGGCAGAAGAACTTCAGATCATCGCGTCAGGGACCGCGTCCGGCACCGCGAAGGAACCAGTGCCGTGGAAGCTGTTGCTGTCCAACAAGTCGGTGTGGGCCATCATCATCGCTCACTTCTGCAACAACTGGTCTCTGTACGTGTTGTTGTCGTGGATGCCGACTTTCATCAACAAAGGGCTTGGTGTGGACTACGCCTCGGTCGGCTGGCTGACCATGATTCCGCACCTCGCATCGTTTGTATCGCTGAACGTGGCCGGTGGTATCGCCGATCGGATGATCAAGCGGGGTCGTGACAAGACGTTTGTTCGCAAACTCTTTCAGACCATTGGCTTTGGTGGCATCTCCGCGTCGTTGCTGGTGGTGGGTTACGTCGAAACCGTCTGGCTGGCGATCACGATCATGGCGCTTGGCAGTATGTTGGGGGCCTTTGTCACGGGTGGTTTTTCCGTTAACCACATGGATATCGCGCCACGACATGCCGGAACGCTGATGGGGATCACGAATACTGCCGGTACGATCCCCGGCATCATCGGCATCTACGTGAGCGGCATGATTCTCGATGCGACGGGATCATGGGTTCTCGTATTTCAGCTCGCGGCAGCGGTGACGTTGTTTGGACTGTTCTGTTACCTCTTGATGGCAAGTGGCAAAAAACAGATCGATTGAGACCGTGCGTGCTGCGTGGACGGCGGTTTTCTGTCAGGGCTCGAGTTCGAATCGAACACCGGCATTGGCGGGCAGGCGCTCCAGTAATGCATCACCCAGCGCCGAAGCCGGTGTCCAGAAACCACCGCCAACCGGACTTTCATCGCGTGCCAACGCAACTGCGCATTCAGCCAGCATTTTCGAGGTTGAGCCGTAACCTGGATCCTTGTCACCGGTTACCCGTCCGCGCAGATTGAGTGACGCCTTGGTCGGGTGACGAGCCAGAAAGTCGATGCGGAAGTGGCCCTGTTCGATGGTTGTTTCACTTGGTCCTTCGCCAGGCTTGGGCAAAACGGTCTGCAGCCACTCACGTGCCAGCCGAATACGGCTGACGGCGTTCATCGAGTTCATGCCCATGGCGGTGGCGACTGCGCCCACAAACCCCAGGGGGCCCGTTGGCATCAACATGGCTTCGTCGTAACGGAAGTCCCGGCCATAGGGATAACCCAGCAATGCGTTGGTCCGACGCACGATGCGGGTATCGACAGCGGTCATCACGAACGGTGCGACCCAGGCGTTGAAGTCAGGGTCGAAGGTTGGTGTCATTGAATCAGGACCGTCGAGCCCGCGCGGACTACCGGTCGGATTCAGCGCGTAAGGATCGGCGATCAATTTGTCGATGGCGGGGTCGTCTGCCGCCTGTTCGGCCATGCTCCACAGGCTGTCGAGTGTGCCGCCACTGAAACCACCCTTGAATTCCTTGGCTCTGAACTTGACCAGATTGGCGGCAACACCATGCTGTGCCTGCATGGACTTCTGCATGAAATAGGTGCCAACGTCGGCGGGAATACAGTCGAACCCGCAGGTGTGAACGATACGCGCGCCCGAGCGTTCGGCAGTTTTCTGGTGGGCGTCGATCATGCGCCGCATCCAGTGCACCTCACCGGTCAGGTCGCAATAATGCACGCCCATTTCTGCGCAGAGGCGAACCACCTCACTGCCGTACTTGGCGTAAGGTCCAACCGTGGTCAGCACAACGCGGGCTTTGCCGATGGCTTCGGCCAGACTTTCCGGGTAGTTGCTGTCGGCGATGATCAAAGGAATCTGCTTCGACAGGTTTCTGGCCGTTGCCACCGACTGCAGCTTTTCGGCGTTCCGACCAGCGATGCCCCAGGTGGTATTGCCGTCGCCATAACGGCTATTCATATAGCGCGTCACGAGATTGCCGGTAAAGCCGGTTGCCCCGAATACGAGGATGTCGATTTCCTTGCGCATGATGATCGTCGCTCTGCCGGAGTAAAGTTGTCCCTGCGTTCTTGGTACTCTGCCCATCCTGAGTGGTCACGGCAAGGCGCCGTGTTGTTGAGCAGGCAGTCTGGAGCCAGTTTTTTGAAGCGTCTCATTCCGTTTATCGCTGTGTTGGTGGTTTTGCTGGGCCTTGCCTGGGTGTTTCCGATCGGCGCGTGGCTGATCAGTTTTCTCGCCTGGGTGCAGGCCAATCCTGGAATATCGTGGGTGGTGTTCATCATCGCGTACATTGCTGCGTGCGTTCTGCTGGTACCAGGGTCGTTGTTGACACTAGGCGCGGGGTTTGTGTTTGGATTACCTGTTGGCGTCGCGATCGTGTCGGTTGCCAGCACACTGGGTGCCAGCGCCGCGTTTTTGATCGGCCGATATTTCGTTCGGGAATGGGTAGAAGGCCGTCTATCGTCGATGCCCAGGTTTGCAGCACTTGATCGAGCCATTGGCGAGCGTGGCGCGCTGATCGTCCTGTTGACCCGACTGTCACCGGTGTTTCCGTTCAATCTGCTGAACTACGGACTTGGGGTCACACGCGTGAAATTCCTGCACTACGTCGGCGCCTCCTGGCTGGGCATGTTGCCGGCCACCGGGCTGTATGTATACCTGGGCTCAGTGGGGCAGAGCCTGACGGCATTGTTCGCTGGCGAACTGGAAACAAGTCCGCTCACGCAGGTCATGTTTTTCGCCGGACTTGCGGCGACGCTGCTGCTCACCATACTGATTACCCGGTTTGCAAATCGGGCCCTGAACGAGGAACTCGGCGCATCATGAGCGACTATCCCGGACAGAATTTTGATCTGGCATGGCGCGAAGCCCTGGCGCCATCGGGTTACCAGAATCCGGTGCCAAAGGACCAGTACCATCTGGTTGTCATCGGTGCAGGACCCGCCGGCCTGATTGCAGCCATTGGTGCCGCGGGGCTTGGTGCGAAGGTTGCCCTGGTTGAGCGACATCTGATGGGCGGAGATTGCCTGAACGTCGGCTGCGTACCCTCCAAGGCGCTGCTTGAATTTACTCACCATCATCCCAAAGCCGACTTCGCGGCGGCATTTGCATGGATGCGTGAGGTCAGGGCATCCATTGCTCCCCACGATTCCGTGCAGCGATACACGCAGGCAGGGGTCGATGTCTTTCTTGGCGAGGCGAGCTTTGAAGATGGCCGCACCGTTCGTGTTGGCGAGACCTTGTTGAATGCGCGACGGATCGCGATCTGCACCGGTGCCAGCCCCGCAGTGCCACCCATTCCAGGCTTGCGGGAAGCCGAGCCATTGACCAACGAGATCATCTTCGACCTGAAGATGCTGCCACCGACGCTTGCCATACTCGGGGCTGGCGCCATTGGCTGCGAGATGGCACAGGTGTTTGCCCGGCTGGGCAGCCAGGTGCATCTGTTCGAGATGGCACCACGTGTCCTGCCGCTGGAAAGCGAGCGGGCGAGTGCAACGCTTGCAACTGCCATGACCGATCTTGGCATTCATCTGCATGTCGGCGCGGCGGTCACCAATGTCAGCCAGGAAGGCGGTCTGGTGATTCACGTCGGTGAGCAGACCTTTTCGGTCGATGAGGTTCTGGTTGCACTGGGCAGGCGTCCGAATACGGCAGGGCTCGCTCTGGAGCGCGCAGGAATCCAGGCCGACCCGCAGGGTTTCATCCAGGTGGACAAGCGACTGCGCACTACCAACAAGAGGGTCTACGCAGCTGGGGATTGTTCATCCCGGGTGCAATTCACCCATCACGCCGATGCGCAGGCGAGGGTATTGATCCAGAACGCGCTGTTTGCGCCGACCGCAAGAGCCGATCGTCTGGTGGTTCCGCATTGCACCTATACGCAGCCGGAGGTCGCATCGGTCGGTCTGACCGCCGAAGCCATGCTGGCAAATGGTCAGGCATTCGACACCTATTCCATTTCGTTCGATGAGCTTGATCGCGGCAGAGCAGAGCCGTTCCCGAGTGGTTACGCTGAAGTGTTTACGGCCAAAGGTAGTGACCGCATTGTCGGAGCGAGTATTGTCGGTCCCGATGCAGGTGAGCAGATCGCAACTGTGGTGATGCTGATGAGTCAGGGCCGCGGTCTGTCGGCCGCTGATCGCACGATCTTTGCCTATCCAACACGCAGTGAGTATCTGAAGCGCCTGGCCGGTGCCTATGGTCGAACTCGCCTCACGCCGCGAGTTGCGGATCTCATGCGGCGCTGGTTTCGGTACACCGGTGGCTAAGAACTTTGGGGGCCAGCCGAACATCTCGATGTTTCGCCGTCTGCTCGTGTTGTCTGCCTTGTTCTGGGGCATTCAGTCATGGGCTGCACCCACGATGGAGTCGCTGCACTTTCTGGTTCCCGGCGGGGCAGGGGGTGGTTGGGATACTACTGCGCGGGCAACGGGTATGGCGTTGATGAACGCGGGCCTCGTTCAACATGCATCGTTCGAAAACCGCAGCGGTGCGGGTGGCGCCAAAGGATTTGCCTACATGCTGGATCGTCGCGCACGTAGCGAATCGGTGTTGATGGTGAGTTCGACGCCGATCCTGGTTCGTACGCTGCGTCCGGAATTTCAACAGAACTGGCGGGAGTTGACGCCGGTTGCCTCCATGATCGGCGACTATGGCGCGCTCATGGTGCGCAGCGATGCACCCTGGCGCACGCTTGATGAACTGGTGGCTACGTTGCGAAGCAGTCCTGAAAGCATCAAGTTCGCAGGCGGCTCGAACCGTGGTGATCTTGATCATCTGATACTGGCCAGCTCGTTTCAGGCGTTCGGGATCGCCCCCCAACGCGCACGTTATGTCCCCTACGGCGCGGGTGGTCAGGCGACGCTCGCGCTGCTCGGTGGTGAGACGGTGGCGATGGCTGCAACGATCGGGGATGCCATCTCCTACATTCAGTCGGGCCACATCCGTGCGCTTGCGGTTGCGGCGCCAGCGCGATTGAAAGAACTGCCAGAGGTGCCGACGTTTGCGGAACTGGGTTATCCACTGGAATTTCTCAATTGGCGGGGTTTCTTCGCCGTCCCGGGTCTGTCGGTCACTGACCTTGCGACCTATACGCAACTGTTAGGTGCGCTCACTGAAACGCAAGCCTGGCGCGACGAACTGCATCGTCATGGCTGGGTACAGGTGTTCCATACGGGTGCGGATTTCAGCACTTACCTCGATGGTCAGGAAGCCCAGATTGCCGAACTCATGCGCGCGCTGGGATTTCTGCAATGACCGCTCGATTACCCGGACTCGTGGTGTTGGTGATTGCCGGCCTGTACGGCTGGCAGGCGCTGCAGATACCGGTCTTCGCGGCGGATGCCCGTGAAGCGATGACCGCGCAGACGATGCCCCTGGTACTGGCCGGAGCGCTCTCGATCATCGGTGTGACTTTGTTGTTCCCACACAAGTCCGGGGTGTCGCTGGTTTCAACCTTGTCTGCAGATTACCGACGCTGGTGGCAGGCCTTCGGGCTGCTGACCGTTTGTATCGTGTTTGGCCTCGTGATCGAACCTCTCGGCGTATTGTCTGCATCGGCGCTGGCGCTGCTTGCGAGCCTGCTCGTTCTCGGGGTCAGGCACCGTCCGACGTTACTGTGGGTGCCATTACTCGTGAGCGCTGCTTTGTGGGCGCTCCTGGTCGGGCTGCTTGGTCTGTACCTTGATCCAGGCAGTTTGTGGATTGCAGATGTTTGAGGGGCTGCTGATCGGCATTGAAACTGCGTTCACGCCGTTCAATATCCTCATGGTCATGCTGGGTTGTTTCACCGGCACGTTCATTGGCATGTTGCCGGGACTAGGACCGGCAACGGCCGTTGCGCTGATGATTCCCATGACCTATTCGCTTGACCCTTCAGCCGCACTGATCCTGATGGCGGGTGTGTACTACGGCGCTGCCTTTGGCGGCTCAACTTCCTCGATACTCATCAATACGCCGGGTTGCTCAAGTTCAGTGGTCACCACGTTCGATGGTTTTCCCATGGCACAACAAGGCATGGCAGGGAAAGCGCTTGCCATTGCCGCCTGGGCGAGTTTTGTCGGTGGTATTGTCGGCGCCGTTGGTTTGCTTGTTGCATCACCTCTGCTTGCGGAGCTTGCGTTGACATTCCAGTCGCCAGAGTACTTTGCCATGATGGCCATGGGCCTGGCGGCGGTGGCCTCGCTTTCGGGCGAAGGGCAGGTGCTGCGAGGCTATGCGATGGCCATCGTCGGCATGATGCTTGCGACAGTGGGTACGGACGGCATCTCCGGCTTGCCGAGGCTCACCTTCGGTCGCCTTGAACTGGTTGATGGGCTGAGCTTCCTGCTCATCGCCATGGCCACTTATGCGTTGGCTGAAGTGGTGCTTGTCATCCTGCAGGATCGCATGAATGACGGTGATCATATCCGCAGCACGCAGGCCAGGGACCTGCGTTTGTCGAGGCAAGATGTGCGCGACATCGCAGCGCCCGTGGCTCGTCACTCCATCACCGGTTTTCTCATTGGCGTGTTACCGGGCGCAGGGGCCACAGTTGCGTCTTTCCTCTCCTACGCCATGGAGAAAAAGCTGGCAGGCCCCAACGCGGTGCCTGCATTTGGCGAAGGCAATCCTCGCGGGGTTGCCGCGCCGGAGTGCGCCAACAACGCAGCGTCCACCGGTTCGTTTGTTCCCTTGTTGACGCTTGGCATACCTGGATCGGGAACCACGGCCATCATGCTCGGTGCGCTGATTGCCCATGGCCTGCAACCTGGACCACGTTTGTATGTGGAGCACCCGGAGGTCTTCTGGTCAGTTATTGTTTCGATGTTTCTAGGCAACCTGATGCTGCTGGTCATCAATCTGCCGATGATTTCATGGCTAGCAAGACTGCTGCGTATCCCGCAGTCGATACTGATGCCGATCGTGCTGCTGTTCTGTCTGCTCGGGGTCTATCTCGTGTCGTTTGATCCGACGGATGTGACGGTGATGGTGATCGTTGCGGTGTTCGCGGTGGGTCTGCGGCTGCTCGATTTTCCACTGGCGCCGTTGTTGCTTGGTTTCATCCTTGGCGGTTTTCTTGAGGAAAACCTGCAACGATCTCTCATTCTCTACGATGGCGGCTGGCAATTTCTCTGGGAGAGGCCAGCCGCACTGGTGATGTCGATCATGACAATCCTGTTTCTGATGTGGCCTATGTCAGCTCGCATCCGGCGAGGTCGGTAACACGCTCTTTTCAGTCTGTACGGTTTTTCGGATAACGGCATCGTCTTTTTGCCCTTGCGCGACAGTGTCCCAACCAAACAGATCATCGATGATCATGTACAGCGCAGGCACCAGCAACAGGGTGATCACAGTCGCAAACAGGACACCGTACGCGAGTGAAATCGCCATCGGGATGAAAACATGGTGGCTGGTGTGCAGGAATACATGGTCGGGATCAATCCGGCAACAGTTGTCACCGAGGTCAGCATGATCGGACGGAACCGCACTACACCTGCGTCCATTACGGCCTTCATCCTGTTCACCACCCAGACCGATGGTGATCTGCGGAAACCTGGCGCGAATCCTGGGCAGGACTTCCTTCTGGATACTCGCGTTCTCTTCTTCAGGACTGGTTTGTGTGCGATACGTCTCCCGCATTGAAGAACCCACCGGGGTTCATCGCCGGAGACATCCGGACGATTCGACCACGGACTTCAGAAACAAGATCCGATTCGGTATTTGGCAGCACCGAACCCTGGGCCCTGACCCTTAGCTGCGTGGGCGCAGGTTGAACCGTCAGCACTCGTACCGTGGTCGGGATGATGTCGGGTGTCGTCGGTTTGACTTCGGGCGCGGTCGCCATGATGCCCGCCGCCACCAGGAAGGAAGCCAGTATGACCAGGCCAGGAATGATGAACTTCTTCATGATCATAGGGACACCTCGACTACCTGTGGCGTGGGATCAGTTGGATTCAATGTGGCGAAAATGCTGCTGCGATCGAGTGCGTCGAGCGCCGTGAAAGCGTTGCGTGCGGCGTCGCGGTCACGCTGGAGGAGGGCGTCGTCCAGATCCTGCATCAGTTCCGCAAACGCGCGTGAATCGACGGCGGCAGGATGGTTGATGTCCGCGAAACCGGGAATCAGCTGTTCAAACAGCGCTTTCGCAACCAGCTGACAGATGATCTGTCGGCTGGTGACCATGATGGCGCGGAACAACTCCATACGAGCCACAGTGTGCGCGGCCTCGTCCAGTTGTTCATGCACCCCATGCACCCCATGCATCAACGGCCGAATCAGCGCGCGAATGGAATTGATCTCTTCTGTGCTCGCATTGCGTATGACCCGGTCGGCTGCGACCTGAACGAGCGAATTGATGGCCTCGAGGATGTCGATGACGAGCGCAGGTTCCGGTGTTGGTGTGCGCTGCAACATGATCCCGATGATATCCAGACTGGCGTGTTCGATCGGTTCGACCCTCGCGCCGCCAGGCTGGATGGAGGCGAGCCCGAGCTGAGCCACCTTTTTCATGGCTTCGCGCACGGCACCTCGGTTGGCGTCAAAACGCGCCGCCAGATCACGCTCGGAAGGCAGTCTTTCGCCCGGCCGAAAGCGCCGAGACAAAATTTCTTCAGTCAGGACTTCCGCGATTTCTTCGTGTTTGGTCATGGGTAACAGTCGATTGGCTGTGTCAGTAGGGCTCTGGATCTGGTATTACCGAAGTGGTCAGACCAGATTGGTCAGGGCAATTGTAGGCAGGAGCGGGAAAAAAGCAAAAGAATGTTACTGAGAGTATCAAAATCGGGAAGCCGGTCTCAGAAACGTGGTCAAACCGGCTCCTCATTCGTGACGCCGCTGTAAAGACGTTTCCAACTTCTCAACAGCCTCCTATGATCACGGCTCTCTTTTTTCGCAGGTCGGTCCATCATCAGATTCTTCTTCCGCGTCTCGCTTTTTGCCGGGGCGATATTTTGCTGGTGTACAGAGGCAACCGCCGATTCCGAAGCGAGATCAGTATTTGATCAGGCGGCCGCGAGCGTCTATCAGATCCTCATCATCGAGGCCGAGTCTGGCAACAAATCTGCGATCGGGTCTGGATTTCAGCTGGCTGACACAGATCTGGTCGCAACCAATTTCCATGTTGTTTCAGATGCGCTGCACAAACCTGATAAGTACCGAATCGAATACCTCGACACGGCAGGCAAGCGCGGCGAAGCGACCCTGGTTGATTTCGACGTCGTCCACGACCTGGCGCTGCTGCGCCGCGACACGCCGGCCACCGGCGGGCTGTCTTTTTCGACGGCCGAGATCAACAAGGGTGACTCTGTGTACTCCCTTGGTAATCCCTATGATCTGGGCCAGACCATCATCCCGGGCACGTATAACGGCCTGCTCGAACGCAGCTTCTATCAGAAGTTGTTGTTCAGCGGGTCACTCAATCCAGGCATGAGTGGAGGACCTGCGCTCAACGAAGTTGGCGAGATCATCGGCGTCAACGTTGCCACCTCGGGCAACCAGATCAGTTTTCTCGTGCCGGCAAAATATCTGATCGCACTCAAGGACCAGGCGATGGCGCGTTCTGAACCGCTGGAGGCCACGGCTTATCAGTCCGAAATCGAAGCACAGCTTTATGCAGATCAGGAATACAAATACGCCTTGCTCGTGAACCTCGACTGGCCCACGCAGAAACTTGGCGAGATGAATGTCGCGGGCGAGGTGAGTGCCTATTTCAAGTGCTGGGGCGACACCAACGACGACAAGGAGTTGTTATACCGCATGACCGAGTCGTCCTGCACATCGGAGGACACGATCTATCTGTCCGGTTCACTGCAGACCGGCGCCATTGACTATCAGTACGGATGGGTGACTTCAGACCAGCTGCAATCCCTGCGTTTTCATAGACTTCTGACCGATAGTTACAGCCGAATGTTCACACGCAATCCGGCTGGTGAGGAGGATGTCACCAACTACCATTGTTCGACCGAATTTGTCGGCGCCGATGCTCCGGAAGCGGTCTGGCGGGTGGTGCAGTGTGTGCGGCAATATAAAAAATATCCGAAGCTGTTTGATGTTCTGTTTCTCGGTGTACTGCTCGGCAAGGATCATCGTTCGTTGTCCAGCCACTTTGCGATCTCCGGCGTCAGCAAGGAAAACGCACAGCTCTTTACTCGCAAATACATGGGTATGACCAAATGGGCTTCATAGTCGAAGTCACCAGCCGTTCTGGCCGCGTGATTGAGCGGCATCGAATCAATGGTGCGGTCGCAACCCTCGGTCGGGCGTTTGACAATGATGTGATCATCTCGGACCCGTACGTGGATGCGCACCATGCGGTGATAGAAGCCACCGAACATGGACAACAGATTCGAGCGACTCAGGCGGGCATTCCGATCTGGAGTGGTCGAAAAACGATCGACGAAACGCCCGTCGTTCTGGCATCTGGCGAAACGGTCGGTCTCGGTCGAACCCATTTGCGGATCTATGCGCTGGATCATCCCGTAGATTCCGTACTGTCGTTTGATCGCATCGAGCAGCTCTTCTCTTCCTTGACGACACCATCCCGCCTGGTTCTGGGGCTGGCTGGTTTTGTCGCCCTGATTGCGCTCGATACCTGGCTGCGGTCGTATCAGACCATGGAGTTTTCCCGGCTGGTGCAGGAGCTGATCAGCTATCTCACGATGACTCTGGTGTGGGCAACGGTTTGGGCGGTGATCGCGCGCATCTCGCGGGGCGAACCACGGTTTTTACATCACTGGCTGGTTGCGCTTATTGCGGTCTCACTCAATCAGGTCGGTGAATTTCTGCTTGAAGTGATTGCGTTCAATACCGGTTCCCTCACCGCCGTGCAGGTCATTCGTTATCTGATTGGCGGCGCCTGTCTGGCTTTTGCACTGACGATGAATCTGCGTTTTGCGCTTCGGCAGACGCCTGTTTTTCGCCATGCTTACGCACAGGGTTTTGCGTGGTTGATCATTGGATATTCGGTGCTGACTTCCTGGTCGTTTGACGATCTGTTTTTGTTGTATCCGGAGTTTGATGCCACCGTGTTGCCAGAAACTTTTCGTGTTGCGCCAACGGTGTCCGCCGAAGATTTCAGCACACGAACGGACAGCCTGTATTCATTCACCACTGAAGAGTTGAAGTGACCCGGCAGCCGGGTTCAAGGCACCATTCTTGGACGATAGACCGGCTGCTGATCTGCGTTGCTGTAGTGTTCTTCAAGTTCCTCGACGCTCCAGGGCTCATCGCGAAAGGTGACCCCAACTTCTTTCGGATGTGACCACAGGGCAGTTTTTCGCCCGTTGAAGGTCAAACACTGACCCTGGATGTGCGCGGCCTTGTCACTGGCCAGCCAGATCAATCCCTGCGCGACTTCCATCGGGCTGCCGAAACCCATCTCTGACGGTCGGGGTGCTTCGGTACCTGCCGTCCTGGCAGCAGCAGCGGCGCGTTCAAACACCACTTGTGTCATGTCGGTTTCAGCAATGGGCCACAACGCATTGCAGCGAATATTGAATCTCGACAGTTCCAGCAATGCCGTGCGAAGCAGCCCCATCATGCCTTCCTTGGCCGCCGCATAGTTGCCCTGGCCGAATCCGCCTGCCAGGCCAGAGGCAGAAATGACCAGCACAATGTGGCCACCGCCGGCTTCTTTCATCGCCAGGCCTGCATGTTTGAGGCAGAAAAACGCGCCGCGCAGGTGAACCGCGATCACGTCGTCGAAGTCTTCGGCCGTCATTTTCAGCAGGGTCTTGTCCCTGACGATTCCCGCGTTATGCACCAGGAGGTCGATGCCGCCAAATTGATCCACGCAGGTTTTTACGAGAGCCTCGGCGGTTGCTTCTTCCGCGATGGAGCCGGCTACAGCCGCGACGTTGCCACCGCGGGCCTTGATGCCCTTCGCCACCTCATCCAGCAATGCCTGGTTGGTGCCGTTGATGACGACACTCGCACCGGCGGCAGCCGTCTGCTCTGCGAAAGCGCGACCGAGTCCGCGCGTTGATCCGGTGATGACGATTCGCTTTCCGTCAAGATGGCCCATGCCTGCCTCTCCCCTGGTTCGATAAGAGGGATTATTCAGCGTTTTGCTTTTGAATGCGATGCGCCGGGGCGTTGGTTCGTGGTTAAACTCATGATCGACTGTGAAACCGGGGGAGTCAGGGCGATGCGAGCGGATGAATATGTTCGTCATGACGCGGTAGGTATTGCCGATCTGATTCGCGAAGGTGAGGTGACTGCGAGCGAGGTGCTGGCGGCGGCGCTGGACCGCATGGTCGCGTGCAAGGATCAGAACGCCGTGGTGCTTGATCTGTTTGACCGTGCCAGTGCCCAGATTGCGGGTGGTCTGGGTAGTGGACCTCTGGCGGGTGTGCCTTTCATGTTGAAGGACCTTGGGCAGCACTATGCGGGTACGGTTACCAGCAGCGGGTCACGCGCCTTTGCCGATTACATGGCAGATCATGACTCGACGTTGACCCAGCGCTATCTGGCGGCAGGTCTCGTCATCTGCGGCAAGACCAACACCCCCGAGTTAGGTCTGGCCACCACAACGGAACCAAGACTGCACGGACCAACCCGGAATCCCCACCGGCCTGAGTACAGTACCGGCGGCTCCAGTGGTGGTGCAGGTGCCGCGGTTGCCAGTGGCATCGTTCCGGTAGCCCATGCCTCGGATGGCGGTGGCAGCATTCGAATTCCGGCCAGTTGCTGTGGTCTGTTCGGGCTCAAGCCGACCCGAGGTCGAACTCCGCTCGGGCCCGACGAGTTAGAAGGTTGGGGCGGTTTGTCTACCACACATGTCATCTCGCGTAGCGTTCGCGACAGTGCGCTGGTCCTCGATCTCACGCACGGGCCGGAAACCGGTTCGCCCTATGCGGCGCCCCCAGCTTCGCGTTCTTATCAGCTCGAGATTGAGCGCCCAGTGCGAAAGCTCGTCATCGCTGTATCGTCGACCTCCTTTACGGGTGCAAAGGTGTTACCGGAAATCGACACTGCACTTCAAGAGTTCGCGGATCGTTGTCGATCGTTGGGTCACGAGGTCAGACAATCAGCGCTCAAGATAGATTCGGCGATGCACAAAGGAGCGCACGGAGTGCTGGCCATCTCTCACGTTGCAGCCACGCTCAACCGACGAGCGGCAGCCCTTGGTCGAGCGCTGCGTGAAGATGATGTCGAGCGCGTTACCTGGCAGAACTATCAGGCAGCTCGGAGCATCAGTGGAGCGGACTACGCCATGGCGTTGCACTCGGTGCAACAGCTGGGTTTGACGGCTGGTCGCTTTTTTGCCGATTGCGATCTGCTCCTGACACCTACCATGGCGATGCTTCCGCCCAGACTCGGCGCGATGGACATGATGAGCTCGGAGAGCGAGGGTTATCTCGACATCCTGTATCGCATGATTGCTTTCACGGCCTTGTTTAACGATACGGGCCATCCGGCGATTTCCGTACCCGTGGCCATGTCAGAAGGAGGGCTGCCGATCGGCATGCAGTTTGTCGGCCCGCATGGCAGCGAAGGATTGTTGTTGCAGGTAGCGAGGCAACTGGAACGCGAGGGTATCGCGCAGGCGCGGATCGCTGCGTAATACTGCATAAAAATTCGGCCTCTGGTTTTTTCATTTCGGGAGACTTGGTGATGTGTGAATCCCACGACGTGACGAATGCAACTGAATCAAAGGATCCGCGCAGCGGCTATCGCCGCGTTGAAGACTGGCCGCGTTATCCCGACGATATGCAGTTCGAGATGGGCTCGGGTGTGGCGGTGGACAAGGAGGGAGTCATCTACCTGTTCACACGTGACCTCGAACACTGGGCTGCCCATCCGCTGGCCATGAAAGAGAAGATGGGCAAGAGTTCGGTTGCGATGTTTACCCGCGATGGGGACTATCTGGGCAAGTGGGGACACTCTGACGATCGCGGCTTTGCGCTGGGCGCCCATACGATCTACATCGAAAAAGATGGCATGTTCTGGACCACAGATCGTGATGGTCATTGTGTCAAGAAGTTCCACCCGGATGGCACCTTGGTGTTGACGCTGGGTGAGTTCGGCAAATGGGGCGATGGTCCCGGTCACTTCAACGGTCCAACGGCCGTGGTGCAACAACGCAACGGCAACATCGTCGTCGCTGACGGTTACTGGAATTCGCGCCTGGTGTTTTTCTCGCCGACCGGTGAATACATCAAGTCGGTAGGGACCTGGGGCAGGGGTCCTGCCGAGTTCAACACGCCGCATGCGCTCGCGGAAGACGCGCAAGGCAGACTACTGGTTGCGGATTTGTGTGGTGGCAATTTTCACGCGTACATGACGGTTCCTGGCCAGATTGCCGAACACCGAAACAAACCGGTACAAGGTTGCAAGAGCCGCATCCAGCGGCTCGATCCCGAGGGGAACTACATCGATGAGTGGACCCACATCGCGCCGCTGAGCATCGCGGTTTATGGTGATCACGTGTACGCCAGCGACAAGATGAGCAACCTCGCGATTCTGGATGCACAGACTGGCAAGGAAGTGGATCGAGTGGAGAGCATCGCAATCTATATTCATCAGATGGCAATGGATGCACACGGTGATCTGTATACCGCATCGGTCTACCCCGAGCACGCCGGGGAGAAGCGTGGGCGTTTGGGGCCATCGCATCGGCGGTGGACCAGGAGTCGATAGATCGTTGCCGGGGCAGCGCGGAGATCAGGGTTTTCGCTCACAAGGGCTGGACAGGGTAGCCGACCGGAATTGTGCGAACGGGCGCCAACAAAGACCCTGATACCTGGCTCGCTCGCTGACGGGGCGTGAAATGAGCGTCAGGTCAAGGTCTGTAGTGCAGTTTCAAGAAAAAAAAGCTGGCCAGATCACAACACTGAGGCCACAATGCCTCCCGTTAACTGTTGAGAACCTGTTTGAATCGTTCACCCGCTCGCGTACGTCCTGTTTGATCCTGTCTCGCCCCACGCTTGACGCATGTTGTCTGACGCTCGTTGCCGATGTCCGGTTTTTTTCCCAGATCTCATCAAGACAGATTCTGATTTCTGACCCCGTGCCTTTGGTGCTTGGTCGAAACGGATCCGCGACGTGACTCATGTCCCGGTACGGCGCGGATACGAAACCTCTATTTCGGGACGGTATGTGAGTGAATTGAATGGGTAAGAAACTGTATTGCGGCAACCTGGCCTATAGCGTTCGGTCTGCGGATCTTGATGGACTCTTCGCTGAGTTCGGCACTGTTGTCAGTGCGCAGGTGATCGAAGATCGCGAGAGCGGCCGTAGCAAGGGCTTTGGCTTCGTCGAAATGTCGAGCGAATCTGAAGCAGCAGCCGCAATTGCTGGCCTGAATGGCCGCGACAACGAAGGCCGCAAGCTGCAGGTCAATGAAGCCAAGCCCCGCGAAGATCGCGCTGGCGGCGGCGGTGGTGGTGGTCGCAGCGGTGGTGGTGGTGGCTTTGGTGGTGGTGGCGGCGGCGGTCGCAGTGGTGGCGGCGGTGGTGGCTACGGTGGTGGCGGCGGCAATCGCAGTGGCGGTGGCGGCAGCAGTGGTGGTGGCGGCGGTCGTTGGTAAACGACTGATGACGTCAGTTAGGATCCAAGCATGTGGAAACGCTGTTTTAGATCCTGACCGGTAGTCCACCAGGCTACATTCGCAAGCCTGTAAGCGATCAGCGGTTAAACCGCTGATCGTTTGTTTTGCCGAATTATTTCGATCGAACTGCTCCACTCGCGAGCAGGTCGCTAATCTTCTGTTGACTCATCCCAGCGTCGGCAAGAATCTCCGTTGAGTTCTGGCCTGCCGTCGGCGACGGTCCGCGTGGTCGCACGTCCGCAGTTGAAAATCTGAATGGCGCATTCACGGTGCGATATCGGCCATGCTCTGGATGTTCGATCTCAGGAAACATGCCAATGGCGTGAGCGTGTGGATCGCGAGATACCTCATCCAGCGTCAGCACCGGTCCCCAGATCAGTCCTGCCTTGTCGAAAATGACGCCCCATTCATCCCTGGTTTTTTGTGCCAGGCTCGCGTCCACACCTTCTACCAGCACCCGCATGTTCTGGTAGCGGCCCTTGCCATCCTGAAAACGCTCGTCCTGTAACCACTCTTCTCGACCAATGGTTCGACACAGCCTTTCAAACGCACCCGCGTCCATCATGTTGAAGACCACCCACTTGCCATCTCCGCACGGGAAACGATTGCCCGTGATCGAGAGCAGATCGTGGCGCGCTCGGCGGCGAACGGGGGCCCGATCGACGGCAGTAATGCCGTAGTCAGAGGCCTGGGTCCAGACAGCAGTCTCATACAGAGAGGTCTCGACAACCTGACCTTCACCACTTCGCTCCATCAACCTGAGCGCAGCGAGTATGGATGCCAGCATGGCAAGCCCCGTGGTGTGATCGCCCTGCGCAGGACGTGCCATGGGCACCGTCCCTTGTTCACCTTCACGCATGGCATCGTACAGACCGCTGCGGCCAAAAAAGGCAGTCACGTCATACCCAGGCCGCCATGCATCAGGCCCGGTAGTCCCGTAGCCGGTGAGCGTGGCGTGGACCAGCTTCGGGTTGGTAGCAAACAGGGATTTCGGATCCAGTCGGAATTTGGTTTGCCGCTGGATCAGCAGGTTACACATGAATATCTGGGCGCCTTTGACAAGGTGATGCACGACGTCGATGCCGGCGGACGAATCAAGATCAACCAGAATGGATTTTTTGCCCCGATTGTCGACATCGAATTGAAGGTCATAGTTCTTGAATGCCGTTTCGACCTTGGCCGGTCGACTGTTGCCACGCATTGGATCGCCGCCCGGTGGTTCGATCTTGATGACTTCGGCACCCAGATCTGCCAGTAGTGCGCCGGCGCTCGGCGAGGCCATCCAGCTGTCGATCTCGATTACCTTGATGCCATCGAGGGGTGCTGCCATGAATACACTCCGGATCAAATTACTGAAGTCGAGAGTATTCTATAGAAGGAGCCAGAACGGGAGTGATGGTGCGGATGATCTTTCATCTGGCTGGCACATCTGCGCAGACGCCTGGCGTCGGCCAACGGCAGGCTTTTGTCGGAAGCCATCAATCCTTATAGTGACCTGCGCATCGGGGACAAAACGTACGAGCGGGTCAGCTGACAACCCAGCCGATCTTGTCCCAGCCGATCTTGTCAAGGGAGCACACTGTGGGCAGCAATTACGATCATCTCAGACAACGCGCTCAAGCCGTTGCTGGCAAGTCAGGTCGCATCAGGCAGCGCATAGCGGTGGATGCAGGCTTCGACCCTTACTCCGTGCCGATCGAAACGCTGAACGTCGCCAATCCGGAAATTTTCCGCAACGAATTGTGGCCGGCATACTTCAAGCGACTGCGTGACGAAGCCCCCATTCACTACACACCCGACAGTCAGTACGGCGCGTATTGGTCGATCACCCGCTTCGACGACATCATGGCCATCGAAAAGGCCAACACGACGTTTTCGTCGGACTATTCCATGGGTGGTATCACCATCCATGGACGGCCGACGGCGATGCAGGAAATGCCCATGTTCATCCAGATGGATGCGCCCAAGCATGATGCCCAGCGGATGACCGTGGCACCGATGTTTACGCAGCGCAGCCTGTCTGAACTTGAAGTCATGATTCGATCCCGTGCCGGCGAGATCCTTGATGCGCTGCCCCGTGGCGAAGTCTTTGACTGGGTTCCAAACGTCTCGGTGGAACTCACCAGCCGGATGCTCGCCACGCTGTTTGATGTGCCTCAGGAAGATCGCGCAATCCTGATTCGCTGGTCGAACATCGTCAGCAACGCCGATGATCCTGACTTTGTCACTGACGCAGCCTTGTTCTGGGAGGCCCTGGCGGAATGCGGTGACTATTTCGCCAGCATGTGGGAACGGAAAAAGGTCTCACCACCCGGATTTGATCTGCTGTCGATGCTGGCACATGCGCCTTCAACAAAGGACATGGATCAGCGGGAATTGTTGGGAAACGTCATTCTGCTGCTGGTTGGTGGCAACGACACAACACGCAACTCCATCAGCGGTGGTGTGCTCGCGCTCAATGAATTTCCTGATGAATTCGTGAAGCTGCGAAACAAGCCCGCACTCGTGCATTCGATGGTGCCCGAGATCATCCGCTGGCAGACACCACTGATTCACATGCGGCGCACCGTTCTGCATGACACCCATTTCCGGGGACATGAGTTCAAGCGTGGCGACAAGGTGGTGATGTGGTATCTGTCCGGTAATCGTGATGAGCGGGTGATCGATGAGCCGAATCGTTTCATCATCGATCGCCGCGACCCTCGCCATCACCTGAGCTTCGGCTTTGGCATACACCGCTGTCTGGGCAATCGCCTCGCGGAAATGCAGGTGCGGGTTTTGTGGGAAGAGATTCTCAAGCGATTCGAGTCGATCGAAGTAGTTGGTTATCCCGTGCGCGCAAGCTCGGCGCTGTTCAGGGCGATTCAATCGATGCCTGTGCGTCTGACCTGAATTTTGCTGGATCGAGCCGCGTGGAATCGGTCTGTCTTGGCGAAGTCAGGCGAGGTCTGCCGACTACGAACTCAATAGGACTTCGGCAAATCCAGCACGTTCTCGGCGAGAAAATTCAGAATCATCTGCTCGGATACGGGCGCGATGCGGGCGATCATCGATTCCCGCAGTAAACGTTCAACCTGAAACTCTTTCGCATAGCCCATGCCACCGTGGGTCAGCATAGATTGTGTGCAGGCGTTGAAGCCTGCCTTGCCACCCAGGAACTTCGCAGCGTTGGCTTCCGCGCCACACGGCTGACCCTGGTCGTACAGCGATGCAGCGCGCATAGCCAACCAATAGGCGGCTTCGAGATTTGCCCAGCATTCCGCCAGAGGATGTGCAATGCCCTGGTTCTGGCCGATCGGCCGACCGAATACCACTCGCTCCCGTGCATAACGGGCTGCGCGGTCGATGGCGTCCTGGCCGACACCAACCGCTTCGGCGGCAATGAGTATGCGTTCCGGGTTGAGACTGTGCAGAAGATAGTGGAAACCACGGCCTTCTTCGCCGATGCGATCTTCATCTGGAATGAACAGATCGTCGATGAATGTTGCATTCGAGTCGACCGCAGCACGCCCCATTTTCGGTATTCGCTCGACACTGATGCGGGATCGATCCAGGTCGGTAAAAAAGAGCGTGATGCCGTCAGTTCTTTTGGTGACGTCCTGTTTTTTCTTCGTTCGTGCAAGGAGCAGAATCTTCTTTGCTTCCTGTGCGGTCGACGTCCACATCTTCCGGCCATTGACCCGATAACCGCCGGGAACTTTCTGGGCAAAGGTTTCGATGCTGGTGGTATCGAGCCCCGCATTGGGTTCGGTGACACCAAAACAGACCTTGTGCTGACCGCTGATGATAGGCGGCAGCATGCGTTCCTTCTGCTCATCGGTACCGAACACGACGATCGGGTGAGGGCCGAACAGGTTGATGTGGACACTGGATGCTGCAGCCTGTCCGCCACCGCTCTTCGCAACGGTGTGCATCATGATTGCCGCTTCAGTGACACCGAGTCCCGAACCCCCATAGGCTTCCGGCATGGTGATACCAAGCCATCCGCCCTTGGCCATGGCGGCGACAAACTCCTCCGGGAAGCGAGCCTCCCGATCGCAGGCGCTCCAGTACGCATCGTCAAACGCCGAACAGACTTTGCTGACGTTGTTGGCGATGGCCTGTTGGGATTCGGTAAACGCGATAAACATCAGAGCAGTCTCATTCTCATCCCGCAGAGCATGATGACGTCGCCATCAATCTGCAGTCCGCGTGCTCGGGCGGCCATGAGAATGGCTGGCTTGTCATTACACTGGATATCGATACCACCCAGTCCGTCTGGTCGTCCATCGTTGCATCCGACAAACCGGACGGCTGCGTTGTCCAGAGGCAGAGTGACCTTGTCGGCATGCAGCGAGATTTCAGCGATCTCGCTCCAGCGTGCGGCAACCTGTCGTGGTTGATCAACCTGGACTTCAGCGGCAACGATGCCTGCGACACGAGTGGTGTCCTTGTACTTCTGCCACTCGGGACCAGAGGGCTCCCACGGACCATCGAGGTCATGAGCACCCTCACCAAGCGCTTCATCGATTTCGAAAAAAGAACCGCCTGTGTCCTTCGGGTGCAGCTGCATGTTGCGGAAGTGTTTGTTTTCGAACTGATTGACGATGCGTACACCCAATGCCTTGACGCGGGCACGCCTGGGCAGGTGGTCATCACACTGTGTGATAACCATGTATCCGCAATCACCGCCTCGGCGGTCGAGATACCGTCCACCGGCGGTGTCTTCCCTGGTCGGCGCCACGACTTCAAGCAACGTGTTGCCAAACGGAAACAGCGCGTTTTCCAGGCCGAAGTGCCCAACACCAGGGTCGCGAAATGCGACCTTGACGCCAAACACGTTGATCAACGCCGCTTCAACCGGCGCGAGTTTCTCGGCCACCAGCGCAATCTGTCGAAGTCGTAGCCACATCGCCTTACCCCTGCTGAAGGCTGGCGAAGGTCTTGCCTTCGGCGACCAGTTTTTCCAGAAGCCTGGCTGGCTTGAACGCAGTCCCACCGTACTCCGCGTCAAACTTTTTCAGCTCAGCCAGAATGTTGGCGAGACCTTGCTGGTCGGCCCAGTGCATCGGTCCACCCACAGTGTCCGGGAAACCATAGCCGTTGATGTAGGTGATATCGATGTCGCATGGACGCAAGGCAATACCTTCTTCGAGCACCTTGGCTGCTTCGTTGATCAGCGGGTAAAAACAACGCTTCAAGACTTCATCATCGGTGACCGGGCGTCGGGTAATGCCGGCTTCTGCTGACACCTGTTCCACCAGTTTCACTACCTCAGGATCAGCCGAGCCTGCCCGACTGCCTTCAGGATAGATGTAGAAACCACGACTGTTCTTCTGCCCGTAACGACCCATTTCTGCCAGCTTGTCAGCGACGCGCTGCGCCGGAGGAATGTCCTGTGGTTTTACACCGGCGAGCTTGCGTGCGCGCCAACCAAGATCCAGACCAACCAGGTCATTCATTCGGAATGGTCCCATCGGCATGCCAAAACCCTGGATGACGTTGTCCACCTGATAGGGCGTCGCGCCTTGCAGGATGATCTCTGCAGCCTGGCGTGTGTAGGCACCGAGTATCCGATTGCCGATGAAACCAGGGGCATTGCCAGACAGCACAGCGATCTTGCCGATACGTTTGCCAATGGCCATGGCGGTGGCAATGGTCGACTTGCCGGAGTGTTTGCTCCTGACAACTTCCAGCAGGCGCATGATGTTGGCGGGGCTGAAGAAGTGCATGCCACACACCAGCTCTGGACGTTTGGTTGCCATCGCAATCTGATCCACGTCGAGTCCGGAAGTGTTGCTGGCAAGCATTGCGCCGGGTTTGGCTACAGCGTCGAGCCTGGTAAAAATCTCTTTCTTGAGATCCAGATTTTCGTACACCGCTTCGATAATGAGGTCAGCCTTGCCAAGGTCCTCATACTTGATCGTGCCGGTGATGAGCGACATGCGCTTGTCCACTTCGTCCGCAGTCATGCGGCCACGAGACGCCTGGATGTCGTAGTTTTTCTTGATGACCCCCAGCCCACGTTCCAGTGCCGCAGCTTCCATTTCCAGGACCGTGACCGGAATACCGGCGTTGGCAAAACACATGGTGATGCCACCGCCCATCGTGCCACAGCCGACCACGCCTGCTGCCTTGATGTCGAGCAGTGGAGTGTCCTTGCTGATGTCCGGAATCTTCGCGACTTCCCGTTCGCTGAAGAAGATGTGAATCAACGCTTCACGCTGTGGATGTCGCAGACACTGCCCGAATCGTTGCTGCTCAACGGCGATGCCCGCCTCAAAATCACCGGCGTTAACAGCCGCTTCAACACACTGGATGATCATCTCGGGCGCAAAGCGGCCACGCATCGTGCGCGCGACCTGTTGGCGTGCTTCCATGAAAACTTTGTCGTTGCCACGATCCGGTTCGATCATCTTCGTTTCATTGCGAATCTTGCGGGTTGGGCTGCCACGCGCGATCAGTGCTTCTGCGAACTTGATGGCACCGGCAACAATGTCACCTTCAACGACTTCGTCAACAATGCCGAGCACCTTGGCCTGTGGTGCGGGGATCGGCTCTCCGGAAAGAATGAATTTCAGGGCTTTCTCAGCGCCAATCAGCCGTGGCAGACGCTGCGTGCCACCAGCACCGGGCAGCAGTCCGAGTTTGACTTCTGGCAAGCCAACGGGCGCGGACGGAGAAGCCACCCGATAGTCGCAGCAAAGCGCAACTTCCAGACCACCACCAAACGCCGTGCCGTTGATGGCGGCGACGATGGGCTTGGTGCTGCTTTCCATGTTCCGCAGACATTCGGCGAGACCCGGCCCTTTCGACTCACCACCAAACTCGGAAATATCCGCGCCAGCGATGAAGGCGCGTCCGGCACCGGTCATGACGATGGCTTTCACTGCGGGGTCGGCGAGGGCTTTGTTGACACCTTCGTGCATGCCAGCTCGAACGCCGCTGGACAGCGGGTTGACGGGCGGATTGTCGATGGTCAGCAATGCAATATTGCCGCGCACTTCGTAGTGCACTGTTCCTTTCATGATTCCCCCAGGACGGACAGATTGTTTAGGGGTGCAACGCTAATGCGGGGGAGGACCGGAACGCAAGGGAAAGGGCGTAAAGGAAAGAAAGAGCAGAGATATCGGAAAGGGCGAGTCGACGCAGGTTATCCAGATCGTCGACCGGTTGATTGGCGGTGCCGTGAACTACGCCGCCAACAGCGCAACCACGGTCAGAAAATCCACTTCTTCGACATGCCCGGTTTCCTCGTGATACACCCGTACCACGCCCGACTCCGCGCCGCACAGCACCAGGTAATGCTGGCCCTGTTGTTCGAACGATGTGCCCTTGATGGATTCGACGTGCATGGCTGTACTGCTCCGGGATGGTCAGGTGGGGAGTCTGCCCGGGTTGGTGGATCGGCCCAAGCAGCACCCTGTCCGGGTCTTGTCGGGAAGCTGTAAATCGACTCGACTTGTCATCGGGCGATTGGACACAGTACATTCACGTAGAACGCGTTTTAAACCATACTCCGGCCCAAGCCGGACTTGCCACGAGGCCCCCGCACATGTCGAGTGAAGCCACTGCCCCATTGGCGTTTGATCCGGAAGCCCTGCGTCGCAAGTACCAGGAGGAACGCGACAAACGACTGCGCGCAGAGGGCAATCAGCAGTACATCGAGATCAAGGATCAGTTTGGACACTATCTGGAAGACCCCTATGTGGCACCCATCGAGCGTGCGCCAAAGTCGGATGTCGTCGATGTGCTGGTTATTGGCGGAGGCTTTGCGGCACTGTTGATGGGGGCTCGCCTGCGTGAAGCTGGCATCAATGACATCCGCCTGGTCGAAAAGGGCGGGGACTTCGGTGGAACGTGGTACTGGAATCGTTACCCCGGCGCTGCTTGCGATACGGAAGCCTATATCTACCTGCCGCTGCTTGAAGAAACCGGCTACATGCCCACCGAGAAGTACGCCAAGGCGCCTGAAATCCTCGCCCACAGCAGGCGAATTGGCGAACAGTTTGATCTGTACAGGGACGCACTCTTCCAGACCCAGATCACTGAACTGCGATGGGATGACGGTAGTGCTCGCTGGCTGGTGAAGACCGATCGTGGTGATCACTTCCACGCACGTTTTGTCTGCATGGCGAACGGGCCTTTGAATCGGCCGAAATTGCCAGGGGTGCCTGGTATCGAGTCCTACCAGGGGCATTCATTCCATACCAGTCGATGGGACTATGCGTATACCGGTGGCAACAGTTACGGCAACCTCGATGGCCTGCGTGACAAGCGCGTCGGTGTCATCGGCACGGGCGCGACGGCGGTGCAATGTGTGCCGCATCTGGGTGCAACAGCTAAAGAACTCTACGTTTTCCAGCGCACACCTTCGTCCATCGACGTGCGCGCCAATCGTCCAACGGACCCTGAGTGGGCAAAATCCCTGCAGCCAGGCTGGCAGCGTCATCGCATGGAGAACTTCTCGACACTGACCGGTGGTGGCTTTGCAGAAGAAGATCTGGTGCAGGATGGCTGGACCGAAATCATCGGCAAACTGCTGCGCAGCCGGAACATGGGCGGCAGCATGGCGGACATCGTGCGCACCATTGAACTGGCCGACTTCGAAAAGATGGAACAAATCCGCACACGCGCCGAGACCATCGTCGCGGATCCGGCTACGGCCGAGGCGCTCAAGCCGTATTACCGCCAGTTCTGCAAGCGCCCGTGTTTCCACGATGAATATCTGCAGACCTTCAATCGACCGAATGTGCAATTGGTCGATACCAACGGCAAAGGCATCGAGCGCATAACCGAAACTGGTATTGTCGCCGGCGGTGTTGAGTACGAACTGGACTGCATCATTTACGCCAGTGGTTTCGAAGTGGGCACCCCCATGGAGCGGCGCGCCGGCTACGAGGTGTATGGACGTGCTGGCCTCGCGTTGTCCGCCAAGTGGCGGGAAGGCGTATCAACCGTATACGGCATGCAGACCCATGACTTTCCGAATCTCTTCATTTTCGGACTCTCGCAGACGGGGGTCAGCGCGAACATTCCACACATCCTCGATGTGCAGAGTCGGCACGTCGCCTACATTCTGAAGACGGCGCACGATCGACAGGCGCAAGTTGTTGATGTCACGTCTGAGGCTGAGCAAGCCTGGGTCAGGCAGGTGATGGATGCATCGGTGATGAGTGTGGATTTCCTCGAGTCCTGCACCCCCGGTTACTACAACAATGAAGGGCAGCCAAACGGCCCGATGATCCGCCGCAATGGCAGTTATGCACCGGGCATCATGGCGTTCTCGCGAGTTCTGGATGCGTGGCGGGCTGAAGGAAATCTTGCGGGCATTGATTTTGGTTGAACCATCGGAGCACTCGGCATGAAGGTTTTTGTCAGTGTCGACATGGAAGGCATCTGCGGTCTCGTGCGCTGGCCGGATGTGTCGCCCAAGGGCATCGACTTTGCGCGCAATCGCAGCCTCATGACGGCCGATGCCAATGCTGCCGTCGAAGGTGCGTTCGCTGCGGGTGCAACCGAAGTGGTGGTGGAAGAAAACCATGGGGTCGAAGATCTCTGTGTGCTCTTGATGGATGAAATCGATCCGCGTTGTTCAGTCATCCGTGGTGCCGGGCGAAGTGGCGCAACCACCATGGCAGGGCTGGATCGAGATTGTGGTGTGGTCCTGCTGGTCGGTCATCACGCTCGAGCAGGTTCCAGGCCTGGAATCATGGCGCACACGATTTCGTACGAGGGCTTCAAGCTGGTGAGTCTGCATGGCCAACCGATTGGTGAGGCCGACTTCTTTGCCCGAAGAGCAGGCGAGTTGGGTGTGCCAGTCGGCCTGGTGAGTGGTGATCAGATCGTCGCAGAGCAAGTGCGGGCGATTTGTCCTCAGGTTGAATGTGTGGTGGTTAAACAGGCGCTGTCCAATCAGGCCGCCAACTGCATACCTCCGGTGCGTGGTCGCGGCATGATTTCTGCGGGTGCCGAACGTGCGGTGAAACGCGCCATGGCGGGCGATTTGCGACCACTGGACTGCCGTGATACCCCCTATGTGTTCGATGTGGACCTGCGTAAGCCTGTGTCCGCCGCGATGCGCAAGAACGTCGAAGCTCAACGTGATTTCCAGATTGTCAGTGATGGCCGCATTCGTATTACTGCTGCGGACATGGATCTCGGCTTTCGACGGGTGGCTTACCTGGGTTACGCGGATGCGCCCGGGGTGTTGCGTTACTGATTTGAAGGGAAGCAAACCCACCGTGCGATGTCTAAATTAGTCAGATATCCCTTTCACGGCGTTCAGCAGAGACGGTTATCATCTCCGCCTTCTTTCAAATGGACCGACGTAGTGGACGCATCGATTGTCAACCATCCATTTTCCGAAGTTCAGCGGCGGACAGGTAACAAGAGCCCATCCATGAATTTTCCCTGCGAGGATCCTTGTTTTTAGCATGACCGTTCTCAACTGAAGCTGCGATTTCGAAGTCATGTTGCATTGGCGCACCATCATCCGATTGTTTGGCATTCTGCTCGGCCTTTACAGCCTGAGCTTTGTACCCTCCATAGTTGTTTCGCTGATCTACCAGGATGCAAAGGAGTGGATTTTTATTCAGTCGCTGCTGCTGACTGCAGCCGTTGGTCTGATCTTCTGGATTCCAAATCGAGGCCATACCGACGAACTATCCGTTCGTGATGGTTTTCTGTTCGTCTCGGTGTTCTGGATCCTGCTCAGCGTCGTGGGTGCATTGCCCTTCATGCTGGGTCTCCATCTCGATCTGACCGATTCAGTCTTTGAGTCCGTGTCCGGATTTACCACCACCGGCGCGACGGTCATCGTTGGTCTTGATGAACTGCCGCCCTCCATTCTTTACCATCGCGCACAGATCTCGTTTCTGGGCGGCATGGGTGTCGTGGTCCTGGCCATGGCATTGTTGCCACTGCTCAAGGTGGGTGGATCACAACTGTACCGGGCTGAGACGTCAGGCATCAGCAAGGCTGACAAGCTCACGCCCAGGATTAGCGAGACTGCGCGTGCTCTGTGGATGATTTACTCGTTGCTGACACTGGCCTGTGCATTTGCCTTCTGGGCGGCGGGCATGTCGGTCTTTGATGCCATTACTCACGCCTATGCAACGGTGGCAACGGGTGGATTCTCGACCCACGACGCAAGTCTGGCGTACTTCAACAGCGTGACCATCGAAATCATTGCGATCGTGTTCATGATTGGTGGCAGCATTAATTTCTCGCTGCACTTTTTCGCGTGGCGTCGCCGATCGCTACGGGGATACCTCAGCGACGAAGAAGCACGCAGCTTTCTGGGCATCATCGCCTTCTGCGCGCTGCTGATTGCGGTCAGTCTGCAGTTGACTTCGATCTACGACAGCTTCTGGACGTCGCTGCGGCACAGCGTTTTTACGGTGGTCTCCGTGATTACCACCACAGGATTTACCACCGAAGTATTCGCGCAATGGCCCCTGCACATTCCACTGATTGTGGTTCTGGTAGCGTTTATTGGTGGCTGTGCCGGTTCCACATCGGGTGGAATCAAGGTAGTGCGGATCGTGCTCCTCATGAAAACAGCGACGCGGCAACTGTACCAGTTGGCCCATCCACGCAGTGTCAGACTGGTTACATTGGGAGATAAGCCCGTCGCCGAGGAAGTGCTTGTCTCGATCATGGGGTTCACGATTCTCTATCTTGCAACAACGTTTTTACTCACTGTCGGGATGATGAGCGCAGGCCTGGATCTGGAAAGCGCATTTGGTGCGGTCATGGCAACCATCAATCTGGTTGGACCGGGTCTGGGTGAAGTTGCGGCGACATTTACGGATGTCAGTTCGTTCGCCAAGTGGCTCGGTATCATCGGCATGCTGATCGGACGACTTGAAGTTTTTACATTGCTCATCCTGCTCATGCCGGCATTCTGGAAAGCATAACCAGGTGCATGGGGATACGACTGTGACTGCCTGGGAAGATCTCGACGAACCCGACTATTTGCGTTTGGCGTTTGCGAAGGCATTGGCCATCGATCCCATGCCTTTTGTGTCGGCTTGTTTGTTCACCGCCTGTTTGTTCACCGCCTGTTTGTTCGCCGCCTGCTTGTGAGGCTGCTCCTGCCGGGGCCGTCTGTCTTCGGTCTGTTTGTTTCGATCCATTGCTGGATCTGACAATCGCATCGTCAATGCAACGCGCTTGCGAGCAACATCCACTTCTATCACCTTGACCTTGACGATGTCGCCCGCTTTGACGATCTCGTGCGGGTCTTTGACAAAGCGCTCGGCCAGCGCAGAAATATGCACGAGTCCATCCTGATGGACACCGATGTCGACGAAGGCGCCGAAGTTGGTGACG